>JABIHA010000034.1 GCA_018649885.1 Bacteriovoracaceae bacterium
GCCTCTTTTTTCTGAATAATTCAAGACGGTTTTTTGACAATTGACTTACTGTAATGTCTCCAATGCCTTCTACGCAAATTCTGAGGCATTTTTTAATACTCGAAAAACTTCTTCTTTGCTTTACTTCTGATAAATCAAGATACCATTCTCTCAGACCTCCTAGAGTAACAATAGTATTCTTATTTTTGCGGATATTCCTACCTTCCGCTTTAGCAGTTTGAATCTCTCTTAAACGATTCTCGGCAGCCTGCTTGCTCCTGCCAATTCGTTCTCTAGTACGTTTACCTTCTAAATAGTATTCAATCCAATAATTCTTGGAGCTAGCCTTTTGGACATTGTGACCACATTTACATATCTTTCTTTTAAGTCCACCTCTTATCCTGCATGCTGAACACTCAACTAAGATACCCATTTTTACTCCTTATTTTATTTTGGCTAAAAATTCCTTAATGTAATCTGAATCAAGGGAAATTAGCTTTTGAATTTCTGATTCTATTTCTTGGTATTGCTTTTTAACTTCATCAAAACCATACATCGCAACCGCAAGACTCTTTTCCTCTTCTTTAAGTCCTTGTAAAAACTTGGCCCTCAATCTTTGCAGTAACTCAAGTTTATCCTTTAGTTCCCCTTGGAAACGAGCGATACTTTCGACAACTTCATTTTTTATAATATTCTGAGTAAGCAGCTTTCTTTCAGATACTTCCTTACCAAATAAACTGGCCTTTACTTCAAATTCAATTTTTTCATCTTCTGGGAGTTTTCGGTAATTATCTAGAATTGTTTTCTCAGCATCATCTAGCCTGTCTAAATTCATTTCCCCTTCTCCAGTCAGGAACCAAGACAAATTGAGATCAGGGAATGCAATTGTAAGTTTCTCAAAGAAATTAAATCCAGGTTTTGCAAATCCGTTGGTCACTCTAAAAAATTGTGAACTATCTATTTTTGCATACTCATAAAATGCCCTTTTGCTTTTAAAGTTAAGATGATTCCTGAATTCTTCCAGCCGAGAATTAAATGGATGCTTGTGATCCTCTTTTAGGTCTGTCATTAGTGATCCTTCCAATTGTTATGTCTAAATGCTAGTAAAATTTATTGTCTAAATGCATATTGACACTATATATTAATTATAGTAATGTTAATAACGATAGTAAATTAGTATAAATTAACTGTCAAGTAGAAACCATAACAATTAATACTAAAAGGTAATTATGCAGAAAAAACAGTACTTGAACGTGAAAGAAGCGGCTGAACATCTTACTGTAGAGGTTTCAACTGTAAGGAGTTGGATATTTCAAGGTAAGATTCCTGTGAAAAGGATTGGAAGGTGCGTGAGAATAGAAGATTCCATCATAGAACAAATTTTAGATTCTGGCTTGGAATCACTAGGAGGTTAATGGAATCATTAAATGATAACTGGAGATTGTTTTGCTCAAAGCTGGATAAAGTCAAACAAACCAGAAATGGTATTGAAGCGCTTTGCCCCTCACATAATGACAAATTGCCAAGTCTGACTGCATCCTTCACTAAGGAAAAGATTCTCTTTAAGTGTCAGGCAGGATGTTCATTTGAATCTGTAGTAACTGCTTTGGGTATGCAGGAAAACCAATTCTTTATCCAGGAAGAAAAGACCCAGCCCAAAACGATTGAATCCACATACAGATACGAAGATGAAGGCGGTAATCATGTAATGGATGTTGTCAGGTTCAAGCCAAAGGACTTTAGGCCAAGAAGACCTGACGGCAGGTTCACATTGGATAGAGTTACAAGAGTTCCTTATCATTTACCTCAGATGCTTGAAGCGATGAAGAGAGGAAAAGGCATCGCTATAGTAGAAGGTGAGAAAGACTGTGACAATGCTGAAAAGATTGGACTAACTGCTACAACTTTTTGTGGAGGTTCTGGTAAATGGCGTGATGAGTATTTGAAATGGTTTGAAGATGCAAATGTAGCTTGTGTTCCGGACAATGACCATGCTGGACGAAAAGGCATGAATATCATCGCCTCAAATATCACCAAAGTGGCCAAATCCGTACTTTGGTTGGAAATTCCGGATATTCCTGCAAAAGGTGACTTAACTGACTGGCTTAGCATAGAAGGTAACGATCTTGATAAATTCAACACTATGGTTAAAGATTCTGCTGTCCAATGGACTTCTGACCTGGCGAATGAATGGGATGACACTGCTGATGAATATGGCGAATGGCCTGATTACGTAACGCTAGTCCGAGAAGAAGAAGAACCCAGGCCTTTCCCTGTAGCTGCATTAGGGACTATTATGGAGGAGGCTGTAATCGAATTTCATGGATATGGCAAGCAACCTCTGTCAATGATAGCAGGATCGGCACTCGCAACAGCATCTCTAGCCTGTCAGGGACTTACTGACGTTGGGAGAGACTCACAAAATATAGGACCAATCTCTTTATCAGTATTGACAATCGCAGAATCTGGGGAGCGTAAAAGTTCACTGGATAAAGCATTTTCTAAAGCATTGAGAGATTGGGAAAGGGCGAAAGCCGATAAAATGAAAGACGAAATTAAAAAATCAATTGCTGATCACGCTGAATGGGAAGCAAAACGACAGGGGCTTTTGGCGGCAATTAAGGAAACTCAGAAAAAGAACGCTCTTAGTGAATTACCTAAAAAACAAACTATAGAAATGAAAGGTAAAGATGAATGAATTCAAATTTTCCGCTGATCCTTTGGATATTTTGAAATCAAAACTGGAGGATCATGAACTTAAGGAGCCGGAGATTAAAACTGCTCCAAAAATATTTTATGAAGACGTATCCAGTGAAGCCTTTGCATACCATATCGCCACAGGCCATCCTTCAGCATCACTTTGGAGTGATGAAGGTGGTTTGTTTGTGGCATCAAATGGAATGAAAGAAGATAACGCAATGGGTATGCTTGCGATCATAAATCGATTATGGGATGGAAACGATTTCGAACCAACACGAAAAATAGCTAAAACTAAAAAAATTACAGGAAGACGTTGTACTGCTAACTTTATGCTACAGCAAACAGTATTCGAGAAATGGCAGGGGAAACAAAATGACTTGAGTCGTGCAATAGGAGCTTCTGCTCGTTTCCTGACACAAAGGCCAAAGTCGACAATGGGAGAAAGAAAATATCAGGTGCCACCAGAGAGAACACCCAAAATGCAAATATTCCATAACAGAGTAAGAGACATAATGGAAATACCTTTACCAGATGATGATGAAGGCCGGCTTATTCCTCCGGTTATTGAATTATGCGAGGAAGCAAAAAAACTTTGGATTTGTTATTTTAATAAAATTGAAGAGGCCCTGAAACCAGGAGGAGAATTTACGGAAGTCAAAGACTTTGCAAGTAAAATTGCGGAACAGGCTGTAAGGATAGCTGGGGTTATTCACGTCTTTAATTATGGTCCTGAAGGAGAAATACAACAAGATACTATGGAGCAATCAATTAAAATTGCCGAATGGTATCTGCATGAGGCAAAAAGAATATATGTGACTGATGGCCTTCCGGAGGAATTCAAGAATGCTTTTATATTACAAAATTGGATCAAGAATTACTGTCAAATGTCGCAACTATCGCAACTATCGCAGAGGATAGTGCTTAAGGAAGGGCCGAATCAACTTAGGCAAAAAAAAATTAGAGATGATGCTCTAAAAATTTTAGAAGAACATGGGGCTGTGATATTAGTAACAGAAGGTAAGAAGAAGATAATAAAGGTAAACCCTAAACTTTTGGAAGATTAAAAGACGCTGCGATAGTTGCGATAGTTGCGACAGTTAACTAATTTTCCCAGTCAGGCACCCCCAAGTATATCCCCACTTCTTGTAAAAATCCACATATAGTGGTATATGTAAGATTCTCCTAATAATAAACCCTTTGGTATTGAGAAATAGATGAAAAAGGTTTTACTCATTTCAATGTATAAAACATATTGGCACGGGAACATAACTAATCTAGTTGTCCCTGATTTAGAACAGGCAAAGAAAAAACCATTACCTAATTGATTATTAAAATGGGAAATAAAATTTTAGTATCAAGGGAAATTAAGAAAGAGGAATCCTTGGCATTTCTCAAACCAGAATTCATTCAATTCTGGGATAAGAAGAAAAATGAAAAAGATCCTTTTAAAATTAGGCCAACTTATGGTGCTTCTACTTGGTGGAAATGTAAAAAGGAACATTCTTTTCGCTCATCGCCAAACACCGTAACAAGTAAAGAAGAATTAATTTGTAATTTTTGTAATTCAATAAAGTATACCTATCCTGAATTACTTTTAGAGTGGGATTGGGGAAAAAATGAAAAAGATCCTGAAAATTATTTACCTGGAAGTAGTTTAAAAGTTCACTGGAAATGTAAAAAACATGACATTCATGAGTGGGAAACTACTGTTGCTTCAAGAACTATAGAAAAAACTGGTTGTCCATGTTGTGCTAAGAAAAAAGTTTGTCCTGATAATAATCTAGAATATTTAAGACCCGGTTTAGCTGAAGAATGGCATTTTGAAAAAAATAGACCATTACTTCCATCTGAAGTGATGCCAAATCATAATAAAAAAGTCTGGTGGTTATGTGAGTTTTCTCATCCTTATGATGCAACACCTAATAACAGAAATTATGGGAAAGGCTGTCCTTATTGTAGCGGTCACAAAGTTGGTTATGGTAATTCTCTAGCAGATAATTTCCCAGAGATTGCAAAAGAATTTGATAAGGAAAAAAATGGGAACATTACACCTGAAACAATCTATAAATCAGATACTACAAAAAAAATATGGTGGAGATGCAAAAAAAATAAAGATCATCAATGGCCAACTAAAGTTAGTTCTAGAACCAGGCTAAAAACTGGTTGTCCTGATTGCTCAGGTAACAGAGTATCAGCCGATAATAATTTTGCAGTTACTAGTCCAGACAAGATTAAATTTTTTGATAACAAAAAGAATGAAGGAATAACTCCATATGATTATACAAGTCGTTCAGGTAAGGAAGTTTGGTGGAAATGTAAAAATAAACACTCCTGGAAGGCCCCTTTTAGTAGGATTTCGAGAGGGGGAGGCTGTGGGAAATGTTCTGTCCAAACATCATTTCCTGAAATAAGATTATTTTGTGAAATTAATTCAATATTTGAAAAAATCAAAGACAGACATAAATTTAAAAAATTCGAAGTCGATGTCCTTATAGAGGATTATAATATTGCTCTCGAATACGATGGATGGTATTTTCACAAAAATAGCATCGATAAAGATCTTAAAAAAAATACATTCCTACAAAAAATGGGAATAAAAATATTTAGAATAAGGCAGTCTCCTCTCAAACCAATTACAAATGATGATGTATTAGCTAAGATAAAACAAAAGGATTTAGATAAAAAATACATAAATCAAATTTTACTAAAAATAAATCAATATGTTTCTAAAAAAGATCAGAAAAAAATCCAGGGATATATTGGAAGAGAATCATATACAGATGAAAAAGAGTTTAAAAGAAGAGTATCTTATCTTCCTCTGCCACCCCTAGAAAATAGTTTAGCTAAAAAAAACTCAGAACTTTCAAAACAATGGAATAAGAAAAAAAATGGTTCTCTTACTCCGAAAATGTTCGAACCCCATAGTGGGAAGATAGTTTGGTGGATCTGTAAAAAAAAGCATGAATGGGAAGCCTCAATTGATAAAAGATCAAATGGAAGTGGATGTCCATGTTGTAAAAACAAAAAAGTTTGTGCTGATAACAATCTTCTTGCCCTTTCGCCAAATATTGCGAAAGAATGGGCTAAAGATCTTAATGGTGAGAAGACACCTGAAAATACATTAAATGGATCTGGATACAGGGCTTGGTGGCTTTGCGATAAGGGTCACTATTTTCATAAAAAAGTCGTTGAAAGAACAGGAAAAAGGGTAAAGTCTGGTGAGCGTTATGGCGGCTGTCCTTGGTGCAAAGGATATGGAAAAAATAAAATATATGTTCCTCCTGATATTGATAAGATTAAACGTGAACTAAAAAAATAAGTTTAATTTATCTTTTGTATCCATAATACCAGACATTATTTGTACTACCTATATTCCTGACAGTGTGGACAGCTTTGGCAGGAATGAAAACCTCATCACCAATCTGAGGCTGCTGTGAAATGCCTTCAATTTGAATCTCAATCTCTCCCTCTGCTAATACAACAAGTTCATCCGTCCTATGAACAAAATCTGCCCAAATCTTTCCTGGAGGGTCTTTAAAAACTCCAAAGCTATAACCTCTGTATTCCCAATCTTTTTTGATTTTTTCTTGATCCATATTGTTATTAAATTGTTAAATATGCATTTTACAACCGATTTGTATCGCAGTCCATAATCAATATGTTTGGAGCAATTTGGGTATAGCAGGGGGGTGGGGTGCCCTATCTTAATGCGGTTGAAAAAACCCAGTTTTTATATGTACGATAATGCCAATTAACGTACA
>JABIHA010000033.1 GCA_018649885.1 Bacteriovoracaceae bacterium
CCAAAGAGATTGGTGCAAAAATCGTAGACTTAGACACATTTTTAATTAAACATGGGATTACTGCAGGCTAATAAAACCGATCTGAAAGTTAGTATCCGATCCTACATTAATTTATAATTGCATTGAAATTGTGGCAGCCTAATAGCTAATAGCTTCTAAAAATTCGGGCATTGAACGAAGAGGCTTAAAGGCACCGCCCATTATTTTGAGACCAAAGAAAATCATCCCAACGCCAAACAAAACTCTACCTATTTGTCTGATATTATTTTTCTTTCCAAAAAGCATGGGAAAGATTCCAAGACCAATAAAGAGAAGCCCGTATTTTCCTATTTTGATAGAAATAATCCAACCCGTGATGGTCGTCCCAATATTGGCGCCAAAGATAATTCCAATGGCCTGAGTAAGGTTCATCAAGCCAGCGTTGACAAAGCCCACAACCATTACAGTTGTAACCGAGGAGCTTTGAACTAGCATAGTGACAAATGTGCCCACCATTACTGCGTAAATGCGTTTTTTAGTAAGGGTGTTGATGATATTTTTAATCATATCACCGGCCACAGATTGCAGCGCTTCTGACATAGATTTCATGCCATAGAAAAAGACGCCGAGGCCTCCAAGGACTGAGTAAATTATTTCAAAAGCTTGCATATTAGACCCTAGCTAAAATCGTAAACCAATTCTCTTATTTATTGAGAGAAACTTCAGTGGTATTTTTCAAACAGCTTACTCATTTTTTAATCCTTTCGGAATGAATTTTTTTAGTTTGTGGAGACATTATTACATGACCATGCAAAGCAGCTAGAAAGGGAGACTTTGAAATTGACTATAGTAACGCAAGTGGGTTTCAATACTAGGCATATATAAAGAGAGGTTGGTTTGCTCGTTACTCTAAAGTTGTTTCCGTTTTTTCTGTCGGCCAGTTGCTTTTCCCATGGGATCAGTGAAGAGGCCAAGCGCGCCATGATTGAAGGAGGTCACCTTCAGTACCTTGTACTCGGCGCCGAACACATGATTACAGGCTACGATCACTTACTTTTTTTACTGGGAGTGATTTTCTTTCTCACTACTTTTAAAGAAATTGTAAAGTTCATCAGCATTTTTACTCTTGGCCATAGTATCACCCTCATTTTTGCTACCTTTCTTGGAATCACCGCTAATTATTGGCTAGTGGATGCCGTTATTGCTCTTAGCGTTTGTTATAAGGGTTTTGATAATAACAATGGCTTTGAAAACTACTTCGGCATGAAAAAAGCACCTAACTTGCTGTTGATGGTCCTGATTTTTGGACTTATCCACGGCTTTGGTCTCTCTACCAGACTGCAGCAACTTCCCTTGGGTGAAAAAGGCTGGGATATGCTGATGAGGATTATCTCCTTTAACGTTGGTGTGGAATTAGGGCAAGTTGCGGCACTTGGAGTGATGCTTTTAGTACTTTCAGGGGTCAGGAACACAAATGGGTTTAAAAAATTCTCCAAAGTGGCCAATGACGGAATCATTGTCGCAGGGTTTATGCTTTTACTTATGCAACTTCACGGCTACCTTCATACCTCAAGTCCAGATGAATTTGGATTTTCGAAAGATGGTCACTCACATGCTCACGAAGATATGCAGGCCACGGAAAATGAGGAAACCTTTGGGCACGAAAACAGCTTATAAATAGGAGCGCACATGCGTATTTTTTTAATTTCACTTGTTTTACTTTTAGGTTCTACAACTAGTTTTTCTCATAGCAATCACCACCATAGTAAAAAGATAAAAAAAGACAAAGTTATAGTTAGGGCCAAGTTTGAGCTCAGTAAGTTAGTTAAAGCTGAAAAGCTTGAAAAAAGCTGGCTCAGTGCTGTTCATTTAAACTCTGAAATTAAAACCTTCGAAAAAAAGAATAAGGCCGGAAAAGTACTAAAGACAATTAAGGAGTGGGTTGTTTCATTTAATAACGATAAAATTAAAGATGAAAAGAAGAAGGTACTATTTATTTTTTTAAGTCTTAAAGGGAAATTTATAGCGGCCAACTTTTCAGGAAAATAAAGGTCCGATATGTGCGGTGTGTGTAAGAGAGTTGAATCTAGCTTAGCTCAAAATAATCCATATTTCATTCACGAGTTCAAGCATTCCATTTTTGTTTTGGGAGATCATCAAGTTTTTAAAGGTTATAGTTTACTACTTTTAAAAAATCACGTTCGCGAACTCCACGATATGAATAGAGAGGACTATCTTGAGCTGAGTGATGAGTTAATGGTGGCGACAAATGCCATTGTCAAAACATTTTCTTGCTACAAAATGAACTACCAGTCTCTTGGAAATATGGTAGAGCACGTACACTGGCATCTTCTTCCCAGGTATCGTGATGAAAAGCATACGGGAAAGGCCCCTTGGGAGTACTATATGGACCCAGATTTTAAAGAAGAAGAATTTCGAACCACGAGTGAACAGGCCCTAAGCTTGTCCTCACAGATTAAAGAAAACCTTTAATTTCTAATTTGTCTAAAAGGAATTTGATTGTCTACTCAAGGTATTGCTCGTGAAAAATTGATTGTTGCCATCTTGGCCACAGTACAATTTTGTCACATGGTAGACTTTGTGGTGATGATGCCACTGGGCCCGCTACTTATGACAAAGTATTCCATAAGTCCTGTGGAGTTTGCGACTCTTGTGTCGAGCTATAATATTGCGGCCTGTCTTTCAGGGCTAGTACTGGGGGCGATTGCAGATCGTTATGATTTGAAAAGGCTCTTAGTCTTGGCCTTTTTTGGACTCGCTATGGGAACTTTTTTATGTGGTTATTCATCTAGCTATTCAGAGCTACTGAGTGCACGAATTTTTACAGGTCTTTTTGGAGGAGCTGTTAATGGGTTAGTGATGGCCTCAATCAGTCATCTCGTTCCCTACGAGCGTAGAGGGAAGGCCATGGGTGCTATTATGGGGGCCTTTTCAGCAGCAAGTGTTTTAGGAGTTCCCTTGGGCCTTGCGGTGGCAGATCGTTGGGGCTTTAACTGGAGCTTTTATTCTATTGCGGCTTTTGCACTCATACCACTTATCTTACTTGTACTATGCACGCCGTGTATTCCCGCTAGTATCAAAAAGCTTCGATTTCTAGAGGTTTTGGTGAAATACAAACATACTTTGAGTTATCAGAGAAACCCCTTAGGCCACACAATGATTTTTATTGTGTCTTTTTCTATGTTTCTACTAATCCCTTTTATTGCTCCATTTTCAGTTCAAAATTTGGGAATATTACAAAGTGACCTCAAGTTTATGTACTTAGTGGGGGGGCTAGTCACGGTTGTGAGCTCAAGAGTATTTGGGAGAATGACAGATCGATTTGGTTCTTTTAGAGTTTTTAACGTCCTTGCCTTGGGTGCAATTGTACCCATTTTGATCTTTACAAACTCTGGAGCGATTTCGCTTGTGGGTTATATCATTTTAATGTCAGTTTTTATGTCTGTCGTTTCAGGAAGAATGATTCCCTGTATGACTATGATTACTGAAATACCCATGCCTAGTGAGCGTGGAACTTACATGGGCCTTCTTGGTTCTGTTAGAGCACTTGGCTCTGCTAGCTCTACTTTTATTGCAGGGTTAATTATTGGACAAGGTGCCAGTGGTGAGCTCACTCGCTATCACTTAGTGGGCTACCTCTCTGTAGCACTCATGCTTTTAAGTCTTTTTATGGCCTTTAAAATACATTCCAGCAAAGTAGCACACTCATAATATTGTCCTCCTGAACTCCCTGTAAATTATTATTATTTAATTTCTACTTTGGTAGTCGTTATTTAGAGACAACAAAAGTATGACAATATTTTTTTAGGTTCACAGTCTTATATCGAGTGGACTTGTTTTATCGGTGACTTCTGTGGTTTGCCTCTTTTTGATGGCGGCCCTATTTCTCCTTTTTCACTTTGATTGACCTATTTTAAATAAGTTAGAAACCGCTGTAGGTGAATTTCCTTGAGCGATGTATATTTACATTGCGAAGAGGTACACAACAGGAGTTGTAACTGATCCAGAAGAAATTCGAGGTCAAGTATTTCACCAAATGTGCCGATAACAAAAAGTAAATATTTTATGCCAAGTCTAGGGAAATTGGGATTGAGTAAAAAACGTTTTTTTTAGGGTTTACTAGAATATTAAATGTATTAACACGTGTGGAGGTAGTACGTTATGAAGTTATTTAGAATCTTATGTATGTTGTTTTCTTTTACTCTTTTAACAGCAACAGTGGCCCCAGTGGATGCTTTTGCTAAAGGTAAAGGAAAGAAGACCAAAAAAGCTTTTAAGAAATTAAAAAAAGCAGGCAAGAAGTTCAGAAAGAAAAGAAAGAAGGCATTTAAGAAAATCAGGAAATACCTTAAGAAGCAAGGTATTGAGAAAGGTTCTGTAAAAGGATCTGGACTGTTTAAAGCTGAAGATTACGATGGAATCTGTGCTCTATCAGAATCAGCTGAAGAAGATTGTCCTAAGAAGTTGAAAAAACTTCATAAGAAAATTGTTAAAGGAAGAAAGAAGCTTGGAAAGAAAAGAGACAAGTTTAAGAAGAAAAAAGAAAAAGCTGAAGCTTCTGGCGATGTAGAAGAAGAAGAAGTAGCAGAAATGGATGCAGAGCTAGTAGAGCTTGAAGAAGACGTAGAAGGTGATTCTGAAGAAGAAGATCTTGAATAAGCTTAATTAAATTTTTATTATAGGGAGAGGGTCTTTATGGCCCTCTTTTTTTTGCCATTTTTTTTAATGTGTAGTCTTTAAATCCCTACCACTACGACTCAAAAAGAAGGCCGCACTTAGTCCTCCGGCGCCCATAACCATAGTCATCACTACAATTTGGTATCTTACAGCAATTAAAGGGCTGATTCCTGATAAGATCTGGCCTGTCATCATTCCAGGCAGAGACACTAGCCCCACTGCAAAGAAACTATTTATCTGGGGAATCAGGCAAGCTCCAAGCGCCGTTCTCTTGGCGGAGACTAGGTCTTTTTGCTCGATTTCATTTTCAAATCTCTCGGCTGCAATTCCAATGGTATTCATGGCGTTGGAAAAAACCATTCCGGCAAGTGGAATTAAAAAGGAGGGCTCATACCAAGGAGAGTGGGGTATTACGACGATGGTCACTAAACAAAGAACTGGAAGGGCCCCCACAAGCAGGGATAGAAGAGCATCTTTTAATTTATTTTTTCTCATGTGACGAACTGAATACAGTGAAATCCATGCAGAGATACAAAGCATCACCATCACTATCAGCACAGTCCATATGGGATTATTTTGTTTGAAAATAAAGCTCAGAAAGTATCCAATCATCAACAGCTGCACAAGCATTCTTGCAGATGCATAAATGAGTCCCTTCCAATTGAGCTTCCAATTGACGAAAACAATGAGAACCAAAAGGATTGGGAGAAAACTTACGAGCAGATTTACGAGGGGGATTGTTGTTATTTTCATCTAGCAGTAGGCCTTTCCTGGGGGAAGCAAAACATTCTCAAACCACTTTACCAGTTGTTTGATATTGTGTGATAACTAGGTGAGTCATGGCTAGCACTAGCTTAAGAGTTTAATCCTGTTCAAAAGTGTGTAAGCTTTCCCCTGTCACATTTGGTAGTTGCTGATAGGAACAATCCTTGTTATCTGGAAGGGAACAACAAAGGTAAATTGATGAAATACTTGGCCATTTTTATGTTTTTACTCCCTATGAGCTCATACAGTGATGCTCTAGATGGGCGGATATCCAATGAGGCATTTTATCCATATTCATGTTTTAAGATTAAGGTTTTTGATCCTTCAAAGAAGTTAGTATTTGAAGATAGGGGCGCAGTTGAATCTGTAAGTGTTGTAGGCTGTAGTGGTGAACAGCTGGAGTTAAAACCTCGCTTTGTGCACGGAGGAGGCTATAAAGGAAAAATGGTCATGGAGCTACCTAGTGTTAAGCTTTCCTGCAGTTCAAGTTTTCAAATAACCTACACCAAGTTTCATGGAAACTGTCATAGTTTTTCTTCTCGCGGAGAGGAAAAAGGAAGGCAAACTCAACGCTTTCAATTTTAAGAAAGTCATTTTTAATTAAGCATTCAATAAGGGCTAGGTAAAACAAAGCACATCACTACCCCACTCTATTTACTAAAATGCCCCCTAAAAATTCAGCTATTTGGCTCTTAATTCTTATCATAGTTTTTTGTGGATGAAGGTAAAACTAGCACCACAACTTACCCACGAC
>JABIHA010000032.1 GCA_018649885.1 Bacteriovoracaceae bacterium
ATTTAAGCAAAGATATTGTCGAACTATATCAATTAAGATGGGATGCCGAAATTAATATAAGAAATTTAAAAAGAACTCTTGGTAGTTATTTTTTGACTTCAAAGACGCCGTCGATGGTGAGGAAAGAATTGTATGTGAAAAATCTTGCGTATAATTTAACGAGATCAGTAATTGTATTTTCTGCCAAATCAAAATTGCCCCGGAAATATAGTTTTAAAACAACAATGTATCTAATTTTAGATTTTCTCAAATCAAAAGATAAAAAAATGGTGGAAAAATTACCAGATTTGCTAAAAAATGAAACCCTAAACTCCAAATTCAGGGTTGAGCCTAGAGCGCTTAAACGTCGAATAAGAGGGACATTTGGGCTTTTGTTAATTCCAAGAAATAAATATAAATCCCTAAACAAAGTGGCTTAAAGCAGTAGCATTCGTGCGTGATACTTTTTACATCACATAGCATTGGAAAATCTACCACACACTTCATGCGCCTTTCCAAACAAAACTGAAACCGTAAATTGTAAACCGAACAGTGCACTGTTAACCGTTAACATGTTAACAGTTAACCGGGCACCGTTCAGTTTTAAAAACTTCATAAAGGTATCGTGTATTTTTGATTGGCACCTTTTTTTCTTTTTTTTTATTTTTTACGAATGATATTTAAATACACAGAGACACACAACGAAAAGAAGAAAAAGGCAAAAGTAGCGATGTCGACAATTTGAGGTTGAATATGCAGACCCAGCCAGTTTTCTAAGAAATAAGTAATATAGGAATTAGGTAAATTAGTGATTCCAAGCTTTGATTTTATTTGCCAATGCCAGTCAGTTAGCGGGCAATATCCAATTCCATAAAATAAACCAAGACCAAACCAACTTAGAAATGTGGCCCCAAGAGTGTACAGATTGGCCCTTCTAGTGCTCTTAAATAACCAGCCCATTAGGTTGAACCCTATTAGCGATAAGTGAAGGATTTCAAAAAAAATATCAGCTAATTTTAGAAGATTCATATAAAGCTCTTTTATTGTAATAACCTTACCTTTTATTTTTAGTATTGACACTCACCAATTTAATACCCAACCTTTTTATAACGGTAATAGAGCTGACAAGGGAAGAGAGAATGGGAGATCGATTCAAAGATTGTGGTGGGTTGGAAGATATTAAAGAGCAGGTTGTAAAAGGGTTTGCTCCCCTCATAAAGAAAATTAGTTTACAGTACCAATATTTAAACCCAGTGGTTGATATAGATGATTTGATTTCAGTGGGAAATATAGGACTATTAGATGCTTTTAGAAAATATGATATGAATAAGAAGGCATCTTTTAAAACTTACGCGCTGATTAGAATTCGCGGCTCTATTATTGATGAGCTGAGAAAGTCTGATTTCCTCCCTAGGTCAGCTAGAGATAAACATAAAGAAATTGCAAAAATATCCAGAGAACTTGAGGAGAAACAAGGCGTGGCTCCATCACATCAAGAGGTACAAAAGAAGATGGGAATCGATCATCATAGATGGAGTGAAATTAAAAATACTGAACAATTAAGGTTCGTAAGCTTCAATGAATACATTACTCACACCAATTCATGTCCTGTAAATAGAATAAATAAAAAGGAAGTGTTTAAAAAAATTAATCAGCATCTACATCTTTTATCCCACAAAGAGCGACTTGTACTTTTTTTGCGATTATTTCAGGGGAAAACTCAAAAGCAAGTTGGCATGGAGCTAAAACTCACTCCCGGAAGGATTAGCCAACTTGAAAAAAATGGCAAAGAAAAACTTAAAGAAATCTCCAGTAATTTAGATTTAGAACTTGCGATCTAAGGCTTCTATAACCGTTCAGTTTTAAAAAACTTCAAACGAATCTTGGCCTATTCGTATCGACACTGCCCAACAGAAGTTCTAAATGAGCGGTCAATAATTTTATTTTCATCGTCCAAGGTAATCAAAAGAGTGTTAATAATAGGGCGCACACCATTTGAGTTTTGGCATATGCCGTCAGAGCAGGTTTGCTCAACAACACATTCTTCTTTTTTTTCCTTGTCCAACACATCATAGAGTCTTTCTAGTATATAGGATTCACTGCTGAGATTACTTTCACATTGATAATTAAATACTTCAGTACCAGCATTAAGCTTGAACTTAAGTTGGTATTGATACTTCTTCACTGTGCTGCTATCACTATTGCATTGTCCATGTTCTCGATTCAATTCAATTGTATTCATATCAAGATTATCACTTTTTATGACCAGCATTTTTGAATAAACCTGTGATGACAAAATTGTGGATAGCAAAGTGATTGCGATTGTTTTTTTCATATTTCCCCCAAAAAGTTTAAAAAATCCTCAGAAAATTACGAAATAGCTCATTTTTGGTAAAGACACAGATTGGCACAATAAGTAAATTTGTGCAGGGCCTGTGAGTTTTTAAGGTAATCTGACATTCAAAGAGGACAAATTGCCTCCAAAACTAATTTCTGAAAAGGGTCATGGAAAAAATACCTTCTATCTTTCGTTCGCTGAGCAAGTCACTAGTCATGTCATATTGGCCGTTAGTAGCTAGCTTTAGGGAAATCCTGTGCCCCCTATACTTTTTACCTTCTTTTCTCCTTATCATACACATAAATCAATCATTAACTTTTTCTCCTGCAATCACACACCTCCAATAAAGTAATATTAAATCCTCAACACTGAAGCATTAGGAGAATTTAAATGAAATACTATCTTTGGGGATTAACCTTCACCTTTTTAATTATTAATTTTAGTGTTGGTGCTAAAAGTTGCAAATTATCTCCTGCAGCTGATCCAGATGATAATGTTATTCAAGATGCCATAGATAGTGGGTGTATTATTATTCAGTTAGATAAGGGGAATTACTATGGTGCTATTAGAACCGATAATAATGCGGTTTATATTGAAGGAAATTTGGCCAGCAGTGCTGATCGAGAGGACTTCGTTATTTCTTATAGAAAAGAATCTGTTATTTTAGTGGCTTCGACCGGCGAATTAGTGCTCCACAGAGTCACTGTTACTGGTGGTTATGATACCTTCGGAAACACTGAAGAAGAAACTTCTACTCCTATAGGCACTGGTCCAGATGGCGAAAATTTAGGGCTTGATGATACTGATGAAAGTGTAGATTTTGCAGCCTATGGTGGATGCATAAATAATAATAACCTAACCATATTGGATGATGTGTTACTCAAGCGTTGTAAGGCCCAAATAGGTGGCGCCATTTACTCTAGTCAGAACAGCACTCTCACAATTAGTAAATCAAGAATTCAAGAAAATGAGGCCACCAGAGTTGGAGGGGGAGTTATGACCTCAAATTTGGCCTCTCTAAATATAGACTACACAACAATCAATGGGAATGTGGCCAATACCTACGCTGGAGGGGTTTATGTTTCTAACCCTCGTTTCTTTGAAATCACGGGCAGTAGTTTTTATAATAATTTAAATACCATTGTTTCGGGAACAGGTGGCTCAGGAGGCGCTCTTTATGCCAACAGTGTCTCTGCTGGACTCATCGAGAATACTAGCTTTACCAGTAATGGTATTGGAAGTTCTCAGGAGCATGCCACCGTTAGTGGAGGTGCCATTTATGCTTCTGGTTCTGAATTAACATTAGACAATGTTAATTTTACCCTGAATTTTTCTTTAAAAGGTGGAGCAGGAATTAAATCTACTAACTCAACATTAGATATTATTGATTCTACCTTTTTAGGTAACGTAGTTTATGATGTGACAGATGTACTAAGCAAAGGAGGGGCGATTTACTCTTCTTCTGGTGTTCTTAATATTGATAAATCAACATTTTTAGTAAATCATGCGAAAACACCCAGTGCTAGTGCTATTGCTTCGGGAGGAGGGGTCTACTCAGCAGGAACTGACTTGAGTATAAGTGAGTCAATATTTGGAGGAAATACCGCATTTACTGGAGGTGCCATTGTCTCTACTTCTACAAACCCCAATAGGTATAGTAGTGCCATCATATCGGATTCATTATTTATTCAAAATATTGCTACCAATGGGGCCGGAGGGGCCATTTTTGCAAGCTATAGTGAAGTTGAGGTTGACCATTCAGGTCTTATTCAAAATCAGGCCAGCTACTATGGAGGAGCCATAGGCCTTAACTACGCAAGCCTTGTAATGGAAAATAGTTCAGTAGGAGAAAACCACGCCTATTCATATGGTGGAGGGGGGATATTTGCAAAATACGACAGTAATGTAGATCTAAACCATACTACTTTTTACCTCAACACATCATCATATGCAGGAGAAGCACTTCGCTTGGAATCTAACTCATACTCTACAATAAGTAATTCTCTTCTCTACAGTGATCCTTCGTCTGGCCATAAAAGTTGTATGACTGCACTTAGCTCTGTTGTGACCTTGGTTGGTAATAATTTAATTGGTGATGGGTCTTGTTCGGCCACTTTAACAGGTGATCCTCAGCTTGGTACTTCACTCACTTCGACAGAAGGTTTCTACTATCCAAACACGCCGACCTCTCCTGCTCTCGACGCTGCCAGTAGCTCTTATTGCCCTAGTGATGACCAAAGGCACAGAAGTAGACCAATTGATAGCAATGGCGATGGTGTGGCCGAATGTGATTTAGGCGCCATTGAAGGGGTGCTTGTCACAAGTCCTGGAAGTGGTGGAGGCCTGCCAATTACATCGACTCCTTTGTTTCAAAGAAAAAAGAGGCAAGCAAGTAACCTAAATGAGAGGGCCCAATCTCTATTCATAAATTTAGCTGATTAAAAGAAATATAGGCGCCAGTTATATGGCGCCTTTTTTTATCATTTCGACCACGGTTGTAAAGGTTTTGGTTTTTGGATGGTCGTAGCTCTAAGTCTTCTTTTCCTTTAGTAAATCTCTTATTTCTAGAAGCCATATTGTCTAGTATGTCCCGTCGTAGGGCCTGTGCTTTTAAGGTAATTTATCCATATATGTAATATCTTTTGACATATAATATTTACAAAAAATAGAGATATTCTGAATTTATCTTTAATTTATTTAGGGAAGGTTTATCATATTAGTACAGGCATTTTTATTTGGGGATCTACGTGCGACAACTATTAACAATTTTGTTATCTGTGACTGTATTGATTAATACAGCACAGGCCAGTAGAGGCAGTTGTCAATTATCTCTTCCCGAATATGACAGTCGAATTTCATACCTGGAAAGGGTGCTAGAGGAAAGCAAATCTGTCTACGGCGAATATACAAATCTCTACACATTTTGGAATAACAGTCTTCAAGATATGGAATGGGGTCACAATGTGGCCACTGCATGTGCCATTGTTTCAGCAGCGGCCTTAACTGTTGTTGGAGTTTCCGTTGGATGGACCACTTTAATACAAGGCGAGTCCATCGTGGCCTTTGGTCCTCATATGGTTCTTGCAACCAATTCTAGTGCTACAGCTATGTTCGCCGGTCAGGCCATCGAAATCACTAAAGGGATGATTGGAATGACCTATTTCTTTTTGGCCAGGGCAGTGATAATGGTTCCTGCTGATGCCTATTTGATCTATCGCGATCTTTTTGGAAACTACACCGACTTTGGTGCTTCCATTCCAGCAGAACAAGTCCAAAAAATAACTGATAACTCAGAGTTATATGGAGGAGAGGCGCTTGCTTTTTTAAGCAATCCTGATTGGAGTGGAAATTCAACTGGGCTTAATAATCCTATATTTGCTAAAACCATTGCTGACATCTCTAATTGGCAATATGATACCTTAGAAAAAATAGGTGACAGCTGGACAATCTTTGAATACTTCACCAAGGATTTTTTAGAACAATCCGCTGCCAATGCACAAGCCTACCAGATTGCTTCTGATATCCAAAGATTTCAAGTTTTCTATTGGAATGGTCTTCTCACACTTTTAAAATCAGAAAAAAAACAATGCCTTTCAATAGCTCTCTAACATGTTAACAGAGCACCGCTCAGTTGGCATCGCCCAATTTAGCCTTGTACATTGGTAAAGCCAACTGTCAGCTTTGCCACTGTATTTCCAATAGTCGTTTCAGTATCAGTTACATATTTGTACATCAGATCTCTCAAGTCTTTTTTAAAACTTGGGAGCATCTCTTTTTTAACTGAATAACAGATATTAATAAATAAATTGTCATCACTTTCAAATTTATCGTCAACTTTTCCTTTGAGCTCTTCAAGTTGTGTTTTGTAGAAATTTTTAAACAATTCTTCTTCTTTGTTAAAACGATAAAGGGCAAAGTAATCTTTAGCTATATATCTTTGGGTGCTTCCATCATAGTCTATTAATCCCATGACATTCATTTGTTCCAAGTTCTTTTCGAGCTCATCTTTTTCTAAATTGGTTCTTTGGATCAATTCTTCTAGAGTTGCTCCAATCTTCTCATCACCTAAGCTACAATAAATAGTGGGGAAATTTGTAGAAGAGTAAATCTCCGGGTCATTTTGAGGACCATCTTTATCACTTGTATGTAACTTCAGTATACTTTTAAGCTTTTTAAACCTTGTCTGAAGCTCACTTATTTCGTCACTGCTTAGTTTTTCCTCATGGTTTTCGATCCTTACTAATAGCATGAATAATTCTTGAAGTTGCTGTCTAAGCTTCATGCCATTTATAAGTTTAATCATGGTAGAGGTTGTCAGTTTTTTATTCCTAGAGTAACGTCTCTTGGGTGCGATCTTGATGTAAGACCAGATCTTCTACCAAGTTCTGTATAGCCAAACGATTGAGATTTAGTTTTTAAATGTAGAATATAGGAGTTTAAAAACTCGCGGTAGTTTTCTGAACAAGATACGGCCTTAATAATATTGTTGTAGTCTTCATTCCACTTATCTTTTGTGTAGTCGTTAAAAAGAGTCATTCTAGTTGCTCCCACCTACTGCACCAGCACTACTTTTTTCACATTCAATTTTAGCAATGCCATTTGCAATAATAAGAGCATGTTGAATAAAAATATCATCGCTATCGTCAATGGCAATCATTCTGACTCTATAATGGTATATGATTTCGTTTGAGCCATTTAACTTGGGCATTCTGGTTTTTTCAATGATTAGTTCAATTTCTTCACTATAGTTTGGATCTAATTCTCCTAAGGTTTTTCTTAGTTCCACAATCTTTGATTCTTGGTCGCTTTCTGGTGGAAATGAAATCACCCATGTCTGGGTCTTACAATTTTGAATTCCATCAGCTAGCTTTACACGATCGAGAACTTGTTGGTTTGCCAGTGTAATTGTTGGCAATAACAACAGACATAAAAAAAGAACTTTAACTTTCATTAATCACTCCCCCAAAATTTTAAAAATCGAGAGACCTTAACACTAGTAACTTCACTTTGTGGAGAAGGGGTAAAATTTTATAAGGTGGGAAATTAAAGAAAACTTAAATTCTGATAGTGGCAACCCTTTGTAATTATTCAGTTTTTTCTAGTCTGTCGGGGACTCGCTGTTCGTAGTTGAGTACATTATTTCTGAGACTTACTTAAAAGTTCAAAGATAATGCTCCTCCAAGAGCAATTGAGCTGTCACTAATTGAAGCCGATTTGATGGAACCGGTATAGTAAAAAACCGAGAGAATATAATTTAAGTCCGCGCTTGGAATAAAATATCCTCCCCCAATAGCGAAATCAAGTCCTTTAAATTCGTGCAGAAGTGGGGTAACAAGGCCTATTTTTGAAAAGGCAAATAAACTCGAACTAATGGGAACACTGCCTCCAAGACCCAGTCTATCGATTCTCTTGGGTTGGAGGTAGCGGCCTTTTTGAATTATAAAGTAATTCAAATTTTCATAAGACAAACTAAGAGAAAAATTTGTAAGCTTCTTAGAAAATTGCAATTCGCCTTCGTAGTAGAGTGATTCCACACTTGTAGTGCTACTTCCTTTACTTGATTTGTAATTTAATCCAAAAAAGCGAACAAGTGATGCACCAGTCTGAAAGGAATAACCACTGGATAAATCAATTTTGTAACGGCCTGTAACTTTCGCAAATATCAGGGATAGCTCTGAGCTAGCATTAGTTTTAGAGCTAACTCCAACACGGCCTGAACTCAGGCCAAGAGTCATATTTTTACTCTTTGTGGGTGCCTTTTTAGCAAGTGAGTGTTTTTGCACCTTTTTCGCTATCTTTTTTCGTTTCTTTTTCTTTGGCCTTTTTTGTACATCAAAATCAGTTGTATCCATATACATAACCTTGTCATTAACAATCACTGCTACACTTTTTGGATTTGGAGACAATAGTTTGGCCTTGGCGATGTGGTAGCCTTTTTCAACCTTGGCCTTTTTATTTGTGAGGTTGGGATTGTTAAATATATAAGCGCTACTAGATAGTACAACAAGTGAGCCATTTCTTTGAGGACCTACTGGAAGAGGTGCTGTTATGTATACACTTACTAAATCACTAAACTCACTCTTTACTTCCCCTGCCTTGAGAGCATACCGCAAATAAAGAACTTTTTTTGGAGGATCAAAAACTGTGATTATATGAGAATTTGACTCATAGGATTTATAGGTCCTTTTCATATCTTCATCATAGTAAAATTCAATAAGATAGCTTTTGGCCTTTTCATACTTATTGAGGCGGATTGTACCACTTCCAAGTAGCGGGAGTTTAGCACTAACTGTGCTGATAGAAAATATGATCACCGCTATGAATGTAATTTCTTTTATCAAACTACCGCCTAAGTCTAACGCTGTATGAGTTCTCAATTTCTGGTTTTTCAAGCACAATGGTTTCTTTTTTTATAGGTTTAACAATGGAAAATATCGCAGTTTTAGAAGTCCTAACAACTTTTTTCTTTCCACATTTAACTTTCCAGTAGTACTTCCCTTGCATGGAGGCATTTATATTTTGGTAGTTAGTGTAGATTTCAGTGTAGTTCTCACTTTCTGAAAAATCTTGGTTATTTGAGACATTCAAATCACAGGGGGTTATATTTGTTTTCCATTTGAGTCTCACATTTCTTATTTCATCTTCTTTCAATTTAAATGATTTATTATTGATGGGTGATAGTAAACTCACCTTCTTTGTCTTTTTCCTTTTCTTGTGGAGCATTCTTTGATTAAAAGGTTTGTTTTTTACAAGCTCCTTCACTTTTCCATTAATTGACAGCTTGGCGTTACCCGTAATTAATTTAAAATCAATTCCATTTTTAGAGCTAACCAATTTAATTTTGGCATCTTTTCCTTTGAGTATAATTTTGTCGACACCTGAGTTTACTGTAAGTCCTCCTTTATTATTTACATCTACAAATGCAAATCCGCTAAGTAAATCAACCTCTTTCTCCTGAGTAATAGAGACCATTGATTTTGGACCTAGGTGAAAAATCGAACCTCCGCTAAATTCAATGGAAGACTTCGAATTTTGGTCTGGGTTGAAGACCACATCATTAGTATACAAATTCTCTGTACCTTCTACTTTTTCCCAATCAATTGAAAAACTTCTTTTGAGTCGGACAATATTTTGTCTACTTCGCATTTTTGCAAGGGGATTACCTTGTAAACGGATATTGAGCTGATCAAAAAAATACTTGGGCCCTAAGTAAAGGGCCACTGCTGATAGAATAATCAAACTCCCAGGAATTAATAGTATCCAGTACTTCGTCTTTTTCAGAATGTGCTCCTAAAGAAATTTTATCATGCTAAAAAAGTGAAACAAGTGAACTCTACTATATGAAATCAACCACTTTGTATAAATGTAAGCGTACGCGCACATTCATAAATCGCACTAAGTCTATGTATTCTAAAGTGTACTTATTTTAATTTTGCAATCAATTCTTAGCGGTCAAGGTAAAGAATTTTGGAAGGCAATAGGCTTTTTGATGAACTATTAGGCACTTAAAAAACAGGTCGAGTGCTGGCCTATAATTACCATCTATGAAAAATCCAATGAAGTTTTTATTTTACTGGAAAAAATCCCTCATATTGTTGCTAATTATGATAGTGGCCTCCTCTTGTAATGTAGCTCAGACAATCGATTTAGGAGAAGCTCTCAACCAGGAGTCAACTTCGAGTATTGGATCGGACCTTACTGTTGCAGAGGTTCAGGCAACTGCACAAGCAGTTGCAAGTGCTACGGCCGAAGCCGCCGCAAGTGCTACCGCCGAAGCCGCAGTCAGTGCTACTGCAGAAGCAGCCGCCAGTGCTACCGCCGGAGCAGCCGCCAGTGCTACCGCAGAAGGAGTCGCAAGTGCTACCGCAGAAGCAGCCGGGAGTGCTACCGCAGAAGCAGTCGCAAGTGCAACTGCAGAAGCAGCGGCAAGCGCAACAGCAGAAGCAGTCGCAAGTGCTACTGCCGAATCAGTCGCAAGTGCTACCGCAGAAGCAGTCGCAAGTGCAACAGCTGTAGCAGCAGCGAGTGCCACAGCAGAAGCGGCGGTCAGTGCAACAGCAGAGGCCCAAGCAAGTGCAACAGCAGAAGCCGCAGCAAGTGCCACCGCAGAAGCAATGGCAAGTGCTA
>JABIHA010000031.1 GCA_018649885.1 Bacteriovoracaceae bacterium
ATTGCCTTATCATCAACTGTCATGGTTTATTATTGAAAATTTTATCTGATCCTAATAATTAAAAATACCATTTGCCACTACTAGGACCATTTAGTTTTCACTCGAAAAACACCTCTCTCCCAACCAATTTAATTTTATACGCAGTCTAAAAAAGAAACTCAAGGGGGGTAAAATCCGTTGGCGCTATATATAAAAGGAGCTCAGATTTTTTTAGCCAATTAATCCCAACACTCTACCAGAAGCGTCCAAAAAAAGTCACCATATAGAAAAATAGTGTGGTGATGAAAAATAATTAGCAACCTTTGGTTCCAAAGGACAACCTATTTGGTGTGCTAAAAGTCAGGACTATCTTGTTCTCCAAATGGATTAATTTCAAGAACGTATCTGCCTCCTCTTCCAGATTCATTAACTATCACAATATAGTTTTTCTCAAGAAACCTTTTACCCATTTCGAGCCTCTCTTCTCTACTTAATCGTCCAGACTTTGCCTCTTGTTTCCATTTTTTCCACTCATTTTCTTCAAAAAAACCAGATTCAATTGCTTGTTTTATGTATCTCTCAGCTGAGCTAGCGGACCTCTGCAGAACATCTTTCAAGTCCTCATACTTTGCTATATAACCTCTCTTCAACAGGTCTTTAACTAGCGTATGTCTAGCCTCAGTACTAGATTCATCAAACAATTCCCACTTTTTATCCATTGGATTGAACTGAATTGACAAACTGATCCTTTGACCTTTTCTTGACTTTCCTTCTAGCACTTGAAATGTTACATAACCATCCAAAGAAGACTGACATGGTAATAGACATATCGTTTTATCTAATCTTGTTGCCATATCATAGCTTCCTCGCCATGTTGGAATACCATCAGGACCAATCCCAAGGTTCTTCCCAGTATGATGAACAATGACCATGGAGCACCCTGATTTCCTAGCCTTGGTCACCATCATGTTGAAGTTTTGCATTTGTCCTGCAGAGTTATCATCACCAAGTTCAACCAAATTACTCAGGTTATCCAGAACAACAATAGGGTGACTTCCCTTTTCTGTGTTATCTCTTAACCAATTAAGAAGTTCCCATTGGTTTTTCTCTAGTTCCAAACTAAGAAATTCTTCAACCTCATCGGGCTGTGAAACTCTGGAAATAAACCTAAAGTTTTTCCTTAATTCTTCTTCATCCAAATCCAAAGATGGGATCAAAAGCTTTATCCTTTCATGAATATCTTCTTCCAGCATTTCGCCATCTATGTAGCAGACAGGTTGCGGATCCTCATTTGCCCAATCTAATAACTCTAGTTTTCCACCTCCTGCAGCTATCAATGCAATTGCAAGAGAGAGCCAAGTCTTTCCAACACCAGTTGGAGAATATAACATCACCGCCTCACGATCATGAAGGAGATTGGAGACAAGCACTGTTCTCTTTGGATAGACCTTTTTCTCCATGTCAGACCAAAGTGATACATGAAGATTCTCTTTTATTTTCGGACCGTCATTCTTCAGAACTTTCTTTGGTGTAAATGGTAGACGATGTTTGGAACCACATACCTGTTTTGATCTACTTTTGTTTCTAATTTTTATTGTATTTGCTTGCATTTGAAATGATGATCCTAAGATTTTGCAAACGATTGTTGTGTTTGCTGTTTCCATGATTCGAGATTAAAGGAATTCAAGATGACTCTGAGAGTATCAGAGGTCGTCCCTTTGATACCAAGTTTAACTAGTGTATCCTTTGTTTCACTGAGTTTCTTGAGTTCAGAATCAGAAATTCTAAACCCTACTACGTTTGAACTTTGGTTTGCATGCGAATAGTATTGGTAGTTCTTCATAATTGTTTTTATTGTTAACGATATAGATAGATGGCAAGGAACAAATTAAAGAATATTTTGAACTGACCGTTGGAGTACTGAAGTGGACTTTTGTAAAGAGCTTTTGAAGGAAGGATTATTATTCAAGCTAATGATAAACAGGTTCTACTCAAATTTAATCAAACTAAGTACCTGTTATACCAATTATTTCAAATGTACTTTGCAATAGCCTTTAGACCGTAAATGTCCATTAATTAAAACAGAGGATTTTACTAGAAATGGTGTTTACTTGGAGACTGTCTGACTCTGTGAAGAATTAGTGCGGGTTTCTCACAGGACATGATGTGGTTGGTTTTGAGATTAAGTAATTCTTGAAAATATTAATTGTGGAGTAGTGTTTAATTCACACCTGAGAAAAAGACGTCTTAAAAAAATAAGCTAGTTATTTAATATCTCATAAATGTGATTTCCCCACGCTTTTGCCATCGGAATTGGGACGCTATTGGCTATTTGAATCGCAATTTGTGATTTATTTCCTGCGAACGTGAATTCGTCTGGGAACCCATGTATTCTGGCACATTCTCTTGGTGTAAGTTCTCTTGGTTCCTGAGGGTGGATATGATTTCTTGTTCCCCCTGCTTCTCCTCCCGCCATAAAGGTTAGTGACGGTTTGTCCCATGAAAGTCGGTCTCTCTTTCGCTTATGGTCAGTTTGCCCAGGCAATAGTTTTTCAAATCTTTCTATAACTTCCGGTGTATGTAAAGGAGCGAAGTGTAAATCCGGAAACGAAAATTTATATGAAGGTTGAGGTAGTCCTTCCAGAACTTCCCTGACGGTTTTCCAAGGTTTTTCTTGATCGAATAGAGAAGGAAGCTGATTATTGAAGTGCGATGGCCTTGGGGCTGAAACTAATTTATTTTCAGAAGCCAACAACCCAAATACAAATACTCTTCGCCTGATCGTTGCTGCTCCATAGTCGGCGCATAGCAATGTGAAGTCATTTACTGAATAAAGCCCGTCAGCGCGGAATATTTCACAGTATTTGTGGAAATCTTCTTTCCACTTTGGACTTTTTATGTTTGGAACATTTTCAAACAAAAATGCTCGAGGTTTGAATTTTTTAACTAAGTTTGCAAAGGTATAGACTAAAGAACCTCTCTTATCTTCAAAGCCCGAATGTTTACCCATCACTGAGAAACTTTGGCATGGGGGTCCACCCAAGAATAAGTCAATCTTTTTTCCATTGATAAATTTGGATAAATCGATTTCAGCAACATTTTGATGCGAAACGTTTGCGTCGTCTAAGAATGTAACGCCAGGTAAGACTTCTTTTCCCTTATTTAATTTCAGCGTTTCTATCATTACAGGGTGTATGTCGTTCGCAAATTGTATGTGCCAATATCCAGTTGATTCAAATCCTAAATCAAAGCCCCCAGCTCCTGTAAAAAAGGAAAAAAGGCTCATTTTTTTTAATGACGACATAGTGCTCTATACCTAATTATCAGTCTTTAGTTAACATGCTTTTTCTGCGAATTAAACGGATAAAGTAAACTTTCGAAGGACGCTTTGAAATTACTATAAGACCTGCCTTCTGAATTAAAAAATGGCATGCCAATTATATTATAATCTTGGTTCTGTAAAGGGATCTCAAAGCGAGCGTTTGCCTGCAGATTCTGTAAAAACGTTTCTTTCCATTGGTCGTTTTGAACCAGATGATCCCCTTTAGGTTCAACAAAAATTTGAAAAGTGCTTATTTCTTGTTGTTTTTGTTTTCGAGCAAACAATACGAAATCCGGCTCAAAAGCTTTGCCATCTTGAAAATCATAGATCTTGAAAGCTTTTTCATTTCGTAACAAGTAAAAGCTATCATAGATTTTTCCAATTTGATGTTCGTTGTCGCTTATAAATTTTATAAAATGTTTTTCTTGGTCAGTTCCATAATTATCGTTGTAGGCGAACCAATTTTTTTCTGCCAAATCAATATTCTTCAGATCGTTAATATTACTGTCACTCCATGCAAGAGCAGACTCGCCTAAAAGAGGAATTTTCAGCGATTTATCAATGAAAAAATCTTTTATTTTGAAAGCTTTAAATGCCGTTGTACCGACGAAATCTACACTGTTTTGTTTTACTGCTAATTCGACTTCTTGCAGCACGTATGTTGTAATTTTAACTTTTAGCTCGACTGTTAAATTTTCCAAGTCCTTTAACGGTCCGCGTGTTTCTACTTTAACATCGCCGAGATA
Organism: Bacteriovoracaceae bacterium; assembly: GCA_018649885.1. Taxonomy (GTDB): domain Bacteria; phylum Bdellovibrionota; class Bacteriovoracia; order Bacteriovoracales; family Bacteriovoracaceae; genus JABIHA01. The sequence goes on from JABIHA010000031.1 coordinate 4,048, forward strand.
ATCAGATGAATTTAAAAACTCGTCACAACTTACTAACTTAGGAAAGTAACCAACAAGGCATCTAAAATGAAAGAATTGGTTTTTATCCATCGAAAAGCGCAACACGAATTTACCAAATTCCTTTAGCTTGAATTCTTTTGAAACTATATTTTTGCTTTTGTCGAAATTTAAGCTATGGGACATACCAAATGCAGTTTTTTGCGTTACCTGACCCGTCAATAAAGATGGAAAGCTAAATCGACTTTGAATTTTATACGCCGATAATCCTGTAACGTTTTTTCGTGGATTCTTGATGCACCTATTTTTCCAAAAATAACCAGATTTGTATAATTCTGTTTTTTTAAAGCTATCTTTCAACTTTATCTTAACTTTTCTGGCGTTATCATCAACCATACCTGTAGATCGAAGCGCATTTGTTATATCTTGGATATATCTTGGATTATGAGCACAGTGGTAATGCAGCTCCTCTAAGATCCTCAATGAGTCTTCTAATTTTTTATCATACTTCCTTTTTCCCCGTTCTTCCAAATCGTTTGTATCATATGAAAAAGGGAAATATCTTGCGCCCCGCCCAATAAGCTGAGCTTCAGCCATTGTGGTTTTACCAACCTTGTTTGCTTTTCCGTCACGAGTGTCATAGAGCCGGACAATGTCAAAAAGATTTAAAACATCCCAGCCTTCATTTAATTTGTCGACTGCAAAAATAACCCTAATCTCATTGGACCGATCTTCTAAAGTATTTAATTCTATTTGACGAGTTTCTAGGTCTTGTAAATTGTTTACATTTGCTAGCTTTTCTTTGGCAAAATCTCCTTTTAATTCACGCACTAGTTCAGAATTTTTTATTCCACGTTCTACGAAAAAAAAGTCAAACGCTTTCGACAAGACAGCATCGTTTTTGGATGAGTTTTTGATAGCTTCTATTCTTTTTCCTGATAGATTTTTTATCAGTTTGTTAAATAGATTTTCGTGTTTTCCAGATTCAGCAATCGTTTTTGATTTCATTAAGATTACCGGCTTGCAATGAATGTTGTGGGCTTCAGCAACCTTGCGACGATATTGGCTAAGTACAACTGCATGTAACATTCGCAATTCAGGCTTTAAATCAGCTTGACGCAACTCAATTTCTTTAGAGTAAAGATCTTCCCTGAACTGTCGGAGTGAGTAGTCAAATATAATCTTATCACGATATTTTTCTCGAATGGCCTCATTGCTAAAGTCAACTGTTGCTGTAAATTCTAGAAGAATATTTTCAGTATTTTGATCAAAAATGTGCTTAACAGTTTTTTCCCAACTAACTAAAGCTTCAGTCTCTGTCAGTGTCTGCCGTTTCTTAGTTTGAGCATTTATGTGATGAGCCTCATCGGATATCAGAGCTACTTTGTAACTACTGAAATTTTCAATTGTTACTGAGTTCTCCCTTGGAGAAACAAGACGTGCATGTAATGCTTGAATTGTAGTAAAGTGGATATTTATGGTGTCACTACTAGTTGCATTAAAATTCTCAACGGAACGTATTTCTACTAGCTTCCCATCGATGTGAATCTCCGACGCAAAAATATATTTACTGGAGGCAGAGTTTAAAAAGTTCTCCTTTGTTTTCTGGATGATTTGGCTGGAATTTACGAAAAATAGAAAATTTCGATAACCATTTCTGAATAATTCCAGAATTAGAGAAGCCATTATTATTGTTTTGCCACTTCCAGTTGCCATGTGAAAAAGTATATGGGGACTTTGAGGCTTTTGCGGGTAGTCTTCAATAAAATAAAGAAAACGTTCTAGGGCTGTCTCTTGATATGGGCGAAGCTTTATTTTTGGTTTTAAATTACCTTTAATGCTTTCTGGTATTGTTTTCACAAGTAGGCCAAGTTCTGAAGCAGCCGTAAGCTTATCGTGTAGCGTCTGACTCATTCCGTAATACCATAAAATTCAAGTGTTAATTTCAAATCATTTTCGTCTATAGTCAACGTCTGATCGCCTAGACTGTTTAGGTTTACGTAGAGGTGATTGGCATCTAGGGTATCGAGCAAAATTTGTTTTTGTTCTGCTAAGGGCAGAGGCAGAAACTCTTCAGTTACAAATTCATTCAATTGTATATCATACCTTAGATAGCCAGTGGCTTGCATTTCTGACCATATTTCAAGCAACTCTTTACTGTCTTTCGCCGTTGTAACCCGCTTTGCGAAGAGGTCATTGTGCTGGGCTAGTTTTGCAAATACAAAGGAACCGCCTCCTGTCCAGTTTTCAGATTTGGAAATCCCTCCTTGTTCGCCAGCTATAACTTTTTTGAGGCGTTCTCCAGGAAGATCAACTACATAGTCTAATTGCTCGACTGCAATCCAAGTTCTCTTCATCTTTTGGGCGACTGCTGCAGTTGTGCCGGACCCAGAAAAAAAATCTAAAACAATTTCGCCAGGGTTAGTAGCAATATGTATTATTCTTTGGATCAACCGCTCTGGTTTGGCGGTATCGAAGACATATTCTCCGTCAAACAGAGCTTGGCTTTCGTTCTTTGCCTCCTGTGAATGACCAACTTCATTATGAGGCCACCAGGTCCATGGTACCATTCCTTCCATTTCAGTTAAAAAACGCTTTACCGCAGGTACTCCGTCACCTTTAGGGCCATAATACATTTTGTTATCAGCCTTAAAGGCCTCAAAACCTGCTTTTGTAACCCGCCAGCAGCGTCCTTGAGGAGGAACAACAACTCGACCGGAAGGTAATGTAATCTCATACATCTGGTTGGGCCGATAACCTGCAGCTGTAAAATCATTTGCTTTCCATGGTCCACGGGGATCGTTATCCGAATTTTTAAACTGTTTAGTCTGATTCTCAGTTAACTCTAGAAGGTTCCTATTTTCTCCGAAGTGCCCAGGGTCCAAAGAATAGCAAAGTATATGCTCATGGGCATCGCTTATGCCAATTCTGGAATCTGGAGAGTAGCGTTTTTGCCAAATTATATTGGCAATGAAATTTTGGCGGCCGAAAATCTCATCCATAAGCACTTTACAATAGTGTGCTTCATTATCATCTAGATTTACAAAAATAGTGCCTGTCGGGCTTAGTAGTTCTTTGGCTATTTCAAGTCTATTTCGCATGAAGGTCAGCCATGCAGAATGGTTGAAACGGTCATTATATTTAAAAGTGTCACTGCCGGTATTATAAGGCGGGTCAATATATATTAACTTTATCCTTCCAGCATAACGGGTTTTTAAAGAGTACAAGGCTAAGAGATTATTACCTTTTATAAGTAGGTTATCATTTAAACAAAGCCTTTCTACGGGCATAGCCTTTCCTTTAGAAATGGCATCCTTATCCCAGTACTCCCATCCAATTAAAGCTTTTGGTTCAAATAAGCGTGTAATATTTTCTGGCGATAAATTAGTATTCCAAAATATCTCCTCACGTTTTTGCTCAGTCTTCAACATTCCGCCTTCAAGTATGCAATCTTTATATGGCCAAGAAAGAACAACCTCGTTCGCCTGACTCAAATAACTGTCGCCAGCGGTCAATCCGATTCGGTTCTCAAAAGCGGTAAAACTATCCGGCAAAAATTCTTTATTTGTAACAAATTCTTGAAATTTAATTTTGTCAAAAATTAACGTTCCTTCAACTTCAACAAAAAAATGTGACTTGAGCGTTTCCGAATTCAGCAAAATTTTCAAAATACTAACTTCTGAGGCAAATACAGCTTCAATAAGCTTGTTCTTAAGTATACTTCCATCCGAGGCAAACTCTCCGTCAGATAATAGTAAATCAGTCAATTCTTTCAGTAAATTATCCATTATTAAGGGTCTCGTTTCTAATGAATTATTACATAAATAACAGCTATTTATCTAATCTAGGTGTTGAGAGAATATCATAAAAATGTTTTCTTTTAAATCCTAAATATAGTCAGGCATACGTCGGCTCAAAAACAAACTCTCTTCTAAATCTTTCTTATTTTTTCTTTTATAAAAGAATCTACTTCTTCTCCATAAGTAAGTTTATAAATAGACTCAACCAAATGTTCTATCCTAAGTCCTGCTGAATAAGTGTCTAATGCCATGATGTTGTCTTTATGCCCCATGAGTTGACTGATGTGGTTTGCAGGTATACCTAGGTTTTCCATTCGTGTTGCAAATGTATTTCTCAGAGTATGAAAGTTAATTTCAATTGGAATACCTATTTTTTTCCTAAGTCTTCCCATCATCTTCTGGAAATTCCATGAGCGCTTGTTGTCGTAACCACCGCTGTTTATAGCGCTAATAAGGTATTCATCTTTTGCAGAATCTTTTAATTTATCTATAATAGGTTGAACCAAAGGATGGACAGGGATATCTCTAACAGCTGCTTTAGTTTTACCTTTTTCTACTCGAAAGCAATTATCCTCAATATTTTTATTTTGCAAATCACAGATCTCGTCTAATCTCATACCTGAATACATGGACACGACTGTTGCAAAGAAAACATTTCTATCAATATATTCCGACTGAAGAAACAACATTAAATGTTCATCTTTCCATGGACGTCTTGATTGATGGGAATTTTTATTTTTGGGTAAATCAAGTTTTTGAAAAGGATTATTATTTATATATCCTCTTCCATGAGCCCATGTGAATAGTGATCCAATATCGAAAACAATATTTCTTATAGTGGCAGGAGCAGGATTTTTACTATGCCTCAAATGGGTCACATAATCCCCTGCATTTTTCTTTGTGATGTCTTTGATATCAGCGTTCCCAAACCACCTTATAAAATTATTGATATTACCTTCTTTTCTTTTGAAAGTAGAAGTTTTTAGGTCTTTTACTCTTTCTGATAGGAATGCTTTAGCTACTATTGAAATGGGTTCATAATTAGGATCAATTATCCTAAATGCATCCTGAGTGGCCTTAACAGCTTTAGGATTTGGATTTCCCCCTTTCCAATCTGGATGATGACTATTAAAAATTGCATCAGATTCTTTTTCTCCATAGATTTCTAATACTTTATTTTCGATAATATCTGTAAGTATGAAATCGAGATCCTCTGAATTATCTTCAGGAGAAGGTCTGAACTCTAATGCCAATTCTCTTATTTGATCTTCCTTTGATAAAGAAGCAAAAGTTCCATCAATCTTTTTCTCAGCTAAATGAATTCTTTGCTTAAATTCAGCTATAACTGTATGTTTCTTTCTGTTAGCTTG
>JABIHA010000099.1 GCA_018649885.1 Bacteriovoracaceae bacterium
AGCTTCCTTGTTTGTTTTTATTTTGCAATTTTAATGTGACAAGAAAGTTAAATACGGCGACGACACGTGGCCGTATGTCTTTAGAATCATGAAACTATTTTGTTAAAGCAGTAGCATTCGTATCACGTACGAATGCCAGTACGAATGCCACGAATGCCACGCACGTACGAATGCCACGCACGTACGAATGCCCGAATGCCCGAATGCCCGAATGCCAAAAATTGGAGCTGAAATTGTTGTATTGAAAGAAAATAAAGAGACAAGAGCTACCGGCGTGGTGGCAGCTCTTGCTGGATCAAGTCAATGTGAGAACTGCGTTTATATGTCAGGTGTTGCATACAAAAAGAAGAAAACTGAAAAAATTAACTAAATTTATATCATTCAATACTAATAGATATTTTGGGCCACATGAAAATGTAGCCCTTTTTTTATGTCACGTACTATTAATTTAGAGGTGGAGCGTACTTAGTTAGAACTATTCCATCTACCGCAGCTTTATACTCATCTAAATTAGGCACCCTACCGAGAATCGCAGATAGAACGACTACCGGAGTTGAGGAAAGTAGTGATTCACCTTTTTTCTCGTTAGTGTCTTCAACTACACGACCTTGGAAAAGACGAGTCGATGTTGCCATAACAGTATCACCCTTTGCAGCTTTTTCTTGATTGCCCATACAAAGGTTACAACCAGGACGCTCAAGGTAGAGAATATTTTCATATTCTACGCGAGCAGCATTTTTGGGGGCATTATCATCAAATTCAAAGCCTGCATATTTTTGAAGGATCTCCCAGTCTCCCTCAGCTTTTAACTCTTCGATTATATTATAAGTGGGGGGAGTTACAACTAGTGGAGCTTTGAATTCTACCTTACCATTTTGTTTTTCGATATTTTTAAGCATTTGAGAAAGTATTTTCATGTCACCTTTATGAACCATGCATGAACCGATGAATCCTAGATCAACTTTCTTGTCACCTTGGTAAAATGAAAGAGGTCTAATTACATCGTGAGTATATCTCTTAGAAACATCGGCGTTATGAACATCTGGATCAGCAATCATTGGTTCAACAATTTGATCAAGATCAACTACGAACTCTGAAGAGTATTTAGCATTATCATCTGGTCTTAGAGTTGGGCTATCACCAGATTTAATTTCACCGATTCTCTTATCTGCTATGGCCATTAGTCCTTTAAGAACTTGCCCTTTATTGTCCATGCCCTTGTCGATCATGATCTTTATTCTGCTTTTTGCGATTTCAAGAGACTCAATTAAAGTTTCATCATTAGAAATACAAATTGAAGCTTTGGCCTTCATTTCAGCGGACCAATCTGTGAAAGTGAAAGCTTGATCTGATAGGAGTGTTCCAATATGAACTTCAATAATCTTGCCTTGGAAAATATTTTCTCCTCCAAACTGCTTTAACATTTGATATTGAGTAGCGTGAACAACATCACGAAAATCCATATGATCTTTTAGAGTTCCTTTAAAAGTAACTTTAACAGATTCAGGAATAGGCATGGAGGCCTCACCTGTTGCCAGGGCCAGTGCCACTGTTCCGGAGTCAGCTCCAAAGGCCACACCTTTAGACATTCTAGTATGTGAGTCCCCTCCAATGATAATGGCGCGATCATCAACTGCTAAATCATTGAGGACTTTGTGAATCACATCTGTCATAGCAGGGTATTTTTTCTCTGGAGATCTACCAGTAATAAGACCAAAGTCATTCATAAACTTCATTAGTTTTGGCGTATTTTCTTGAGCTTTAGCGTCCCAAACAGAAGCTGTGTGGCAACCTGACTGGTAAGCCCCATCAACAGAAGGAGCAATTACTGTTGCTGCCATCGCTTCAAGTTCCTGGCATGTCATGAGTCCAGTGGTATCTTGTGAACCAACGATATTTACTTTAACTCTAACATAGGAGCCTGCGTGTAAAGTCTTTCCTGGAGTTGTACCAACTGCGTTTCTATTAAAAATTTTCTCTACAGCAGTGAGCCCTTGTCCGTCGTGTGAAACTTCTTTTGAAGGTGCATAGACTGACTTCAGATCCCGCCCAAGTGCCTGAGCTGCAAAAGCTTGAAGCTTTTTCCCAAATACCACAGCGTAAGAGCCACCAGATTTAATAGACTCCATTTTTTGTGGAGTAAGTGCAGAGGAAATATCAATGAGTTCTTTATCTCCATTATAAAGTTTTTTAGTTTTTGTATTAATAGTTAGAACTGTTCCAGTGTCTACAGAGTAAGTTTTCTCTAACTCTGGGTCACCATTACCGTCTAAAACTGTATTTCCACTAGAGTCAACTTTTTTGACCCAGTTATTAAGATCGATTCCAATTCCTCCTGTAACATTAACTGTTGTTAAAAAGATGGGCGAAATTCCATTGGTTCCACCAACAATTGGAGCAATATTAATAAACGGAACATAGGGGCTAGCTTGCTTACCTGTCCATAAAGCGACGTTGTTAACGCCAGACATTCTAGATGAACCAACACCCATAGTGCCTTTTTCGGCAATTAGCATAACTCTTGCATCGGGATGAGCTTTTTGCAGCTCACGAATTTCTGCTTGCGCCTCAGGTGTGATTAAACACTGTCCATGGAGTTCACGATCAGAACGAGAGTGAGCTTGATTTCCGGGGGAAAGTAAGTCTGTAGAAATATCACCAATACCTGCAACGTAAGTCACAACTTTAATTTCTTCATCTACGGCAGGAAGTTTGGTGAAAAATTCTGCCCCTGCATAACTTTCAATTATTTCCTTAGCGGTAGCATTGCCACTATCTAATGCTTTTTTAAGTCGGTCAGTATCAGCTTCATATAAAAAGACCTGAGTTTTTAAAACTTCACCAGCCTCTTTGGCGATAGCAACGTCATCACCTAGAGCTAAATCAAGTAGGACATCAACAGAAGGTCCACCTTTCATATGCGATAAGAGCTCATATGCAAAAGAAGGCGAAATTTCTTCTAAGCTAGACTTTCCGAGAATAATTTCTTTAAGAAATTTGGCCTTTTCAGTTGCGGCACTTGTAGTCCCCGGCACACTGTTATAAATGAAAAAATGAAGAGAGTCTTTTCGGTGCTCGCTCGCTGAATCTTTTATTTGAGAAATAATCTCTTTAAGCAGTTCACTACCATCAATTGGCTTAGGGTGTAGGCCTTGAGACTTTCTTTCTTCAATTTCTTTTAAATAATCTTGATACAAACTCATGGAACATCCATTTTTAAGTGTTTGACGCATTACATCTTTTTAGGGGTAATTGAGAGTATTTTAACATTGAGTCAGTTACTCATAAAGGCTAAAACGTATTTTGCAGAGATTGGAAATAAAGGTGTGACGGAATGCAGCTTCGAAGTGCTTCACCACCGCCTGCGAAAATGGTTGCCAGTGGCAAGCATTTGCGCAGAGTGGAACTCCTAGAGGAGACTTCCTAGTCGCCAATTAGAAATGTTACCCATGTCTCGATAAGATCATAAATTTAGATAAATTGCTGGTATTCTATTTGCGAATTTAGATGCCCTGCTCAGTAAAAGTATCACATACGCTTTTTCCGCTTTTTCGTATCCGCGATAGAAACCCTGCATTAAATGGAGATGCGAAACCAAAAGAGCATGGCTCCTAAATTCCTAAACTTTACCTGAATTTCTAATTTTTTTGACCTGCTATTCGTCTATTGCCTCTTCAATATCAATATATAGACGAGGGTATTGTTCGTCCCCTTCTTGCAATTTTCCTTCTGGAAAAAACTCCTGATTTAAATATGCTACGTCTTCATCACTCAATTGATAGGTAAACGTTGGAGTATATCCGCTATCTTTTGCAAATATCAAATATGCCTTTTGAATACTGTGGATTTGACCAATAAATTCAACTGTTCTGTTGTTGGGAACAATCCCACTTGAAAAATCTATCTCAAATTGGCCAGTCTCTGGATCAACTTCAACATTTTTCTCCCAGCTGACCAAATCTTCTGACTCTAGAGCGTCTACTCCTGCCGTCGCATAAAGGTTATACTTGAGGTAGGCTTTGCCCACCTCCACTCCTTTACTGGCATCAGCAAAGTAGCCCGAGACAACTATACTATGTGGTAGGTTGTTCAGTATATTTACTGTAAAGCAGCCTACTAAGCTTACAACTGCAATAAATCCAAATTTGAATGCCTGATACATATCAATTTTCCTTTTTTTAGTTCTTCTACTTATGCGTGCTAATGAAACAGTACTCTACAATACTTTTTCATGCGGGTAGTCAGAGTCGAGCAATTTAGAAAAAGTTTCGTATTCACTTCCGACAACACCATGAACTAGCTTCCAAGAAAAATAGGAAAAGATACAATGCTCAGTGAGAGGGGACTGTGAGAGGAATTGTTGCGCTAAAAGCTTGAATCTGCACACGTACCCTTTTTTTAAGGGAATAAATGAGATTTCATAATATGTCCAAAGCCTACAATTTGTGAAATATTTCGCGATCTAACCTTGATTCGATTGCCGGTATTTCCTTCCAAAGAAATAATCGCATCATCACTTCGAATCGCTAAAAACATACCAGTATGATTGGCCCTACCATTGCCGCTAGTATCTATCGCCAACCAATCTCCTCTTTTTGCCCTTTTGAGCTCTCCAAGAGTGGTGACTGAGTGGTAGTCACGATCAAAATATCGGCGCAATTGTCCGACATTGGAAAGATTGGTGATACCACCAAGAGTCTCTTGAGTGACCCAAGAATAAAACTCACTACACCACCATTCAATTAAGTCAGCACCATAATGGGTTCCATTTGCCCAACGGCTACCATTGAGTCCCACCAGTCCTTGCACTTGATTAAAGTATTGTTTAAAACCTTGCAGGAGGATCTTAGTTCTCGCCAGGCTAACGGGATTACTGGGATCGGTAGTGGTGGAGTAAAAAAGAATTTTACCGTAATCAGAAATCCGCCGATAAGTTCCATCATCATTTTTTACATAGAAGCGTGCTTGCAAAAAGTAAGGGGTATTTCCCACCAGGCCATCCAAGCGCAAGGGACTTGCCCAGTGCATTCCTAAGTTAAGATTGTAATAGCGCTTCAAACTAACTTTTATTAACGGGGTAGTTTTTAATTTGTCATCGGTCTCCGCCAATCTGCGATAGCGGATTCTGGCGTAGAGCTCCTGTTTTAAATGCCAAAGGTCTAAGACTTCTTTTTTATTAATTTTGACCCTAGCGCCAATGGAAGTATGAGTATTTTTATATCCTTTTTTGGAATAAACATACTCAGTTTCATCTACTCTATTATTACAGTTATCATCGATATTATTAAATGCCACTTCGGTTCGATAGGGGTGTATATCGGCATCAAAATCATGGCAATCCCCCGTGGCAGAAACAAAATGCTTGGGACAAACATAAGTTTGTTCGTAGCTGACTTGAAAGTGAACCGCCGGAGAACCAATCTTGGCGTAATTATCGTCGTCCTGATCATAGACATTGTGATAGCACTTGATGTCATATGTTTGTTGGGCGAAAGCGTTAACGGAAAACAAGAAAAAAAGACTAATGAAGTACTTCATAAGACACTCCTCTACTAAAATCTAACAAACTTGTGCAGGTCCGTTAGTATCAGGAGTCACTTATTCAGTTGATTTTTATCACAAATAAATAAGGAAAAATAGGTGCCAAAATATTTATCAATTCCATTGCGGCAGTAAGCGTAGCATTGGTTGCACCGCTTACTGCCGCAATGGAATTGATAATTCAGCCTGGCACCTTTAGCAGTATGGAAATTAGAAAATTAAATTCTCAAGACATTGATACTATCGCTAATTGGTTTAATGAAGAATGGGGACATCTTTCAAATGATTTTTCGAAGGAAAATTCAATAAAGCAGATGAACGTGAGAGTCAATTCAAATCAAATACCACTAACCATAGTAGCAGAAGAAAAAAATATTGTAGGCACTGCTAGTCTAGTAGAGACTGATTTAGATTTACACAATGAACTATCACCATGGCTTGCTACGGTTTTTGTATCAGAAGAGTACAGAAAGCAAGGAGTAGGACAACAGCTATGCTTAGATATGTTAAATAAAGCTCGAGAATTGGGTTTTAAAAATTGTTATCTTTTTACTCCCAGTAAAGAAGAATGGTATCTAAAGCAAGGTTGGGAAACAATATTCAAAGAAAGTTATCGGGGAGATCAGATCGTTGTTATGAAATTTGAATTGTAACAAAATCATTCAGCAGATTTTAAGAAGAAAATTAATCGTTTGTAGTAATCTGTAGTTCCTTTTGAAATTCAATCAACAAATTTAGATAGTTATGGAGCTTCCCACCACTTCCACCGTTACGACTTGTCGTGTCGAACATTTGTTGATATCTTTTTTTATCAATAAAAGTTCCAGGAAGAAAAATTTGTATTTTTATCATCTAAAACCTAATCCATTTGAAGGCACAAAGTTAATCCCACTAAATCAGATGGATAGAGAGTCAGAAATTTATAAAACTCATGCTTCTAAATATTTAGGAAGAGAGGACTTGAGAGATGAGCTTATTCCAGTTTTAAACTGCAAGTGGAACGATGTTGTACAGTTTTCTGCTCTTGATCCGCAGCTTATAGTAAATGAATTAAAAAAACATCAACATGGTCTGAAACTAATAAGGCGAGAATACTTTAAGGTTCATATTAATGAGATCATTTCAAAGCACCAAGCAGTTATTTTTGATCGTGATCCAAGTAGAGGAAAAGGTAGTTTTAAAATTTATGATAAAGAAATAAGGCCACTTAATAGTGAGAATTATAAAGAATTAAAAGAGGTACCTAGAAAAACCATCGAATATTGGCACAAGGTTAAGTCTGAAGTTGGGAAATTTTTATGGTTTCCATTTGTTACCCATATAATGGTTAAAGGAATTATTGAGACTGAAAATTTTGAAACATGCGAACTTCATTTAGATTAAAAATTTAGTTAATGTAGTAATCTGTAGTCACTTTTTAAATTCAATCAACAATTTAAAACAGTTATGAGGTTTCCACCACCTCCACCATTTGATGATGTAGCATTGCATCCCAAAATAAACAATTGTTGGTAATTCTCACTAATGGCTACAATAATTATATTGAATGGAACATCTAGCGCGGGAAAATCTAGTCTCGCAATTGAATTGCAACGCTCTCTTCCAGGTCAATTTCTTAAAGGTTAATCATCTTAAAGGTCGCATTAAGTTTAAAAATCTTAGATACTAAATTAATTCTCCCTTTATTTTAAATGGGTGCTAGTCTAGATTCAAACTACCAGCGCGACAGATTCTTTAAAAAATACTTCATATGGTGTCTTGTAGTCAAGGCCCTTTCTTGGAATCAAGTTAAAGCTATTTTCAAGCTCCTTTATCCTATTTTCTCCAAGCTAGTAAATCCATGGTTTTTAGGGACCTTGGGCGCCCGGCTAGGGTCCAATAAAGAGGGCTTTTTTGAGGCCGTCGATAATTCAGAATGAGCAAAGTAAATCTGGTCAACTCTCTGAACTCCAGTTAACAATTTTGCCTCAAACGACCTTTTGTCTTAACTATTCTTAAGATTTTTTTGTAAAAGATTATTTATCCACTCCCTTCTAAGCTGTGAAATACTATTTAAATTGATTTTTCCTGACCCTTTTAAAAACCATATAGGAATTAATATGCAGATTGGAATAATAATAGGGAGAATTGGCGGAGTTGATGGAGTCGCTCTTGAGACAGAAAAATGGATTGAGGTTTTGGAGAACCTTGGACATGAAATTTTTATCATTACGGGAAAAGTCACCAAAGACATCCACAAAAATATCCAAATCCTACCAGAATTAAACTTTCACCACCCCCTAGTGATTAGAGAGCAAGACGATGCTTTCTATCTTCAGCGGGTTAAAGAAGATACCATTGAAAAGAGGTTAGTTCATCTTACCCAACATATTGAAAAAGAATTATTGAGGTGGTTGGTAAAAAATAAAATCGATATTTTTATTTCGGAGAATGCTTCTTCTCTTCCCTGTCATTTAAGTATGGGCTGGGCGATACAACAAGTGGTTGAGGAAACAAAAATTCCAACCATCACACACGATCATGATTTTCACTGGGAACGAGGGAAACGCTATAAAAGCAAGTACAAAATCGTACAGAAAATAATCAAAAATTGTTTTCCCCTTAGAGAGAGAGAGGTTGTTCACGCAGTAATCAATAGCCCTGCACAACAAGAACTAGAAAAAAGATTCGACTTACCCTCTGTGATAGTACCAAATGTTATGGACTTTAAAAAAGATTTCGCTAAGCGAGATCATTTTAACTCATCTCTTTTGGAGACACTTGGTCTTTTTAAGGGAGACATTCCCATTTTCCAAGTAACCCGAGTCGTAAAGAGAAAAGGAATAGAGACCGCTATCAAGCTCATTAGTGAATTAGACAACCCCAATATCAAACTCATTATTACAGGATGTATTGATGATGATCACAATGCTGAATATTACGGGGAGCTCACAGACCTGACCAATAGTCTACATTTAGAAAATCAAATTCGCTTTGCTTCAAATTCCTTTGGAAATGAGAGACAGATTGGCCCTCACCTAGCTTCAGATCTCTCTGCCAAAATGATCAAAAAAATGGGAAATGAAAATAAAATATATTCAATAAGTGATGCCTATGCCTATGCCACTGCTTGCACTTACTTTAGCTCCTATGAAGGTTTTGGTAATGCCTTTATCGAATCCATTCAGGCCAAGGTCCCCATTTTTGTCAACAATTACAAACCTGTCTTTTGGCCCGATATTGGCATTCATGGCTTCAAAGTTATCATGCTTGAAAATAACAGGCTCACAAATACAGCTATTAAAGATATGAAAAATATTATCTTTGACAAAAAATACGCCAAGGAAATTGCGGAACACAATTATAAATTAGGAACAAAATTGTTCTCCTACGATGTCTTAGAAAAAAAACTTCTAGAACTTATATCAGGTTTTTAAAAATGAGAGATACAAATAAAAAAAACGGATACCGTTCTCTTTTAAATGAACTTAAACGGAAAAAGATCAACACTTGGTTTGACTTAACTTTATTCTTAGATCAAATCAAGGATAATCGCAAGAAAATCACCCCCTATCATAACCTTGAGGACTTCTACAAAGGTATTGCTAAAGGAGTGGCCTTTATCACCTTTGACTATGGGATCGATGGCGTCACCATTGAAGTGGTCAAATATGCCAAAACTTTAGAAAAAATTCTTTCCCCCTACAGATCAAAACAAAGGAAGAATGAAAACCTTATCCATCTTTTTGGAGGTTTTTTTTCGAAAGAAACTGAAATCCTTTTCTCCGAAGACTGGAAAACTCATCATCATGCCAATTTCCAAGCCTTTGATAGTTGGTGGGGCTACTACGACCTTTTCTTTAAAGACCTCTCCAGAGGAAGTGAGAGTTATAACAAGTTGGCCAAGGGGATCTGGGAACAAGTCATTGATATATGTATAGAGTTCGGTCACACCATTGTTCATGAGGATATTCGCCTTTTAATTCCTGTAAATGTAAATTCAAACCCTGGAAATCCACCCCTTGCCTATGCGCTTTGTCTTCTCAGTGAATATTTAAAAATCCCAGTACTTTGTAGCCATCATGATTTTTTTTGGGAAGATGGTCATCCTCCCAACTCGAATAAAACCGGAGCTCGTGACCATTTTTTTAAAAACTACTTTGTGGGTGAGATATTTTCAGTAATCGAGCAGGTTTACCCATGGGATAGCCCCTTGTGGTTCCACACTGTCATCAATACTAAGCAAAAAGAAGAGCTAGTTCATAAAAATGGTTTTAATCCAATTGCCATAGAGGTCATACCAACCTCTATGGAATTGAAGAAACAAAGAGGCATCAATGAAAATGATAGAAGAGATATAATCAATCGATTGCAAATCATTTTTCAGTGTGGAGAGGACAAAGGGTGTGTGCAATGTACAGATGATCGGGCCTGCACCCACTCTCTTGACTCATTTTGTGAAGATCCTCTAGAATTTGCAAAAAAAAGTAGACCTATTTTAATTGCCTATCAAATAAAAAAAACAATTTCGCTCGTTAAAAATAACATTATTCTCCTGCAACCAACACGAATCATTAGACGGAAGCGAATAGAGATTGACTTTGAATTCATCCATAAACTTCTTCAAAATGAAGAGTTTAAGACCTATTTTTTGAAATTCATTGATCTTACCATCACTCTTCTAATCACAGGTCCCTACCAAATTAGTCAGTCTGAATATTTTATTGATCTAACAAAAAGATATAAAGACTTTATCGAAACTCTACCCACAGAGTTTCGAGACAGGATATTTTTGGGCTTGATCTTCGGACTCGAAAACAATCCCGATTTAAAAGAAAGGGGCCTTAAGGATCTCACCATCTATGACATCTACAATATTTCTTCAATTGTCCTTCTCCCTAGTGAAACTGAGGGGAGGGGACTTCCTATCATTGAAAGTTGTGCACTGGGCATCCCTATCATTAGTCATCGCTATACACCCGAGCACGTTTTCAAGGAAGTCATTGGAGAGGATCTAGAAAAAAGTAAACGTCTACAAATTCTCTCTTTTAAAGGGAAAACTATTCCCGATGACATTATCAAAAGTTCCGCTCAGCTCATCATGTACCCAGAGTGTAATCAAAAAGTTGCAGATGAAAATCACCTCGCAGTACACCATCGCTTTGGCCCTAAAAATTTAGAAATGGCCTTTGTTAAATCTTTAATTACTCTTTTTTGGAGAAGTCGTCCTAATAAACATCTTATCAATAAAGTAAAATCAAAAATCAAAGAGTACAAGGAAAGAACGTCCTACCAAGAAGGCTTTCAATTAATCACGGTCTGTGAGAATAGAAGGTATATGCCTGGAATCTCAATAATTGAGTACATGACCATGTTAAAATCATTAATCGACCCCAGTTATTTTAGAACTGAGGAGAGAAAGTTAAAATCTAGGTTGATGAGGTTTGCATTAAAATTTTTGACCATTAGAAATGAAGGAAAACCATTAACAAGAGATGAGTACATTCGCTTTTTCAAACTCATCGAGTACCTCCTAGGCTACTATGATGGAAAAGACCCATTGATCATGGATCACTCACTTAGCTATCGACATCGCAATCAACGACATTACCCCTATCGAAAAATGACAGAACAGGAGCTCTGTGGTGTTATCGCCTCGCTTGGGAGAGATATTATAAAAGTAAATCGTCTCCCCGAGATCCCTCCAGTGAATTTTGCTCGTTTTGACAAAATTGAACAAGCAATATGCGATCTCCTCAATATTCCCAAGTTTAGGATCGCCATCGACGATACCGATTATTTGCTAAAAATACTAAAATCTAAACGTTCAATTGCCTATTTTCCCGGTGATAGATTGGCCCAAGAGATGGAGGTATTCGCTCTTTATTCTTATAAAATTAGGATGGGGCTCGATCCCCTTGCCCGACTAGATGATGATTCACTTGCTCATTTTGATCAAACTGAAGTCGGAACTTTTAATATCTTTGTGCGAGAGCAGCCTTTAACTTCAATCCATTACCATAGTGTTGTTAACTGGATCAACAAAAATGCCTTTAGCGAAATAAAAAAATTATACAAAATTGGTTTTATCAGAATCATAAAAACAAAAGTCCTTTCCCTGGGACAGCACCTCGGACAATTGGGAAAGGTGGCCTTAAAAGAGCTACTCGCAATAAAAAAACAAAATGGGGTGGTGATTAGCTTTGGAAGAAATCCCTTCATGCTAGATCTGATTGATATCGACTCCATTAGACTGGGGCGGGCACGGAATAACTACAAGGCCAATTTTATGGGCATTGGTAAAAACGATGCATTTATCCAGTGGGTGCCAGCCGGTTTTTCACCCAGTTTGGGCTTTCCCACTCCAATTCAAAGACCCACAGATTTTTCACTTTTTTTTAAGTCAAAGGAATACCTTGAATCTGTGAAAAAATATGGTGAAGAAACCATCTTAAAAAATCTCAAAACCCAATGTAGTCGATACAATATGCCAGTTGCTGAAGCACTCTCTTGCTTTTTAAAAGATCAGGATCATAAAGTAGAGGGAAATGCTATTATTAGTCACACCATAAGTGGTACGTACCCAGATCAATCCCCTTGGCTTGGCAATATCGTAAAGATCAGCAAGGAGCTGAAAAAAACATTCAAAATTAGGTATTTAAAACAAGATGCCAAGACTGTTGCCTCTATGGTTTCCGATTTTGAAGGTAAGAGCGGAAAGAAAGTAAAAGTTGCATGGAATGGTGGCTATATTCTTAACCCTGAACTCGTGGGAAAGCTTGGAATTGATGAAAATTTTATCGGCTCACCACTAGGACTCTTAATAAATGAGAGCCAAATTAAATCCCCCCCACTATTTAATAAAGTTGCCCTGCTCATCGATAAACAGGGTCACGCTCATATTGACCATGTCAATTTACAAGCAGGACTAACAATTATTTTTCCAGATGATTCGGTCCTCTTGCTCTCCTCCAAGCAAAGAAATAAAATATTAAAGAATGAGGCAAGCTTCTTTGATCTTTTCTCCAAAAAGGAGTATTCGATTAAAGGTTTTATCGCCTACCGTTTTGTCGGGAACAAAATCATTGAAAAAATTGAAGAGCAGGAAAACCTGTGTATTTTGCCGATAGGAATCACTCTCTGCGTTCCCCGAGGCTCTCAGTGGGACAACTACTCAGCAGGGGATGAAGTCACATTTTCAATTCCCAGCTTGGAAGAATACGTCGAATCTGTCGAGGCGGGTCCACTCCTCGTAAAAAATGGTAGACAGGCGATTAATATGGAAAAAGAGGGTTGGACAACAGACTTTTCCATCGCCACTCAAGCAGCACGATTAGACTATATCAATATGAGAGGCCCCAAGTTAGGAGTTGGAATAACGTCTTCTGGCGAAATCATTATTGTCGCCATTAATGGAAGAATTCGAGAAAGTGTCGGAGCGACTCACGACGAATTGGCCAATATTCTAATTGATGAGGGATGCATGGAAGCGATGGGATTTGACCCTGGGGGTTCAGTTACGCTCTTGGTTGACGGAAAACAACTCAATATTTCCCCCTACAATCCCAATTACGAAGACAATATCTATTCTTTAGACCCAACGCCGAGAAAAGTAGGCAGCGCTGTCTTTGTTCTTAAAGATGAGAAGGACTAAATATGGGGTACGCGGGTACATATAGAATCGGCTACTCGCCTAAACAAAGTTTAGATTTTTTTTTGCCAAATTACAAAACGATACTGGGGCCCGCATGGAATGCTCAGCAATCCTTCTCTTTATTAAGTCATCGCCAAATTGATTAAGGTACGTGACCTAGTGAATCTAACACCATTCAAAGGGGCGTTAATTGAGCCTGAGCAATCGACCTATTGTTATTATTCCGCGTACTTGAGAATTTGAACCACAAAGTGCACCATTTAAGTTTTCAGGACGAACAGAAAGCGTTATTTCGTCATCAGAGAGCTTTTTTAATGAGACTACCAAGCTAGTGTTTTCTTTGCTTTGCTATAAATAATACGATGAGAATCTAATATTAATTTATCATAAATAAGAATTGAATATTTTGTAGAGTACATCATAACAATGGGTACCTATGTTAAATTACATAGGCACAATTTTTTATATGAGGTATCCGATGAAATTCTTTCTGTTTTCAATTTTTATTCTTATTGGTTTATCTTCTTTAAAAAATGCTTATAGCTTTACTCCTGCTGAATTAGTAACAGAATTTGAAAAATCTGTTAAAAATCGTGATCTGGAAACATATCGAGACCTCTTTGTTTATGATTACTATTTAAGAGATGGCGAATTCCCCTCTGTACAAGAGGAGTTGTATATAATTGAAGACTATTTTGACTGGATTTTTGATGGTAGAGAACTCAGAGACTTCCATATCGAAGAGTATAAACCTGAAATACAAGGTTTTGGCAAATATGCTGTTTTTGAGGTTCCTGTAGTCTTCACTCATGTAATACCTGAGTCAGATGAAGCTTCTTTTTCTCAACCAAGTGATGAAAAATGGCAATACTTCTTTAGGTTTAGTTGTGAATTTTATAATCATGAAGATTTACTCAGTTCTACAGGATGTCTTCTTTTTCATAAAGACCTTGTTGATCACAAGGTTCCAGTGGGCGAAGGCATTGATGGCAATTGGGGCCTCACAATGATCCCTAAAGGACTATAGTAGAAGAAAGGTACCCCTTTTCCCCTTTTTAAAACCCAAGGATATTTTTTAAACGATTTATGAGACCAGGCTTCTCTAATATTTGTGCTTGAGTTACAGCTGCACTCTCAGCTACTTCTCCAGCTGCACTCTCAGCTACTTCTTCAGCTGCGCTCTCAGCTGCTTCTCCAGCTGCGCTCTCAGCTGCTTCTTCAGTTACACTCTCAGCAACAGGATCTGGGACTTCTCCATGTTTATAAATTTTATTATTAGGTAGACGTTCAAAACCAGCTAGATCTAAGAATTCATCAATATCTCTACTTCTTCCCGATCTATCTTCAGCAACATACTCCATAAATGTCACGAACGATTTTTTATCTAGATTTTTTGAGATATGATCAGCTATCAGGGCAAGTGACGCCGTTCTTCCTGGAAGCTTAGAACTCAGAATAGCTCCAGAATATCTTACGGCCCTTCTCAATTCAGTATCACTGTACAAGTTTCTCAACATTAAAGATAACTTACCCTGAACAGGGCCAGTTAAAAAGGTGCTAGCAGCAGAAACAGCTTCCTCTACTGCAGCGGCACTTTGAGAAGCAGATTCACTAGCTCTCATTCTTAAAACCCTAGAGGCCATCAAATCACTATCTTCAACGACTGCTCCTCCGACATGTTTAAAGCCAAGAAGTTCTAAAACGACCTTAATATCCTCAAGCCTTCCCTTCCTTTCCTGAATAGTAAATTCCATAAATGTCACGAATGATTTTTTATCTAAATTAAATGAAAGATGTTCAACTATCTGCTCAAGTGACGCCGTTGTCCCAGGAAGCTCAGAATTTAAAATAGCTCCAGAATATCTTATGGCCCTTCTCAATTCTGAATCACTAAAAAGACTTTTTATTAGTAAACGAAATTTATTAGTCTCTGATGGTGCGAGAAATCTTTCAAAAGCGATAGTTGAGCGAAGAGGAATACCTGAAAACTGGATAGTACCATCAAGTTGATTTCCTTGAACCCTTGAAAATAGCTCACTAAAGTTAGCATCTAGGCTTCTAGAATCAATAACGCCTCCGACTCCTGCTCCTATAGCTGACATCAGAATTTCTGCCTGCATTACTTCCCAACACTGATCCAGCCGATCTTGCAATTGTACGTAAGATCTTTGGTTTATTGAATCAACTCCTGCATCTACACTAGAGGCCAGTGCAGCAGATGTGAATGCTGCGTCTTGAATTTGTTGACATTTTTTTGCGGTACCAATAATCGCGGGGGCATCAGCTAATAAAACAGGAATGGCCTGCTCAAAATAGAAGGCCATTCTCGCGGCTTGAACACCTCTATATCCCAGAATCCCACCTCGAATGGCGGAGCCTAATAAAGGACCACCTATTAGGCCAAGTGCCACGTCTCTAGAAATCTGTTCAATTGTTAAATATTTATCACACCAATTTGGAAGATGTGAGATGTGACAATTCGCCAGCTCTAACTGAGGGTTTTCTTCTATTACACTTGCCCCTTGGGTTAGCTCTAGCTCATGAAGAAGTGGAACCTTTTTTTTGCAATAACTCTCTTTTGCCTCAATTCCCAAGAAGTTTTTCTCAGAAGCTGCATAGGAGGCAATCTCAGAAGGATTTGCTAAAAGATCTTGAAGCTGATCACGCTTATTTTTAAGAGCTTCTTTTTGTCTTTGAAATATAGTTAGTAAATTTTCTTTCAAATCGAATTCGTCTATATCTGATTTTTCAAAGAACGCTATTGTAGGAAAAGAAATTTTTAATGCTTCCATAAAGGCCGTGAGCTTATTTTTTTTAGTATCCCAAAGCACATACTCTTGCCTATCTTTACATTGTCCCTTCTCAAGAATTTCTTGCGGGTCTTTTCTATAACAAGCTCTTAAAAATGAACTTATTGCAAGTGTGAGTTTGTAACGTTCCTTAAAAAGCTCTCTGTATGTGAATAGCGATCTCATATTTTGACGAACAAGAACTCTGTCTTCTTCCGATTCTTCACTCTCTTCACTAAGCACCCTCAAAAAACCATTGGTAATTGGTAAGGATGATTTGATTTCTTCAAGTCTATTTTCAGCGGCCTTCTCAATCCATAGCAGTTTTTCAACTATGACTTTGAGGCGATCCTTATTTCCATTTGCTATGAGAAAAATTTCACTTGGTATAGAAAATTGGGCCTCTGCCTGTTTTGATGCACATTCATAACTTGTATAACTTTTAATATTTGAGCGGCGACAGCTCTTGGCCTGATCTCCTGCCATTTTTTGTTTTAATAGAGTAAAGATAGAGTGATAGCCAAGAGGACCTAGAGCTATGAGAGCTTGCCTATCCCAGATACTTCTAGCAATGTCATTTTCCCAAACCTCAGCAACTTTTGTGGATGTTTCAATTGAGCTATTGGCGCTCAAGTCATCATGCATAAGACCAACCGCCATGCTAGGACTGCCACTGAAAATGCTAATTAAAATTCCCCACAAAATATTCATATTCTCTCCCATCATTTTCAAATTACTAGATCTATAACCATTGTAGAGATTTAGAAAAAAACTAGTCTTTAAAAAAATTAGAAGAATAACTATTTGAAAATACATTAAAATAAATAAATATTATTGAGAGATAGAACACTTTTAATTAGTACTAATGCGATCGCGATTATCCGACCAATAGACTCCGATAGTTGTTATTTAGCTTAATCTTACCGATAGGAAGTTGTGGAATTACGTTTAATCTCTCTATTAATCTTAGCTATTACCTGCAACTCACTATTTGCAGAAACCCTTATTTCTTGCAGAGGCCTTGGAGGAGCGCAACACATTGATGGAAGTTGTTATTGTGAAACGACGAAACAAGAACTTGATCTTTCTTCCAATGAATTTTGTTTTGAAAAGGCCATCTCACTTGTTTTCAAGGAAAATAAAAAAGGCGAGAATGTGATGTGTCCATCATCTACCTTTATTCCAACAGCTGATAGTTACTTGGTAGAACACGAACAGTTTTGCAAAAACCCCATGCCGTATCTTTGTTCTAGTTTATTTAACCCCAAAATAAATAAAATTGATCAAGCAAGGGAAGAGTTTACTAGACTTGAAGATGCCGTATTAAAATCACCTAGCTATATTGAATATAATCAAAAACACTACAAAGTAGACTCTTGTAGGGATTTAGAAGATTTGCAAGGGCAACAATATATTAAGTGTGTCAAATATTATAATGAATTACTTTCAGAAAAACTCTATACAGAAAAAAGAAAAGAGAAGGCTGAAATGCTTTTAGAGCATGCAAAAAGATTGATACTTTTTGAACTTTCTCAGAGAAAAATCCTAACTCAAAAACTTTCTATTGGGCAAGAGGATAAACAAAGGCGACTCGATGAGCTTGAGTATTTAGAAAAAGCTGTTTCCAGTATTAAACCCTATTTTGGAGTTATAGGATCGGACACTCAGGGAAATTCCATAGTATATGATTTGTATAGCAGCAATGCTCGTCATGAAAGTCAATATTTAGGAGGTGCTAAAAGAGGTTACCACAACTTAATTCCCCATGATGAAAATACTGTTTTCATTGCAGGGATGGTGACATTAGTAGATCATTCTCCGGACGAATTTTTGAGATTTCTAATTCATGAAGTTGCACATACAATTGACCCCAATAGGTTGTTGGTCGATGGACAAACAACCTACTCATTTCAAGAAGAAATTGCTTGTTTAATGCGTGAGGATACAATTGGTGCCAAAGTAGCTGACCTCAATTGTCTTCACATTAGTCTTGAAAAATATCAAGGTGAGGAAAGGGAGAGTATAAAAAGAGTGATGGTACATGCTAGAAAAAATCCATTTGGACATTTTATAGAGGCCCTACCTGCTGGAGTAAAATGTTCACAAGGTCAGATTGGAGAGAGTTTTTCTGATTACCTAGGCGCTAAAGCTATAACTAGAAGCCTTGCTTTGGACAAGGAGTACGATACTAATTTTGGGATACGAGAAATAAAGGGGTTAAACTATATAGACATAATGAGCCGTATTGATAAATACCCCCAACTAGGAAAACTTGGTCTCGCATTTTGTAATACAAATCCATCACAACAAGGACTTTCAAGAAATGACCACCATGGAGCAGCCTCCTTAGAAAGAGATCGCTTGAAACTTCTTTTTGCAGAACCTGAGATTCAGCAGATGAGTGGTTGCGACAACAGGTATGTGTTTGACGTAAAATCACTAAATGATCCAATCGTTAAAGGCAAGGTAGGCCGATGCTCAGAAAAACTCATTGGGGGGCGTTAGTTGAGCCTGAGCAATCGACCTATTTTTATTATTCCGTTGGGCATAAAACTTCATTAACATCTGCTTCAGGAAGGGGGATACACTCATATTTTTCAGAGGAGGCCGAGTAATATCGGTGATTTTCACCGTCATAACATTTGGCCACATCCTGTTTGCAGGTTTGGTATGTTTTGCACTCACCAGTTGCATCCCTAGAGACGCATTCTTCCACCGTAACAGTTTCCACACGTACTTGAGAATTTGAACCACAAAGTGCACCATTTAAGTTTTCAGGACGAACAGAAAGCGTTATTTCGTCATCAGAGAGCTTTTTTATTGAGACTACTAAGCTAGTACCTTTTGAATCTAAGCTGTCCAGAGCATTACAAAAAACCTCTATGTGCGGTTGATAATCATAAACAAGTTCCATTGTACTGATATCCACGACTTTGGCGTGAACAGCACCCATTAGTAATAATGAAGAAGTAAGTAGTTTAAAAGTTTTTCTCATCATGTCCTCCAACAATAAATTATCTCTGTATTTATTCATCTGATATCTATAGTGACAGGTCTGGGCAGCACATTGTTATGAAATAAATTGTAAGCTTATAGTGATCTCTTAGATAAAATAAAAGTTATTTAGCATTGACTGATTATTTCACTCAAGATCTGTTAACTCAACTCCGACATGTAAGCATGAACAAATTATCTTTAATCGAAATGATTAATGAGTTGATGGTTATTGCTCCAGAGGAAGCATTGATTTCAATTGAGTATTTGATTAAAAAATATGGGCTTGAAACAAAGAATGATCGCGCGCGAATATTTAGGTGGTTTCATGACCTTAAGCTTTCAGAAATTGGAATTAAGTTTTTTAGTATAAAAAAAAGTGATTGTCTTGATTACGATACAAATACAATTGAAGGGGAGAAACTATTCTATTTAATGAGCTATCTCAATTTGCGTGGAGCTGGCGATTTTGCTCTAAGCGTAGCAAAGAAAATGAAAGTTCACACGGCCGATGAATACCGTCTTCTTGGTGGAATCCATTTTACAAATTTATATTTTGAAGAGTCCATACCATATTTTGAAAAGGCACTAGAGCTTTACATCAAAAAAGATATTGTCATACCCTATGGATTTTTTAATCTCGTCAATGCTTTGATCTATACTCATCAATTTGAGAGGGCCCATCACTATTTAGAGTTTATGAAAAACAATAAAAAGATCACTCAAAGAAACAAATGGCATAGAGAGCAAATGGCAGTAATTGAATTATATAAGGGAAACTTCGAAAAATGTTATCAAATGCTTAAGGAATGCGAGCGCATTTGCAATATGACTGAAACAGAAGGTGAAGATCGCAGTACGGCCTATATTGATTCATTTATTTTCATTACAGCAGTAAAAACAAAAAGAATGAAAGAGGCCAAAAGATATTACATCAGAATCTATCGTGATTATTGTGACCAAATACAGTCAAGTTGGGTTACAGTCGGCGAATTATTTTATATTCTCTCTATGGTAAAGGATGAATTTTCAATACCAAATGGAAATTACAATTTTCTTAAGCTTCACCCGCGTGCCAATGAGCAAACAAATTCTCTTATTCCAGATTTGGGGAACTTCCCAGACGATATAGGAAATGAAAAAAGTGCTAGAATAAAAATTTATCAGGGAATAAATGAATATTCAATAAGTGGAAAACTTCACTATGGTATCCCCTTGGACTTAAAGTTAATTTCTCTTGTTATGAGATCTGACTGGGTTGGCATCACCGTAGGTCGAGTACTTGCCCATTTATGGCCCGACCAGCCTCTTAGTTACTTACATCTCAAAGAAAGGTTGATTCAGCTTATTCGCAGAATCAAAATAAAGCTTAAAATAGAAATTGTTCAAAAAGGTGTCGTTTTAACTTTAGCTCATCATTCAAAGAAAGAAATTTATGTGAATATTTGCCAAAAACGTTGTCTTTCATTTTTTAATGATCACATTGAATTTAAGCGCTTTGATATTGAAAAGCACTACTCTCTATCTCAAAGCCATAGCTGTAATCTTATTTCAATACTTCTTGAAACTGGAGTCATTGAAAAAGTGGGTGGTGGCCGAAATACCTTTTATCGCTATAAAAATTCTCAAGACTCTGAAAAATCAGCATGAATTTACCATGGTGAGATTACCCATTGCCAACATCTGTTCCAAGTTCTAAAGACAAAATCCTAAGACAAAGAAAAACTAACACAATAACTCCCTTATTCTTTTGGTTGTTGCTAGCGGTATTCCACAAAACCCAAAACTTCCTGCAGTAGTTAATTGGCACAATTGTCTAGACTAAACTGAGCTTGCAGTACTTTGGTTCCATCTTCAAGAAACATATGTTCACAATAATTTGATTTAATTTGAGTATCCACTTCTTGGTAGAGATCATTATACTTTGGTATAAAATAACAATTAAAGGATTCAGTGCTATTCGTGCCGTCATAATCATACTCAGTGGTTTGATAAGTTGTCATAGTGGTGTACTCTTCACTGTCAGTATAAAGAAAATTGGACAAATCGACTTGCACAGTGCCTTCAGGATATATTTTTTTATTATTTTCGTAATGTTTAAATTCAAAAACTCCTTTATCTACGATACAACTTTGATGTGTATTTGAATCGACAAAATTGACATATAGCCTAATATCTTTTGCAATATGTTCATCAACACAGGCAACTTGAGTAAGTAATAGAATTGATGGCAACATGGTAAACCTCCTTCAAGTTTGTAAAACCATAATGTTAATATATTTTAAATTAGCAATAATTGATGTTAAATAAATTGGAAGAATAGAAGGTAAATGATTACCTATTTAAAATTACACATAGATACTAATAAGTTACAATGCTGCCAAGAACGATTACAGCTACCAATAGTAAATTTTACATTAGGTTTAAGGAATGCGTGCCATGCTCTTTTGTTTTTGTCAAAAAGCGCCATACTCAAACGTGCTTCGACTGCGAGCTTCTTTTTTATATCTTTTGTAGACATTTTTCCATCTTGTAAAAGAAGGGAAAACTCTGAGAACCTTTCCTCGGTTTTCTGAAAAATTTGATATAATGGCACCAATTCCAACACCTCGAAAACCGAAGATGTCGAGTCCCTGGTCTATATCTGGATTTGCTGCAAAAATAGCAGTGCCAACGACTCCAACTCTATAACTTCCAAAGCCACTATCCCAAGATCCAATCACCTTTTTTCTATTTCTTCCAAAATTGGTCAATTCCTTTCTGCCGGAAACACTGACAGAACCTCCTAACCCCAAAGAAAATTCTCCATGAACTCCAATTACTGCGGGATACACTTTGCCATTAGTTCCTGTGCAAACTCCTATTTCTAATCCTCCCACTAATGACATCACAATTCCTAAACTCAGTTCTAAGGTTCCCAAATGGCAATAAATTCGTGGTGCATAGTAGTTGATCAAGGTTTTCGCAAATTGTTTTTCAAACTGACCAGTGGAAACAAATTCATCATACAAAGCATATTTTGCTTCATGAATACTGCGCCAATTTTTTGATTCTTTCACTATAAGACTCTTAGATTTTAAACTTTCCTTTATGCATTCATTATTTAATTTAACCAATACTTCCTTATTGTGCTGTTGGTTCCAACTAGATTGCAAAATATTCATTAGTTTCTTAATCGTTGGTAAATAATTGGGATGTATTTTGTCGTTAGTCTTCTTGCCTTTTATATTTCTATAAAAAGGTAAAAATCCTTCTTGTTCAACAATTCCCCGTACACATTTATTAATTTTATTTAGTGCTTTTTTATTTGCTATCTTTGAAAAAACTTGATTAGAAAGTAAAATGCACAATAGGATAACGCAGATTTTTTTCATAGACTGTTCTTTTCACAGTTGATAGTGACTTCTTGACCTAGTAATTTCATTTTGACCTCAAGGGCGGATTCCTTGGTAACTCTAATTTTGATTGTTGAATCTTCGAGTAGATCAGAATTTTCAATTTTATATAATTCGAATTCGTCGTTTGAAATGATCGTCCCATCGTTTTTAAATCTCCCATTTGTCAAATTGAGTTCTAATACCGATGAATGGCAGCTAGGAGTAGTATCAAATTTAATTTGGACATCTTCTTGAAGGGAAGTTTGAACAGTTGTTTTTTCATTCTCATTAATTTTCCATTCACCTTGAGGGTAGATGAATGTGAACTGGGTGACTTTATTAACTATTTTAGTTGTAATATTTAATATTCGAGGAGCACCCAGTATTGAATTTATCATTGCATCACCAGATGTGCAAAGTTTATAGTCCCCAGAAAGTTCAGGGCACGCTAGGGCGGACGTAGAGACGAAAAGTAATAGAATTCGGCATAAATGCATATATTCTCCTCAGATGTTCTATGGATTACTTATTACATAGTTAAAAAAATATTGCGAACCACCAATTATAATGTAGATCAAAATTACAAATTTCATTCTGTTTTGATAACAGTGTTACCTCTAGTATTTTAATTAGAATTAACTATTTTTTTGATCCTGAAAAATATTCTCAAAATTGACCATGACTATTTTCATTCTTTTATGTGGGAATGTTATCAATTATGAATCTCTTAAGGGAAAAGATTTTAAAAACTTCCAATAATTTTTATTAATTATATCAAGTCATGGTAATTTTGATTGAATTTAAAAAATATTCATCTGAAAAAGGAAAATATTATGAAGTTATTACTAATTCTTTTCGTAGCAGTTCTATTAAATATTAGTCGACCATTACTTGCCGATGATGACTTAGTCTATCAGCAGGATGAATTAAAGGATACTATTCAACGCTGCCTTGACTACCACAATGGTAATAACAACGGGTATAGCGAGTCAGAAGGAAAAGTTTTTTGTATAAATCTCGGAGATTTTTTTCTCTATGGAATAAATATTCGAAAGGATGGTGGACGTTATAAAAAATATTTTCTCGAATATATGAATGAAGTAGGGACCAGGGAATTCGATGAAATTGTAGCAATTATGATCAAATCCAAAATGGCATTAAAACAAAAGAAAAAGGTGTTTGGAAAGTATGACCGATTCTTTAGATTATTTTTTGATGTTAGGTATAATAGTAAAATTAGTCATTTAAAGGACCTAGTATTTTTCAAGAATACTCTAGAATTTAATAAATCAATTAATGATTTTACAATTGAACAAATCAAAGAAATTTATTCATTATTAACACAAGAAAATAATACTACAGAAGTTGTTCTTCAAAAGTTTAACTCAATTTTTCAATACGATGGCCCGGATATTGGATCGAATGAGGTTATTACAAAATCTACTTATGACTATATTCTTAAAAGGCGTACGGGGTTATTTTCTATTTCATCAGCATCCATTGATATCTACCTAGCTTTATTAAAAGACCATGCCACTAAGAATCTCAGTGTTGAAAAACTAAAAAAAATAATATTCTCTTTGGTTGAAAATAAAAAATTTGAAATATCCAGTGCCGATATTAAATCCATGATTTCAGGGAACTAAATAAATGGAGAACCGTTAAGGTTAGCCTTCGCCTGGGCCGTTGAAGGCGGCACTTGAGCTTATCGAGAGGGGGAGTTGTGGTACTAATCTTACTTTAACTTACCCTATCCTATCCGAGCAGGGTCTTAACCTGAAGCCCTTTCACTATTCCATGGAGAAGTTCCTTCAAATGTGGGAGTCTTTTGAAAAACGAGCAGGAGTTACTCTATCACCTTCAAAACTATCCCAATTCAAATAGTGGAGAAAATGATCAAAATTATTTCCAACATCTGTACCGGAAAATGCATGTTGAGTTGAAATTTAGAAAGTAAGTAAGGTCAAAGAATTTAACTTGATGACGAAATCGCCTCTGTTAATGGGAAAAGTTGAATATTCAGTTGATAAGTGTCACTACCTTGATCTTCATCAAATTCACTATTTATCATTCTTTTAAACTTAGAGATAACTTCCCCAAGTCGATGGTAATTTTCTTTTTTGATAGTTAAGGTAAGGCCAGATATTTCACGCTCAGTTACATCAATCGTATCCAGTGCATCTTTTGCATTTTCAATCATTTGTTTATGAAATGTTCTTCTGGCGATATTAAGAAGATTGCTTGCCGAGTATACATATTCTGAGTTTTGAATTAATTTCCCAAATTCATTTCTGACCAAGACCTTGAGGTCAGTTAATCTATTGAGAGCGAATTTTACGTCATTAACACTAACTTTTGATCTCAGACGATTTTGAATCCAAATGGGGTCTTCAGCAAAATCAGCAAGGTTAACCATTTCTTTTATGGCAATAAAATACCAATCTGAAATACTAGAAAACTGCAATTCATCAAGAAAGAGTCCTATCTTTTCAGGACTTAGGTGAACCAGTTTTTCTATAGCATTTAGGTGCGAGGAACGTGATTTCTTGCCTTTTTCGAATAATACTAAGGTTTCAAAGTAATTGATCTCATCATGGTTGAATTTAAAGTAAGTACAAAGTTTTTGGCAAAGTACTTTCCCTGGATTTCGATGGCCATTGACAACATTTGTAATCACCGAAGGTCCGGCCACTCCTATTGCCTTGGCCCATTGACGATAGCTGAAGTAGGGGTGCTTTTCCTTTTTCAGCCGAAAGTGGTCTGTTAGTACCTTTCTATAATCACGGTATTTAAATAGCTCTTGTGTTTCCATAGGCACCATAATAGCTCAGTAATGAGCTTAGGCGTTATGGAATGTTATCAAAATGGAAAATTTTCAGCTTCAATTTTGATAACATGTATTTTTTTCACACTATAGAGATGTTATTTAGATTTCGTGAAGAATACTAAAAGAGAAGTATTGGTACTCAGCACCATCTTTGTATCTAAAATAAAGATTAACAAACTTATCATCACCCCAGTTGTCGGCATTGACAGTCACGACGAGAATATTTTGAACACCGCTCAGTGATCTTTGTAAAAGCTTGGTGGTTTCTCCCACACACAAGCTATAAGCATCCTCGGGATTCATCTCCCATGCGTCTTTAACATTCTTTAGGGCACCACAGAAAAAAGGCGTCCAATCTTTGTTAGGAATAAGATATTTTTCAACAATTTCTTTTGCAGGCATATCAGATCTAAGCATTTGTGCTTGGATGTTACGAAGTGTTTCAGGGAACTGAAGTGCAACCTTTGCAACGATAATGCCGGTAGGCAAACCGTATTCTTGACTGGTTGTCTCTGAGCCAAATTTTAGAAAGTAATCATCTTGTTGTGAATCAGGGATAACAAGTTCTTCAAAAGCTTTGTAGGCAAAAAGGTCTGCAAAGGCCATTTGCCCCCACAAACTCAATGTCAGTAAGATGGCGAGTTTCATATACTTCTCCTATTTGAGTTGGTTTTAGTGTCTTGGATCGAAGATAGAAAAAGAAAAACGCCGCTACTAGTGCAAATGGAAAAATTACTAATTGTTTCGTTAAATGTTCACAAACTTGATAACGAAAACCTAAATTTAGATAAAGTAGCGATAGAAACCCTGCGTTGAACATCTCTGGTCGAAATAATTGAGGTTGCAACACACTTTTCTATGAAGCAAAGAAAAAGTTTTGGACATGCGAAACCAAAAGAGCATGGCACCCTTTTTCTTTTTGATAGGTGCCAACATTTCAAACATGCCTCTTCATTCTAACAGGCCTTGAATTAGCTGGATCATCTGGCCAGTAGTGTCTCGGATAGCGTGGGCGTAAATCATTTCGAAGTAACTCCCAAGAAGCTCCCCAGAGCGAGGGCAAGTTATGTGCATTTTGAATCACTTTATTAGCAGGAGAAAGCAATTTAAACAAAATGGGTATTTCCCCATTTGCAATACTCGGGTGTTCTTTAACTCCAAAAAGATCTTGAATACGTGCTTGAATAAAGGGAATATCTTCAAGATATTCGATGGTAAATGTTTTGCCGTTGCCAAGTGTGATTTGGAGTGGAACTTCAGTGTCTAATACGTATTGATCTTGTGGTGATAATTGATCTTGTATTAATTTTACTATCCCGCGTTTTTGTAAATCTTGATATCCAGTATCAGGCTTAATACTGGCCTCAATAAATAACTCAAACATTTCACCTGTAAACTCTGGGCAATGGTGTTCAATGCCTGCTTGGTTTAAAAATGTTACTCGTTTATTATATTCCTCAAATTTATGATCATCTTCAAAAGGCCATGGCCAGTTTGATTGCATTAACTGAGCAAGAGCTTTTCCCTTAGGAATAACTGGTGGCTGAGTAGTTGTTGAAAGCGTAAGGTTTCCATATTTTCTGATCGTAGAAAGGGTAAGGGAACCTTTTTTTTCATTAAAAGTACTCTCTTGTGCTGTAGATAAAAAATTTGAATTTGTATTTTCTAAATATTTTATTGTGATCTTAGAAGCGGTAACAATACTCGTTGCTATTGCGGCATTGGCCTTTGGATTTTCAAGCGCATCTAAAACAATGATAAATTCAGGAAGGCTTGTAGATAGAGCAGAATTAGAAGTTAGTTTTCCACCACGTCCCATACAAAAATTATAACTCTCTTGTTTCTTACCTTTTTTGACTACCTTTCGTTTTGCAGCAACACGGTCCGGATATCCGGACAAGAGTGCTAGACTTAGATCACTTAAGCTAGTTTTCTCTTTAGATATTTGATTTCCCAGTTTTAACCTTTTACTTAATGACTGGTAGAGTTCTATTACACGTTTATAGGCCCGCATATCAAGCATATGTAACTCGTAATCACTTAGCTCAACATTGCGCCAGTAATTCGCCTTGATAAGGTCTAATTGCAGGCAGATATCACAAAACTCGTTTTCATCATCTGCATAGAACTTTGCTTGACTAGATAGAACCATACCTTCATTGATGGTACAGACAGCGAGTAGGATATCATTTAATTTGGGGTGTCCTTGTGCTTTAAAGAGCATTGCTCCAAGTCTTGGATGAAGCGGTAGCTTTGCTAAGTATTTTCCAAGCTCTGTTATCTTTTGGTCTTTAAGGGCACCTAAGATATTTAAAAGCTCAAGTGCTTTGTCTAAATTTTTTTGTTCCGGTAATTCAAACCAATTAAGTTCTTCTGGGTTATGGCCTAAATCTATTAGGTCCAGAATATAGTGGGAGAGTTCCACCCGTATGATTTCGGGAGGAGTAAAGCTTGTCCGCTGTGAGAAATCATTTTGGTGATAGGTTCTAAAAACTAGACCGTTTTGAACTCGGCCGGCACGACCTGCTCTTTGAGTAGCGCTGGCCTTTGAAATTTTTTCAAGTTGTAATAGGGGCATGCCACTCCACGGTGCAAAGCTGGCCCTTCTTTCCGTTCCGGTATCAATAACACCTGTAATATTTGGAATTGTAAGTGAAGTCTCAGCTATATTTGTGGAGAGAATAATTTTTCTACTCTCACCAACAAAGGCCTTATTTTGATCTTTTTTCGGTAAGGTTGAGTGCAGGAGAACAATTTCGATATCTTTTGGTGCGAGATTTTTTAATTGATCTTGTAAGCTGCGAATAGCTCCCATTCCTGGTAGAAAAACTAAAATGTTTCGAGGGCAACGAGGGTCATGAAGCATCTCAATAACTGCATCCTGAGTCTCTATCTCATGATTTTCAATTTCAATTGGAAAGACTCTTCCTGGTACATTAAAAAGTTTTACTCCAGTCAAATACTTCTCTAGCTTTGTTGTATCTAAAGTGGCTGACATAACAATCAACTTTAAATCTGGTCTAGTTGTAGCTTGTAATTTTCTAATTAAGCATAAAGCGGTATCAGTGTGAATGCTGCGTTCATGAAACTCATCGAGAATTACCATGCTGTATTTACTAAGAGTAGGATCTTCTCGCAAATAGGAGAGAAATAGACCCTCGGTGATAAAAAGAAGTCTTGTAACTGAACTTGTGATTTTATCAAATCGAATGTGATGTCCTACCAAAGTTCCAAGTTTTGTATCAAGGGTTTGAGCACATCTTTCAGCAGATAATTTGGCCGCTAATCTTCTAGGTTCTAAAACTAAAACTTTACCTGGTGTTTTTGAAATTAGGTAAGGTGGCAGACGAGTTGTCTTTCCAGCTCCAGTTTCGGCCTTTATTAAAAGACATGAGTTGCTGGACAGCGATTTGGTAATAGTCTCAAGCTGTTGATCTATTGGGAATTTATTTGGTTCTAGTTGCACAAAGTATTTTATTGAAGTTTACTTCATTTGTAAAAGCGATTCACGGATTATTTGGAATTTAGGTGCCAACACCTGAGACAAATGCTGGCACCTTTTTCGTGGTATTTTCTGTGAGCTATAATTTAGACGTAATACCTCTTGCCAATCTGCCGGCGAAGGTTTCTTTTGTATCGCATCCAAGAACATCAAATGTGTCCATCCAATTAACGACACCGTCAATTATATATGTGGATTTTTGAGCAGACTCCCTAGTATAGATAAAGCGAGTCAGGCCATTGGGGCAGAAATCTAAACCGTAGACGGTAATAAAGTCTTGGTTCTCCTGAGGATCATGAAAAACTTTCTTTAGAGTCGGAAATAAATGTTCATTTATAGTAAGCATCCCACACCGCATACTTTTTACTCTGCAATTTTCTCTATCAATATCTCTAATGCTTAGAGGAGCTATGTGCGAGGGGGGATCACCCTCGCTACGTATTTTCGTTGGAAACTTGCTAGAATTCCTTCCAAAATTCCTGCCCGGATCAACTAGTTCACTGCCAGGGGGGCGATCACTTTCGTCAACTTCGTAATAGAATTTCGAATCACCCCATTTCTTTGATGTACACACAACCACTTTAAAATCGTCTTGTATTTGGCAAGGGGGGATTTTTTCAACTTTATAAGATTTCTCAGTTTCAAAGTATAGGTATGAATCACTATTGGCCCAGCAAAGTGAGGAAAAAGTTGATATTATAATCAAAAATGTAATTTTATGATAACTCATAGGTACCCCCCGATATTTATTTAATATTTATTATCCAAATAAATCTGCTTAATCCTCTGAGGATGTCAATCCTAAATCATCGCAACTTACTTCTTGAGCAAGGGCAGACTCTTCAGCACCACAAAGATAGACTCTAAGATAACCTAGGCGTTCAGCTTTGCTCATGCTGGCCGCTCTTGTCTAAGGAAGTTCCCTTTGCGATATCTCATTAATCTATAAAAATCAAGCCCACTTTGGTACCTGTTGCTAAAGTATTCTTTTTTATCAAGCAGATATAATTCCCTAGCTGTTGCTTCATGGAATTCTTCGTTGGGGCACTGCTTAGACCCAAAAACTTCGTGACCCAGGAGTGTGATATCGCTGATTGCTGGAAGGACCAACAAGCTTGACTCTGGATCATACCAAATCTCTCGTTTTCTCCTGCGTTGGACCAGTTCAAAAGTTGGTCTTGCTTGAGGAGGCATATTGTCTTGGCAGGCTGCAATACTGCTACTTAAGAGATCTCCCATTAAAATTGCTTCTTCACTACCACAGTCTGAAATTAAAAGGGTGGCGGTCCAAAGCTTTCTATATTTATATTCCCTACGTTCTTTTTCTTGACGATGTTCCTTTTCATGATCAGATCCTGGATGAGAAAAAACATTGGAAACAATGAATGTACTAAATAATAAGAAAAGGACGCCCGATTGATGAGTTAGTATTTGCATAGAATTCCCCCAAGAAATTATGACAACATACAATTTAGTGACATTTTACCTCGACCAGGCTCAACAACTTACTTTTTTTCAAAATTTACATTAGATGTATAATAAATTGACAGTAATACAGGTGCCGCAATGGAATCGATAAGTATGCTACCTATATGGCATAAACTCTAGCGATGCTAAATGTGAACCGCACCTTTTCACACCTTTTCTAGACAGGTGCGAATATATTACAAAATTCATTTCATGGAATTTTTATTAAGGATACTATTTAATAAATAATCAAGGTCTACTTCACATTTAACGAGAGTAAAGAAATTCTGTTTAGTGAGATTCTAGGCAAATTCCGGGGGGGATAGCAATGACTTTAACGAAAAGTTTAACAGTAATAATTGCTTTAATTTGCTTTTGTTTAAACGCTTTTGCTGAAAGTGGTTACACCGTTGGCACAGAGCCTTACCTGAAATCTGATACAGAAAAAGATATTCACAGGTATCCAAATCAAGAAATTTTATGCTACGTAAGTTTAAATGCTGGATTGAGCCAGGCACCAGAGACTTTGCTAATTAATAAAATGAGACTTTCCAAAGATGGGGATACAATAAGAGGGCAACTTAATGATTCCTCTGGTCGGTTTATTATTTCCTATGGCCTCGGATACAGGCTTACTTTACAAGGAGGCAATGTACTTGCTTCAGTTAATTTTGCCTTCCAAGATGGTGCATACTCAAATTCAAGTGTGATTATTCCTACCGACGGTCCCCAAAACCTTTCTTTCAACGATCGAAGGGGATTACAAAATTATGATATATATATTGATAGCAAGTACATCGATTCAGTTGGATTAAGATGCCTTTCAGCTACAGAAGACAATATCCAGAAATTCAGTGAAAAAGAAATCGAGCAGTTTCCTGGGCACAATATCGATAATGAGCAATTATTTGTAAATCCAGCTTTTACTGATAGATTACGATTGAATTTTGTCGACTAAAAAAGGTGCCAGTATAGGCACCTTTATAATATTGTTATAATCCTAATTTTTTAAGAAATGATACATTGGATATTGGCCTGTCGAGGAATAGTTCTACTGATTTAGTGATGTCTCTAGAACTTCCCTGAGAATAAATTTCTTGCCTTAATTTCAGACCTATTTCGGGATCTAAAAACCCTTTTTCGCTTTCAGAAAATTTGGATGCCATATCTGCAGCGATAGAATCAGACCATGCATAACCATAGTATCCAGCACTATATCCACCAGCAATATGTCCAAAATTAGTTAGAAAAGAAGCACCTTCTGCATGAGGCAAATGAACATCACCTAAGATTTTATTAGAATAGGCAACAAGATCTGGTAGATCCTCTTCTTTTAACTGGGTATGTAATTTAAGATCAAGCAGGCCATAAGAAAATTGCACTTTATAACCTGTTGCAACTGTCGCTTTTTCTACTTCTTCAATTTTCTTTAAAAAATTTGGATCTATTTTTGTTACGCCATCTTTGTAATTAACAGCAAAGGTATCAAGTACCTGTTTATCCATAACAAAGTATTCAAGCATTTGTGAGGGCGCTTCTACAAAATCTCTGGCAACATTTGTTCCGGCCATTGAAGGATATTTTGCTCTAGAAAGCATATTGTGTAAACCGTGACCAAATTCATGAAAAAGAGTTTCAACTTGACCAAAGGATAATAAGGAAGGTTTATCACCTACAGGTCGTGGGAAGTTACAAATTAAGGCCCCTACAGGCTTTCTAAAACTTCCATCTTGATATTGTTTACCTGAAATCAAACCAAAGTGAGCAAAGTGACCATATTTTTCTTCTTTAGGTCGGGGATAGAGATCAAGATAAAGATAACCAAGTACTTCCTTTGATTTTGCATCTGAAACAGAAATTAATTGCAACTCATCGTCTGCAAACTTAGCAAAGTTTTCAATAAAATCAATTTTGAGTGAAAATACTTTTTCAAAAACGCTTAACATTCCCTTGAGAGTTTTATCAAGGGTGAAAAAGTCTTTCAATGCATTTAAATCTAGATCATATTTTTCCTTTTTAAGTATATTTTCATAATAGGAAACATCCCAATACTTTATTACAGCATTCGCTTCTCCTGTGGCCTTGACTTTCAGTAGTCTGAGTACTTCAATTTCTTGGTCAAATTTAGGTTGAAGTCCAGAATTGAGGTTACTCAAGAATTCGACTGCATTGTCCCCAGTTTTTGCCATTCGATCTTCAGTTTGATAATCGGCCCAATTCTTATAACCAAGAATTTCTGATATTCTCATTCTTGTTTTTAGTATTTCTTGCATTACTGGGAGATTAATATCTTTGGCCACTGTTGATCTTGCAAGAGTTGCCTTCTTTCTCACTTCTTCTTTAGGAGAATATTTATAGACTGAACTGATTTGAGAATAAATAGTTGGTGATACATCAAAGCTACCATCTTCTTTAGCAGCAGGAGCGAGTTCTGATTCAAGGACTGATTTTGGCATTCCCTCCATCTCTTCTTTGGCAAAATGAGTGGAATTTTTTGATCCAAACGCTCTTACATTGGCACTAAATTTAGTGGACAACTCAGAGAGCTTCTTTTTTAGGCCTTTTAATTCTTCTTTTAATTTCTCATCTTCAAGGCTTAATCCAGACTTCTTGTAACCATTAATGGTGTCAACTACTAGCTTTTGATCCTGTCCTGATAATAAAACTCCCTTTTTTGTAAAGGCCATCAATTTATCAAATACATCCTTTCTTAATGAAGCATCAACATACCAAGAGTTATATTTCTGATTGAGTGCTTTTGATTTATCTCTCAAGACTTTTGAAGTAGAGGCGCTTTGCAGTAAGTAGTTTATAGAATCATTTCTTTCAAACTGATCAAAGGTGTTGTCGAGGGCCAAAAAAGTATTCTCAAAGCTAAGCTCTGAACCTTTTAAGTTTGCAATTTTATCGAGCGAATTATTAGCATTTTTAAGAGAGCTATTAACTAATTGTTCTAAACCATCCTCTGTAGTTGGAAATACCGGAAGATCAGCGTTTACTAAGTTATCACTAAATTTAACTGGAGCTGGTTTATTGCCTGGGCCACTATTATCTGATCCACAACTTGTCATAGCAATACTAAGAGTGAGTAAGAGAGCAGATCTCCATACGAATTTTATTAGTGGCATATTATCCCCCGGCAACAAAATGTTTAAACGCATCTACTAAAAATACGAAGTTTTTATCTATATAATGCAATTGGAATGAGGCCACAAATAGTAGGGTCTCTAAATATCTCTAAATTACGTGATAAGTACTGAGAAATTTGAAAATAACAATTCAAGATGTAAGAAAAAACAAGTATTCAATACAATCGAAGGTCCATTTACTATATATCTGAAAGTTAAGGTGGCATTACGCACCATTAACGAAAACCCTTGATGTGATCGAGATAGTACTCGGGAGCAGCTATATTGTAAGCGCCTAAGTAAACCTGCCATTCATAGAGTTTGTTGGGAGCAATATTGGGTTTTTTATCGATAACGTCATAAGCATAAGCGTGTTGGACTACACCGTTATCGCCTTTGACATCAATTTCTATTCGTTCATAACCTCGATTACTACATTCGAAGTGGTCAAGCGTTTTTAAGTCCTCATCTGTGATACTAACCAAAAGCCCCCAAACTTTATGCCCTGGAGCTGCCATCATGTCTGCGACACCTCCTTTCCTGGCCTCGGAGTAGCGGGTGTAACGGAGTTCATAGTCGTGAGCAGTGGCCCTCTTAATCACTTTGGCACTAGGGCAACGATTTTTAATTTGGTGGATATCCATGTTTGAACCAAAACAAAAAACCAAGTTTTCACTTAAAGATTTGTCTGGTCCAAATCCACCCCCGCCTGGTGTACTGATAATGAGGCGATCACCCGGTTGAACTTCCACGGAAAAGCACTCTGACAATTCGGTGATCTCATTTTTTGATTCCAGTAGATTTATTCCTCGCGTCGCCTGCTTCCCTTGGCCCAGGCCTTGGGGAGACTCCTCTCGAAATTGGGTGATCATGCTGACACTCATCTTTTCAAGAAATACAATTTTGCGATAAAGCCCATCTCCTCCGAAATTTTGACCTGCTCCGCCACTTCCCAGGCGTATGGCCATTAGCTCGACTAAAACAGGGAAGCGTGACTCCATCACTTCAGGGTCGGTTAAAAGGGAGTTTGTCATATTCACTTGGACAGCACTTGCGCCCACTGCGGACGCAGTTGCGCCACTGCCTCCGGCCAAAGTTTCATAATACTGATATTTTTCGGTACCAAAACTAAGATTATTCATCGTGCCTTGAGAATTGGCCTTGACCCCTAAGGCCTCAAAAACCAAGTCACAGATCACTTGTGAGGTTTCTACGTTCCCAGCGACAACGGCGTCGCTTGCGCCAGGATTTAGCATACAGTTTTCTGGAACTTGAATTTCAACACTTCTCAGGACTCCTTCATTGAGTGGGATATCTTCCATGATCAGGCAACGAAGAGCAAACATGATCGAGGCCTTAACCACCGGCAGAGGTGTATTAAAGTTATTTTGCAATCTTGGTGAGCTACCTGCGAAGTTAAAAAAAAGTACTTTATCACGATAGAAAATCTCTAATTCTATCACTCTGTCCCCAGTGATAGTTTTCTTTACCTTACTAGAATCAAAGTTTTGCAACGCTTTTTCTATTTTCCTGTGGGTATATTCGATAAGAGATTTGCCCATCTTTTGAACATAGGCCGTCCCACATTTATTTAAAATAGTGACAAGTTCTTCCAGCCCTTTTTGGTTTGCTGCCAGTTTTGCCTTGATGTCATGAAGATTGAGCTCATATTTTCGTACCGGATAAGGGCCAGAGCACAAAATATCCCTTAAGAGATCCTCATTAAAGTTACCTTGATGGACCAATTTATGCAATTTGATGACTACCCCTTCCTGCTCTAAACACGTGCTATGTCCTGGCATGGATCCAGGGCTCACTCCACCAATGTCAGCGTGATGGCCACGAGATGCCAGCCACATGACAATTTTTTCTTCAAAAAATACAGGGGTGATCACAGTCACGTCAGGAAGGTGGGTGCCACCACTCGTAGGGTCATTGGTGATAAAGCTATCGCCGGGTTCTATCTTTGAAGCATGACTGATGACAAAGCGAACCGCATCACCCATGGAGCCCAAATGAACAGGTATATGGGGAGCATTGGCGATCAATTCTCCTTTTTCGTTAAACAAAGCACAGGAAAAATCATTGCGCTCCTTTATATTCACTGAACGGGCAAGCCGCTTAAGGGTAAGACCCATTTGCTCAGCGATAAACTGAAACCTTTGATAAAATATTTCAAGCTCAATGCGTTCGTCTCTGATATTTTTGACTTGTTCTTTTGGCTCAAATTTAAACTGCCAAACTCCATTTTCAAAACGCTTACCACTCCAGTTTTTTTCTACAACTAGGCAAGTATTGTTCTCACTAATGAGGCCTTCATCATTAATCGACTCTGGTGAAGATTTGAATTCCAATTGATGTGAATGCTCTTTAATATGAGATTTTAAGACGATGGTATCGCAAACAGGGGGGCCTTGAAGAGCAATCCCAAATGTTTGTTGATAAAGGGTTTTGAATTTTTCCGAGGCCAAATAATATGACTCTGCTTGTATTTGAAATTCATGGTTACTGTCTTTAGCTCTTAGTAAGAAAAAGGGAGTTGAGTCGAAGGATTTTGAATCGAGCTTTTTTTCCATTTCTATTTTTAATGAATTGTGACCATCAACAAATCTGCCATTTAATCTGAGTCCAACCTGGGCCTGACCTATTCCAAAAGCCGAAAGCACACTGGAAAGGGGGTGAATCAAGACACTCTCAATGCGCAGGCTCTCTGCCACTTTGAGGGCCATTTGTCCGCCAGCACCACCAAAACTCACCAGCGTAAACTCTTTAGGATCAAGACCTTTTTCGACAGACACTTTGTGAATGGCGCGAGACATGGTCTCGACTGCAACCTCGATGAAGCCTTCGGCAAGCTCCAAGGCCGTAAGCCCTGAATCCTTAGAGAGCTCATTAAACTTCTCTCGGACGATCTTTTTATCAAGTCCACAATTTTGGTTAGGCCCAAATACTTTAGGGAACTTTTCTGGATCTATTCTTCCAAGAAAAAGGTTGGCATCAGTGATAGTTAAAGGCCCACCATTTTGATAACATGCAGGGCCTGGATAAGCGCCTGCTGATTCAGGTCCGACTTTTAATCTCCCATCGTCATAAGACAGGATTGAGCCTCCACCGGCTGCGACGGTATGAATATCCATCATGGGAGTAAGAAGTTTTATACCATGAAATTCCGGATGGTAATTGATCTGGACCTCACCACCATAAATGGAAACATCAGTTGAGGTTCCTCCCATATCAAAGCAAATGATTTTTTTCTCACCCTGCTTTTTTGCCGCATGGGTTGCACCAATCAGCCCACCGGCCGGTCCGGATAACAATGCATTATATCCTTTAAACCTATTTGCGTT
This sequence comes from Bacteriovoracaceae bacterium, assembly GCA_018649885.1. Classification (GTDB taxonomy): domain Bacteria; phylum Bdellovibrionota; class Bacteriovoracia; order Bacteriovoracales; family Bacteriovoracaceae; genus JABIHA01. The sequence goes on from JABIHA010000099.1 coordinate 36,606, forward strand.
ACATAAACTCCCATCGGATTGCATGTAAAGAATGTTTTTTATGTTCAACAGGCCTTCAAGCTTTTGGGTGTACTGCTTGAGGTAGGGGGAGAGGTAGGCATCAAAGACCGCTGTTTCAGTTCGAGAAATATAATTGGCGACAGAGCTTACACGGTGAGAGAGAGAAACATATTCAAAGCCAAGCTTATAAGCGAGACTTTCCAGAGCTAGCTCGTGCATAGGATTGATCGTTGAGTGCATAAAAGAAACCGCAAGGGACTTAATCCCCTTATTTAAAATGCGATGTAATTCAAATTGTGCGATATCTTGGTCAAATTCTGTAAGTTCATAGCCTTCGGCATTCATGCGGCCTGGTATTTCTGTACTGTAGCAGTGGAGAGGCTCAATTTTTTCAATGTCTAAGTCAAATAATCGTGGACGATTCTGCTGCCTAATGTTTAATACATCTCGTTGACCTAAAGTTGTTACCAGAGCACACTTGACACCTTTTTTCTCGAGGAAAGCATTGGTGGCAACAGTCGTTCCGAGTCGCACTTGTTCAATTGCCTCATGGAAACGTCTATGCCCAATTATGTGAGCGATTCCTTCTACAATGGCCGATTCATAGTTCACACTTTGAGAAAGTAGTTTATGAGTCCTATAAACCCCTTCTCGATTAACAGCAATAAAATCGGTAAAGGTACCGCCGCAATCAATCCAAAATGTCCACTTCGTTGTCATGTCACTATCTTATAGGTGCCAGGTACACGGAGTAAAGCATTAGACTCATACCACAGTGTACTTGGCACCTTTGGGGGGAATCTTTTTTTGCCATTCTTTTGTGTACTTTATTAATGCTAGTAGGGAAGCATAGGGAAAGTAAGGAAGGCTAAGTGGTCGTAATCCTATATCGCAGCTTAGGAGAGTACAAAGCAATCATTTGAATTTCTAGATTATGCTAAAATCAACTAATTAGATGACTTGGGGTGAGTACAATTAGATTTGAAAAACACTAAAATTTATTTATTCGTCGGTCAATCTTAATTAATTTGTGTTTAGAGTTTTCCCGAAGGTAAACAATGAAGCCGTTTGTGGGGACAAAAGATATAAGAGTGAGGATAAGAATAGGAGTGGGAATGCGATTAACTATATTTTTTATTGCATTGGTATTTTCTGCACACTCCTTTGGGGAATTTAAATTAACTGAACAAGAGTGTTCAACAATTCAACTTGATGCTGAAGGTGAAACTCTTGAAAATCACCCTTTCTTAGGGCAAGGCTCAACCGGTACCTGTTATTCTCATGCAAGCTCAAAATTAATTGATCACCACATTATGAAAACTGAAGGGGTCCCATTTCATTCATCACCCATGGTGAATGCTATTTTATTCCAAGCAGCTATAAATGGAGATGATCTTTACGGGGGAAATAATAATTGCCAATTGTTAAATACAGCAAATAGAGAGGGTGTTTGTCCGAGAGAGAAATTTGAAGGGACTTTTAAGGTAAAAGACTTTGAGCCACTCCTTATGGAATTGTCTAGGATCTATAAAAGTTATAGTAAAGGGAGATCAAAGAAAAAGGATGCTATTGTAGCAAGAATACAAAAAAAGCTTGAAAGAAAGCACAAGCTCGAAAGTACTAAGCCTCCAACAACCATACAGGTTCAAAACTCTTTGGACCAAGGAAGCTTTGGAGATTTTTTAAAAGTTTTATTAGTAGATAGTTATTGCCCTGATAGAAAAATCATGAATACTCCAATAAGCTGTGATGAAAAACGAATCTTTTCTCCAGATGAGTCAGAATCTTCAAGATCTATTCATCAAGGTTTAGAGCATGGAAATCCGACTGCTATTGAAATTTGTGGAAACGTATTAAGCAATTCTTCTTATGTCGGCGTAAACTGGGAATCAGAAGATCTTGCTCGTGGGAATCGTAATGCAACTGCTTCTGCGGGGGGAGATGATCCTTGTAGGGCTCATTGGCTTACAGTTATTGGAAGAGAATGGCAAAATGGATCTTGTCACTTTAAACTCTATGATTCTATGAATTCAAGGTCTTTTACTGAAGGGAAAATCAGCATCTCTGAAAAAAAAATCGGCCTCAATATTTTTCAATATACTTCTATTTATAGTTTTTCTGAAAGTTTGAGAGGTAAAAGGCAACTGGTTAAACCGGGAGAAGTTGGTTCAGCGCAGACATATCAATTAGGTGGTTCACGAGATGGTGAACGTAAATTCCGAGAGCCAGAAACATATACAACTTCTGAAGTGCTTGCTGATGAATAATAAAGTTTAGATTTTTTGCTTTTTACCACTTTCAAGATAGGAAAATAAGAAAAAATAAGTGCGTGGCTAGAATCAAATTGCCAGTGCATTGTGAAAAGTACCTCTATTTTACCTCTATTGCCTCTATTCATACCTCTATTCAAATGAGCATGGCACCTAATTTGAAGTAAAGTCGGGCGGTCCCACTCTTGACCCCACACACCGGGTATATGGCACCTGTTTGGTGTAATATTAAACTATGAAAAAAAGACTACTTAGTGATTAAAGATCTCGAACAACGTATCATTTACGAAAATGAAAATGTACTTGTCGTTAACAAACCATATAATCTTCCCTCAACTGGGCGTTCATTAGATGATGATGACTGCTTACAGTTTTGGCTAATAAAGCGCCATGGAGGTATGGTTTGGGCAATTCATCAACTTGATGCCGATACGAGTGGTGTTAATATTTTTGTAACTGAAAAAAAGTTGGTTTCTATATATAAAAAATCCTTAGAAAAAATGAATGCAAATAAAGAGTACTTAGTAATCGTTCATGGTGTTCCCGATTGGAATGAATGCGAAGAGTTTGGACCCATAGGTAAGATTGATGATCATAGTCTTGGCATTCACCCAGAAGGTAAAAGTGCACACAGCAAATTTACTGTAATTAAAAGAGGTGAAAATCATACATTTTTGAAAGCTCAAATTTTTACCGGACGAACACACCAGATACGAATACATCTAAGTCACCTTGGACACCCGGTCGTTGGTGATGATTGGTACTGTAAGCCTCCTTGTCAGGAGCATATACGTCAGGCACTACATTGCCATAAAATACACTTGCTCAGTAGCAATGAACTTTTCACGGCACCTTTACCCCTGGATCTAGAAGAGCTGATTGTAAAATTTAATATTAATGAATAAATGAAAAAGAAAAGAAAGAGCATGTCCCCCCTTTTTTAATTTGAATGCTCACTCCCCAACACTTTTGACTTCGATCACCTCATAGACTTGTTGGTAGGGTGATAACTCGCCTGATCCGCTATCTTTATATTCTGGAAAGAGCCTGGAAAAATCGTTAGCGACAAGAAAACTCCCTTCTGTAGCAGAGTATCCATCAAAAAAATTACGTGCAGAGGTTTCAAATTCTAATCCTGAGGTGTCCCTTACCACCAGAGTGGAATAAAGATCGTTGGTGCTAAAAAGAGAGAGTGACGCTTTTATCATCTCATCTCTAGCTGGTTTAATAGCCTCAGGCGTTGTTAAAATACAGTACTTATGTTTTTGGAGCTCTACTAAAATTTTAGGTTCCTCTAAAAGATGACTATTGCCTGCGGTAATAAAAAGAACTGAACCTTCACTTCCTTCACCGCTAGAAAACCTGCGAATATTTTCAATCAAGGTAGTATTTCTCTGATCAAGTGTGGCAATATCCAGGCGCTTTATCTGGGCCATATAGGAATCCGATTTCTTAACCTCTTCCTCTATTTCAAACATCTTGGCCTCTTTTAATACTTCACATTCAGCTTGTGATGAACAACCCTGGCCGATTGCAATTTGCTCAAATTCTGTGAAAAGCCTGGTGGCCCTTTCAAGGCTTTCTTTTGCCTGTGCCTGGTAACTTGTAACTTGCTCAACAATACTTAAATCATCCCAACCAAGACCAGTGAGATTTGCCGACAACTCCGTTCTATTTTGACTCATACCAAACACATCTCTTTTTAAATCAACCTCTCCCTCAAAACCTTCGAGCATCCAATAAGATCGTTTCCCCGTGGACTGTTTTATTGAATTGGCCAGCCTTCCTATCAATTCATTTCTTTTTTCAATTAAAGAGACATTTTCATGCACTTCTCCAAAAAGAATAATTTCAGCTTCTTCAATGGGAGTTTGGCAAAGAGTTGGATGTGGGATAAGTCCTTTTGGAATCATAGAGGCCAGGTCAACTTCCTCACTCTTTAAATTAAAAGAGTAAAAACTGAGTGCAATTGCCAGGCTCCATACCACTATTTTCATCTTCTCTCCCCAAAGGTCATTATACCTCAATTTCCCTACTCATCAGACGGTTGATAATGACGGGATTCCATCTAGTTAAAGGTAGTAGAAATATTATTTATTTAGTTTGAAAAATAGCTTGAGATAAAGAGATAAAGTATCACGCACTGAAAAAGAGGCTTAATTGATGTAATAAGAGGGCTTAGAGTGATGCTCGATAGTGATTTAGCAGAGCTTTATGGTGTAACGACGAAGAGGTTAAGGAAAGAGAACTTTTAAGGTCGCAATTTGCGACCTTAAAAAAATCATTGGCATTGAAAGAAACCAGAAAAATATTTGTTGAGAATCAAACCTCCTCCAATTGATGATGCAGAGTTTAACCGCTAAGATGAAACGGGGCGCACACCGGGGCCAAGACGAGAATGGATTATTAAATCACGAGATCATCCAGACCATTTGGAACGACTTCAAAATCAAGAAGTTCAGTGTTTTCTAATTGATCATATTTTTTTTCTGCTATCTTTCTTAAGTCATTAACCGTTAACTCAACCATCTCGGTGTATTCAGCGCGTTCAACGAAAAATTCACTTTTTTTGCTGTTTGGTCGAACAATTATTGGCATATCATATCGAATGCCTACGTTTGGTACTATCTCCGGCGATGAATCTAAAATATTTAAAAGGATTTGAGGACTTGCATACAAAAGACCTTGCCTCTTATCAAAAAAAGCATCGCTCATGGTATTTTTTTTCTTGATTAAGTTCAGATCTCTTCGCGATATGGCCATCCCGATAGTTCGAATTAGCCCTATATTTGTTATCTCGTCCCTACTGGACAAATCAAGGAGCTTCGCTGCTACCTTAATTTTGGCATTACAAGAGATTCGTTCCTTATATAGGGAATTGCATGAATTAATAGGCAGCTTAATATTATTTTTAGCAGCAAAATCCATGATCTTTAAAATCGACATCTCCGATTCGTGAACATTACAGCAGGTTTCGAGACGATTTAGCTTATATCCACGCAAACCCAACTCTTTTTCGTTATGTGAAGTAAGGCTCATTTCATGTAGATTGAGATAATCAACTCCGATTAATTCAAGTTCCTTGATTAACGTCTTAAGGCGCGAAAAATCCTCAGGCACGGCCGGAATTTCAACCGTGACTTTTGGTATATACTTCAAGGCCTTGGACAGCTTTGAGAGATCATAATCAAATGCGGCAATATTGAATCGCAATTCGTCTACTCCAGCTTCCTTTAACACTTTAAGTGCTGCTTCATTTACACCAAGGCCGCTGGTATAACACCAAATATACATCGTAGAAGAAAACTCTTTTCTTATAGCAGTACAATATTCTTTAACCAGGTCCAAGTAAAGTAGCGGCTCTCCTCCACTAAATGAAACGCCGGTTGAGCCTATCGTTTTAAGATAGGTGATGAAACTTTGAACACTTTTAAATTCAACTCCATTAGCATTGGGAGCTCGATCAACGGATTGTGAATCAGGACAAAAGAAACAGCCGTTGGGACATTTTCCTCCAATAAAAAGGCAGGTCCATTTCCCTTCAACACAGCTTTTGCAACCAGGAGAGAGTTCACCGTAATGTATTTTATTATTGTTTTGGATAAAGTGGCAGCTTTGCTCAAGTCCTTTCCACAATTCACTACGCTTGTCCGTCTCGGCTTGTGCTTCATTATGAGTAAAAAAATGATGGTTTTTAAAAGATTTCCCAAGCGTTTTTCTGCATTCAGATATTACTTTTGAACGGTCTTTGGTCATTTATCTTCTCTCCTGCACTACTACTTATACCATTTTGTAACCAAAGGTGCCAAACCAAAGGTGCCAGGCTAGATTCTAGTTCCGAATAATAGTGCGTGGCTAGAATCAAATTGCCAGTGCATTGTGAAAAGTATCACGTACGAATGCTACTGCTTTAACAAAATAGTTTCATGATTCTAAAGACATACGGCCACGTGTCGTGGCCGTATTTAACTTTCTTGTTACATTAAAATTGCAAAATAAAAACAAACAAGGAAGCTTTATGAA
>JABIHA010000100.1 GCA_018649885.1 Bacteriovoracaceae bacterium
AAGAAGAAAGCCGATAAGAAAAAATCAGCACAAAAGAAAGCTGCCAAGAAGAAAGCCGATAAGAAAAAATCAGCACAAAAGAAAGCTGCCAAGAAGAAAGCCGCCAAGAAAAAAGCCGATAAGAAAAAATCAGCACAAAAGAAAGCTGCTAAAAAAAGGGCCGAGAAGAAGAAATTGGCACAAAAGAAATTAGCAAAGAAGAGAGCTGCAAAGAAGAAGGGTGAAAAAAAGCTGGCCAGCGCTAAAAGTATTAAAAAAAAACTCAAAAAACTAAAACGAGAAATACAGTAAATAAAGTCTATACAAAGAAACTTGAATCTAGGCTTTTAAAACTGCCCGACCGTTACTTTGATGATCATCGCTACCCATACAAGGTGCAGATGAAACGCAGAACCTACGAAGGCCAAAAGAAGAAGCTTCAAATAGAGCTTCTTAAAATGCAAAAGTGGGTAAAAGAAACGGGCCAAAAAGTCGTGATTGTCTTTGAGGGCAGAGATGCTGCAGGGAAAGGGGGGACCATTAAAAGGTTCATGGAACACATGAACCCTCGGGGTGCCCGAGTCGTGGCCCTCAACAAACCCTCAGAAGTAGAATCTGGAGAATGGTACTTCCAGCGCTATATTAAACACATGCCCAGTAAAGGCGAGATTGTACTGCTTGACCGCTCTTGGTACAACAGAGCAGGTGTTGAGCATGTCATGAATTTTTGCTCTAAAGGCCAGTATGAGCTTTTCATCAAACAAGTTCCTCTTTTTGAAAGACTTTTGGTCGAAAGCGGAGTCTACCTATTTAAATTTTGGTTTTCAGTGGGGAAAAAAGAGCAGTATAGACGCTTTAAAAAGCGCTCAGCTGACCCTTTAAGACAATGGAAGCTAAGCCCAATTGATCTTAAATCTTTTAATAAATGGGATGCATATACTCGGGCCAAAGAGGCGATGTACTATTATACAGATTCGGCTTCGGCACCTTGGACTGTAGTGCGCTCAGATGACAAAAAAAGAGCACGTGTTAACTGCATGATGGATGTGCTCAATAAGCTCCCCTATAAGAAAAAGAATAAGAAAATCGTTAGGGGGCCTGATCCTAAGATTATTTTCCCGGTTCTAAAGTTTTTTCCTGTTCGTAGGAAAGAATATTAATAGCTGGAGCCGGGAGGTGGCGCAGCAAAACGTTTTTAGGTGAAAATAGGGTCGGCTTGCAAAGAATTTATTGTATAAATCTTTAAGTGACTCTATTATCACCTTGAAAATGACCACTGACCTCAAAAATAGTCCTGCCGTTTGGACCATAATATTTACCTGCTGGATAATCGCTTGTGTTGCAACAGGTGGAAGTCTTTTTTTTAGTGAAGTGATGGAATTTCCGCCCTGTGTGCTATGCTGGTATCAGCGCGTCTGCATGTACCCATTAGTGCTGATCTTTTTAATAGGCCTTGTCCCCTCAGATATTAAAGTCTTTAAGTTTTCTGCACCACTAATCATCATGGGGTGGATAATCGCCCTCTATCATAACCTACTTCACTATGGAATCGTTCCAGAAAGTGCCTCTCCTTGTAGGGAAGGTGTCTCATGCTCTGATGTGTGGTTGGACTGGCTAGGCTTTATTACCATTCCTCTAATGTCATTCACTGCATTTACCCTCTTGGGGCTACTACTTTTAATTTCTTATAGGAGATATATCCGTTGAAAAATCAAAAAATTGTTATTGCTGCATCAGCACTTATTCTCGTTTTAGCTTTTATAGTAGGTAGAAATTATTACAAAGGCGAGCGTGAGAAAGAAATGGGCTTTTTGGCCAGTGAAAATATTGATCTTTTCATTAGAGATCACTCTCCAACAATGGGCAGTGATAAGGCCAAGGTGATAATTGTTGAATTTTTAGATCCCGAGTGTGAAACCTGTAGAGATTTTTATCCTTTTGTTAAAAAATTGATGGCGGATAATCCGGGCAAAATTAGGCTTGTTCTTAGATATACTCCCTTTCATCAAAATGCGAAATTTGTTATTCGAATCCTCGAAGCTGCAAGAAAGCAGGGCAAATTTTGGGAAAGCCTAGGAATACTATTTAAGTACCAATCCAATTGGGGGGGGCATCACAACCCACGCCCAGAACTAGTTTGGGACTACCTTCCCATGGTTGGAGTCAACGTGGAAAAAATCAAAGACGATATGAATAATCCGGCCACAGAGAAAATAATTGAGCAAGACATTACCGATGGCAGGAAGCTTAAAGTTCAAGCAACTCCCACATTCTTTATCAACGGCAAACCACTTAAAAGCTTTGGGTACAGACAGTTACAAGAAGCCGTTGAAGCTGAGCTAAGTATCTAGAAGAAATAGGTATTTGTTCCAGTAATCATTAAATTTTCATTAACCCACATTCTTCCAATTGCGCCGAGAGTCATTTATATGTTATCGATATCTTAGATAACTTCCTAGGAGTCTGAATGCTCAAATTACTACTCATTTCACTAGTTTTACTCTGCCAAATGACACGTGCTGGAGCTGATAGCTACCTTGAAGCTGGAGAGCTCGTGAGTGTGAGTGCAACTGAAAGTTACCGCTACCAAAGAGACTCAGGCACTCTGATCTTTGATAGTTTAGCTGCCTATAAAATGGAGCGTGGAACAGATTTAAGTGATGAGCAGGCAAGAATAAGTGCACGAAAATTGCTCAAAGGCCTTGGAGTTGATAGCAAAGGGCTCACAAAAAGTTTCACCCGCTTTAATTACTTCTATCTCGATAAAACCCCCACAGTGTTTAAAAAACATAGTTATGTGGTTGGATTCTACGACGACGAACATTCACCAAGTGAGTTCGTGCTAGCAATTATTTTTGGATCAAAGAAAAAGAGTACTCTTTTGCGCTATTATCACTGGAAAAGAGATAAATCACTGTCGCCGAATACTCCTACTCCCATTGATTTAACAACAGACATTGAACAGCTTTGCAAAAAAATACCGCAAGGCCAAAAACTAAGTTTTGTAGGTACATGGAAAAGAGTCCCCTTCGCAAAAATTTCTAACCACGATGAATTCATTAAAGATTTTACCAAAAAATGGATCATTGATAACTTTTGCTTTAAAGAAAATCTTAATTTTGGCAAAAATGGTTGGGCCAGCGAAGATGACGGACCAACTCGATTGAAGAAAAAAAGAATCAAGCAGGCTGCCCAGTCAGCTGATTTTCTCTTTCACTTCGGTCATGGAGCTCCGGGAACAGAACATATTTGTAGACCCGCAAAGTCTCACCCCCAATTTAAAAGTATATGGGGTCATGGAATTGCACTTCCCCCTTTAATCACTCCGCTTGGACCTATTCCTACATGGGTCAACAGCTGTGGGCTTAGAAAATCTTGGGCAGAAACCAAACTCAAATATTTTTGGAGCATGTCGAGCTTTTTTAACTTAGAGATTGATTCGTGGGCCAGTATTGTGGGAGGAAAAGGTCCAAAAGTTATAGTAGGTAATATGGCCCATGGAGATCGATTTAATTTAAAATTTTGGGCGATGTTCAACCACTACCTTGGAGCAAAAAAATGTAGTCAAGACCAGCACGGAAACTACCAATGTGAGAGAAATGGATTTTCTTTTAGCGACGCCGCCGTTCACACTATGGCCAATTGTATCGCCGGAGATTGGCTTCAAGACCATGGTTATGAAGACCTATTCATCCCAGGCAACGTCAAAAAGAATTTTGAGGGTTCTTCCAAAAGGTGCCTTAATCCAAAGTATGACAAAAAATGGCCTATAGAAGGAGGTGGAGGAAAACATCACCCGAAGAGAATTAAGATCGTTTACTCCAATCAAAAGCAATTATTCTTTGAATCCCTTCCAGGCTTTGGAAAGCGCTACCCTGAAAAAGGGCAAATCAAAAATGATTCTAATCACCAGGGATGGGCCTTAGAAGTTCGTTACAATAATGAGCAGTAAAACCAACTCATAAAATTTGAAGCAATTGATGCTCCTCAGAGCATTTTTTCCAAAAGCTATGATCGAGTTGCTGCCATAGAGGTCCTCTAATGCCTCGCCTTCTGAGAAAATTAAGCATTTTAGGGTTAAAGTTGACATTAATTTCAGGAACTATCCAGTTAGAGTGATCCTTACAAACTAATTTTAAAAGCTCTAATATTTGATGTCTAAAAATCAAATTATTTGTAGGTTGCAAGCTACTAGTAGCAAGACCATCATCACTCCACACCATCAATATGGCAGAGTGAGGTTTTAGCTCACATAAGAAGTCTAGAGTTTCTTTGACATCATCAATTGTTTCTCCAGACGTCCCCAGTACAAATGTGTGGCAATCACTTATACCGAATTCACGGCACAACTTGCTTGCATGAACAATGTCATCAACCGTAAAGCCCTTTTTTAAATCTCTTAAAACTTTATTATGGCCACTATCTGAGCCAAGCTCTACTCCCTTGCAGCCTGCCCTCGACATTAATGAAACAAGCTCTGCATCTAAGCGAAACGGGCTAAGATAACAAGTCCAATCTGTGTCAAAGCTCTGTGCGATCATCTCGCGGCATAGATTTTTGGCATAATTGATAGGATGGTTAAAAACAGAGTCGACAATAAAAAAATGACTGACTTCCGGATTATCCGAAAGTGTAGTGTTCATCTCCTTTAAAACCTGCACTGGGTTTCTGGTACGATACTGCTTTCCTTCAATTTGAGGGTATGTGCAATAACTGCAATGAAATGGACACCCTCTTTTTGTTTGAACTGAATCAATTCCTGTTAGATTGTAATACTCACTGGCGTGGTGTTTTTTCTTCTCTGGCATCAATTCACTTATATCCAGGAAATTAGAAGCAAATCCTGTAAAAACTAGTTTTTGATCATTAAAGTAAAATAAATTGGAAATGTGTTCTACACATTGCTTCTTGGATTCAATAGCATCTACCAATTGGGGAAAAGCGAACTCCCCTTCTCTAACAATCCCATAGCTTGGTTTTAATTCATTCATTAACTGGTCTGGAATCACACTAAATCCACTTCCCCCCAAGACAATTTGGCAATTAGTTTGAGATTTTATTAGCTTCATCACTTTGTGATAAAACTTTAAATTAGTGGCAGTATTCGAATAATCATTATTTTGAATATTTCTGATACTTATGGCGATTAAATCTGGGGAAAAGGATTTGATCTTATGAATCAGAAATTTTTGGTAATCCTCTACAAAGCAAATATCCCACAACTCTTTGTCATGTTCATCAGAAATTGAGCCCATAATATAGTACAAACCCAGAGGAGCTACTGGGTCAGGAAGTTTTTCAGTATTAATTGATAAGAAGGCAATTTTCATCTAACGAAATTGTACATGGATTTCGTAGTATTTCAAAGTTTGTGAGGTGAGGGCCTTTGATTTGGGCCCTCACCATTAGTTAGTCAAATTAACGACGGACCATACAATAGGCCCTACGGCGCCCCAATCGGGCTTTTTTCCGTCTACATTTCCTCATCGCTTTTTTACAAGCACGCCTTTTCAGGCCAGTTCCCACAATGCCCTCGACAGAGGCCCTGACACTAGTGATACGTCGTCCTCGGAAGGTCCGCAGGTCTGCAGTACATCTTCTCCTTAGCCAGTCACGTCTAGGTCTGTGGGGTCTGAGAGCACGACCAACAGTACAATAAGCATATGGATTCCTGCCATCCAAATGGCGAGTTGTCAGCTCTCTGCGACACTTTAAATAAGCGCGCGAACAAGCGAGAAACTTTCTTGGAGCATTGCTCATAAAACGTCGAATCACATCTCCGTTACCTTTCCTTAGTTGGGAGCGACATTGATCAGCCGTGGCATCACTTGAAGCAAATCCCATCGCGATAAAAGTAAAAATAAAAATTAACTTTTTCATCTCCGTCTCCTTATCTTTCGTTGAAGTTCTTAATTGTGAGACTGCTCTGATTAAGATTTCATGAAAACAAAGATTCTCAGAAAGTTATTTGATTGATGTCAGTGAATCAAGGCGTGTATTTTAGGTGCACGATATAAAAAAATTTATTGTGGAGTGAATTTTTCTTAAAGTATTTGGAAAAATAACTCTTGAAAATACTATTTCCAAGAGTTATTTTTTATGAATTCAAAAGTTACTCAACTGTAAAGTATTCGATTTTAAGTTTTGGTCTTGAATTAAATTTGGCATCGTCTGTTAGGATAAAATACACCTTATTGGTTCTGCTCTCGTGAAGCAGTGCTAGAATCCGAGAAACACTTACTTCAAATATCTCCTCGATATTCGCTGATGGCATGGCCAGGACGTATTTAAACCTTCCTGTATCTCTTGCTGTTAACTTATCAGAAAAAAGTGTGTTGATAGGTCCATCAATTTCTGTAAAGAAATTTGGATTGATTAATCCTTTCCACCCACGTTGGTGAAATAAATGACCAGAACATGACTTGATAGGTCCACTGATGCATAGTGCTTCAGTTCCCACATATCCGTGATGATTAAATTTAGTAATATCTAGATCAAGTTTAATGGTAGAGACGGAGTCTCTATCATCAATAATACTTTGCGGGATTTCAAAACCAAAAACGAGTTGAATATCTTCAACCGACTCCGAATCGACTACCTCACTATATGTTACTGCCTGAGTACTATTTTTTGTTTGAGAGCTTTGCTCCAAATAAGGAAGAACAATGGCACCACTTTCTTTGGCGATAGCAATTTCATCAGCAGATAAATCATCAATCACTTCAACGACTCTCTTTACTGACTGTCCATCATCTCCATCTTCACCTCTATCACCATTTTCACCATTTGTGATTTCAATACCTTCAACTTGTAGTACTAATTTATCGCCCAGAAACTGCCAGTGCTCTCTATTAGATCTTACAATAAAAACCTCACCCTCTTTTAGCTCAGATAGGTTTGTGGGAAGAGTATCAACGTAAGTTGCTGGATAACTAAAACCATCGTATTTTGGAAATTCAATACTGGCCTGGTGATCCCAACGACCTCCAGTAAAATTAAAAAATCTGCCATCACTACTTATACAAACATCACCATTTGTTCCACTACCGTTTGGAAATCCATTGTCGCCAAGGCTACAGGTAAAAATACCATTTTCAAGATTACGAACCACCTTGAGACCCTCAGCGGTCAATTCATAAACTCCGTATGAGCTTAAATTCACCATAATTGATCCAAGAGGATAACTAGATGATATCTCTTTAAATTTTTCGTCTTCTACATTTACAATGATTGTATTTGAAGGGAATGTATAAACATACCTCCACTTTCCATCCTCTTTAAAATAGACATTTAATTTTCTCACATCAATATAGGTGTCATTGTCATTACCTTCACTATCATTTGGAAGGTCTGGCCCATATAGAAGACCTAGAAAATCACCAATAGGCTTCCACTCTCCGTTTATTTTAAAATATATTGAATCTGTTTCGAGATCAACGTAGTACTCACCATCCCTACCGTTTGCACTTTCAGGTAATCCATTTCCACTCAACCAGTCTCCTGAGTTCCCCTCAACTTTGGTCCACCTTCCGCCGAGAAAAATATATTTCTCTCCTAAGTTGTAATCAAAGTGAGTGTCATACTCCTTGGGAGATTCACTACTAGGAGCTCCAGCACTTGCAGTTATCTCACCTCCAGCAGCCCCAATTTCAACTATTTGAGTTTTTGACTCCGTTGATGAGATCGAGGCATTTGACTCTTCTTTTTTGTCATTTTTCCCACATGAGGAAACCAATAAGGACAAACTCAATACTAAAAGCATTTGAAAGAAATTCATTTTTAACAACCCCGGTCTAAGTAGTGCAATCTCAATTATCTAATAATGTGGGATTAAAGGCCTTACAATGGTGCTATTTTACATACCTGTTAAAATTCTGACAGCTTCCAAGTAGCTTAAACTAGGTATCAGCTTAAAATTTTTTTTTACCAAAACCTAACGATCAGCTAACAAAATGGTCTCTGTCTTTAGATACAACCTAGTGGGAGGAGAAAGAATGAGCAAAATTTTACTTACTTTTTTCATTGTGACTTTGGCCCATGCAAAGTCTATTAAGATTAGATACCACTGCGGTGAAATTAAAATTATAGATCAAAAGTGGGCCAAAGAGATTTTTCTCAAATTACCAAGTCCTGTAGAGGAATTTAGCTATTTAGGTGATCACTACTACCGTTATGGCAAGTACTTCTATTGCACAGTTACATCGGCCGGTGAGTTTGACTGCCAAATTTATCTAAAAGGAGAAGGAAGTGGGGAGCTTAGTTCATATTACAAGGATGTTGATTTTGGAAAAGGAAGTATTTCAGAATTTGTAACAACTGCTCCAGTGATAGGATTTGGAAATCCCCAGTTTGAAGATGGTGAGTTTCATTTAAAAATAACTGGAAAAATGGCGGAAATGCTGAACAAAAAGCTATTTTTATTAAAGGAACAAGATATCGAAGGCGGAGTAATGCTTGGAGGAAAACATCTGGCCTGTTGGGAGAAAAAGGGCCAATTTGAATGTCGTCTTCGTATCCCAGAAGATACTTTTCCAAAACCGCCTGCTAGACCTATAATGAACGCATAGATAAGCTAAATATATTTTTCTTAAAATTGAAAACTTTGGGTTTGCCTTCCTTTTTCTTCTCCACGAGAAGAAAAGCTGTGACAATTTCCATGAAACTTTGTGTAGATTATTTTGAAACTTGAACTGCAGGGAAGCTGAACGCTTGGTAAATTCATTACCATCAGCCCTTTATAGCCTCCGCCATGAATAAAACGGGGCCTTAGCTGCTCAAGACCACCTTTGCAGCCCTCGACACTAACAGATTCAACAAGGCCCCTATCCTGAAAGAGTATATTCTTAGAGCTATCAAAAACTTTTATCTCAAAACAAGAGTATGGATAAAATGCCTCATTCGAAATCAGCTCCTCAAGACTTGCGCTATAAGAGCTCATAGGAAGTAAAAAAAACAGAATTGCTATGTATTTCATCTATTCACCTTTGGTCGTCTCCTTTCAGATAACAAGCTTTTTAACTATGAGCAACTAGCATTTTTAATATGGGAAAGCTTACATACCCTTGAAAAGGACTTAATAACGCACCGGGTCACCACTTAATATTAAACACCTGCTAAGATATAACTAAGAAAATATAACTTTTCTTGATTGAGCTTATTGAGAGAATGCCCAAAGAGAAATAATATTGTGAATAATACGCAGAACAATAAGCGGAATACGACCCATCTAAATGACAATAATACAGATATTATTAATTTCAAGGCACAACATTTTTTAGATACCCAAGTTTTTCACAAACTTTTCCCGCTGCTGGATAAATACTTTGGAGCTTTTGGAGTCACTATTTCTCTATTGGTTTTTATTGACAAAAATATCACCGCGGGAATAATCACTATTGTATTTTCTTACAATTAAAACCCAGAAATACGATGAATTTGGCCTTTTCCGCAACATCATAGCTCTGCCAATAATTGTGTCCATTTATTTTTTGATGGGTGGGTACTCGGAAAATTTTTTTTACTATTTCTTTTTAATGATATTGGGCTCACCATCAACAAGCCAAAATATCTGGCTCAGACGCTCGTATGTTCTCGTATGGTCTCTGGCCTACTTCATTTGCGCTCTAGTAAGTAGTGATTTTTTCTCCCTTCAACCTTGGACTAAGGCCACTTACAGTACACTCACTATGATTTTATCAGGTGCTCTGGTCAATCAATTATTTGATTTCTTTCAAAGAACAAGTGATGAAATTATAACAATCCAAGAGGATAGAGAAAAACTTTACCAAAGCCTATCCCACAGAGAAAAGCTTGCTTCCATTGGAGAGCTTGCTGCTGGAGTTGGGCATGAAATCAATAACCCTTTAACCATTATTATGGGTAATATTTTAAGATTAGAGAAAATGCTAAAAGCTGAAGGAAGCGTAACCCCAAAGATTGAAAAGGCCATTAATCACATGAGCATTGCCAGTGATCGTATTTCAAATATAGTTGAAGGACTTGGAACCTACGCTCGTTATGATACAAATCAAACAGAAGTGTTTTCAACCGCCAAGGCGCTAAATCAAACTGTTAAATTAATTGCCGAAATTCTCCATAAAGACGGTGTCACGCTCAATATTGATGCCACAGAGGAAGAGCTTCTAGTTGATGGCTCATTTGGAAAGCTTCAACAAGTGATTATGAATATTCTTATTAATGCAAGGGATGCGACTGAAGGCCAGGCAATGCGGGAAATTAATGTCTCTCTTAAAAAAATCTCTTCTGACAAATTAGAACTCTCCATCTCGGACAACGGTGTTGGAATGAGCGAAGAGGTTAAGAAAAAAATATTCGATCCCTTTTTCACGACAAAAGAACTGGGAAAGGGAACAGGGATGGGACTTGGATTAGTTGCAAAAATTATTGATGAAATGAGCGGCTCAATTGATCTCAAATCTCAAGAGGGGAAAGGGAGCACTTTCTCAATTGAGCTTCCCATAGCAAAGGCTATATGAAAATAACAACAATCCCCCTTATTAACCTCTTTATTAGCTTTCTCCCAGTCGTTCTAGTACTCATCGTGTTTGTAAATTGGAAGCTAAATTGGAAGGGACTAGTCTATGCATCAGCTCGAATGCTTGTGCAACTGTTGATGATTGGATACTTTCTAACATTTATTTTTAAACAAAATAACCCTATATGGACTGTGCTTATAGTGATAGTGATGCTTTGTATCTCTGCCTGGATTTCTCTATACTCAGTACGCCATATGAGAAAAAATAAAATTAAAGATGCTCTACTGTCTCTGCTTGTAGGAGCACTACCTGTTCTTTGCCTTGTGACTATTGTCGTTATTCCCCACTCTCCTTGGTATGAACCCTCCTTCTTGATTCCCCTTGCCGGAATGGTTTTTTCTAATGCCATGAATACGATTGGAATCGCTGCTGAGAGATTTGAAAATGAAATCGAACAAAAAGATCTAGTCTCGGCCAAAAGAACGGCCCTTGGAGCCTGCCTAATTCCCCAAATAAATAGTTTCTTTGCAGTGGGACTGGTATCTCTACCGGGAATGATGACCGGGCAGATACTATCAGGGATCAGCCCTTTAATTGCTGTACGATACCAAATTGTGGTGATGACTATGGTTATGGGAGCTGGTGGCCTGAGTGCAGCCTTCTTTTTAAGTCGTAGCGCTAAGCTGTCAAAGCTCGCACATTAGAAATTACAAAAAAAAAGAGGGCCATAAAGACCCTCTCCCAATCATTATAATTCAAGTAATCTAATTAAAGATCTTCTGAAACATCTTCTTCTTCAATATCAACTACAACTTCGGCTTCAATAGCTTCAAGTTCTGCAGTTTCCTCTGAAGAGAGATCATCGCCAGCTGCTTCTCTTTTCTTCTTAAGCTTGTCTCTACTTTTTCCAAGCTTCTTTTTTGCTTTTAAAATTGGCTTGTGAAGTTTTTTCAACTTCTTAGAGCAATCATCTTCAGCCGTTTCTGACTTAGCACAAATTTCATCATACTTTCCATCTTTAAAGAGACCAGAGCCTTTTAAAGAACCTCTGTCAATACCTTGCTTATCAAGATACTTCTTGATTTTCTTGCCCTGCTTTTTTCTTTTCTTTTTGTACTTCTTCTGCGCCTTTTTAACTTTTTTACCAAGTTTTCTGGCCTTCTTTCCTTTACTTCCCGCAAATGCAACCCCTGGAGTCACTGTTGCTGTTAAAAGAGTAAAAGAAAATAACATACATAGAATTCTAAATAACTTCATAACGTACTACTTCCTCACGTGTTCACACATTGAATATTCAATTAACTCTGCAAATTCCTTTTTTTTAATCAATCCCAATTTCCCTAGATTTAGTAAAAAAAATATTTACGATCTCTCATCGGCACATTTGGTAAAATTATTGACCTGAAAATTATCCCGGGTCAGCAACAACTCCAAGTTTGTACCTCTTCGCTTTGTAGAATATACAACGCAGCTGGGGTATCACCTACCTTGGTTTCCAACTACCTTAAATTAGGACAGAATTTGGGAAAATTGAGAAATAAAGCCGCCATCAAAAGGAGGCGATCCAGAGAAGTTATTGATAAGATTGAGGGCCTAAGCTTAAGGCCCTAACCTATGATGAGTTTTAACCTATTACAAACCGTAACTTAGCCCAAAATTGGTGGCGTTAACATAGACACCTCCAGAACCTGTACAGCTAAATGTTTTATTCCTTCTATCAAGAAGCTGATCAGTAAAGGCCTTCTGCCCTTGAAAATTTCTAAACTTAATATGACAAGAGTAGCTCTTATCAGCATTTTGAATCACGCTGTAGTAGATGTTCTTGCCATGTGAGTCCGTCATTCTGTGAGAATGCACAAACTTCGCAAGCCCTCGATTATTATGATTTATATTAAATGTAATATTAGCGGCCAGTGTTACATTACTGACTACTATCAAAAACATGAGTACAATTTTTTTCATACCTTGCTCCTCGCTAGGTCTCTAGTATCAAATTGAACAGTACATAATAATGATTTAACTCAATTTTGGGGCTCTACATTATGAGTGTAATTGCTTACTACTATTAATTTTATAGGCCATAAAGAGACTTGTAAGCATTAATGCCACAGAGAGGTAACCTACCAAGTCAAAGCGAGTAAGCTCTCCACTGGCCCCTTGACCAATTATAAGACCCCCAATGAATGTAGAACTAGCAGATCCTAGGGCCCTTACTGAGCCAAGAAGGCCCAGGTAAGTTCCACGCTCTTTCGGGCCCGGAATTTCAGTTATCATGGTCATACAGGGAATCATCCTTCCCGATACTACTGACATAAACACAGACATTAAAATAATATAGCTCACAAGCGTGATGGGTCCAGTGTTTGTAAAGACCAGGATGGGGATAATAGCTCCCAAGGCCAAGGCATTAAAAACCCTAAAGGCACCATAACGGTCAGTCATCTTCCCAAAAAGCCTTGAAGTCACAACAGTAACCAATCCTCCCACTAAATACATAAACTTGAGATCACTCTGCAAAATCCCCATATTTTGAACTGAAAATGGAGCTATAAAAGGAATTAATAAAAACATGGAAAAAGACACAATAAAAATCATTACGTGCCCCAATGGATTACGCTGATAACTCAAAGTATGCCGGTATTTCTTCACAACCTCTACAAAACGAAGTTTAGTAATACCAGCGGGAATACCGGGAGTGCATAGAGCAAGTAAGAAAAGTGGAATTACTGAAAAGGCAGCTATACAATAAAAGGTCGAATTAAATCCCCAGCGGTCGGCGACGGCAAGCCCCAAGGGAACTCCTAAAACACTTGCAGCTGAAAAGGCTCCCATTATGGCACCCATCGCTTTCCCCCTGCGCTCATAGGGAACGAGATGACTAATAGAGGCCATCACTAGACCATTAACAGCTCCTCCAAAAAGACCTGTAAATATCCGCGCACTTAGTAGCTCCGAAAAGCTAGAGGAGTAACCACATAAGAAGGTCCCCAGCGCGAGCCCAAAAAAGGCCAAGACAAGAAGTCTTTTCAAATCATAACGATCTGCAATCGCCCCTAAAACTAATCCTGAAAAACAGGCGGCAATATTGTAACTCGACACAAGGCCCGCAAACTCCACGGGACTTATGGAAAATTTCTTCATCATTAGCGGACCAAGTGGCATCATCACCACAAAGTCTACCATGTGACAAAATTGTACCGTGGCCAATATGGCCACGACCAATTTTTCACGAGAAATATTTTGAGTAGACAATCAGATTCCTTTTAGGCAAATCAGCAATTAGAGGTTTTGTTTAATCTGTGAGCACAGGCGGAGGGCATCCTCACTAGTGATTTTAAATTCAACTTCGTTGAAATCATCATCCATATAGTATTCCCAAGGAGCTTTTCCAAAATGCTTTTCATCACGGTACCTAGGAAGAAGATGCCAGTGTACGTGCTCTTCCATATTTCCAAGGGACTGGTAATTCATTTTGTAGCAAGAAAATGTTTTAACAATTGCATTTGTGGCCACCATTAACTCATCACTGAGTTCGAGATAGTCATCTCGTTTCATATCGTGTAGCTCACGAACGTGATTTTTTAATAGCAGTAAGCTATGGCCTTTAAAAATTTGATGATCGCCCAAAACAAAAATAGAATGTTTGAACTCATGAATGAAAAATGGATAATTTTGACCTAAGGTGGATTCAACTCTCTGACAAACACCGCACATACTAGTCCTTTATCTCCCTGAAAAATTTGCTGCTACAAACTTTCCTTTAAGATTCAAAAAAATGAATAATATCTTCTTCTTTTCATCTTTAATTTTAGCGTTATTAAATGAAACAACCCACTCCTTGATTGTCTTTAACACTTTCCCGGACTTGTTCTTTTTTTCAAAAGTTTTAATTTCAAAGCTTACAATCGTAGCTTCAAGCCAGCTTTTTTCAAGTTTTTCATTTTTAACTAATTTGCCTAGCTCAAACTTGGCCCTGACAATAACCTGATCTTTTTTTATCTTTTTACCATGATGGTGATTACTGTGAGCAAAAGAACTTACAGGGCCCAAAAGTAAAATAAGTGAAATTAAAAAGTGGTGCATGTAAGCTCCTATTTATAAACTATTTTCGTGGTGAATATTTCCCTCAGTTTCTGTACTGTCCATATCCTCGTGAGCATGAGAGTGACCATCTTTAGAAAATCCAAACTCATCAGGGCCAGAAGTATGAAGGTAGCCGTGAAGTTGCATAAGTAAAAGCATAAATCCGGCAAGAATGATTCCATCATTGGCCACTTTAGAGAACTTTTTAAATCCATGAGTGTGCCTGACTCCTGAAAGCACTAAAAGCATAATTCCAAGTGCCACAATTTGCCCCAGCTCTACTCCAAGGTTAAAGGAGATAATCCTCATGAGCATCGCCCCACCTTTTTCTCCCAATGGCAGTTGCTGCAGTCTGGTAGAGAGTCCAAAGCCGTGAATAAGTCCAAAAGCTAGAACCATTAAAAGTAAGTTGGGTGCTTTTTTCATGCCAAAATAGTTTTCAAAACCATTATTGTTATCAAAACCCTTGTAACAAACGCTAAGTGCAATAACTGCATCCACAAGCCAATAATTGGCGCTAATTCCTAAAAAAGTAGCAAAAATGAGGGTGATACTATGACCAAGGGTAAAAATACTGATGAATTTTACAATCTCTTTAAAGGTAGTGAGGAAGAAAATCACTCCAAATAAAAAAAGCAAGTGATCATATCCTGTGATCATGTGTTCGGCACCAAGCATGAGGTATTGAAGGTAACCTCCCTCAATCATAGCGCGCTTAGCTTCTTCACTGATCCCATGGGAAAAACTATTCGCCATCCAAAACAGCGGTAACAACTTTAAAGTAACAAGCAACTTAACCTCTCTTATGATCTTGATATTGAAACCCACTTCCTTCACTGTAGTCAATTTCAAAATAGCCGCAACTAGGCTGCTCTGCATGAAAAATCAAAAATGTCTCTCAACTTATTAAAAAAATTCATTTCGAAAGGATCAAAAAATGAGTAAGCTGTTTGAAAAAATGTTACTGGCATTTCACTCAATTGTAGAGATTCAGTTTGCCTATTCTCGCTAGGGTCCAATATGGAAGTTTTTAAAATAATATATTCAGTGCTTGGGGGCCTAGGCATCTTTTTTTACGGTATGAAATCAATGTCAGAGGCACTGCAATCAGTGGCCGGTGATATGATTAAAAATATCATCAATACCCTTACAAAAAAACGTATATACGCGGTGATGGTCGGCACATTTGTCACCATGTTAGTTCAAAGCTCCTCGGTTACAACTGTGATGGTTGTAGGTTTCGTTAACGCAGGTTTGATGAAACTCACTCAGGCCATTGGAATTATCTTTGGTGCCAATATCGGAACAACTATCACTGGTTGGATTATTTCCATCAAAGTTGGAAAATATGGGCTTCTCTTTATTGGCCTTGGAATCTTTCCCATGCTTTTTGGAAAGAAAAATAATATCAGACAAATTGGTAGAGTTTTGTTTGGTATAGGGATGATTTTCTTTGGTCTTAAAATAATGAGTGATGCTTTTAAACCACTACGTGCAATGCCAGAATTTTTAGATGCCATTAGCTACTTTTCTGGACAGCATTATGGGTCGTACTTTGCGAGTATTATCGTTGGCTGTCTATTGACTATGATTGTTCAGTCTTCATCGGCCATGCTGGGAATCACAATAGCGCTGGCCAGTACAGGGGTTATTGAATTTCACACTGCCGCAGCCCTAGTACTTGGTGAAAATATAGGGACAACCATTACAGCACTTCTTGCTTCATTTGGGGCCAATATTAATGCTATACGGGCGGCTAGGGCCCACGCCATATTCAACTTGTTAGGGGTGCTCTTCATATTCTCTATTTTTCCTTATTACATTGAGTTTGTTGACTGGGTAGTTCCGGGAAGTACAGCTGCAGTGGGAGCTGATGGAGAATTTACTAATGTGGCCGTACACATCGCTTCAGGACACTCAATTTTTAACATCACTGCAACAGTCCTATTTCTTCCATTCCTAAATAAATTAGCAAACTTGGTAATTAAAATTACCCCAGATCGTGAAACAAAAGAGCAGCATCACTTGGTCATGTTGGGAGAGCCAAAAGATATGATCCCGGCAACCTCTCTTGCCCAGGCCAAAGCCGAAACAGACAAGCTAAAAGAGATAGTCGATAAAATGTATAATTTATCAAAGGCCATCTTGAAAGAAAAAGTCGATGAGAGCTCAAAATCCAAGGCCATTGCAAAAATCAAAGACTATGAGCAAATTACGGATAATATCCAAAAAGAGATAACAGTTTTCCTCGTAAAACTTTTTGAGGTTCCCCTTTCCGCCAAGGAAAGTAGAGAAGCACAATCACTGATGAAAGTAGCCGATGAACTTGAATCAGTTGCTGATTACCTAACAAGTTTGACTGTTTACTCCACTCGTATGCCACTTTCAGAGTTACTTGAAAATGAAGCTGGAAGCGATTTTTTCAAATTCTTTAAAGAGGTCAAAGCCTTTTATAAAATGTCAGCAAATAATGTTGTCACTGAAGAGCCTATTGATCTCACTTTGATTCAAAGAAAATCAGAAGAGCTAAGACTGAGGGCCAATGATATCCGCGATCGTCATATTCAACGTGTTGGAAAAGGTGAGTGTCAACCACTTACTGCCCTCACTTATTCTGATATGATTGTGGCCCTCCGAAAAATCAGAAGCCACTCTGAAAATATTGCCCAAGCCTATGGGCAGGCCTTAATGGAAGAGGCAACCTAACGCAAGTCAATTTACTTTCCGTAGTAAATCCCTACGGATAAAATGGCGATCCCGTTAAGGATCAGTGTCACTTCAGGGAAAGTTCCATACATGCTTATTCTTTTGTGAATTTCTTGTCCGGAAGGTACTCTCTTTAATTCTTTTTGCAGTATTTGTCTCACATATGGCTCTTGCTTAATTCGAAGGTTTCTTCCTTGGAAAAAAACATATTCTAAAAAGACAGTAAATCCCAAAACCATATACTGGATATAGGCGATTTTAAATGGGGCATATATAAGGAAAATGGCAAGTGGAAAGGCCGTAGTTAGCAATAACAAGAGAAGCTTAATGCCTTGTAGTTTTACATAATAATAGCCATACTTCACCATAGAGTCCTCACAAGTACAATATTTTCATTATAGATTAGAATACCACCGGAAATCAAATTAAGTAGGGGCAAGTAAAATGAATGTGGAGAATGTAAATCCTCAACTCAACACTAGGACCTGTGAAATAAAGGGTTGTTGATAAAAGAAGTTGACCATTTTTCAAATTACATTTTTGTGGGGGAACTGCTTGTGTTGGTTTGAATTTCTTTGACTCTTGGGTGGAGTTTGGTTGCACGCCCTAGGGAGTTTCGTGAAATTTAGTAAGTAAGATAATGGGGCTTCTATCAAGGCGGAGATTTTTAGAAAGTGTGATCTTTTATTGATGTATCGCTCGAGCTTAGGTTTATTTTTGGTGGTAGTAAAAGCTTTTATGGAAAGGGGCGTATGTGGTTTTGGTGGTATTAATAGGCTTTGATGAGAGTTCGGTGTTTTATGGGTGGTATTCGCGAAGCCGCGCCTTACGGCTTGCCTGTCTTGGTGTGTTCCGCCGCAGGCGGTTTTGTGGATGAGGTTTTTAGGTGCAACTCGATCTCGAAGAGCAAGGCAAAAGAAAAAATTGTGAGAGTCTAGCTGATTTTTAGCTCTGATTTATATAGAGATCCATTTTTTGTTGCGAGAGTGCCACTATGGCAGCTCTCGCATTGCAATTAGAGCATAAGTGGCGCAGGTTCCCAATCGTCGATGCTCCCCCCATACTATGGGGAGTAATATGATCAAAATGCAGATTGTATTTTGAGCCACAATTTTCACACTTATTACCTGATCTTGTTATCACTGCTTTTTTGATAGCAGCTGAGATGGTTCTTGAGTTTGTGATAGGTTTTGATTTTCTAGACCCAAGTGAAGCGGTCTTTTTTCTAATAATGGCTGCCGTCCCTGTGATGGCGTGTCCGATGATATCTTCTGTACTGTAAAGACCCTTATTTGAAAGCTGCTCTTTAATAAACTGATAATCTTTTGCTGTTTGTCCCACTAAGGTGAGGTGGATGCGAAGGCTTCCATCTGAGTGTGATCGGGTTTGGGGTCTTGTCGCACGTTTTTTACCTGTCAGCTTCTCCACAAGCTCTCTTGTTTGGGTTTGAGTTTTCCCCACAATGCTACTTAGGATCTCATTTTTCTTTTTATTACTTTTGATACCATCCACTAAGCTTGATACTTCTGCTAGGTTTGTCAGTGTTACTTGTTTTTTTGCCAGTGCTTTATCAGCATTTGGTACAAGTCTTAGAGTTTTTGCCGCCAGAATTCTTCGACTTGTCTCACTATCACTTTTATTGAAATTTTTGCGGATATATTTAAAAAGTGAGCCTTCTTTATCATCACAAAAAAGCCTTCTTCTATTAACTTCATTAATTATGTCTGAGAAACTGACGAGTGCAGTGTTCTTCTTTTTCATTCCACATTTTAGTGTCTGCTATAAGTCTTTCATCTGATAAATTTTGTAGTGACAAAGCTACCTCCCAAGTGAAAGTAATATACCATTTTGATCTCGTTTATTAAATAAAAAGGTTCAATCTTATCCCATATAAAAACCTCCAAGAGCATTACAGGAGACCTTTTCAAGCTATCAAACAGTCCCCCCTTCTCAAGAAAACTCAAAGTAAAACAAAAATTCAAACAACCACAGGCTATCAAAATTCCTCTTCCATAAAAGAATCACTACCACCGAAAATAAATTCACCTCGAGCGAGACATCAATAAAAGATCACACTTTCTAAAAATCTCCGCCTTGATAGAAGCCCCATTATCTCACTTACTAAAGCTCACAAGTTTCCCTTGGGCGTGCAATCCAACTCCATCCCAGAGTCAAACAAGCACAATCCAACACCAGCACCTTCCCGTTAATAGGACCTTACTAAAACAAAAGATATAACCTGGCCGACTATTCGTTTTTTATTTAGATATCCTCAGAAAATATACAGATTCAAAATCTAGACATTTCCCCCCACCAGTTTCTATATACTTCTCCCCCCTATTTAGGCACATTAATTGCACTTTTAATATGTACGAATAGTCGTTTTATATAAATTTTATTTATCTCTGGTGTAAAAAAAATGATTTAGTTTCATTAACCGGAGAGAAAAATGAAAATACAATTCACGTTAGCAAATGTTATGGCAGCTCTTACCTTGTTCATTTCTATCAACGTAATCGCGAGCGATCTCGATGATTCAAAGAAGCCAAGTAATCTCACAATTACATTGATTCTCAACTCACAACCTAGTCACAATAATTTCACTCGTTATGTGAAGTTTAAAAATATTGCAGGAAGAACAAAATCAGTAGCGGTTTCATTTACAAAGAGCTCTTACTTAAATTATGAAGGCGTAGTAACAGCAAGTGGACTTACCACACTAGAGAGTATGGCAGAAAATAATAATCGCTCATATTGGGATAAAATGTACTTTCAGAACAAAGGCGGAAGTACTGCACTCGATATTAACCAATTTTTCATATATGTAGAATACGATCAAACTTGCTGTGGAAGAGAGCAAGTTGCTCAAATTGGCTATATGTCCAGTCAATACCTTGATTCTGGAAGCGACTCATTTTATATTGCTGCCTACACTGGAAGAAGACTATACGCTCAAGACTATCTTGGCATAAATTATTCTGAGTTTAGAAGCTTTCCAAGTGTTGCACGCTATATGATCTATGATATTGGCAAAAGTGGAAGTAGTGATGCAAGTGACTCACTTTCTTCATCGAATCCCAAGTACGCTTCTAGTGGCAGTAGCCTTTGTAGTGAAACTATTTCTTGGTACTACTATGAGTATGGTGTTTCTATTTCTAACCAATACCTCCCTTGGCTTACCTATAATTTCAAAAATATTGAGTCCCATGCAGATATGCACGACCAGTTCAAATATGCAGGAAGACTCTATTGCTATCATGCTGGATACAAAGAATGGATCAAAAAAGATATAAGCTATAATTGGGTTCTAAGTGACTCCTATCATCCACAAGCTGGCGACTTCCTCGATAGAAGAGACTCCGATGGAGATAGCTCCAACGGTGATGATGGCCACGCTATGATGCTTATGGATTGGGATGAAAATACTGGGATTGCCCAAACTCTTGATGGCCCTTGGAATATTAATTTTCGTCCAGTGAATGTAGAGAGCTCGGAGGTTAGTGGATCTCGAGACTACTGTGTAGGACGAATTCCCGCCAACGATTAGTAGCATAAAGCTAAATTAACAAATTTTCTCAGCCTCACTTTTAGAAAAAAGGGAGGCTGAGTTAAACGCTCAGTAAAACGTACAAAAATTAGAACACATGAGTAGTAATTCTTTCAGAAATATCAAAGAAATCGCACTGTATCATCTATCAAAGACTTTCCTCCCCAAGTAAGCCGTGATACCTAGTGAAATATCAAAGGATTTTCATGAAAACACTTATTAGCATCATTTTACTCATGAGCTTTAACGCTCAGGCAGTCTATCTTAGTCACTGCTCAAATTACTCAAAAGAGCTTGAATACTCTTTTAGCTCTTGTATCAATAGCAATTTTAGTGAAATTGGGCGAAAACTCACAGGCGTCTATTTATCCAACTGCTATAGCTTTAATAAAGAAATTGACTACTCTTTTACCTCTTGTGTTCAAAACAACTTCAGCACTATCTCGAGGAAGCTCACAGGCCTTTACTTATCGTATTGCTCCAATTACTCAAAAGAAGTTGAAAGCTCTTACGTCTACTGTATTCAAGGAAATTTTTCAGATATTCAACGAAAGCTTAATAAATAAATTTGGATTGGAACTAATAGATTATAGATGAAGTAATAATAACTCCAATCCCTAAAATGCGATTGGAGTTATTATTCTATTTTTTTTAAATCTTATTTGCCACTCATTACTGGAATATTGTAATAGGTAAAACTTTTTTCGTAACAGTCATCTCTTTTACCTTTATTTTTCTTCACAACAAACCCTGGAAGACATCCAGCACGCTTCTTCTTGGCCCTACGACCAAGACCAGCAACACATTTATCACCACCCATCGCTGTATTCATTATGATTCGGTACGTAGCCTATAGGACAGCCAGCTGTTCCGGCCCTTTTTCCCTTTACGTATTTTGAACAGTAAAAGTCATTCAGCTTCCCCTTAAGTTTATAACCACCAACACATTTAATTTTGTGATGATACTGTGTTCCCGCCATGGCCGGAACACAAAAAGCCCCTAAAATAATTGCAATTAATAAAGCTCTCATAAAATCTCCTCCCAAGTGCCAATGACCTCTCAGGCCTCAGCAGTTTTTGATTGTTTTTCTCTCGCTTAAAAGAAATCGACAATGGCTTATCGGTGAAAGTGCAAATCACTAAATGGAACATCTTACTAAAAAGAGCGGTTTTCTATATTTTTGGGTAGATAGAGGTAGGTTCTTAATACTTATAAATAGGATTTATCGATAGACGAATTTACTTATCAAATATATTTGATAGAGCTTTTTCAAGATCTTTTGCCGAAATATTGTAGATATGGTCGAATCTCTGCTCGTCCTTATTATCTTTGTCCTTTTTTACTTTTCCAACAACAAAGAGCTCATTTACTTTTTTGGCCATGGCCACATGCTTAACTTTCTTAAGCTCCCTTCCGTCTGCAGTGAAAAGGTTAAGGCGATACTGAGTTGAGCCCTTCTCTAGTTTTCTTACATGCAGGTGAGATTCAGCATTAGGGTTTTTCTTTGAATGGTAAAATAGATATTTTCCGTCAACAGTTAGGGCCGGGTGTTTTTGATAATTAAATACATCAGTTTCCGTGTCATCTAGACTGGTTCTATTCCAGCTAACCAACTCATTACCATCAATTTCAAGATCGTAATAGGCCATGTAGGCGTGCTCTAGAGGTAGATCTAGTTTAATGCTAGAGTTACCACCTTTTTGGAAGTGAACTAATATTTTTGAACCATCACTACTCCAGGTAGGATGCTTATCATCTATGGCCTGAAGTCTATAAGTCACCTTTGTCTCAAAGTTGTAAACCATTACACCTCTAATTTCCGGGATATCTCCTGTATAAAAAGTGAGCCACTTTCCATCAGGTGAAATTTGTCCATGCTTTAGATAGGGAGACCCCTCAGTAATTTCAAAATCATCATGATCTAACTTGTATATTTCTTTGCTTTTTTGATCTACTATTTTTATTTTTTTCTTAAGTCCATTGGTGGATCCAATAGTGATAAGTTCTTTATCACCAGCACCAATGGAAATACTGTAGGCAAAGTTAAAACTTTGTCTAACTACATGTTTGGCCGAGCTCCACTTTCCACTTTGATCTTTATAAGAGCGCCAGTTACCGAAGGATCTTCCACTGGGGACTTTTTCTTTTCTCTTTCCGGCAAGCCAGACTAATTGAGTCCCATCACCATTAGCTGATAGACTCTCGGCTTTCCTTGTCTCTCCATCCACTAGCTTTAATACACCTTTTATATCAACTTCAATGGGTTGTTCAGATTTTGATTTTAGCTTCACAAGGCTCAAATCTATATGAGGCTGCTCCACAGTTTTAGACCAAGAAAATGAACTGAAAACGATAAGATAAACTGCAAGTACTAGATTTTTCATAGATGGTTCTCCCAAACTCCGGTTGACGGTAACCCATAAAAAACGATCTTGACTTAAAGGGGGTAATATTTTTCCTACCCCTTAATCAAAAATTAAACAGGAAAAGTTCTTGGAGACTCCCCTTAGGGAAGTTATCATTTAGGCACAAGAATATTTTCATTTAAAGATACTTCATAAGGAGACTACCTTGAAATTTCTACTATTTATTCTGTGTTTGGCCGTATTTTCTTCATGTGCTTCAAAAAAATCTCATATAAAGGTCAAAAAGATTATGTGGGAAAACTCTAAGAGTATTTCATCGCCTGAATCAATTTATTACGAACCTAATACAAAGCTTATTTTTATTTCAAATATCGTAGGTGAAGGGACAAATAAAGATCATAATGGACATATTTCGATCTTATCAGCTAACGGAAAATCTTTAAAACCCAAGTGGATTAATGGGCTAAATGCCCCCAAAGGAATGAGGGCACATGATGGAAAATTGTGGGTCACAGATATTGACACTGTTGTTGAAATTGATATTTCCAAAGGAAAAGTACTTAGAAAAATCAAATTAAAAGGGGCCAAATTTCTCAATGATATCGCCATCTCCCCCAGTGGCGTGGTCTACGCCTCTGATACTC
Organism: Bacteriovoracaceae bacterium; assembly: GCA_018649885.1. Lineage (GTDB taxonomy): Bacteria > Bdellovibrionota > Bacteriovoracia > Bacteriovoracales > Bacteriovoracaceae > JABIHA01. Next base: position 23,823 of record JABIHA010000100.1, read on the forward strand.
TTGGAAGCACAATCTATAAAATAGAAGCAGGTGTTCCATCAATCTTTATGGAAGGTGAAGCGCTCGACTCACCAAATGGTCTTATATACGCAGGGGATAAATTATACGTGGCCTCTTGGGGACTTACAACAGACTGGTCCACCAAGACACCAGGACAGCTCTACAGTATTGACCCAAAAGAAAAAACCATTGAGAAAATTACTTCAAGTCCACTGGGACATTTAGATGGACTTGAAATCAATACTCAAGGAGACTTCCTTGTGTCTGATTGGGTGGCCGGAAAGATTTATAAAATATCAAGGGCCGGAGATGTTGAGCTGATATTTACAGGAGAGAAAGGTCTTGCAGATATTGGTTACATCCCAACGAGTGGAATGGTTTTGGCGCCTTTCATGCTCTCCCATAAAGCAATTGCTATTCAGTAAGCTCCATACAATTTTAGGATAATAATTTGGGAAGCCAGTTGCTAATTTCGCTTCCCTTAATAGATAGTCCATGGAGCACACTACAGTCCATGTACCAGTCACCATCAATTCCATAAGGGGAATGATTTTCATCACTCCCCTCACCCGCAGCGACCAGTTTCTGACCTGTAGTATCCTCAATCTCTTTAACAAATTCTCTTAGAGAGATGGGGCCAGGGCTTGCCACATTGATAGGCCCAACAAAATTGCTGTTACCTAAAAACTCTAAAGTTGTGGCCGCAAAATGAGAGGTTACAAAAGATATCTTTGCATCAATACACGGAAAATATATAGGTTTTTCATTTTTTATACGCTCAACATGAAACTCAAATCTCTTTGTATAGTCATCATCTCCAATAACAATGGGAAAACGAACGGCAACGAACGGAAAATTTGCATGCCTGGAAAAGGCAACCTCTGCTTGTCTTTTGGCCTCACCGTAATTACTTTCTTTGGTCTCTACGGTCTCAAATTCGTGTTTAGAGGGATCAAAGTCTAATTCTTTTATTTTTTCGCCGGGCCCATAAACAGATTGCGAAGAGGTAAAAATATACTTTCCTACCTTTCCATCAAATAGCTCGCAACTCGCTTTTGCGTCATTGTAGTCATAGCAAACTTGATCATAAACGATATCCCAGCTTTTTCCAGAAATGGCCGTTTTCAGGTCTTGAACTATTGTTCGATCACAAATGGTGCGCACAACTGAGCTTCCAAATCCATCATCCACATTTCCCCGATTCAAAAGCTCCACCTGGTGACCGCTTTCAAGAAGAAGGCCTACTAGCCTTTTTCCGAAAAATCGATTTCCCCCAATAATTAAAATTTTCATGCCATATCCTCATATTTTTTCCAAAATTCTAGCATAACCTTCAGGGTAAATCTCGTAATATTAAAGAGTTAAGTCGCTAGTATCATTAAGGCCACTCTAGTCCCCTCCTGCATGTAATTTGTAGGTAGTGAAACTCTTTTCTTTACTGGCCTAATCATAGGCCATAGATTGAGCTAAATTTTTAGTGTTAGGAGTAATTGTGATTGAATTTGGAAAAGTCAGTGAGTTTTTTGTTAGTGAGAGAACTCCAGAAGGGTTTTATCTCTCACATACCGATTCAGGTGAAGAAGTATTTCTGGCCCATAAAATGAACTCAGAAGATCTTGAGCTAAACCAAAATATCAAAGCATTTGTTTACCTCGATACTAGTGGTGATAGAATTGCCACAACTAAAATCCCCTGTGCTGTTGTGGGCGAATATGCCCTTATGACCGCAGTGGAAGTACAAGAGTTCGGCGCCTTTTTTGACTGGGGAATCGATAAAGACTTATTAGTTCCTGGAAATCAGCAAAAGTTTTCTGTGAAAGAAGATGAGAGCTACCTTGTAAGGGTTTGTCTTGAAGCAGAAACAAACCGCGTATACGGAACAACTAAGCTTGGAAAATATATTGAAGACTCAGAATTTGATATTGAAGAAGGTGGCAAAGTAAAAATCACTCCCGTAACGGCAACTGATCTGGGATATAAAGTGATCATCAACAAAAAATTCATCGGCATCATTTACGCAAATGAGATTTTTTCTAATATTTCCATTGGTGCTACCTATGATGGAGTTGTGAAAAAAATTCGAGTTGATGGATTAGTCGACGCTGCACTTCAAGTCCAAGGGATCAAAAACCTGGTTGAAGCAAAAGATAAAATTGTGAGCTATCTTGAAAGTTGTGAGGGACACTCTCCACTAAATGATAAAAGCTCTCCAACCCTCATAAAGCAGAACCTTGGCATGAGTAAACAAACATTTAAAAATGCCCTTGGAATGCTCTATAAAGAGCGAAAGATCAAACTCTCCAAAGATGGGATAGAGCTCATTACAGCTTAACTCCGAACACTTTCTTCACTAAGTGTTTCAAGAAACTGGAATCGAGCTCCCATTAATTCAATTAAAAACAAGGAAGCTATTGAAATCAAAAAGCTTTCCCCTGGTCTTCTAGGGTGACAATACTCTATTAAATTATTTACACACATCTTTTTAAATCCATCATTTCTCCATAGTATCCCTTCAAATACAAATGAAAGGACTTTTAAAATGAAAAGATTGGTGATGGCATTTTTATTATTAACATTGAGTTCAAATATTTTGGCATTTTCTATTTTTGATCTGGCAGATACAAGATGGGAGTACCAAGAGGTTGACTACTGGGAGTATATTTCTTTTTCTGATAAAGGAGTCTACTTTCATATGACTTGGCCAAATGATGAAAGAGATTACGGATACTATGTCAAAAACATCCAACTCAGCTCAAACGAAAATGGCAAAAATGTAATTTCTGGAATAAGAAATGGTAACACTGTATTTTCTATTACACTTGAAGCTGAAGATTGTTTGCTAGGTAGTGGAATGACTTCCCCTAGTGGATGCTTTCGAAAGCTCTAGCTATGATTTGAGTCTTTGAATTATGTGGTAGCCAAATTTTGATTTAATAGGTCTTGAAACTTCACCGTCTTCCAGGTGATACAGAGCACGTTCAAACTCGGGCACCATTTTTCCTGAGAAAAATGATCCTAGCTCTCCGCCTTTTGCTGCTGTTTCACATTCCGAATACTCTCTAGCAAGATCACCAAAGTCTTGGCCTTGTCGAATCAACTCAACGATTTCTTTTGCTTCATCTAAGTCACCCAAAAGGATGTGCCGCGCTCTATAGTTTACTCTGGCCACTCAACTCTCCTATAAATCCATCTACTAGCAGTATGTCATAGCTAAATTGAAAAGAGTAATTTCAAATACTCCATTTAAGACAAAATAGATAACTGGTCTTTCTGGAACTGAGTTAGCTCAGAGTTTTGTATTTTCATGAGAAACTCATAGGCTTCGGCCCTTGAATATCTAGTATTTATTGCGTGTTCCAGAAATCTAATATCTGCAGTGTTTCCCTCGAATTCAACACACGTCTCACTCATCATTTGATAAAAGCCTTCATAGAGCTTGAACCACTCGCTCCTACCGTATTTGTCTACTACTGTATCAAAAAAGCAGCCTATGGCCTCTGGCCCTATCCCCATTCCATCAATGGATAACTGCTCATAGAAATTTAAGGTGGTAGATATATCCCAGGAGTCTATCAGTTGATCTAAAAAGCTCACTGCACTTTCAGGATTCAAGGTATATAAATACTGATAGTAAAAAATTCCTTTAATTACACTTTCAGACAAGGCCCTTTTTTCAATACTAAGTCCATTTGAAAAGTGATGCCATTGTGATTTAGTCTGATCATCTACAGTTCTCACACACAATGTAACTGTCGGGGCGTCTAAGTGGATCAAACGATGACTGAATTCATTTCCCGAAGTAATTTCCTGGGTATCACCAGGAAGTATCAGCTTGGTGGAGGTTTTATTTATGTGGGTACTCATCACATCATCTGAAAAGACGTTCTTAGGCCCTACACTAAATATTTCATGAACAGAGCGGCCATAGAGAAGTTTAAAAGCACCCGAAAAAGAATGACTGTGAATAGAAGTATCAACATACATCCAAAAATAGATGTCGATGACAAATTGACCATTATTAAACAAGGTGACAGGAGGTTGCCCGAAAGCATTATAGACATTGAGTTGGGTAGGAAGATTCCCAGCGAGTATCCACTCCCCCATCTCTTTATCAAATTGCTCTAACGAGCAATCAAACTCAAAATCACTCAGCACATTGGTGCAGGCCTTAGAGAAGTTGTCCTTAGTGTAACCATCTTTTTTCCAGGTCTGATCTATAGACTGGGACAACTGAATAATTCTATTAATCATAATTTTGTCTATCATATGGAAAAATAGAAGTCATACAGTAGTTTCAATACAATGTTATTAAGTACTTGTACGACATAGGGCCATCGTTAACTATTTCTCAGAACTTTTCTCCATGCTAGTCGCATATAGTCAGATTTAATCAATGTACATAAGGAGGCATACAATGAAAACAATAATGCTAATTTTTGTAGTGTGGATTGGATGCTTTCAAGCAATCTCGGGTGAATTACAGCAGCCAGCCAACCAAGAGGAAGAGCTAAAAATGATGCAATGTTCAGGAGAGCTTGCTGGCCCCATAATTGAAAAATTGATTGAAAAAACTATTAGTGAATACAATTTTGAAATAGCATCTCCAGAGCAAATGGATAGTTATTTTGCAGGGATCAATGCTGATCTCGTCGCTGTCGAACATACTATTGCGATTTTGTGTCAAAAAAATTATCGGCTTGCAGATAAATTTTTAGAAAAGAAATAAAAGACTCGATTTGCTCATCTGATGATTCGGCAATTTACGGAGGGGAATCATTAGCATGATTTTGAGCTCCAGCTCTCCTTCAAAGTATTTTGCAGGGGTGCTGGAGCCTCTTTAAAAAAATCATAGTACTCTTCGAATATAAAAGTTAAAGTATGATGAATCGATAATTTTAACCGAGATTAAACTATATTGTGGTTAGCTGGTTTTTCACTATTACTGGTACTTTTTGGTACCATTTATTTATTTCTGCAAAAAAGAAATGAGGATAATAGATGGAAGCTGATCGATACCATGGAATTCCCCCAAGAGTTTGAACAAATTCTGTGCAAAGCATTCCATCCCTACAATTTTTTAGACACCAAAGAAAAGCAAACTTTAACACGGAAAATCCTGTATTTCATGGAGTATAAAAACTTTCATCCCATTGGGGGATTTGAGATTACAAACGAAATAAAACTTTTAATTTCGGCCCAAGCCTGCCTATTAGTTTTAAACCTTGAAGGCGGAGTTTATCCCACTCTAAAAAATCTCTTTATTGCTGCTTCAACATTTGTCGATAAAAATAATTATGTGGATTTTTCAACAGCACTGCCAAGACATGTTCCCACTCTTGGAGAATCGTGGACTCAGGGACCTGTTGTGCTATCTTGGAACTCGGCCAAAAACGGTCTTAAAAATTGGAATGATGGCCAAAATGTTGTTTTACACGAATTTGCTCATCAACTTGATGCCCTCGATGGGCACATGGATGGCACTCCTGAGTTGAGTGGTGAAAAGTCATATCGTAAATGGAAAATTTTTATGGGAAAAGAATTTTCTAAACTAAGATCATCTGTGGAAAAAAGACGCCACCATGACATAGACTCTTATGGTGCTACCAATGAAGCTGAATTTTTTGCAGTAACGGTTGAATATTTTTTTGAAAAAACTCCTGTGTTTAAAAAAAAGCATCCCGAGCTATTTGAGCTTTTTCATTCGTTTTTTAAAATCGATCCCTGCAGATGGAATTGATTTATTGCTAAACAAACTCTATTTATTTAAACATTTTTTTTTACAATGGTTCGCAGTGGCCTACAAAGTTGCCAAATACTGAACCTGCCCCAAGCCTTTTCATATCTAAGTACCTGACATTATAAAAAATCCTAAATTCCACATATAATAGATTAAACAGGTTTTAAACCTCTATACATATTGTTTATGGCAAGCGTATGGAGAGCTGTGCAAGGAACGATTTGGAAATGAAAGTGGCCTTTCTAAAATCTAAATTCACTTTTCTAGTAATGTAAATTGCTCTTTTTGCACTAATGAGTTCATGTAATTTTCAATTAAAGCCAGCTAAAAGCACTGATGATTCTAATATCTGTGATCTCTTTCCAGACTCTGCCACATGTTCTGGACTGGGGATGTCATTTGCTCAAGCAACGGCAACTGCTGGTGCTAAAGCTCAGGCGACAGCGACTGCTGAAGCTCAAGCGACAGGGACTGCTGAAGCACAGGCTTCTGCCACTGCCGAAGCTGTTGCTTCCGCCACTGCCGAAGCTGGAGCCACTGCCACTGCCGAAGCCCAAGCATCTGCCACTGCCGAGGCACAAGCATCTGCCACTGCTGAAGCAATAGCCTCTGCCACTGCCGAGGCACAAGCATCCGCTACCGCCGAAGCAATAGCTTCAGCCACTGCCGAAGCCCAAGCATCTGCCACCGCCGAGGCACAAGCATCTGCTACCGCCGAAGCCCAAGCCTCTGCCACTGCCGAGGCACAAGCAACTGCCACCGCCGAGGCACAAGCATCTGCTACCGCCGAAGCACAAGCATCTGCCA
>JABIHA010000101.1 GCA_018649885.1 Bacteriovoracaceae bacterium
CATACATATCCATACTAATCACTCCTCCTCCGATACAACGGGATGCTATTAAGCTTCGTGTCATATCAAAATGTGAGGTGGGTGACTTTTAGGCCGTTAAATGGCACTTACCCGGGTGACTATTGGACTGCTAAAACCAGGTGTCAACGAAATTAAAAGGCAAAAAAAAAGGCCTTATTAAAAAGCCTAACGAAAAGTGGCGGGACATCACTGCAATTATTGATAGCGATAAGTGATCAAGATTAACAAACCTGAATCAAACTCAACTCTAAAAGCTTGAATGGCGCTCAAGGGATTATTTTATAGCTGTGCGATAGAGAATATATTGCTGAAATTCAACAGGGACCACTTGATATAGAGAAGGGTTGCTAGCAACTTCTTCGTTTGCAATACTTGGTTTATTCTTAAAATTAAATTTTGGACGAGTAAAACTTGCAGGAGAGAAAAGATTTTAATTTTAATTTAACAATAAATTTTAATATTGCCGTTGAGTGAGTCATGAAACTAGTTGTTTTTGCTTCACTATACCTGACTATATTTATTCCACTTTCTTGGTCCTATGAAATTAATGGATTCGAAAGAGTAGTCACTAAAGTTAAACAACGTGTAATTGATGGTGGAGATGCTATCTCTACATCTTACAATAGACTTCAAAGTCTAGAGTTTACAACAAATTTTGCAAAGTACTGCGGTGGAGGAAATACCCACTCCAAGATTTACAAAGCTGCTAAAAGATATGTCAATGAAGGGTCAACAAATGGGGCCATTAGCGTTGGTGATCAATGTCTCAATTTCAGCGATTTTGCTGTACTCGGAATTGCAGGAAAGACGGTAAAAGAAGTTTCAGATCAAATAAAGATTCACTTCTGGCTAGAAGAAGCAATCAGCACTCGCAAACAAAGCTTGAGCGGAAATATTGCCAGCCTCGGCAGAGTAATTAAGAGACTAGAGCGCAAACAAAGTTCAAATGAAACAGATCAGTTGATAAATGATTCAATAAAACAACTAAATCAACTTGCTCATATAGAGTGGGCCATAGAAAACCTTCAAAGAAATAAGCCATCTTTCTGGCTTGGAGAAGGCGCTGACGACTTAAGGGAAAAATATGCTGAGAAAATAGCAAGATTTGAAATGGCAAGAAACCAAATACTCAAAGACCGTCCAATACTTTATAAAATGAAAAATGCTCTTAAAAGGCAAAAGGCCTTTCTAAGCGAAAAGAAAGGCTTGACTCCCGACAGTGCCATGAGAAGAGTTGCTTTAGACGACACTCATCCAATTATTCCAGGAAGCGTAAGTCTTATTAAAGATGAATTTCTCGAAGCCGCTCAAGAGCAAAAAAGCGAGAGTTTAAAACGTTTTTTTGCTCTTGAAAAACTACGCCAGCACGGTGCTTTAAAAAAATACAATGATCTCTCCAATATGACAGGGGCCGGATCGATCAAAGTATCACTCCCCCCCCGATAATCGAACGGAGTCAATCAAAATTCGAGATTTGATGGCAGATCTTGCATTAACTACGGACCCATCTAGTACACCTGGACTTGAGGGCCTTGCTAGCGTGAAGTGTCATCTCACTAATACCCAATTGGGTCTTGATGCAAAAAAACTAGTAATTGAGTTTGGGATTAACAGTGCCTTGACCGTCGCATCTTTTGGTGTTGCAGGAGCAGTATCTGCTACGGTTGGTCGTGGAACAATAGGTGCACTGAGAACTACTGTGGCAGCAGAAACAGTTATGTTGGGCGCCGGCGTGGTCATAGACGGTACTTTTGTCAAACAAACTCTAGATAGATGTAGCTCGCTCGAGAGCAGTCTCGCTTCTGGAGCTAGTACTAAAGAAACCATTGCTGAAATAGAATCATGTAGAAGTATGGCCTCAGTGGAAATCACGATGGCCGTTGTCGGGAACATAATGGGCCTCGGTCAAGTAGTAAAGTCTCTAAGAAAAATTCCTTCCGCTCGTGCTGCTACAGATGTTACACAAACTGGAACTGCAGTAGGTCTTGCAGAAATGAGATCGAGCACCCGAGGGAGATACACAGCAGTTGATAGTTGGAAATCAAATGAGGAGTGGCTGGCCAATGCAAAGGCAATTGCTCCAAACGCTAGTCAAGAGCAAATGGAGGCCATCGCGAGAGCTCACAGTCACCGACCTGACATATACCCTTTAAATATGAACAATCCCGATCACATTCGAATTGCAGCTGAGAAATATAGGATGCTTCGAGCTTCGGGCTTGACAACTCAACAGGCAAGGGACTTGATGGATGTGGGTGTTGCTGGAGCACCTGTAGGCGGAGATGGATTCAATTTAGTACAATGGGTTAAGGATCGAGTTTCAAAACCTGAACAAAGCCAAGTGCGAGACCCAAGGATTAGAATCATTGGCCGACGATCACCCGAGTCTTCTGGAATACGTATCATTGGCCGAAGTGCTCAAAGAGAAGTATCTCACCAAGGACGATTGCGCGCCCCTCAAGGTAGTTTTTTTGGACTTGAAACTTCTTCAATACAAAGGCCAATATATGGAGGAAAAGAAGTTGGAAAAATGCGGCCAGGTGAGTTTATAGGACAGAGTGACGGTTACACTTGTTCATGTAGATCAAGAGCAAACGGCTTACTGCAGCTTGTAACTAAAAATGCAAGTGATGGTGTATCCCCTCAAGTACTGTCAAACCTTAATGAAATTTCAGATCGAGGTTATCGATCTGCGACGGGTGGAAAACTTGGCACTTATCTGGATGAATATAAAGCGAGAACTGGGCTAAACGATGCGCTTGCGGAACGAGGAATGAAAATAAAGAGCACTGAAACTGTAATTATGAGTAAGTCAGGAATGGACCGACAAACTACTCGCGCGCACAAACTATCTTTTGTGAAAAGCACTTTTGAAGAAGCTGAGAAAGCAATAAAATCGGGTAGTGGATATGCGGTTTTGCATATGGGTAATGGAATTAAAATTGGTGGAATTCAACAACATGCAATCTCTGTTCTCGATGTGGATTTAGAAAAGGGATTTATAACAGTTATGGACCAACTTGACCAAGGAAGGGTTGTAAAATATTCACTCGACGAGTTTGTAGACGCCATTGATGAATCAAGACCTGGTTCAGAAATGCATGTTATAACTGAAAGAGTTGTTGACTCTCGCACAAATTCAAACCTGAGCCCCGATGAAATTGCCCGTCGACTAGAGTAAATCACCATTTTTTAGTTACTCTTTTAATGCAGAATATTGAAACATTGGCATAGAGAATATGTAGACATTGGCATAGACTTTGCGATTTAGTTTCCTAAAAGGGCGGTTTTCTTCTTAGATATTTGCCATTAAATTAACTGGCAGGGTAGGGGTAATACAGCAAGACAGCATAAACAGCTTTCAGCAAGCAGTTAGACAGTAATGAGCAAAGGGTAAGTGATACTTTTCATGAGCGATGCGTTTAATTTATAATGTATTTTCGTAAATTCCTGCAGGTACTATCGACTTCTTTTTTATTAATAAGCGTATTAATCCACTCTATTTCGGCAATTGAAAAGTTTTGTTTTTTGATATCACTGTAAGGATAATCGATACAGTTTTCAACCATTCTCGTACGAATAGGATTTTGGTAGATATAACGTATAACATGAAAGTAATATTGATCATTTTTAATTAAACTCCATTTGTATGGAGCACCAAAAATTCTATTAATTCTTTTTGCCTGGCGAGAAATTTTAGCTCCTAAATTCTTGTTAAAGAAGTGCATAAACTTGTCGATATTTGCATTGGGTGTGTGAATACATAGGTGATAGTGATTATTCATAAGAACGAATGCATCGATCTGTATATCAAATTTTTTAACGGATTCACTTAAGAGTTGATTTGAATATTTCCACACGTCACATATTGGAATATAAAACCATTCTTTATTATTTGATCTGCTTGTAATGTGATAAGGACAAGAATCTGTACGTATTAATTTTGCTCTTGGCATGCAACCTCCTTGATTTTTATTAAGGATGCAAATCTAAGAACAAAATTAAGGATTATATGTATCTGAAATTGTTGAAGTTACTATGCCCTGCTCAGTAAAAGTATCACGTACGAATGCTACTGCTTTAAGCCACTTGGTTTGAGGATTTATACCTATTTCTTGGAATTAGCAAAAGGCTAAATGTCCCTCTTGTTCGACGTTTCAGTGCTCTAGGCTCAACCCTGAATTTGGAGTTCAGGGTTTCATTTTTC
>JABIHA010000060.1 GCA_018649885.1 Bacteriovoracaceae bacterium
GTTTCTTATATAAGGATTTGGCCAAATCCAGTAGTGAGTTATCATAATCGGGCTTCCAGCTAGGATAGCCTCCAGATTCCTCTAAGTCGAGTCCAAAGGTAGAGGCCAAGGACTCAACTCGATTTTTTAATCCTGCAAGCTCATTTTGATCAAAAAAACGAAGAGAGGTGTTGATATGCAATTCCCCGTTTTCTAATTTAAAGATAGCTAAGTTATTACTCAAAGACACTAGTGTCTCATCAGATTTCATTACAAAGCTGTGGGCCCCATGTGGAAAAATTGCGAGTAGGTTTAAAAGAGATGTTCCGTCACTTTCACTAAGAACTTTCTCATCAGCCGCGTCTGACTTCTGCAGTAGCAAATCAAAATTCCCATCTTCTTCAGGAAGATAAGTGCTAAGCCTCTCCATTTCTCCTCTTAAAAACCCGTGAAGAACATCAAGATTCTTCTCATCAATAAAAAGGCCTGCACTACACTGCCTTGGAATAATATTGTGGGCCTTGCCACCATCAAATGAGGAAATAGAAAAATGTATTCCTGATTTTTTTGCCGAGCTCATCACTTGTGACAAAACCACAATGGCGTTAGCTCTCTGCCTATGAATATCAATTCCCGAGTGCCCGCCACATGCTCCTTTAAAAATCAGATCATAGGCCCGAGCCCCAGAGGAGGCTTGCACACGCTCCCAAGTACGTCTTAAATTGTAGTCAACTCCACCAGCGCAACCAATATAAAAGCTTCCCCACTCCTCAGTATCTAAGTTAATGAGATATTTTCCAGAGAGCATTGAGGCGTCTAGACCATTTGCTCCATGTAGTCCCGTTTCTTCATCAGAGGTAAAAAGCAGTTCAAGTGCAGGGTGAGGGTGATCAGTGTCTACAATAAAGGCGGCGGCAGCTGCCATCCCAATACCATTATCAGCACCAAGGGTTGTGCCTTTAGCACAAAGCCAATCTCCTTTGACTTCCAGCTCGATTGGATCATTGTCAAAATCAAATCCAAGATCTGGTATGGCATCACAAACCATATCCATATGATTTTGGATTATGACGCTCTTATGCCCCTCTTTACCAGGAGTAGCTGGAACATAGACAACAATATTGCCAGCACTGTCGATTTTGTACTGTCTTCCATTATCTTGTGCCAACTTTTCAATATGGCCTCTAATTTTTTCTTCTTTTTTTGAAGGTCTTGGAATTTGGGAAATTTGAAAAAATTGATCCCATACAATTTTTGGTTCAATTGGATAATTGCTTGGAACACCCACTTGCTTCTCCTTAATGATTTAAAAAAGATTTATACTCCAATTAGCTGCTAGTGACTATGGTTTCAGATTCCATTGTCGCGTCACGTTCTGCCCCCATATGCTGGCATCCACCTTGTCATCACTGCATCTATTTTCTATTGTCTGGCCATGGAAAAACTAGAAATTACACAAAGCAAAAATTTTGTAAGCGTAGACACCAAACTGACATGGGACGACTATTTTATGTTGCAGGCCATGATGGCAAGTTTTAAGTCTAAAGACCCTAACACTGCTGTAGGCTGTGTCTTCGTCGATCAAAATCACCACCAACTTACTATGGGCTACAACGGACAAGTTGCTGGAATCGATGAAACCCAAATTCCCTGGGGCAATGACCGGTCTGAGCCATACGTTTTCCAAAAATATGGCTATGTGGTTCACGCTGAGGCCAATGCTATTTTACACAGCAAATCAAAGCTAGAGGGTAGCAGATGTTATGTGACCCTTTTCCCATGCAATGAATGTGCAAAAATGATAGCCACATTGAAACTTTCTGAAGTTATCTTTTTATCCGATAAATATACTGGCACTCAAGACAACATAATCTCCAAGAGAATTCTGGACCTAGCTGGTGTGAAATATAAAAAGCACGAAGTAAGCCCAAAGCTCATTTCGGGACTTGGTGATCATTTTAGCGAACTTTTGGAACACATTTAGGTCGGTCTTTTGCGCATAACTACGCAACACAGTAAAAACAACTCATCCAGACAACAAAAGTCGGTCAATTCCACTTCTTGATGGTGGGGCTAGATATTGTTAGAATAAAGAGAAACTTTTTTCATAAGAGCTGGAAAATAGAAGAATGTGGATCGAAAATTTAAAAATTCTTATCCTTGACGACTACGAATCGATTCGGACAATGCTCAAGGCACATCTCAAACAACTTGATCATAAAGGTGAAATTCTTGAAGCCGCCGATGTTAGTGAGGCCAAAGCACACGTTAATTCTCACAAAGAAAGTATTCAATTCATACTCTCGGATTGGAATCTCCCAGATGGTACAGGACTTGAATTTTTGAAATTCGTAAGAGGATTCCCAGAGTTAGCTGAGCTGCCTTTTTTAATGATTACCACTGAAAATGAAACAACTAAAATTATAGATGCTGTAAGTGCTGGTGCCAGTAACTACCTCATTAAACCTTGGAATCTTGAGGGGCTAAAAGAAAAGCTTGATTCAAGCTGGTATAAACACCACCCCGAAGACGACACCACAGCCACTAAGAAAATTGCGCCAAGAAGAAGAAGAAAAATCTAAAATTATGAAGCCACTTCAAATCTCCAATTTGTTCATTGCCCTGTGTATTTGTTCAAGCTGTGGTTTTTTAGATGATTATCAAATCAAATCTAATACTCATTTTTTACATGGGTACCCAACTCGCCCCACTTATAAAACCCAAGTAAATGCCATTATTCTCACTCCTGCAGGAGATAGAGAGCTTTGGGAATTAAATAAGCTAACAGGCTCCTTGAATAAGACCTTTGTCAGTGGTGCCTCTAGAACTATTGATTTCCTTCCCGCTATTGGAAACCATGGTGTCATTCCCCAGACGGAAGATGCTCATGGAAACCCCTTGGCCATATTCATTATAAGTGGGCCTATGAAAAGGGGCCAAGTGATGAAAGTTTCACCCATAAGTACTATAGGAATTATTGAAAATGGAATACACAAAAATATAGTAATCGCACTCAGCTCAAAATCATTTTACAAAGATACGGAAAACTATCGTGAGCTCAAACTGAATTATCCGGTGATATTAGAGCTAGTAGAGAAATATCTGATTAACTACAAACATCCTATGAGACTAACTTCGCTTGGCTTTATTGATACAAAGGCCACTCACAAGTTAATCAACAGTACTCATAAAACCTATCAAATTGGCAGACTTAAATAAAAAAGAGGGATCATTCGATCCCTCTTTTACTTTTGAATAATCTTTGTGGTGATTAGCCACCAATTAACCTTAGTGCGTTCTGTCCCATCACATTCGCTTGTGTTAGAACTGCTGTTCCAGAACTTTGGAGAATATTTAGCTTCGCATTCTCTGCAGTTACTTCTGCATAGTCTGTATCGCTAATTCTACTTCTTGCAGCCGAGAGATTTTCTACAAAGTATTGAATCCCTTGGGATGCTGACACCAATCTGTTTTGGGTCGCACCTAAATCTGCACGATTCGCTGCTACAATTCCAATCGCATCATCAATCGTGTTTAGATTCGTCTGAGCTGACTCTTTATGCGTTACGCCAGTATCTCCCATGCCAAGACTATTAATTGTGGTATTGAGTTTTTCTTGATCATAGGAAACCCTATCCTCAAAACCATTATTAAAAATCCCAACCTGAAAATCTAGCTTATCTCCTTGACCATTTAGAAGCTTGCTTCCGTTAAATTCCGTGGTCTGAGTGATCCGTTGGATCTCAGACTTTAGTTGTTGGAATTCAACATCTGAAAAGCCTCTTTCTGTATCACCGATTGTGTCTGAAGCAGCTTGTACTGAAAGCTCCCTTAGTCTAACCAAGATACTGTTGATCTCATTCAGGCTACCTTCAGCAACCTGCACTAAGCTTATCCCGTCATTTGTGTTTCGATCCGCTTGTTTTAGGGACCTAACATGGCCTTTCATTTTTTCTGAAATGGCCAAACCTGCTGCATCATCGGCTGAAGAATTAATCCTCGACCCAGAAGCCAACTTTTGTAATGCTTTTTCCTGAGCTGAGACTGTCTTACTGAGTGACCTTTGTGCGGCAACTGATGGGACGTTCGTGTTAATTCGAAAACTCATAATCATCCTCCTTTAAGCTTCATACATTCCTCCTTAAAGTGACTAACCCTTCCCGGGTAGTTAGGCATTCCCTGCCAGTTTTGGTTTATTAACACAACAACACCCACACCACTTGTAGTGTGAATTTGCTGACAAAGATCTATCGGCAACTAAACATATACAGTTAGGAAAAATTTGCCGGAAATTAAATAATAATAAAATTGATCCAGTATTTTTTATGTAAATTCAGATAGTTCAGAGGGGAAATTGCTTAGTGAAGTATTTTAGTTTTGACGTCTTAAACTGAAATTTGACCAAAAAAAGGGTCTGGAAAACCAGACCCTTTGGGTAATTTGAGGAGTGTCGAGAATTTTACTTCTTTTTTGCAGCCTTCTTTCTTGTGGCTTTCTTCTTTGCAACTTTTTTCTTAGTTGCTTTTTTCTTAGCAACTTTTTTCTTAGCTTTTTTCTTAGTTGCTTTTTTCTTTGCAACTTTTTTCTTAGCTTTTTTCTTAGTTGCCTTTTTCTTAGCAACTTTTTTCTTAGCAGCTTTTTTCTTAGTTGCTTTTTTCTTAGTTACTTTCTTTTTTGTAGCTTTTTTCTTAGCTACCTTTTTCTTAGCTGTTTTTCTTTTAACAGCTTTTTTCTTAGCGGCCATAACGATCCTCCGTAAAAAAAATGATCATGATTTTATTTAAGAATAAACATAATTTTATTTTAACGCAAACAAAAAAAGTACCTTATACCTTCTGAAAAACTCAAAAAAACTATTCATGCCAGTGAAAAACGATGATGAGCACCTATCAGAAATAAGGTTTAACCAGTGGGGATGGGCATCCCGGCAATTCCCATTTAAATGTGCGCGAGTTATTCATAAAGAAAAAAAGTTGAAAAATATTAAAAAAAAAGAGAAAAACTTGCCGTTTTTAAGTGTATTTAAAGTCTAATTCGCCATTTTTCATGGAAATTTTCACTTTCCCACCCTTAATTAATGAACCAAATAGCAACTCAGACGCCAAAGTATGTTTAATTTTTTGCTCAATAAACCTTTTTATTGGCCTTGCACCTAACTTTGGATCAAAAGCACTTTCGGCAATCCACTTTCTAGTCTCTAAATCCACATCAAGTTCGACTTTTTTCTCAGTCAGCATCACCTCAAGCTCCACTAAAAACTTATTAACGACTCTATCAATGGCAATTTTTTCAAGTTTATTGAAGTGAACAATTGCGTCAAGACGATTTCGAAACTCTGGAGAAAATGTGTTCTTAATAGCACTATCTCTCTTAGTACTTCCAAAGCTTTTTGAGGAAGCAGACAGCCCAATATTTCCGGCTTCAAGCTCTCTAGCACCTGCATTGGTGGTGTATATGAGAATTACATTTCTAAAATCAACCTCTCTACCATTGCTGTCTGTAAGGACTCCATGGTCCATCACTTGGAGGAGTACATTAAAGATATCTGGGTGCGCCTTCTCAATCTCATCCAATAAAAGTACACAATGAGGGTTTTTATTTACGGCTTCCGTTAGGCCTCCTCCTTGTTCGAAACCAACGTATCCTGGAGGCGCTCCAATCAGTTTAGAGACTGAATGCTTTTCCATATATTCGGACATATCAAAGCGCTCAAAATCAATTCCCAAGTTTTGGCTTAGACTTATGGCAAGCTCAGTTTTTCCTACCCCTGTAGGACCAGCGAAGAGAAATGAGGCAATGGGCTTATCAGCACTCCCCAAACCAGACTTGGCGAGCATAATTGCAGTCACAACCTTGTCTATGGCCTCATCTTGGCCAAATATTTTCAACTTTAAATCTTTCTCTAGGTACTTAATCTTCTCTTTTTCAGAGCCTGAAAGAGTTTTCTTTGGAATTCTAGCAAGTTGTGAAACCACCTCTTCGATATCATGAATGGTGATTTTAGACTTTCTCTTAGACTCAGGTAAAAGTCTGTTTCTTGCCCCTACTTCATCAATGATATCAATAGCTTTGTCTGGAAGTTTTCTGTCGTGCATGTGTTTTGCGCTTAGATATGCAGCCGCTTTTAAGGCCTTCGGAGGGTAACTTACCTCATGAAATTGTTCATATTTTTCACGAAGACCCATTAAAATCTTAACGGTTTCATCGGGAGTTGGTTCCATCACATCAACTTTTTGAAATCTCCTTGAAAAAGCTGCATCCTTTTCTACAAATTTTCGGTATTCATCAAATGTTGTGCTCCCCATGACTTTGACTTTGCCGCCTGTTAGGGAGGGTTTTAGTAAATTTGAGGCGTCCATGGAGCCGCCAGAGGTAGATCCTGCTCCCATGATGGTATGGATTTCATCAATAAAAAGCAGGCAGGGAGCCTTCTCACTCTTTTTATCCAGCTCTCGCATCAAGGACTTAAATCTTTGCTCGAAATCTCCCCTATACTTTGTTCCCGCCATCAAAGAAGCGAGATCTAGTGAATAGATTTTTAGATCTTTTAGGAGTTCTGGGACATTTTCTTCCACAACTGCAAGTGCCAAACCCTGTGCAAGTGCTGTTTTACCAACTCCTGCATCCCCAGTAAGAAGCGGGTTATTCTTTCTTCTTCTACAAAGAATTTGAACAATCCGGTGGATCTCTTTTTTTCTTCCAATAAGCGGGTCTATTTCACCCTTTTTAGCGGATTTAATTAAATCAACAGTAAATGCTTCAAGTGGAGAGAGCTTGCCAGGAGCGCTCCCTTTTTTAGGTGCACTCTTAGTCTCCTCGTGAAAGCTCTCTTCTACCGAGAGAGGCTGGTCAACACCGTGAGATATTTTTTCTACTACCTTAAATCTTGTGAGATCTTGTTTTTCTAAAAGATAAACGGCATGGCTCTTTTTCTCTGAATAAATAGCAACAAGTACATTAATTCCCTTGATATCGTTTTTCCCAGAGGACTGTACGTGCAGAGCAGCTCGTTGAATCACTCTTTGAAGTGAAAAACTTAATTCAGGCTGATAGGAAATCCCATTTTCTAAGGCCAGTTTTCTCACTTCCTCATTTTGAAATTGAAACTTACCTAAGTTTTCAATTTCTTCAGTACTTAAAATGCTAAAATGGTTTTGGCCGTCAATAAATTCGAGCAATTCTTTTTCAAGCTCAGCGATATCTCCGCCACATTCCTTTATGATTTCAGCAACCTGCTGATCTTCGATTAGGGAAAGTAGCAAACACTCAAGGGTCAAATACTCATGCCTGAACTGATTAGCAAGCTTAACTGCCCGATTGAGGGTGACTTCTAAATTTTGGCCTATCATATTTGATTCAGACATTTACTCTTCCTCCAAAGTCACTTTTAAAGGGTGCCCATTTTCTTTAGAAAATCGGTTCACATGAATAATTTTTGTTTCTGCCACCTCAAAGGTATAGGTTCCACAAATTCCACTTCCCTTTTGATGAACTGAGAGCATTATTTCATTGGCCTGCCCATCAGACTTGAGGAAGAATTTTTTGAGTACTAATATGACAAACTCCATGGTGGTGTAGTCATCATTGTGCATAATAATCTTATAAAGAGGTGGTTTTTGAACCTTGCTCTTTTCAACGACCATTCCTGAAGATTCTTCATCAGTGTCTTCATCGTGATCGGAAAGTGAGGGGGAAACACCCCTTAAGGAGTCAAAACTACTGAATATATTGTGAAGTTTAGTTGTCAACAATACCCCTTTTGCGCTAAAAACATCTCATGGAACACAGGCAAATGCTTAAAAATAGGTTATCGAAAAATTGGAAGAAGCTCAAAAAATGGGCGAGCCAAAACAATTTCGAAGCCTTCCGTATTTACGACCGTGATCTGCCAGAGTATCCCTACATTATTGATCTCTACGGAAAATATAGTGTCACATTTGAAAAAGGCAACCCCTTAAAAGTTAGTGAGGAAAAAAGGGCCTGTACAATCGCTGACATCAAGTACTGTATTAATGATTTGCTCCAGATACCCGCAGGAAATCAATTCTTAAAATTAAGAGAAAAAAAGCGGGGGAAAAACCAATACGGTAAGGTCTCAGAGGACGGTATTCACACTACAATTTCCGAAGGTGCGGCAAAGTACCTTATTAATTTGTCGGATTACCTAGATACGGGAGTATTTTTAGACCACAGGCCAATAAGAAAGAAAATTTATCAACTATCTGGCCCTCAAACAAATTTTTTAAACCTTTTTTCCTATACTGGAACTGCAAGTGTAATGTCAGCTTTAAACGGCGCACGAACAACTAACGTAGATATGTCAAAAACATACCTCAATTGGACTAAAGAAAATTTTCTACTCAATGAAATTGATCCCAAAAACCACTCTTTGATTCACGATAATGTGCTGAACTTCCTAAAAAACTGCAGGGATAGCTTTGATTTGATTTTACTTGACCCCCCCACTTTTTCTAACTCTAAGAGAATGGAAAATGATTTTAAGGTAATGGAGGACCAATTCACCATTGTGGATCAATCTATGGAATTACTGAATAAGGGCGGCGAGCTTATATTTTCTAACAATAACAGAAGCTTTAAGCTGAGTGATTCACTGAAAGAAAAATACCAGGTAAGCAATTACACAAAAAAGAGCATTCCCTACGATTTTCGCGACACCAAAATCCATCAATCCTTTATCATTAAACACCTTTAGTATAAAATATCAGCTCCAGTATTAGAAAGCGGTGGAGGGTAATCATGGGACTTTGGA
The DNA here is from genome assembly GCA_018649885.1 of Bacteriovoracaceae bacterium. Lineage (GTDB taxonomy): Bacteria > Bdellovibrionota > Bacteriovoracia > Bacteriovoracales > Bacteriovoracaceae > JABIHA01. Next base: position 8,750 of record JABIHA010000060.1, read on the forward strand.
ATGTTTTATTTAAAAATGAAGGTGCAAAAAATGAATTTGAAATTCGTCTGCACGAAAAGATCTCAAAAATTTTGCCTGAAGATGACGAAAACTCTCAAGTAGAAATTGCATGCGTTGCAGGCCTACTGGCAAGGGTCGCCTATACGGATATGGTAGTAGAACCCCAAGAGAAAAAGGCGATGTGTGAAGCTCTCGCCAAATACTCCAAACTTGATTCTAAAAAGATTGATCTTGTGACAGATCTTGCTATCGCCGAAATGAAGGATTTAGCAGGTCTTCAAAATCACCGTTACGGAATTATTCTCAGTGACCTGTGGGGAGCCGAACAAAAACATCGATTACTTGAGACACTTTTTGCAATCGCCGCAAGTGATGGTTCAACAACCAATGAAGAAAGCGAAGAAATTAGAAATATCTGCCACAGTCTAAAGCTGCCACCAAATAATTACCTGGCAGCTCGTGCGACTGTTTTAGATAGCCTCGCTGCCCTTAAATAATTTCAAAAAAAGCCCCCAACGAATTGGGGGCACGGCAATTGCAAATTTTTGTTTTTTAAATTTACTCTTCTTTTTTGTCATCTTCTTTAAAGCTAAGGCCTTTAAATTTATCAGCAAGTGTTGCTGCTCTAAACTCTTCAGTCTTATAAGTCTTAAGAGCTTGAATATCATCAGCTTTGCCAACAGCTTTCATAGATAGAGCAATTTTCTTTACTTCTTTATCTACAGACATAACCATTGCTTTATTTAAATATTTAAAGGTACGTCGCTGGAATCACATTGCCAGTGCAACTCCTTTCGTGACTTTTCCAAAAGATACCACCTACCTACGTAATCATTAAGTATTTCTCCGTAAAAAATCTATCGAATTGAGACCATAATAAGGTACTGGAGTTAAGTTATGAAAAATATTACAAGCCATCCTACATATCTGCATGCTTTACGGTTTATTATATTGGCGCTGATATGCCATCACACCAATGCTTTTTCACTAAGTACAATTGAGGGACTTACTGGACTAGCTCACAGTGTGTATAGCTTTGATATCTTTGATGACTTTTCCGGCTATTGTCATATGAACAAGTATGAAAAATCAAGCGATTTTAGTACCACTGATAACGATATTCGCTATTTACAAGATGCACTGGCCCTCAGTATTGAGAATGTCAAAAAATCACAACAATTCTATCAATTAAATAAAGCAACAGATCAAAATAAGCGAGAAATGTTACGAGATCAATTTGTGACAATGGCAAGATTTAGCTCTTTAAATGCATTCAGGTTAGAAAATCCCAACTGCGATGAAGTATCTAAAGTGATTCATGGTGAAATCAAAAAGGTAAGCTCTGCATTAGCTCCTTTACTTGGAACGCCTATTATGAGCAAAGTAGTTAAAAAAATAAGGCCTTTTGTTGCCAATGTCGCCATGATTAGTGAATTACAGTACAATCAATTTTTCTCCAATATTTTGAAACAAGAATTTTCTACGCAAGATATCCATCAAGCTGAAAACCTTTTTTTTGAAAAAGCTCTCGAGGAACTTCAAGAGCAAATCTCTGATATATTAAGTGATCTGGGTGATTACCAAGCAGGATCAAATATTAAACGTATTGCCAAGCCAATCTATATTCCTTTTGATCACGCATTAGGAGGTTTTTTGGGAAGTGGCAGTAAGGATTATCAGTACCTAGCGATGTTATTAAATACATCAAAATTTGAAAAGAAAAGCTACGCTGATATCTATGCCCTTTGTCGTTTGGAAGAAGAAATCAATGAGAAAGACTTTCGAAAGCTTGGAACGACAATTTCTTTAACTGTGGCAACAGTCTTTCTCTCTCCAGGTGCATCCGTTGCAAGAGCTCTGGGGACGATTGCCCAAAACTCTCATCGCATTATATCGGCAATCACAACAGCTGGGATAGTGATTGAGACAAGCGATATCGCTCTTGCAGCACTCCACTCCTATCGCGATGTCATGCATGCTTGCAAATCTGACTATACCAAACAACTTTTTTTAGATCCCACAAGGGGCCCAGCAGAAATGAGCTCTTGCTCTAGTGCCTCTATTATGGGTGTTTTGGCAGTTCTTGGGTCGGCAGTTGGTATCAACCAGCTGAGAAAGTCTTTAAAGGTCGGAAAGGTTGGAACAGCGGCAAAAGCTAAAAAGAGAAGCTCTTCCTTACTTAGAGGCCCTAAGTTAGATCTAAGTGATGAATTAGTCATTTGGTTAGGAAGACATGGAATTAATTATAAAAATGTTAATAATATCGATGAACTTAAAAACCTGGTCCTAAAGAAAATTATTAGGCATATGGATCAGGACGTAAGATACACAATTGCAGTATCAAATGTTACTGAATATTTTAATGATGTTGATAACTGGATGGATTCTCTGGCAAATATTGCTAAAGAGTGTAGAAAAAGCGAAAGATGTGGAAAGATTGCAAAAAAATTAGATGATTTTTTTAATCCAGGAGAACTCCATCGTCAAATATCAAATGGTTTTGATCTAAACAATAATCCAGTTAATACTGGAGGAACTGCTAGTAGAGCGGTTATTGCACATGCATATGCATACGTTTTTGATCATTCAGGAGATGGAATATATTCTTTACTGCAACTAATGGCCACCAGTAGACCTGTCAGAATTCGAGAATCTGTTAAATTTATACTAGAGGAAGAAGGCGACGATTTAGTTAAATATATAAGAAAAAATCTAATTGAGGAGGAGTTGGGTATGAGCGGTAAAATCCTTGAAGAACTAGGTCTTGGTTTTTTGAAGTGAGGTGTCCTCTTCATTCAGAGTTCCCTCTACTTTTAGAGGATAAGGTAAAATAAGAGCTATTCTATTTGGGAGATTTTTAAATAAAAAAAAGCCCCCAAGAAAATTGGGGGCTCCATACTTGTAAATTTTTGTTTTTTAAATTTACTCTTCTTTTTTGTCTTCTTTCTTGTCATCAAAGCTAAGGCCTTTAAATTTATCAGCAAGTGTTGCTGCTCTAAACTCTTCAGTCTTATAAGTCTTAAGAGCTTTTACATCATCAGCTTTGCCAACAGCTTTCATAGATAGAGCAATTTTCTTTGCTTCTTTATCTACAGACATAACCATTGCTTTAACGATATCTGCCTTTTTCACAACATCAGATGGTTTTTCAACTCTTTCTTCCGAAAGCTCTGAAATGTGAATAAGACCTTCAATACCAGTTTCAAGTTCAACAAATGCTCCAAAGTCTGTAACTCTAACAACACTTGACTCTACAACTGTTCCTACAGGATAACGCTCTTCAATTCTCTTCCAAGGATCTTCCTCAAGTTGCTTCGTTCCGATGCAAAACTTTTGATTTTCCTTATCAACAGAGAGAACTTTCCCTTTGATTTTATCACCCATTGAGAATTCTGCTTCTGGACGGATATTTTTCTTAGTCCAAGAAATGTCAGATACGTGAATAAGTGCATCCATTTCTTCACCAAGATCAACAAACGCGCCGAACTCAACAATTGATTTAATAGTACCTTCAACTTCTAATCCAACAGGATATTTATCAACAAGGGCATCCCATGGGTTTTCTTGAAGTTGTTTAAGACCAAGAGAGATTCTCTTGTTATCAACATCAACTTCGAGAACTTGAGCTTCAATTTTTTGAGACATTTCAACAATTTTTGAAGGATGCTTAACTTTGTTAGTCCAGCTCATTTCACTTACGTGAATAAGACCTTCAATCCCGTCGTCTAGCTCAACAAATACACCGTAGTCTTTTACCGATACAACTTCACCGTTAACTTTAGTACCAACAACATATTTTGATGCAGCTGATTCCCAAGGGTTTGGTTGAACTTGTTTAAGACCAAGTGAAACTCTTTCTTTTTCTGAATCAAATCTGAGGATTTTAACTTCGATCTCATCTCCAACACTTAGAAGATTAGAAGGATGCTTAACTCTTCCCCAAGACATGTCAGTAATGTGAAGAAGACCATCAACACCACCAAGATCAATAAAGGCACCATAGTCAGTGATATTTTTAACAATACCCTTAACAATCATTCCCTCTTGAATCTGACCAAGAGTTTCGCCTCTTAGACGGTTTCTTTCATCTTGAAGAATTGCTCTTCTTGAAAGAACAATATTTCCACGTTTCTTGTTAAACTTAATAACCTTGTATTCCATTGTTTTGCCAATGTACTTATCAAGGTTTCTTGTAGGTCTGATATCAATTTGTGAACCTGGTAAAAAGGCCTTAACACCGATATCAACAGATAGACCGCCTTTAACTTTTGCAATCACAGTTCCTTCTACAGCTTCACCGTTTTCACAGGCAGCAGAAATGCGATCCCAAGCTTGAAGAATTTCAGCCTTATCTTTAGAAAGAACTAGGTTTCCTAAATTGGATTCTAGTTTTTCTAGATACACATCAATTACGTCTTCAACCTTAATTTTAAGAGTTCCATCATAATTTCTAAATTCTCTAGCAATTACGAGTCCCTCTTGCTTGTAACCAATGTCTACAGTTACAAAGTCATCAGTAATCTTAATGACTGTTCCTTTGAAAATTTCTCCTTCTCTAAAATTTTTGGTCTTAGAAGATTCGAGAAGCTCTCCAAACTCTGTAACTTTTTTCTCTTCAACATCTTCACCAAAAACAATGTCAAAGTCCTTCATCCAGCCCTGCTGAATGTCACTTGAATTAGTACTTGTCATAAATAATTTCCTTAAAACGGCATTTGCCCTCCTACTGGAGGGGAGCGGTCTTTATACACAAACTGGTGACATTTAGGCAATAGAATTAACGCTTCACACTTAAGGAGTCAGGTACGAATGCTACTGCTTTAACAAAATAGTTTCATGATTCTAAAGACATACGGCCACGTGTCGTGGCCGTATTTAACTTTCTTGTTACATTAAAATTGCAAAATAAAAACAAACAAGGA
>JABIHA010000116.1 GCA_018649885.1 Bacteriovoracaceae bacterium
ACATTGGTGTAAGCAGCAATGGTGACATTGTCAGTGGCAGTGTCTACAAGGTTGTTATATGTATCTTCAATATCAAAAATAGGTTGAGTGGCAAGATCAGCACCGGCAGTACCAGTTGTTGAAGGCTGAGTATTTACTGCCAGGTGATCGGCGGCTGCAGGGTCAATATCCACAACACTTGAACAATCAGCAGTGACACCAGAACCAGTGGCCTTCAAGTAGAGGTTTCCAGTTTTAGTGTAGTTAACACCAGCAAATGTTGTGACACCTGAAGAGGCGGCCAGTGGGTTAGTGGTGGCATTTAATGTTCCACTTCCAGCAGAGCTACATCCACTATCTGTATAATCGGCCAGTGTAATACTTAGACTTGAATTGAGTACAGTGTTGTTGAAAGCATCTTCCACCGTGACTACAGGTTGAGTGCCAAGATTTGATCCGGCAGTTCCTGAGGCAGCGGGCTCAGTGCTGAATACTAAGTGGTCAGCTGCTGCATAGCTTACGTCTACTGCAGTTGAACAATCAGTAGTGAGTCCGCCTTCAGCTGCTTTAAGATAAATAATCTCATCTTTTTCGTGGTTAACAGCTGTGAAGGTAGAAACTCCAGCAACGGCCGCTTTTGAACCACCGTTAAAAGTTCCACCTGAAGCTGCTGTACAACCACTATCTGTGTAGGCAGTCAGTGTGACAGTGTTAGTTGAATTGACAACATTATCGAAAGCATCTTGAATCTCAACAATAGGTTGAGTTGATAAGTTGGAACCTGCTGTCCCTGTACCCGCAGGCTCAGTGGCAAAGACCACTTTAGCGGCGGCTGCAGATGAGACCACAATATTATTGGAGCAATCAACAGTGAGACCACCAGAGCTTGCTTTGAGATAAACGGTTTCGGTAGTATCGTAATCTACACTAGCAAAAGTAGCGACGCCTGATGATGCGGACAGTGGATTAGTTGTAGCACCAAGAGTTCCACCAGTAGCAGAAGTACATCCACTATCAGTGTAGGCTGCAAGAGTTATGCTATCAGAAGATGATAAAACCACGTTGGCGTAGGTATCATAAACAGTCACAACTGGTTGAGTTGAGAGATCAGCTCCAGCAGTGGCAGTGGTTGAAGGCTCAGTGGTGTAGCTTAGGTAATCGGCAGTAGCGTGTGTGACATCAACAGCAGTTGAGCAATCTGTAGTGAGGCCACCTTCGCTTGCTTTGAGATAGATGGTTTCATCTTTTTCGTGGTTAACAGCGGTGAAGGTAGCAACACCCGCAACAGCAGCTTTTGTGCCACCGTTAAAAGTTCCACCTGAAGCTGAAGTACAACCACTATCGGTGTAAGCAGTCAGTGTCACTGTGTTTGTCGAGCTAACAACGTTATCAAAGGGGTCGCGAATTTCAACAATTGGTTGTGTTGAAAGATTTGATCCAGCAGTTCCTGTTCCTGCAGGCTCAGTAGTAAATACAACTTGTGAAGCTGCTGCGGGGTCCACTGCTATAGATCCGGTACAGACGGCCGTCATACCGCCGGCAGTGGCCTTGAGATAAATGGTTTCAGATGTATCGTAATCAACACTAGCAAATGTAGCTACCCCAGCGGAGGCAGCTTTTGGATTAGCGGTGGCATTGAGAGTTCCACCAGCAGCAGATGTACATCCCACATCGGTGTAGGCCGCGATGGTGACATTGTCAGTGGCAGTGTCCACAAGGTTATTATATGTATCTTCAATATCAAAAATTGGTTGAGTTGATAAATCAGCACCAGCAGTACCAGTAGTTGAAGGCTGAGTGTTGACGGCCAGGTGATCGGCAGCTGCTGGATCAATATCAACAACACTTGAACAGGCCACTGTTAGTCCACCAGAGCTTGCTTTTAAATACATATTTTCAGCTTTTGTGTAATCAACTCCAGCGAAAGTTGCCACACCAGATGAGGCGGCAAGGGGATTTGTTATTGCAGAAAGAGTGCCACCACCAGCTGATGTACAACCACTGTCTGTAAAAGCTGCGAGGGTTACACTATCAGATGAGGAAAGCACTGTGTTGGCAAAAGCATCTTGGACTGTCACAACAGGTTGGGTGGCAAGATCAACACCAGCAGTACCTGTGGCACTTGGCTCGGTTGAAAAGACAACTTGAGCAGCACCAGCGTGTGAGATAGTTGAGATAGTAGAACAGTCTGTGGTGAGTCCACCAGAGCTGGCCTTGTAATATGTGGCCTCAGCTTTTTCGTGATTGAGGGCGGTAAAGGTGGCAATACCAGATGAGGCTGCTTTTGAGCTTCCATTGGTTGTTCCACTTGAAGAAGTTGTTGAACAGTCGGCCGTTGTATAGGTTGTTAGACTAACTGTATCGGAAGATGAAGTGGCAACGTTGTCAAAAGCATCTCTAATTTCAATGACTGGTTGAGCGGCAAGATTTACACCGGCAGTACCAGTTGCAGATGGCTGGGTCGTATAAACAAGTTGTGAAGCCGCTGCTGGGGATATAACAATATTGGCAGAACAGTCAGTGGTGAGTCCACCAGAGCTTGCTTTTAAATAAACAGTTTCAACCGTATCGTAGTCAAGTCCTGCAAAAGTGGCGACTCCAGATGAGGCAGCTAATGGATTCGTTGTGACACTTAGAGCTCCACCAGCACCAGCAGTACAACCACTATCAGTAAAGGCAGCGAGCGTGACACTATCTGATGAGGCAGTGACAGTGTTTAAAAAAGCATCTTGAACTGTTACAACTGGCTGAGTAGCAAGATCGGCACCAGCAGTTCCTGCAGCGCTTGGCTCAGTAGTAAAGGCGAGTACCGCAGCAGCAGCTGGAGATATGATAACGCTATTTGAACACGCCACTGTCAGGCCCCCAGTTGACGCCTTAAAGTAAACATTTTCAGATTTTTCGTGGTTTAAATTTGTAAAAGTTGCGATGCCTGAAGCAGCAGCTTTTGAGCCACCATTTGTGGTTCCTCCAGAAGCTGCGGTACAACCCACATTAGTATAGCCAGCAATAGTAATAGTATCACTTGAGCTTGTCACAGTATTGGAAAAGGCATCTTGAACTTCAACTATAGGCTGTGTAGATAAATCAGCACCGGCCGTTCCTGTTGCTGCTGGCTGAGTTGTATAAACAACTTTAGTGGCCGCTGCTGGATCAACAGCAGAGACTGTAGAACAATCAGTTGTAAGTCCACCAGAGCTTGCTTTGAAGTAAACTGACTCGGCCTTTTCATGATTGAGGGCCGTAAAAGTAGATATCCCTGAAGAAGCAGCTTTAGATATGCCATTTGAAGTACCAGTAGAAGTAGTAGTTGAACAATCAGCTGTCGTGAAAGCTGAAAGCACAACAGTATCCGATGAAGTGGTGACCACATTTTCAAAGGCATCTCTTATTTCCACAACTGGTTGGGCAGCAAAATCTACACCAGCAGTTCCTGTTGCGCTGGGGTCAGTTGTATAGACAACTTTTGCAGCAGCCGCTGGAGAGACGACTATAGCGGTTGAGCAATCAACTGTAAGCGGTCCTGATGATGCTTTTAAGTAAATAGTTTCTGCTAAGTCATAATTCATTGCAGCGAATGTGGCAACACCAGCTGTGGCAGCTTTTGGATTTGCGGTAGCTGATAATGCTCCACCAGCAGCGGCCGTACATCCGACATCTGTGAAGGCAGCGAGTGTTACATTGTCCGAAGACAGCACAATTGTATTGGCGTATGAATCTTGAATCGTAACTACTGGCTGTGTTGAAAGATCAGCTCCGGCAGTTGCAGTTCCGGCAGGCTCAGTGGTAAAGGCCACTTGAGCAGCAGCTGCTGGATCAATGGTAAAGATTGTATTGTCCACACTCTGAGTGGTGAACCCTGCCACTGTAGCAGTTAATTGAGGTCCAGCTGCCATGGTGTCTTTATAATAGAAGTTTTTGGAACTTGTGCCATCATTAATTGTTACTGATCCACTTGCTGAACTTGTACAGCTGGCATCTGTATAATAGTCTTTTGTTCCTGTAGAATCAGAAGTTAGTACAACTGAAGTGTTTCCAGGATTATTAGTTGTGACATTTCCAAAAGTATCTTTTGTTTGGACGGTGATAATAGCAGAGCAAACTCCCGCTGTTACAGTCTGTGCAAGGCCCGCTGAGAATTCAATATGATCAGCAGCTGCAGGATTAATTGTGAAGGTTGTGTTGTCAGAACCTTGAGTGGTAAATCCGGCCACTGTCCCAGTGAGTAGTGGGGTGCCTTGTACTTCATCTGTGTAGTAAACAGTTTGAGTGCTACTAGTATCGGCAATTTGAATTGAGCCACTGGCAGTGGTCGTACATCCTGAATCAGTGTAAAAGCCAGTTGTTCCACCACCACCAGAGTCTGTTGATAGTGTAATGGTTGTGGGACCACCGTTTTGATCAGTGGTGATATTTCCGTATTGGTCTCTTGTTTGAAAAGTCATAACGGCTGAGCATGCACCAGCATTTATTGTTTGCGTGGTTCCACCAGAGATCTCTATGTGATCGGCAATATTGGGGCTGATGGCGACTACGGTTGAACAGTCGGTGGTAAGACCACCAGAGCTTGCTTTAATATAAATTGATTCAGCCGTATCGTAGTTGACTCCAGCAAATGTGGAAACTCCTGCAGTGGCAGCGAGTGGATTAGTGGTCACATTAAAAGCTCCACCTCCAGCTGCTGTACATCCTACATCTGTAAAAACGGCCAGTGTGATACTATCAACAGCGTTTAAGACGGTATTGGCAAAAGCATCTTGTACAGTGACTACTGGTTGAGTGACAAGGTTGACCCCAGCAGTTCCAGTGGCACTTGGCTCGGTTGAGAACGCAAGCACTGCAGCCGCTGCATAAGTTATATCAGAAGCTATTGTACAGTCTGTTGTGAGCCCTCCGGAGGAGACTTCATAGTAAATGATTTCATCTTTTTCATGATTAACATTGGTAAATGTCGCAATACCTGAAGAGGCGGCCTTTGATCCATTATTGGTAGTACCAGTTGAAGCTGTTGTGGAGCAATCAGCGGTAGTATAGGGTGTGAGTACAACAGTATCAGATGATGAGGTAACTACATTGGTATAGGCATCTCGAACTTCTACTACAGGCTGAGTTGCTAAGTCTGCACCAGCTGTACCGGTTACTGATGGCTCGGTTGTAATGACCAACTCACTGGCGGCTGCGGGGCTTATCACCACGGCCGTGGAACAATCTACTGTCAAGGCACCAGTTGAGGCCTTGAGATAAATGGTTTCGGCGAGAGTGTAATCAAGACCTGTAAAGGTTGATACACCTGATGAAGCCGCCATTGTATTACCACTGAGGGTTCCAAGCGCTGCTGTTGTAGAGCAGTCAGCTGTGGTATAGGCATCTAGGGTTATGGTATCAGAGCTAATGTCGACCACATTTTCATATTGATCTCTCACTTCAACTATTGGTTGAGTAGAGAGATCAGCTGCAGCTACACCAGTTGCTGCTGGTTGAGTTGCATAGGTAACGTGATCAGACACATCAGGATCAATGGTAAATATAGTGTTGTCAGAACTTTGGGTGGTAAAGGCAGCGACTGTTGTAGTAAGAGTTGGCGTTGCTGCTTTTGTGTCCTTATAATAAAATGTTTCTGAACTACTTGTATCGAGAATATCAATTGATCCAGCTGCAGAGGCCGTACAACCAACATCGGTATAAAAATCTTTGGTGCCAGTTGAATCTGAACTAAGGGTGACTGTTGTGTTGCCTGGGTTATCTGTAGTGATATTGCCGAACTGATCTTTTGTTTGCGCCGTGATTATGGCAGAACAGACACCAGCAGTTACTGTTTGGGCAAGACCGGCTGAGAATTCAATATGATCAGCAACGTCGGGATCAATCGTAAAGCCCGTGTTGTCAGAGTTTTGAGTGGTAAAGCCTGCAACGGTAACTGTAAGAGTAGGTGTGCCAGCAAGCTCATCTTTATAGTAGATAGTTGTGGTGCTAGATAAATCGGCTATATTAACAGAGCCACCAGCAGATGCAGTACAACCCACATCAGTGTAAAAATCTGTTCCCCCTCCTCCAGCTGAATCAGTAGAGAGGGTGACGGTTGTTCCACCACTTTGGTTGGTGGTAATATTTCCATATTGGTCTCTTGTTTGAAGGGTGACTACTGCTGAACAAGCACCGGCCGTAATTGTTTGAGTGCCACCTGCAGAGATTTCGATATGATCAGCAGGAGCTGGGATAACACTAACTGCAGTGGAGCACACTTCTGTGTAGGTACCATCATAGGCCCTCAAGTAAATGACTTCCTCTGTGTCGTAATTCACACCAGTATAACTACTAAGGCCTGAACTCGTTGCAAGTGGGCTGGTTGTTACACCAAATGCGCCTCCTGCTGCCGAAGAACAAGTACCATTGGTATGTGCTTCTAGGTTTATACTTGATGAGGCCGTCGTTACACGGTTACCATAGGTATCTTGAATTTCTACTTCAGGCATAGTGGTAAAGTTATCCCCGGCAACAGCAGATGCAGGAGGCTGGGTGAAAAATGCTAAGTTAACAGGAGTGTTGGGATCTATAGCTACGACAGTAGAACAGATCATAGTAAGAGCACCAGAGGTTGCTTTAATATAGAGATTACCTGACAAGGTGTAGTCAACTCCAGCAAAAGTGGCGCTCCCATCGGTTCCGTTTGCGGGAACAGGATTGGTTGTGACTGAAAAAGTTCCAGTACCTGCTGCTGTACAACCCGAGTCCGAAAAGGCGGCAAGAGTTATAGAGTCAGTGGCGAGGGGAACTAAATTATTATAGGCATCCCATACTTCTACCACTGGTTGAGTGGCGAGATCTACACCAGCTGTGCCTGTTGCCGAGGGCTGTGTTTTATAAGCAAGTTTAGCTGGTGCTCCTGGATCAAAAGTAAGGGCGTTGCCCACGATCACAACTGGAGTATCTAATTGAACAGTTTTAACTTCTGCCTTTGTAGACTTAAGTGTACAACTTGAATCCCCATTAGCGTCCCCTGCTGAGCAAGTCCCGTAAACATTTGTTGTACCTGTATCAGTCGCACTAAAAGTGGGGGTCATTCCCTCAACAGGGTTGGTATATTGATCTTGTAGGTTTATGGAAATTGTTGAAGCATCCACATTGTCAGCAGTGTGAGGTGTTGTACCAGAGATACTTGAGTTCCCAATAATAGGGACATCATTATCGACTACTATAATAGTAGAGCAGGCTGCTGTAAGACCCGCTGCTGTTGCCTCAAAATAGAGGTTGCCTTTAGTCGTATCATTGATGCCAGCAAAAGTAGATGTTCCCGTTGTTCCGTTAGCATTAACTGGATTGGTAGTAATACTATAGGTACCAGGTCCTGCAACTGTACATCCGGCATCGGTAAAATCATCAAGAGTTATAGTGTCAGTTGCTGAAGGAATCCCATTATCATACTGATCTTGCACCTGTACACTTGGCATTACTGCTAAGTCATAGCCTGCAACCACGCCACCTGAAGGTTGTGTTGTGTACGCTACCTTAGTTGGTGGTCCTGGATCAAATACAACCGTTGTACCTGTGTCTGCCATAGGAGAAGTAATATAGAGTGTTTTGGTCTCAGCATAAGTGGACTTAAGATTACAGGTGGTGTTTCCACTGCTATCTGTTGAACCACATACACCGTGGGTATTTGTGGCATTGGTATTTGTGGCAGAAAATACTGGAACCACTCCATCGACAAAGTTACCCCAGTTATCTTCTAGGTGTATAGATATTGTGGAGGAATCCAAATTATCAGCAGTATGAGAAGAGGTGCCGGTAATTGTTGAATTGGCAGCAACAGCACTATTATTATCCACTACAATATTAGCTGTACAGATGTCTGTTACACCAGATCCTGTTGCTTTTAGATATATGGTCCCTTTTGTAAATTCAGTAAAACTAGTGAAGCTTGCGTTTCCTGTGACACCATCTAAATTGAGTGGGTTACTAGTGGCCGTAATAGTTCCAGGGCCCGCTACGGTACAACCAACATCTGTATAGTCTGTAAGAGTTATGGCAAGTGTCGAATTGGTCGTGGGATTATTGTAAATATCTTGACCTTGAATTACTGGTTGAGTTGGGAGAGCAACACCTGCAGTAGCTGCGGCACTTGGCTGAGTTTGTACTATTAGATGATCAGGAGGTCCGGGGGTTATCAGCGTCGCAGTTGTGCAATCTGTAACCAGCGCGCCGTTACTCACTTTAAGATATAGATTTCCTGTCTTTGTGTAGTCTACGTTTGTAAAAGTGGAGACCCCCGCCACGGCTGCTTGAGGGTTGGCAGTGGCACTCAGCGTACCAGTACCTGCGATGGTACATCCTGAATCTGTATAATCAGTAAGAGTAATAGGAAGTATTGCGTCCCCAGTAGTTGTTACTAAGTTGTCCCAGAAGTCCCTAATTTCTAGAGTAGGAGCAGTTGCAAAGTCGACACCGGCAACACTTGTAGCAGAGGGTTGGGTTGTTAGAATTAATTTGTTGGCCACATTGTGAGTCATGGTAAAGCCTGCTGAGCAGATATCTGTAATACCGGGTGCATTAGCTTTAAGGTAAATTGTTTCAAAGGCCTTGGTGTAGTAGGTATTTGTAAATGATGAAAGACCAGTTAAAGGGCTTGAGCTAACGGTAAGATTATCCGTTGAGAAAGTTCCTGTGACCGGGACTGTACATGCGGCATCTGTAAAAGCAGAAATCGTTACATCGGTGGAGCTCCTAAGGACTGGGTTAAAATTTGAGTCAAGAATTTGAATTTCTGGTTGTACAGTAAAATTGGCCCCAGCTGTTTCTATTCCCGTAGGTTCATTATAGAAAGTAAGATTGGCACCTACATCATTTTCAAAATATATGTAATTGCTGCCCACTTTTGTGATGGGTGATGTAATGGTAAGTATTTTGTTTTCTGCTTTAAGAGTAGTCATTGTACAGGTGGCGACGCCTATTGAGTTGGTTGCGCTACAAATCCCATAGCTATTTGTGGAAAGAGTATCAGTAGCAGTAAAAGTTGGGACAACTCCACTAACGGGATATCCTGAGTTATCAGCTAAGGAAATTGTAATGGTTGCGGTCGCTACGCCATTGGCAAGGGTAGGAGATGTTCCCACAATATCTGAAACAGAATTTGCTCCACCACTATTGTTCACCGGTGCGGGAGCATTATTTAAGCTAGCTCCGCCACCACCACCACCACCTCCACCGCCATTACATGCGGCCAAGATAAAAACCAACAAACTCATTTTTAAAATGAGTTGAGATTTTGTGATGAATTTGGCGTTAAAGCTTATATCCAATTCCTTTTTAAAAGCTTTTGGTTAAGTAATATTTTTGAGTGAAATTAGCCGCCTGCACCTGCTTTTCAGCTAACTCCTTAAAAAACTTAACCGTTTTCACAGTTTAATTTTAGGGTGGAAAACAATTTGTGGAGACTTAATTTTGAAATTATTTGAAATGGATTTTATTGAGTGAAATCTTCTTCATAAAACTCTTCCAAGCTAAAGAAATTAGGGGCGAAAAGATGAAGATTTATTTACCTTCAAAATTCCATGAGCAAATATTGAAAATTAAATAAAATACTTTTAAGTTTGAAAATTCCAAAAAGTGCCATCTTATCTTGGCAAGTAACTAGTAACTAAAAGGAAATCTGATATTTTCACCATCGTGGCAGCCAAGGGATTTTTCCTTTTTTATGGCCGTAACGATGGTGGGTCCGAAGCTGAATTTAATGAAACTATCAAAGGTTGTCTCATAAAACTCAAGTACTTCAAAAAAGGCTTCACCGGTAAATGAGTCAGTGGCCATACATCTTCCATTGATTTTTTTATAGAGCACAACATTCTCTTCACAAGACATGCCAGGCCTTTTAACAATCCATTTCCCCATTTTAAAAGGACCTTTTTCAGTGTTGTATTCAACCACCATTTTGTGCACTCCCTCGAGGGTACTGGTGACGTGGTAGACACCTTTTAAATCAGGACAGGCGAGAGCAGAAAATGACCAAAGTGCCATTAGAAAAGATGGTTTTTTAAAAATTGTTCCCATTGAAACAAAACCTCCGGCGGAATTTCATGGCCACCTTGAAAGGGGACATAAGATAATTCCCCTCCAATAGTTTGAAAAAATTGGTTTAGATTATTTGCGTAATCAAACGATAGAAGAGGGTCATCTTTTCCGTGTGACTGAAAAATATTTATGGGTCCATGGTTTTTGGCCAGCTCTTCCCATCTTTTTTGGCATACTAGTGTTCCTGAAAAACAAAATAGGGCATCGATTCCATTTTTAATATTGAGGATTGTTTCCACTGAAATCATTGCTCCTTGTGAAAAACCACCAATAAAAACCTTTTCATAATGACAAGTGAGTTGCTGGCATAAATCAGTCACCATTTCAGAGGCCTCAAGCATTCCCTCAGGAACAAGGGTGGAATAATCTCTAGGAATGCCTGTGACCATAGCAACTTCAAGTGCTTTTTGATCAATTGGAAACCATGCTCGTCCTGAAGTAAGTGGCCCCATTTCAAGTGCATGTGGAGCATTAGGAAAAAACCATGTGGCATCATCTAAAGAGCGAATCATCTGGTTTAGAGGGTAGAGATCTTGGTTGTTTGCACCGTAGCCATGCAGTAATACTACACAATTATTTGAGCTGCCGTGCCTGGTTAAGACTTCAAGGTTTGTTTTTATTTCTGGAAGCAAGGTCTCCTCCTAATGGTCCTTTAGATAAATTATAGAGGCCTTGCATCGAATCGCAAGTGTTTCTAAAAGAAATGGTGCGAAAACGTTTGAGGTAAATTTTTCTTGACGTGATCCTTATCCTAGTTCAAGTTTTTAAAAAATGAATGAGAGGATATTATAAAGATGGCCGAGAAATATTTAGTCATAGTGGAATCGCCTACTAAGGCCAAAACAATAAGAAAGTACTTACCAAAGAATTATTTGGTTGAAGCCAGTATGGGACATATACGAGATTTGCCGCAATCGGCAACCGAAATTCCCGCTGCTGTTAAGGGACAAGATTGGGCCAAGCTTGGTGTCAATGTTGATGCCGATTTCGAACCACTTTATGTGATTCTAAAGGGCAAGAGCAAAATTGTCCGCGAAATCAAGAAAAAATTAAAAGAGTGCACGACTTTATATCTGGCGACGGATGAGGATCGTGAGGGAGAGAGTATATCTTGGCACTTGGTCCAGTTACTTAAACCAAAAGTCCCAGTGAAAAGAATGGTTTTTCATGAAATTACAAAAAAGGCCATTTTAGGTGCTCTTGAAAACACCCGTGAAATAGATATGAAGCTAGTGAGTGCTCAAGAAACAAGAAGGGTGCTTGATAGAATATATGGCTACACACTTTCTCCACTATTATGGAAGAAAATTGCCTATGGTCTTTCTGCTGGTAGAGTACAAAGCTCAGGTTTAAGGCTCATCTCCGATAGAGAAAAAGAGAGAATTAGATTTAGGAAATCAGTTTACTGGGATGTTAAGGCAACTCTAAAAAACTCTGAAGAGAAAAATTTCGAGGCACGCTTAACCCACTTTGGCGGTGAAAGAGTTGCCTCTGGAAAAGATTTTGACCAACTCACCGGTAAATTAAAGATTGAAAGAAAAGTCAAAGTTATTGATGAAAAGGAAGCCGGAGCGCTTGCTGATAAACTTGAAGGAGTTGACTGGAAGGTTGAAAATATTCAAGAGAAAACTTCTAGCTCTAAGCCTCTTCCTCCATTTATTACTTCTACACTCCAACAAGAGGGTAACAGAAAGCTGGGTATGTCTGCCAAGGTGGTTATGAGAACAGCTCAGTCACTCTATGAAAAGGGTCTCATAACCTATATGAGAACGGATTCACCAAACCTTTCTAGTGAAGCAATTGAAGCAGCAAGAAAGAGTGTTGAAGAGCTCTATGGAAAAGAATTTCTCTCCCCTGAGCCCCGTCAATTTAAATCCAAGAGCAAACAGGCTCAAGAGGCCCATGAGGCCATTCGTCCAGCAGGAACAGATTTTTCCAAACCAGATGAACTTGATTTAGATTCACAAGAAAAAAATGTATACGAGCTTATTTGGAAAAGAACTCTTGCCTGTCAAATGGCAGAGGCCCAAAAGTCTTCTATGTCAGTAAAGATCATCGCTTCAGATGCTGAGTTTACTGCCAATGGAACCAAAATTGTTTTTCCAGGGTTTTTAAGAGTTTATGTTGAAGGCAAAGATGATCCTGAGTCTGCCCTTGAAAATAAAGAAGTCATTCTTCCAAATTTAGTTATTGGTGATATTCTTGGCAAAGACAAAATTCTTCCGGTTTCACATGAAACCAAACCTCCTGCCAGATACACTGAAGCCTCACTAGTTCAAAGACTAGAACAAGAGGGGATTGGCCGTCCTTCAACTTATGCCACTATCATTGGTACTGTTATAGATAGAGGATATGTAAGAAAAGAAGGTAATGCTCTGATTCCAACCTTTACTGGTATGGCCGTTATTCAACTTCTTGAAACTCATTTTAAAAGTTTGATAGATTTTAAATTTACTTCCGAGATGGAGGATACCCTCGATGGTATTGCCACAGGAGAAAAAGAGTCTATTGCCTACTTAAAGAAATTCTATCTCGGGAAGAAAGGTTTAAGAGAGAGAGTTAAAGAAAACGACAAAAAAATAAAGCCTGATGAGTCCAGAACAATAAAGCTACCGGGCCTTAAACTCCCAGTGGACGTGAAAGTTGGCCGTTATGGGCCTTATATTGTTTCAGCAGGAAAGGGCAGTGCCGAAATTCACGCTTCAATTCCTGAAGAAATTGCACCTTCAGATTTAAAACTTGAAGATATTGAAGATCTATTAGAGCAAAGTAAAAATGGTCCAACTCCTATTGGGCAAGATCCAGAAAATGGAGACAATATTTATTGCCTGACTGGAAGATACGGGGCTTACCTTCAAAGAAAAGAAGTGACAGAGGAAATTCCAAAACCCAAACGAGTTAGTTTACCCAAGCCTTGGACTCCTAAAACAGTTGAATTAGAATTCGCACTGAAACTTCTTTCACTTCCAAGAGAGCTAGGAGAGCATCCCGAGAAAAAACTTCCTGTCACAGCAAACCTTGGGCGGTTTGGTCCTTATGTAGGATGTGATGGTGATTTTAGATCACTCAAAAAAGAAGATGATGTATACCTTATAGACTTGGCGCGTGCGCTTGAGCTTCTTGCCATGGAGAAGAAATCTAGAAGAGGCGCAGCACTTTTAAAAGATTTTGGACCTCATCCAAAAAAGAAGAGACGCCTTGGGGTTTACAATGGCAAGTATGGACCGTTTATCAAATTTGGAACTAAAAATATTAGCCTTCCTGAAGATATCAAAGAAAAAATCACTAAAGATGAGTCACATGCAGAGAAGATGACTCTAAAAGAGATTGTGAAAATCGTAGATGAGGCATCCAAAAAGTAGATGAAAAAGAACTTAGTTAACGATCGTGGTATTTTTAATTTAAAGTCTGTTCCTTTTGGGGCAGCTCAAGATCTTGAGCTTACCGAAAAAGATGCTTTTTTAAATGAGCTCTTGGGTGAATTGAGTGAAGAGGTCACTGATGAGATTGGTGTCTCTGATGGAAAAGTTATAGGGATTTCTTTTACAGGAAATATTATCCATGACAGAAATATTAAATTCGGCGAATGTGGCATTATAAAAGGTGTGCTGAGTTCACATTTCCCCGCTATTTGCTCAAGCTCAGGAATTTTAATAATCGATTCCTTGAGCACTGAAGTTAATGCCTGCTTTGTAAGCGAAGAGTTTAAAGAAGACAAACCAGGCTATGATAGAGAAGTCGACATATTGATAGGAGAGGTTGTTTACGACCTTTACTATTATGACCGCTTTTTTTGTGATTTTAGAGAATGTCTCCACGAATATGCCTTTCTGGCAAAAAACCAATATCCTAAAAAAGTTGAACCTATTCAAACAAATGAGGAAGGCGATCTTCCCCAATAAAATATTCGAGGATCAGCTCACCATTAAAGTTGATCCCTATCAATCCAGACCTATGTAATTTTTTACACACAACTCATCAAAAAGGTTTCTTTCTAGCTTTTCCTATCAAAAAACATGGTAAAATTTTTAATAATATTGATATAAATCACTAATTACATTATGAATGTATTAATAAAGTTTGGAAATTTTACGGGGGTTATCACTATGGGATCTTTGATCACCTATTTATTTTATCCTATTATATTGGTTGCATCAGTTTCTTTTGCTATTTTTCTTAATTCTAAGGGATTCGCTCTTACACACATCATTTTACTCAATGCTCTTGTGTTTCCAGGGATTATCCTTTTATTTGAATTTATCCATCCAGAGACAAAGGATTGGAGACCAAGAAAGAGTGAAGTGGGCGTTGATATTCTTCACGCGGCACTTTCAAATACTCTTCCGCCGCTACTTTTTAAGGCATTATTTTTTGCTGCTATTATCAAGTTAAACTCACTTATTACAACAAATCTTGGCATTGATATTTGGCCCCATCAACTTCCCATTGGACTTCAAGTACTACTGGCCCTTGTGGTAGCAGAAATAGGCTTTTACTGGCCTCACCGCATTCTTCATGAAAACACACCGATTTGGCCTCTTCATGCTCTTCATCATAGCGTTGAGCACATGTATCTTTTGGCCGGTGGGCGTACTCATCCACTTCAAGTGTTTGTTACATACGGTCTGCAGATGTTGATATTATGGCTCCTTGGTGCGCCTGAGAAAATTCTCATGCTACACGCTGTTTTTACTTCTACACATGGAATTCTTCAACATGCCAATGTTAAAATGCGTTTTGGTTTTCTAAACTATATCTTTGCAACACCCGAGCTTCACCGTTGGCACCATTCAAGAGTGATTAAGGAATCAAATAGTAATTATGGTTCTAATGTTTGCACTTGGGATCTGGTTTTTGGCTCTCATCACTATTTTGCAGATAAATTACCAAGTGAAGATATTGGACTTCCTCCTAGCATTGTTATTCCAGATAATTATATTGAGCATATGAAATCACCATTTGTATTTAATAAATACGACTCAGACTTATAATTTAAGACAGTCGATCCGGCCTTTTAGGGGCAGATCGGACCTTGCTGGAAACCTCCAAAAGCTCTCCTATAACTACTTTAAAGCATATTAGGCAACTTTTATTGGCATAGATTTTGTATATCTATATACAGTACCAGCTATTTAGGGTGTCATTTTGGCCATCTAAATAAAAGGTGTATAATAATATCACGAGGATATAGGAATGAATCACTGGCCTTCGCTTATTCTTCTTTTCTATCTATTTCCGGCCATTATCTTTATGGCATGTTTTTACACCCTTATTAAAATAGATAATGCTACTTCTGTTGAAGTTGATCTCATTCCAGTTGCAGGTAAAAGGGCATTACTACAACAAATAGGCTGGTGCGAGCGAGTTTTTATCTACATTGGTCTGTTAGTGCCATTTATTTCTATTTTACTTTTATCAAATTCCCTCGAAGGAAGCGTTCTCCTTGATCAACGAATCTACCTTGTCTATTTGCTGATTCTTTTTTGTATATTCGAAGTTATAAAGGGCCCTTTTGGCAAAAGACTCAGCGGCAAATCTCTTTTAAACAAAGATGTTGGTTTTTCTAGCTCCAAAGGAATCGTAGCTTTAATGGCCAATTTATTTCTCTATTTTCATCTCTTCAATTTTTTTCAACTTCAGTGGACTGAGTGGGTAAAGATCTGGGGAGCCAGTATAGAGTATATTCCTATCTCACATGCAATGGGAGCTGTTTGCTCAATATTCTTGGCCATTGGTGTGATTTACTTATTATCTCCTATTTCATTAAAATTTCTCTTTCCGGTAAATGAATTGAAAAATGGCGAAGAAAAAGATTTGATGAAAAGCATATTTGAAGACTATCCAGAAACCCAATTTTTTCATATTGACCTTGGTGAAGAGAATCGTTTTTCCACATTTTTTTCAAATTGGTTTCGAGTGGGTCCTAAACTTTATTATACAAGTGATTTATTTGAGTATCTGAGTGAAAAAGAATTTCGCATTTTTATGGCCCATGAGTTGGGACACTACCAAAATCATCATATTCTCAAAAGATATCTGGCGCTTTTTTTGATAATGCCAATTGCTGTTTTTTCCTCACTGATTTTAAGTGAACAAGTCTTTGTTTGGATTGGTCTTTTAGAGATTATCTACGGCATTAGTGCCATTGTTATTTTTACTGTAACAGTTCTCATGTGCCGAAATCTATTGCGGTTTCAAGAATTTGAAGCTGATAAAAATATATTAAGACTTGGATACAACTCAACGGATTTTTTGAGTACTTTTGAAAAGATCTATAGAGTGAAAGAATGTGATACTGACTATCAAAGCGAGCTTGATCAATTGATTCATGTCCTATCTCATCCCAAGGTAATGGAAAGATACGATTCTATAAAAGTGCTTGAAAAGTCAAAAAAGATTGCCGGAAGCTTTTCAAGTCTGAAGGGTCTATTTGCTGATAGGTCAGGCAAGTTACTCTTAGGATTTTATCTTACTTTAACGTTCATGAATATTTACGGTGTTTCAAATTTATTAGACTACCATCAGACACTACAGTTAGTGAAAGCAGGTGATGATACTAGTCTTGAGCACTATGTTTTAGATAAAAAGATTGATTTAAATAGAAAGTTTATAGTTCAACAAGGTAGACCCTTTGGTTTCCTTCTTTCGAAATATATGAATACCTCTAGTTTTAATAAATTAAAAACGCTGGGCCTTAATCCTATGACGATGGATCTGACTCAAAGAAGAACTCTTATACACTGGTCAGTGTATTGGAATAATTTTGAATTGTTTAAAAGTTTGACTGCTATGGGGATTGACCCACTGCTTAGAGATAAAAATGGCTGGACTCCATTTCATTTAGCGGCTTTTTATGGTGCAAATGATATTTTAGATTTTTATATGGATTCAGGTCAGAATATCAATCTTAGAACTAACCACAATTCCACTCCTCTATCGCTTGCAAGTGAGAAAGGTCATTTTAAAACGGTTAAAAGGTTACTCGCCTTGGGTGCCAATAAAGAGTTACTTGATGATGATGGAGATTTAGCAGAAATCTTGGCCTTGAAAAATGGCCATAAAGATACCTACCACCTCCTGATGATCGGCCATGCAGGTGCTATTTCAATTCCTTAAGATTACTATTTGCGCTATTTCATGGCCTTCTTTTCTCACTATGTGTTATTTGATACTTTTGTGCCATGATAGAGCAGGGGGAGTATGAGGATCATCACAATGCTTAAAAAATTGACAAAAGTTGTCGCATTATCTTTTTTTACAATCATCTCTATCCAAGCACCTTTATATGGACAAATTCCAAGCTCAGGAGAGCTTGCCTTAAAAAGACTTGATCAGTCCAATCAGAATAGATTTTTTAAAAAAGGTTGGGTCCAAATCCTTCTTGATAGCAAAGATGGACCTTGGCCTGATAATTACATGTACTCTATTTTAACTGTCACTCCTTTTGAGGCCATGGCTATTTTTTCTGACTTTGCTTCTCACAAAGACTTTGTGCCCGATATGATCAAATCTGATGTTGTCAAAACAGGGGACAATGGATCAAAAGTTCAAGTTTCGTTTAAGTTAGATATGCCTTGGCCATTTCCAGATTCATATTTCACTATGGAGGACTCTCTTAACCAATATGTTGGGGGGGTCTATGATGTAACTTGGACTCAGGTAAAGTCTGACGCTTCTGAAAAGTCTGATGGCCACGCTAGGTTTTATCCATATAAGGATGGAAAAACTCTACTTGAGTACCACTCCGTTGTTGTCCCAAATAGTAGCTTGGCCTTTCTTGTGGAGAGACAGGCAATGAAAGAGGCCAAGAGAGCAATGCTTGCGGTGCGTGATCATATTAATGGATTTAAAGAGAAATTCCCTGGCAAAATAAAGAAAAATCTGAGTAGTCTTGCAATCATCATGAAAAAAAATCCCAAAAAGAAAACAGAAGGGAATAAGTTTCCAATTTCTGCAAACTAAACCTAGATGATTTATCCTTAATCTATGCGCAGTAGTTTTTATCAATTTTGGGCGAGGACCATTCTCATTTTGGGGATCTGTCTTGCCGTATCCCCTAAGATTTCCTATGCACTGGATTACCAGGAGATTCTCTATCCAAAGGTGATGGCCTTATACGATGATGAGAGAATGATTCTCAATATAGGTGTGGAAGATGGAGTTCTTAGAGGGCATCACGCTAGATTTACTAAAAAAGGTGACTATGTCACTCGGGGACTTGTCATTCATTCTGAGTATGGTCTCTCAGTATGGCAGATGTACCGAATTTTAACTGAAGATCACCTAGAGGTGGGAAGTCAGCTAAAAATGAGGGCCATTACTGTAAAAAAACTCCCACATGAGCATCAAGAAATTAGAGAGATAGGTTATAAAAGAGAGCTTGAGGCTTATCGTAAAAAGATTGAACCTGAAGCACTTGAGCCTGAGGAAGAAGATGCCATTGTTTGGAGGGCCAAAGATCATAAACACCTTGATGAGGATCTCAATCAAATGCGTGAGGGTGAGCGTCCTATTGGGGACGGATGGGTCGTAGGTTATGAGCCTGAACAAGGGGATTTTGACCAACTTAATTTTGAATTTGCTCTTTCACCTTATTCTGTAGCTAGAAAAAACCATGCCAAAGATATCGCCTATTCTGGAACTGTTAGTAATGAACAGCAGAGTAAATATGCTCTTGCACTTTCCTATGAACATGCAAAAAGTGAATATGAAGAAGTTTCAGAAGGCGCAGTTTTAAAACTTCACTCTAGTAGCCACAACGCCACTGGAAGTTTTGTTATAAAAAAGATTCTCGGAAATTTTAGCTATATTACAGAGATTCAATATGCCAGAGAAAAAGATAATACCATCTATCCTAAGAAACATGAAATTACTGGCTCCCCTGTAGGGCTTAGGTATGAGTTCATGGAAACGAAAGTGATCAAAGAGTTATCTCTTTCATATTTGCCAGAGCTCGAATACTTGGTCTACGAAGAAGAGGGAAGTGAAATAAGAAGTGTGTGGATCGTTGATCCTGATGATCCTGCAGATAGTGCTTTCGAAGAAGAAGAGTTTCCAGTCATCTTAGAGAAAAAATCCAAAAAGCTGAGGCATGTTTTTAAATTTGTGCTGAACTTTGAATTTAATGAAAACTTCTCGGTGAGTGATACACTATACTACAGGCCCGCTCATGATTTTGTAGAGAGAAGAGTAGAATGGTCAGATGGAAAGCTTGATAATGAATTTGTTTTTACAATTACAATTTATGAAAATATAAGTATCTCATATCAAAATAGTTATTCTTGGGATACCTATACTGCCTTTACTCAAAAAGAGGGCTCAGTGAATATGATTCATCAACTGACTGTGGGAGTCAACTTCTCTATATAGGTGATTACAATCATATTGATAGAAAAGGTTAGAGTTTTTTTTAATCAAAAAATTCGTTTACCCATTAGCATAATATAAGAAATAAAATTTAATTTGAGTTTTTTAATATCAAGGAGGATAAATGAAAATTCTATTAGGTGCATTCCTTTCACTTGTGATCGCAGGCCCAGTCTTTGGTAGCTCCTTTGACGATCATTTCGAAATAAAGCGAGATGGTGGAAAGGCAGTGGCGGTCATGTCCAAAAGTTTAAAAAGAAATGCTGCTCATTACTTTAATTTACAATCAAGCTCCCTAATGCAGGAGCAAGGTCTAATGAAGCAATTCACTCGTGCTCAGTTAGCTGCTCATATATCTACATCTCTAAGGCTATTTAATGGCTCTCTTCCTCATTCCATTATTACCAAGTCAGTTAATAATGCATATGAAATGGATCTGTCCCTTGTTGAATCTGAATTAATTCGATCTGGCTTTATGGATGAATTTAAAAAGAAGCTCCAAAAGGCCCTGGATTTATTTAATCCCAAAGTGATTGCCTACCTTGATGACTCTTCTTTTTATGCTAAGAAAATGGCGATCCAGCAAGTTGCACTTTGGGCACTTGATCAAGCTGTTAAAAGATTTAAAGATATTCCAAAACTTAAATTAGTCGCCTACTTTGTGAGACAAATTATTAATAGAGTACATTTTGAAAGAGTTTTTTATCAAAATATGATGATGAGCTATTTAATGAGCTCTCCTGCAAAAGATTTTGGCCTTACTGATGCGGAAGTTAACCACATAATGAGCTCTATCTTTGAGTCCAGAATTGATATTAAGAACAGGTCAGAGCGAAAAAAAGTTAAAGACAACTGGAAGTCATATGGAATTAACAAGTATTTTGCAATGTTAAGAAACGCCAACAGAAGAGTATCTTCTCTGAAAATACTTAATACAGTTGGCGATAGAGTGGCCTTCTCCTTTTCTAAAGTTTCCAATAAAAAAGGTAATTACATTGTGAATCTAATGGATTCTCAAAGAATGTTTAAGCCCTCTCCTGCCGTCGCTATGGATGTGGACAAGCCGCAGAAGGTGATGATGATAAGAGCTCTGCTTCGAATTGCTGAAATAGGGTTAACCACGCTTGATATTCCATCGAATCTCAAAAATTACGGTGAAAAATTTATTAAATCATTTTATTTTAATCAAATTAGAACAGAAGGTGCTCTTGTGGGAGCGCTTGAAAAATCTGGTGAGACTGAGCTTGCAAAGTTTGCTATGGCCCAGTCGTTCCTTCTCCCTTAGTTTAAAAAAAAGACCGGGGGGACCTTCCCCCGGGCCTTTTTTAATGCAAGTAATGACCGTATTTTTCTTTTAATTCCAAAAATCTTGAATCCCCTGAAAACTCTTCTGCAAATTCAATATTTTCAGGTCTAAACATTTCTTTGTTGTGTAAGTAGTATTCATATTGAGCGTTATTGAGAGTGAATGTGTTCTCTTTTTTCTCGTCACTAGGGTGCTCTTTGTACTTTATAGTGACTTCATGCTCTCCAGTTAGCCACTCACCACCTTGAAGGTAGCGAACTAATAGGGCGACAATACCAGTTCTATGTCTTCCCCCCAGACAATGAAATAATACAGGTTGTTTGTCAGGGTCGAGCACAATATTCATAATTCTCAGAAGAGCATCTATGCCACCGTCAACCTTATCGTCTTGAAGCACTCCAAAAATCTTTCTGGCCTTCCTTCCTAATCTGTCGTCAGCATCGATATCGACTTCTGGATTGTAGGGATTGTGGCCTTCTAAGTAGGTTCTATTTTCATAATCAAAGCTATGGTGAAAAGTGAATCCATACTTATCTTGTTTCTTATATTCCCTAAGCGCGCCATTGCCATAGAAAGGAATAATTCCTTTGTACCCATTTTTGTTCATGTAAACGATGGTCCTCGGAAACGGGTGGCCTGCCTTTTTAAATGTTCCTCTGAGGATATACAGGCCTAAACCTCCAAGCATTGCCGAGCGATAAATTTGATGGGTATCGTTTTCAACAAGAACACCAAAGTTGAATAAATTGTGTGGGAATTCATCTTTTGAGAACTCTACACTCCAAACTTGTAAGCTGAAGGTTAGTAGAGCACTTATAAAAAATAGTTTTTTTAATGAATTATTCATGATGATTCATTCCTCCTTGAAACAGATTGCCTGGAGAGATGATCGGTAGGAATAATTTGCCGCTTAAAGGGTGTTCCCCTCAATCTGGGGCATCTTAAATTGAGGGCCGAGTTTTTTGAAACGTAATTACAGCTAACTAGAAGTTTTTAATGGTGAGAAAAATTTCCAGAACTCAGCAGTTCGACGCCTGTTGCACTTGGTTTCGTGCTATATTGCCTAGAATGAATTCTATTGCTTTCAAATGGTTATGGTTCGCCACTGGAAGTTCAGTTTAACCTAAGCGCTTTGCTCGAATATTCTCTAGTCACATTTTTTATCCGATTGGGGCGCTTTTGTTTTGACCTCCACCTCAAAGTTAATAAGAAAATCTAATGAACACTAATGAGAAAGGATTATTTTCCAAGCTCTTGCTGCTATCGCATATTGGCCTCACAGCATTTGAAACAAAATTCCCGGAGGCGCGAATCATGAAATACACATTAGTTTTAGTTACTCTTTTCTCAATATCTTCCCAATTACTCGCAAATGATTTTTCTGCTGTTTCACTTCTTCCAGACTCTTCAAACCAAGTGAAAATTTCACTTACCTCATCATTTAAAAAAGATGAGATCTGCCCACTGAGTGTCAAACAAATCAATATTAGACCGGCGCGGATGATTGGTGGTCAAACAACAGACGTTGGAAGCGTTGATATTGTCATCACTAAAGACTTTTCAGGCTTTTGCTATATTGGTGACGCCTTTGAGAGCAAGGTTGTTTCACTTAACCCAGGTGGCAGAGAGATTGAAAGCGGAGATTACCAACTGGTGATCAATGGTGAATACCTCAAAAATATTGAAGTAAAATAATTTGATCGCTATGATAGGGGGATTACTACTAGGAGCTCCCCCATGTCCAAAAATTCTCATTACCCACATTTACTTGAACCCCTTGATCTTGGCTTCACAACACTAAAAAATCGCGTTCTCATGGGCTCCATGCACACAGGACTCGAAGAAGTGAAAGGAGGCTTTGAAAGACAAGCTGCTTACTTTGGAGCACGGGCTAGAGGTGGTGTGGGCCTGATTGTAACCGGTGGAGTTTCACCTAATTTAGTGGGAAGAACAGCACCTCTATCCCACCAACTTTCTTTTCCCTGGCAAGTGGCAAAACACAAAATGGTAACTGATGCTGTTCACGCTGAAGGCGGGAAAATAGCCCTTCAAATTCTCCATGCAGGAAGATATGCCTATCACCCATTGTGTGTCGCACCATCTTCTATCAAGTCACCCATCAGTAAATTTAAACCCAGGGCCATGTCAAAATTTAGTATCAAAAAAAATATTTGGGATTTCGCCAATTGCGCAAGGCTTGCTCAGAAAGCTGGCTATGATGGCGTAGAGATCATGGGCTCTGAAGGCTACCTAATCAATGAATTCATCGTAACTAGGACCAATAAAAGAGTAGATGAATACGGCGGCTCCTATCAAAATCGCATTCGCTTTCCCATTGAAGTGGTCAAGGCCGTACGGGAGAAAGTGGGGAAGAATTTTATTATTATCTATCGTCTCTCCATGCTCGATTTGGTAGATGAGGGCTCTACTTGGGAAGAAGTGGTCACACTTGCAAAAGAAATAGAGAAGGCCGGCGCTACTATTATCAATACAGGCGTTGGCTGGCATGAAGCAAGAATTCCTACAATCGCTACGATGGTCCCAAGAGGCGTCTTCTCATTTGTTACTAAAAAATTAAAAGGTGAGGTAGCAATTCCTCTCGTCAGCACAAACCGAATAAACACTCCCGACAAGGCCGAGGAAATCCTAGAGGCCGGGCATAGTGACATGGTTTCTATGGCGAGACCGATGCTTGCTGATCCCGACTTTGTGGTTAAAGCGATGGAGGGGAAAGCAGACCAGATAAACACCTGCATTGGTTGCAATCAAGGCTGCCTTGATCATGTTTTTCAACTCAAAATTGCCACCTGCTTAGTCAATCCCAAGGCCTGTTTTGAAACAAAATTTGAAAATTCAAAAACCCACTCGCAAAAAAAGATTGCCATTGTAGGCGCAGGCCCTGGAGGCCTGTCATGCGCCATCGAAGCTGCTAGTCGAGGCCATCAGGTGACACTATTTGACAGTGCTTCAGAAATTGGTGGGCAATTTAATATGGCCAAAAAAATTCCAGGTAAAGAGGAGTTTCACGAAACTCTTAGATATTTTAAAAAACAATTAGAGTTGAATCATGTGGTAGTTCAACTAGGTAAGACCATCAGCTCCAGAGAACTTTTGGAAGAGGGATTTGATGAAATAGTTGTGGCCACCGGCATAATTCCAAGGACTCCTAAAATTGAGGGAATTGATCACCCCAGTGTCCTTAGTTATATTGATGTTCTAAAAAATGACAAACCCGTTGGGGGAAGTGTCGCCATTATAGGAGCAGGAGGAATTGGTTTTGATGTGGCAGAGTTTTTGGGCCACAACGAAGGTCAAAAATCTTCCAGCATCGATGACCAGGCCTTTTTAAAAGAGTGGGGGATAGATCCACAAAATGAGGTTAGAGGTGGGATTTCGGGAATCGAGCCCCAAAACCCAATATCGCATAGAGAAATATTTTTAATGCAAAGAAAGAGCTCAAAAATGGGTAAGAACCTGGGTAAGACCACAGGTTGGATCCATCGGGCCAATCTGAAAAAAGCTGGGGTGAAGATGATCTCTGGTGTTAGCTATAAAAAAATAGATGATAGTGGTCTTCATATTCAAACTGGCGACAGTGTAAAAGTTTTGGCCGTTGATAGTATCATCATTTGCGCAGGCCAGGTCAGTAACCGTTCTCTTTATGATGAGTTAGAGGGAAAGGCCTCTGTTCATCTTATTGGTGGTGCCCATACAGCAGGAGAGTTAGATGCTAAGCTGGCCATTGATCAGGGTGCACGTCTTGGTAATAAATTTTAGATTAAATTGATTTGAACCTTCTTCCCTTTACCTTTTTATTGGGTGTTGGCAGTTGCCCTTGCCCTCCCAAGGTTGGTTTTCTTAGTCTAAAAGGATTCAAGAAAATTAATTTTTAGAAAACAGAAGTCTTTTTTTTTTAATCCTTAATATGTTGGGGATATTTGCAGATTAGAAGTAGGTCCATTCTCGACACATACTTTACATTTTATTCTCGATACATGGTTTACACTTTTTAAGGTACTGCAAACAAAGGGGGTTGCATGCCTTGGAAGGAATCTTCGGTTATGAATGAAAGAATGAAATTCGTTATGAGAGC
>JABIHA010000106.1 GCA_018649885.1 Bacteriovoracaceae bacterium
ACAAGAGAGCTTGTGGAGAAGCTGACAGGTAAAAAACGTGCGACAAGACCCCAAACCCGATCACACTCAGATGGAAGCCTTCGCATCCACCTCACTTTAGTGGGACAAACAGCAAAAGATTATCAGTTTATTAAAGAGCAGCTTTCAAATAAGGGTCTTTACAGTACAGAAGATATCATCGGACACGCCATCACGGAGGCGGCAGCTACTATTAGAAAAAAGATCGCTTCACTTGGGTCTAGAAAATCAAAACCTATGACAAACTCCAGAACCATCTCAGCTGCTATCAAAAAAGCGGTGATAACAAGATCAGGCAATATGTGCGAAAATTGTGGATCAAAATACAACCTGCATTTTGATCACACTACTCCCCATAGTGTTGGGGGAGCGTCGGCGATTGGGAACCTGCGCCACTTATGCTCAAATTGCAATGCAAGGGCCGCCATAGTGGCACTCTCGCAACAGAAAATGGATCTCTATATAAATCAGAGCGAGAGTTAGCTAGACTCCCACAGTTTTTTCTTTTGCCTTGCTCTTCAGGACCGAGTTGCACCTAAAAACCCCATCCACAAAACCGCCTGCGGTGGAACACACTAAGAGAAGCAAACTCCGCCGGAGTGGCCGTAAGGTGCGGCTTCGCGAGTACCACCCATAAAACACCGAACTCTCATCAAGGCCTATTAATACCACCAAAACTACATGCGCCCCTTACCATAAGAGTATTTACTACCACTGGAAACCATTTCAGCTAGAGCGAGATATCAATAAAAGATCACACCTCTTAAAAACCTTCGCCTTGATAGAAGCCCCCACCACCTTAGTTACTAAATCCCACGAAATTTCCTAGGGCGTGCAACCCAACTCCATTGAAGGTTCAAGCAATCACAGGCAGTATCGTTTCCTTCCAATAAAAAACCAGTAGTTGAAATGGTCAACTTCTTTTATCAACACCGATTTATGAGACAGAATCTGCTATCGAAATATATTAGCTAGGTGAAATGACCCGGCCTTTTTGCTCTGGAGTAGGGACAAATTCCGGCTGCCTTTGCTCTACCACAACATCAGAAAGCTCACCTGTCATAGTGATCAAGTGGTGACCTCTGATGGACATGGCCAGTGCAAGACCCATAAATTTGGGTTTGGTGAAAAGAGTTTTTAGCATGAATTTGATATAGTGGATGCCGTAGCTACTTCGAGGTTGGTTGAACACTGATTTCAAGACAGCAGCCACATCTCCTTTTCTTGGTTTAGTGAAATTGAACCTTCTTCCATTTAAACGACTTATGAGAAGTGAGCACCTTTCAAAGTAGGTCTTTGGATCAAAAATATCCATCAGGACTCTTTTGTATCCTTCAATAAGTTTGTCTTTGTCCATTTTAGGAATGAAATTGACTTCAAGGCCATGGGTTTGATTTCCACTGGCACCAAATAAAAGTCTATTTTCTTTTTCCATTCTTCTGGAGAGTTGAGTGTGAGGCATGGCCTGTAGAATTCCTAGCATTGCAGTGGGAACTCCCGATTGCTTTATGAATTCAATTTGTCTATCAAATATATCTTCTTCATCACTGTCAAAACCCACGATAAATCCACCAGTGACTTCTAGCCCACTTTTTTGGATTTTGATTATTGAGTCCAGTAGATTTCCTTTGAGGTTTTGTATTTTGTTACAGGCCTCAAGGGATTCTAGTGAAGGTGTCTCAATTCCAATAAAGACCATATTAAAGCCGGCTTCATACATCAAATCGAGTAGATTATCGTCATCTGCCAAATTGATGGAGGCCTCTGTGTGAAAAGTAAAAGGAAGCTTTCGTCTCTTTTGCCACTTAATGACTTCAGGCAGAAGCTCTCTTACGCTTTTTTTATTGCCTATGAAATTGTCATCAACAATAAAAACCTCACCTTTGTAACCTGTTTGGTAGAGAGCTTCTAATTCAGCAACTAATTGGGTTGGTGTTTTTACTCGCGGCTTTCTACCAAAGAGCTCTATAATATCGCAAAACTCGCAGTTAAAAGGACAGCCACGTGAATATTGAATGGCCATTGTGCCATAGAGG
This sequence comes from Bacteriovoracaceae bacterium, assembly GCA_018649885.1. Taxonomy (GTDB): domain Bacteria; phylum Bdellovibrionota; class Bacteriovoracia; order Bacteriovoracales; family Bacteriovoracaceae; genus JABIHA01. Next base: position 2,055 of record JABIHA010000106.1, read on the forward strand.
TTGTGATCGAGAAGAGAAAAGTCGGGAACAGGTGTATCCGTTAGTGAAGGTTTTGTATCATCGAGATAGACAGGCTTTGCTACACCATTTTTAAAGTCTTTTAAAAATTTTGGAAGTGTGATCTCTGCTTCGTTGAGAACAAAGTGATCTATTCCTTCTATCTCATCATATGAATGAGTGGGGTGAGGGCCACCAGCAACAATGGGTTTGCCAAATTTTTTGACTCTTTTGACCACCTCTTTTAGAGAGTCTCTATGGATGATCATGGTCGAAGTCATGACTAGATCGGCATTTTGAATATCTTCATCCGTAAGCTCGACTACGTTCATATCTATCAGCTTAACGTGGTAATCTTTTGGTAGCATCGCCGCTATTGTAATGAGACCTAGAGGAGGGTGGGTAGATTTTCTAACAGTATAAGTTAATGCGTGCTTAAAGCTCCAAAATGTAGTGGGGTTTTCTGGGTAAACTAGTAGGACATTAGTACTCATGTAAATCTCATTTTTAAGGTGAAAGTAAAGTTAAGTATAGTTTAAATCAGAAGTATATATGAAAGAGAATGTGTTAAGAAAAGATTAATTTTGTTCGACTGAAAGACCATACCCGATAGATTAGTTTTTGTTCAGAAGTATGTTGTATCTCATGTATTTGGCCAAATACGAATTTTGAATTGTGCTGCAAACTAGGTGGACGCCTTTTGATGTTTCTTCCATTTTCCTCTGACAAAAAGAAGCTCAGAGAAAAGTCTCATATACCTGGTATTTTCCCTGCCAGTGGTGACGAAATCAAATAGGTTAAATAATAATCTCCAAGGTCTTCTGGCGATAGAAATAAAATAGAAATTAAAAAAGCACCAAATCATCCAGCGGTTGAGCTCTTTTTCGGAAAGTTCATCACAGTATGACTGTCCATTAGAGTCAAAGAAGTTGATCATTTTAGCAGTGTTATTAAATGAAGTTCGCACCTTTTGCTTTTGGGCCAATTGTTTGTAGTAGGGGGAGCCAGGGTAAGGAGTAAATTTTGAGACTGTAATATCATCAACACCAATCGATGCTAATTTTCTTACAAGACTCAAGGTTTTTTTCAGACTCTCTTTTGTATCTTCGGGAAAGCCTATGACAAAAAAGACTCCAAAGGTCATTTTTGTTTTGACTATCATTTTTACTACTTCAAGAAATTTTGGAATTTTAATTTGTTTATTTATAGTTTTTAAAATCTCTTCTGAGCCTGATTCGGGTGCTAGGGCAAAGTTTTTTAGACCTGATTTTTCAAGGAGCTCTAAAAGATCAGCATCAAAGGCCTCACATCTTGTTCCTGCAGGGATTTGATAGTTAATTTTTAAATTTCTATTTATCAACTCCCTCGCGAAATCTATAGTTTTCTTTTTATTGACGATAAATGTTGAATCCATAAAAGTGAAACCATTAACATTGTATTTTTTTGCCATCAGTTGCATTTCATCTACTATGTCTTTTCCATCTCTCATGACGTAGCGTCTGGTCCACATACTCTCATTAGAGCAGAATGTGCAGGCGTAGGGACAGCCTCTAGAACCTAATATAGGCATGGACCTTCCAAGGTTTATGCCTGTTACTTGGGCCCAATTAATATAATTTTTTATGGACCAGCTATCCCAGTCAGGATAGGGGAACCCGTCTATTTCAGAAATTCTTTTTCGCGGCAGATTTTTTACCATTAGACCATTTTGATTTTGGTATATAATGCCTTCAATCCCTGTCCAGTCTTCACCGGCCAAAACCTTTTGGCAAAGTTCATAAAAACTTTCTTCGCCCTCACCATAAACAATGGCATCAAAGTTTTCATTGTCCAAAACATCTTCAGGTATAGCGGTGGGGTGCTCTCCTCCGGTAACTATAAAAATATGGGGGTAGCGCTTTTTAATGGCAATTGCCAAGTCGCTAACTAGGGGTTGGGATTGAGTAAAAAGGCAAGTCAATCCCACAATTTTTGTATCAGTAGAGAGTCGGTCTAGTACTTGATCGTTAGATAGACCTTGGATCAAGATATTATCAGATCCTTTATAGGGGGCAATCTGTGATAGGCTCTCCCCGCAAGCATCAATGCATTCGCACTCAAGGCCTTTTTGCTTAATATAGGCGCTTAAGTAGGCAAGCCCTATAGGGGGCGATGGAGACTGAAGCTGAATGCCAGATTTAACTTTCAATCCTTGATGATTGATAAGTGCAATACTTCTCATGAAATTCCTTGAGTTCCCGAAATTATAATGAGGATAAGGCCATTCGTCGAGAATCAATGGATGAATAAAATTACGCCGCCAAGAGACTTACTGAGGTTTCCCTAACTTATGGATACCTTTGTCAGTCATTTTATTGGCCCAGTCCATATCTCGACCTTGATGGCAGCCAAGGCAGGCAAAATCAAGGGTGATGAAATTTTTAGAAAAAGGTTTATTGGTCTTATCTTTGTAGAACATCTTTTCTTTTTTTGAGGTGTTAATATTGATAATGTGGGCCCTAATATCTCCTATATATTTTCCTTTGTTAGTAGCGGATTTTACTGCCTTTGGCATATGGCATTCAACACAGCTAACGCCTGCTTTTTCCATGGTGCTCTCTTTATAGTCCATGGCGACTGTTTCGTGGCAACTTTGACAAGACTTCTTAATACCGAACTTGGCCTTGGCATGAGGGTTGTGGCATTGGGTGCAAGAGAGCTTTTTGTGTCCCCCTGACAGAAGTGAGTTGTACTGCTCATGGTGTCGAATAAATCCCTTGCTGGAGGGGATGCTTTCAAGTTTGCCTCTGTAATGGCAGGCGCCACAGGCCTTGGATGATTTATCGACAATTATATCTTCGGGCCTTTTTGTTAGGGAATGTTTTGCGCCGGGTCCATGGCAAGCTTCACACTGTACGCCTGGGAATTTCCAAGTACCGATGATTCCCTCAAGTTTGTCTTGGTGGCCTGATTTTTCATAACCGGTGGTATGGCAACGCCCACAGTCATAGGGTTTTTTCTCGCCCTTATGATAAAAGCTCCATGTTCCATCTTCTAGATTATACTGAGTTTTAAGCTCTTCACCTTTTTTTCCACTGGTGATGATATATCCTTTTTTGTCTAAGAATCGCGCCTTTTTGTAAACACCCCCAATTACATAAGAAATGTCATTCCAGTTGTACCCTTTTGGTAAGGGGATTTGCCTTTTTCTGGCGTCAGAGGCCTTTGAAAGCTTATAAGGGTGAGATGAAACAACAAACAGGTTGTACTGCTCGGCATGACACGGCATGCAGCTACTAGATCCTGAATAATTTTTGGCGACTACCTTTTGATGAAGTAGGAGCGCCATAGCGAATGTAACAAGTAGAGTCAGATTTTTCATAGCAGGATGCTATAATAAAATTTCTAAAAAATGTATGAATTATTTTTAGGTTATGAAGCTATCTGCAGGTCTTTTTTGCTGACCTTGGTAAGTGTAATCATAAATTGAGTGTTGGCACTGCTTTCTATGTAGTTTAGGTCGCCACCTTGGGACACTATAAGATTTCTTGAAACGCTAAGTCCTAAACCTGTTCCCTTGCCGACTTCTTTTGATGTGAATAGAGGCTCCATCATTTTTTCCGCCACCTCTTTAGGAATTTTAATCCCCGAATCAGTTATTGATATTTGGAGCTGTTGATCATCACTATCTGTGGATTCAATAATGATCCATTTATCGCCAGTTTTTTGGTCCTCTAGTGCATGGATTGAATTTTCGATAAGGTTAATGAAGACTTGCGAAAGTTGGGCAGAGTTACTCAAAACATGGTGAGAAGGATCGGTTTTGATAACTAATTCAATTTTATTTTGAGTAAGGGAATCTTTGAACTGAAAAATAGATTCATCAACTGTTTTCTCAATGCTTACCGCTTCTAAATCTTCTTGAGTAGGATTACTCGTGAGTGATCTCAAGCCTTTTACAATCTTTGCAGTTCGGGAAACATTTTCTCGGATTTTTTCAATAAAGTCTTCGATTTTTTTGTAGTCGGTGTTTGGTTTAGAAAATTCAATAATTGAACGTAAGGCAAGGCCATCAATTATACAAATGGGGTTGTTGATTTCATGGGCAACTCCTCCGGCCATCTCTCCAAGGGAGGCCAATTTTTTTGCATTGTGAAGCTGTCGTTGTTGATTTTGAATCTTTTGGTTTTGTCTTAATAATTTCTTCTCTCCTTCGAAAATAAAGGCCAAAAGAATGAGATAGATTCCAAAGCTGCCAACAATAGAAAATATCGTTATATTTTGAATCTCAGAGTTTATTTCGTTTATTGAATCAGTCACATCGAAGTAGAGCTCAAAGACTGCTTTTGTTTTTTTAGTCTCGTGATCTTTTATAGGAAGATAGCTTGCGAGCACATGAATGTTGGCCCTAGTATCCCAGATGCCTTCAAACTTATCTCTGGAAGAGAATTTCGAAATGGGGAGACCTGTCTTGGCCGAAATACTTCCAGAGTAGGTTGCAGATTTGACTTTTCCTAGTTGAGTAAAATCAGTGGAAAAAATCGTCTTTGCTTTTAAATCATAAATTTTAACTTTTAATATATTTTTTGAATTTTTTAAAAGATTTTTTAAGTCAAGGTTAATGTGATTTATTTCTGGATGTTTTGTCAGCTGCTCTTTTGTTAAGTTTGGTGCAGTATTGATGAGAAAAACTTCATGGCCGGGCCACACATTTTCCATTATCACATTTGTCATTACAGAACCAACTTCTTCGTGAGTGTTCTTTAACCCGTCTTTGAAAACCTTACTTTGATAATTAGTAGAAATAATTATACCCGCCGAAAAAAATAACAGCGCAACAATAGAATAGGCCTTAGTAAGTTGATACTTTTTCAATAGTAATGCCTCAATTGGATTCAACCTCTTTTGTAATATCGGTAATCCAGGGAGAGTAATTTAAGAAATTTTCCTGAAGTTAGGGAAATAAAATTTATTGAAGCAAGCAAATAACTCGGGCCTTTAGAGTACAAGTACTTGTACCACCTTTTCTCTTTGCCTGACATTTCCAGTTGTCTTTATTAGTAGTATCACCCCAGCCAGAGTAGACTAATTCCCATTGCCCGCAACCAGTGACCTGGCAAGATCCTCCAGTGGCTATATATGTTGACCCACACTCAGACAGCTTGGTAACGGTAGTGCCCGTAAAATTGATACCTGCTGAGAGAACCTGTTTAAAGTCAGCATGAGCAAAATTCATCTCACTGCTTCCAACAGCGTTTGCAGCGATCTCAGCAGCCCCAACACCGTTGGTGGCAATCTCAGAAGTTCCTACAGCACCAGTGGCTATTTCTGAAGCCCCTACCGCATCTGCAGCAATTTCGCTAGCAGTAACAGAGTTGGCCGCTAGGTCTGTGGCCGTTAGTGAATTGTCTACAACTTCAGCTGAGCCTACTGCACCTGTAGCAATTTCACTGGCCGTAACAGAATTAGCTGCTAAGTCAGTTGCTGTAAGTGAATTGTCCACAACTTCGGCAGAACCAACTCCGTTTGTCACAATCTCATTGACACCCACAGAATTATTTTGCAACTCGGATGATCCAATTGCATCGGCAGCGACATCAACGGCAGTGATAGTATCTACAGCGATATCTGCACCCGTAACGGAACCATCAGAAATTTTCACACTATTGACGGCATTATTTGTGATCTTGGCATTGGTGACATTGGCATTGGCGATAAGTGCAGTGGTTACACCCAGGGCCTTGATTCGAACTTGATCTGCATTGATTTCAAGTGAAAGCCCGTCAGGGTTGACGTTGAAGGTTCTATTATTTGTTAAGTCTCCTCCACCTGTTAGCCCTGCACCTGCGGTCATCGTTGTTGTTCCTACAGCAGCTCCGATATCTGCGGGAACTGCTCCTGCTTTACTTATTTTAGTCCAAGCAATAGCAGCGGCAGCATTAATATCTACATTGGCAATTGTGCCGTTTGTGATTTCACCTGTTTCAATGCTGGTCCCAAGAGCGAGACCTGTATCACTATCGTTTGCTGGCTCCCATTTACTTGCTCCATTATTCCATTTTAAAACTTGTCCATTGGTGGGGGCCACTGTTGTGGTGTCAACATCTGCTATGTGATCTACAGTTGAGCCAACCTTGGAAATTTTTCCCCAGTTAATGGCCGCACCGGCATTGATATCGATATCTAATATACTTCCATTATTTATTTTCAATGATCCTACAGAGCCTGTGCTGAGCTTCGCATTGGTGATCCCACCGTCTTTAACTCTAATAGCGTCTGCATTAACTTCCATGGTAGCGCCATCAACATTGACATTAAAAACTCTGTCGGCAGCAAGAGTACCTCCACCAGTAAGCCCTGCTCCTGCAGCGAGGTTTCTTCCAGCGGGAGCGGCGCCCACGTCGGCAGCTCCTGCTCCGGCCTTGTCAATTTTACCCCAAGCAATCGCTGCTCCTGCATTAATGTCAGCATTAGCAATAGTGCCGTCTGTAATTTCTCCAGTTTCAATGCTGGCACCTAGAGTGGAAACTGTATCACTATCATTGGCCGGCTCCCATTTGCTGGCGCCATTATTCCATTTTAAGACTTGTCCATTAGTAGGTGCAGATGTTGTAGTGTCCACATCGGGGAGATCATCAACAGAGGCTCCCGTTTTGGAAATTTTAGTCCAAGCGATGGCAGCCGCTGCATTGACATCGGCATTATCAATGGTGCCATCAGTAATCTCACCAGTTTCAATACTTGCTCCAAGGGCCGAAACAGTATCGCTGTCCGCGGCCGGCTCCCATTTACTAGCGCCATTATTCCACTTTAAGACCTGTCCATTTGTTGGTGCAGATGTTGTGGTATCCACATCGGCCAGAACATCGACAGATGATCCAGTCCAATTAAGTTTTGTCAGGGCGAT
>JABIHA010000136.1 GCA_018649885.1 Bacteriovoracaceae bacterium
GTAACTGCCCAATATACTGTTTTTAAAGAGATCGTATAGTTTGGGCAAGAAAAGGAAGTTCTCCGCGGGTCGAAGTTCGGTCATCTAGGTATTTCCAAAAACTCACACCAAGCTTTCTGCAAGTTGAGATTATTGATAACATCAAATCCCAGGCCTCCATGCCTTGTCTAGATCTATTTTGAAGCGAGATCTTTCTTTTGATAACTCTCTCTCTGATGTCCAGCTCTGCTTGATTGTTGTGAAGCGGAAGCTGGGGGTATTTCAAAAAAAGAAGGAGTTTTTCTTTGTTCTTTGCAGTCCTTCTAAGCTGTCTATCAATGGGTTTTACCAATGTACTCGCCATCGAGATTCGATCAAACTCCATTTCAATTTTTGATCTCAACTCCTGTGTCGGGCCTCTGACGTATCTTTTCATGAGCCCATATAAAGCACGCCACTCTTTTACCACCCAGTCCAAAGTTTTAAACTCTATCTTTTTATAAACTTCTTCCAGTTTATATTTTCGAATTTCATGAACCCAACACAATTGGTGGTTTTTGATTAGCCCTTTAAAATTTGTAGCATCATCAGTGATTAAAAACCTGATAGGAGAGGCTCTAGATCCTGTTCCGAGGGCCTTCTTTGCACTTTTCTTATTCTTTCTAAACATCGTCCTAAAGTCTGTAAAATAGCGATTACTCGTCCCAAACGTATAGGCATTGATCCCATTGATCTTTGCACTGGTTTCATCTATATGAACGTAGGAGCACTTCTTAATCCCAGCTCTTTTAGCTGCATCAAGTTCTTCTTGAAAATGGCCAGGAATCTTATTGAGAATTGAACAGACTGTTCCCTTGGAAACCAACGTCCCAATATCACTGAGCATATCAATTATTTTCCTATGGGGAACACGGTTTTTATAAAACTCGTAAGTTATAAAGTTTCTTAAATTTGGACCGAACTCAGATCCTTTATACTCATCGGGAATACTTCCTTCAAAGGTCTTTTCAGAACTTGGGGAGTAAAAACGCTCTATATTGAACTTTATATTTCTGCGCTTAAAAATTATGTCTTGAATGATAATTGAACGGCCACCAATGCGTTTGGCATCTTCTGGCAAATCGCCTTCAAATTTAATCTCAATTTCTTCATCTATTTCAAGAGTCGAGTTTCGAGTTTTCTTTTTGTGAGGTTTCTTGCTCGGAGGATTAAGATCTTTTGAATTAACTGGTTTTATCTTGGGTTTTTTCTTTTCGCCTTTCAGTAGGCGAATTTGATCTTGAAGCTGTCTATTCTTATCTTTAAGTTCGGTATTTTCTATTCGAGTGTCTAAAGCATCTTGAGCCAGCTCCTGGCACTTATTTTTAAGTTTGCCCTTATTCCAGTCTTTTATCCAACCAGCAGCAATGTTTTTTAGATCATCAAATGACATGTTAAAATATTGGCAGAAAAATTACGATTGGCCAAATAATATAAATGACATAGGGCCGCACCGGCAAAAAGATAGAAGGGCCCGACAACTTATTGGGCAGTTACATATCGCCTCAAAAGCCTCTAAATGGGGCCCATTTCTGGCACGTGCCTTGCTCTATAAGAAGCAAATCAGATGAGTTTAAATGAGGAGAGAAAATGAGAACATTTACAGCTTTGTTATCCCTATTAAGTGTTATGACTTGCTATTCAGCGCCACAAGAAACTCTGGTCTTAGACCTAGAGGCAGCTGCTATTGAAGTTGAAGCTCCACCTGCTATTGAAGTTGCAGCTCCAGATTTTTTTGAAAAATCTGAAGCTCTGGCCCAAGAATATCGTGAGCAAAAATTAGATGCATATACTCTCATGGCTCTTTACCTCAAAGATATTATCACAATCGATACAGTATTAAACAATGATGAACTAGAGATGGAATCAATAGCGACTATGATAAATATAGATGGACAAGAAGTGAGCCAAGAAATTGTTTGTCAGAAATTTGATGACTATGTGCTTAGAAGTGAAGCCCTGGCAACTGTCATGAAAGAAAAGAAAATTGAAGAAGTTGAGTATGATTATGATAGCTATGACGATGAGAAAGGCGAATACAAAAGATCCTTAGTCGAAACAACCTTGCTTGATCAAATTAATAAAGACCCAAGTATGAGCACCACTCAGCATGGGGCCAACTTAGGACTTCTAGCAAATATTTGTTTTGCTCCCGATATTACCGATGGCGATCATGTTGTTGGAATGGAAGTACTTCCAAAGGCGATTATAATTGATGAGGTGGAAGCAGCACCTGAGGCAGTACCTGAAACGGCACCAGCAGTATTAGAATAACAAAATAAATAAGGATGATAATTTTGAAATTTAAGTTTCAATTTTATCATCCCTTTCTCAAACAATAATAACCCCTTAAATTTTCAACTATAAAGTGAGTTGTTTCATAAGTCAGGAAACAACTCGCTGCGTAAAATATATTCAAAACAGACTTTTCCGTTGGTTAAAATCCCTTATCGCTATATCTCTTTAAGAATATCTAGGAGAGAGATAGTGAAAAAATTCATTTTATCCGCATTACTGTTGGCATTTGCGCTAACAGTTCAAAGTTCCCATGCCTTTGAAGGCGACTATTCAGGTAGAATTGAAAAAGAGCTGACTAGAAAAGGAATGCCTAATGAGTACTCCCAAGAGGCCAAAAACAAACTGGTAAAATATATTGGAAAAGAAAAGCACAAAATCAATACCAGGCTAAAACGAGTCACCGATGAAGACCGCCAAAAAGAGCTCAAGACAAATCTTGATTACTACGACTATGCTCTTTCACTTCTAGCGGAAGATTCACATAATCCTCCTGAAAACTACACCTACGCTAGACGTGTCATTTACTACGTCAAGGCCTCTGAATTTTTAGTTGAGGGTATAACATTTCAAGTAATCAAGGCAATCCTAGCTCAACTTCGCACAAAAATTAACTATGTATATCCTGAACATCAAAATTTAAGGCTCGATCTTAAAAAAGCATCTGATGAGGCAACAAACTTAATGAACAATACGACCGGACAATATTACCGGCCCGAAGAGCTTAAAGGCATGAGTATAAAAGAAGTGGCAGAACAAGATATTTCAAAAGATCATGCCCTTTGGAATACAAAAGAGGCCATGACAAGAATTGGAAACCCCTGGAAGAAGTTGGAAGACAATATTGAGCTAGAGACAAGTCAGTACCTCGCTAAGAAAGAAAAAAAGCTTGGAGATGATTTTAAATTCGAGCTCAGTAAGGCCCGGAATATTCTCTTTTTTAGGAACCTCAAAGAGTCTGCAAGCTCCGCCAAGCTTAAGGCAAGAGGTCCATATGGATTAAACTGGAAAATAAAATTTGGTGTGGAAACACAAACAGAGCCTGTCGCCTCAAGACTATATGCCTTTTCTGGTGGCAAGTACGTCGATTTAACTTATTCAATGCATATAAGTAAAACTCCACTAACATTAATCCTCGACAAGAAAAAAGAAATGGAGGAAGGGGAAAAATATTGTGACCGCATAGAAACGGCGGTGAAGTTAGTCGAGTGTTTTAAAAAGAGTAAATTCAAATTTGCCCTGTCTCCCTACATCCATAAGACGGGAGTTGTTACAAAAGAAAATGCAGAAAAAGTACTTGGACTTCTTCCGGGTGATGCTCTCAAAAAATATCGCCTTAAAAAGATTATTGGAAGAAACTATGTGATATTTAATGAAGTTTCTGTCGAATTCCAAGGAAAGAAAAAGTTTCTTAACAGAGAAGGACCAGTCCCTATGGAAAGCATGGGCTCTCAAACGGACCGAGTTTCAAGAGGACTGGGATTATTTAATCTCTTCATAGGAAATATTGATGTTAAGGCCCTAAATAGTAAGGCCGTCCTTTACAAAGATTTTAATAATGCGGGCGTTGTTCAGACTACCATTGTTGAAACAGAACACGACCTGGGCGCCACCCTTGGAAGCGTTATGTTCGGTGGAAAACTCAATGGCATGGCCATTGGTTCAAAATTTTTAAAAGTGAGAGGACGAGATAAAAAAGTTTCTAAGAAGCTTCTCTACAGAAGTCCCCTTCTTTTTAGACCCACCTCTTGGTTAGATGCCACTCACTCAGATCATTTATGGATGGCAAAAAAGATCGCTGCCCTTACTACTGAAAAAATAGAAGAAGCAGTCGCTGCCTCAATGTGGCCTGATTTTATGCAAAAAACTTTCGTTTACCGAATTATTGGGCGTAGAAATCATATTGCGAAACTTTATGGGATAGAAAATTTATTAGATGGTAAAGCAAACCCTGCTCCTACTATCAAGGTTGACTTATCCTCAGCTGAAAAAATTAAAGCAAACGCTACGAGATATAATTTAAGTGCCAGAAAAATTAAATCCATCATGGACAAGCATAGTCTTACAACTAGTGATTACAAGGATACCTTGATTAGCAAAGGAAAGGTTGTTAAGTGTCACAAATCTATTCTGATAGGACTACTAGAAGATCAGTACCCCACGGGACTAAGCCGTAGGGTTTTTAGATTTTTTGATGGAAAAGAGCTTGGGCATTGTACTTATGGCAGGCCCAAGATTTTTCCACTACTCAAATAAATGCTTTGGACCAAAGTCACTCTTAGTCCTCATGAGAGCCGCTTACTTCTTCGTCAGTTTCTGCTTGAGAAGTGGGGAATTTCTTTAATTCAGATCGTACTGCTTCTTTAACTTCTTCAACTTCTGAACAAACTTCAAGGGCCTCAAGATATTCGCTATGTGCTGATAATGGTATTTTTTGTCCAGGATATGCGAGTGAATAGAATTCCTCCATTGATTGAAAAGAATCAAAGACAGCACCTATTCTTTTTTTGAGCTCATGATGAAAGGCACCTCTTGAGCTTTCATCAAGAAGAGAGCCTCCAGATAGAGTTTGCTCAATTTCGGCCAATTTGGGCCTAGCGGCCAGAGTATAATCAAAATCTATTAAGTCTGGGTGAGACTCATTTTTCTCTCTTATGTTATAAACAAAATAAAGAGGATTTTTTTCAGGCATATCTAAGACAAAGTAATAAAAGTCTTCAAATCGCTGCTCAAAATCTTTGGGATTATCGCCACTAGTATTTTTATTAACAGTGGGCTTGTTTGAAAGCTGGTAATAGTTCGCATGCTCACTAGTAAAAGCATAAAATCCATGCACTCCCTCTTTTTCAATTGGAAGTATAATAATGTCACCATTGACTAAATAGTTTGAACCATCAGAGTACCCAATCAAGGCCTCATAGCAGGCCATCTCATGGTGCAAGTTTGCACTGGCAAAAGCGGTTGGACAGAGCAAAATTAAAATTAGATTTAAAAATACTTTCATCTTGGTATACCCCTGTGCACTACTCAAATACTTCGGAAATAACTTAAAAGTAGTTGAGCATTTTATTCGGGGAAGGACCGATTTAAACAACTTTTATTTCTTATCTCCTGTACTTAAAACTCCTGAGAGCACTCGTTGCAATCCCTGATTCAATTTCTTCTGGGGTATAATAATAGACTGGGATATTTTTCTTTTCGCAAAATTCAATCTCTTTAGTAACTCCATAAGACTCTTCCCAGCCTTCGATTTTAAGGACAATCATTCCCTTAGATGCTGCAAGTAAACTAAAATCAAAATCTAAAATGATACTTCTTCTTTCCTCGAGGGAGAAATCATTGTAAGTCTTCATCATGGCATGATTGTGAACAATAGGGCTTAATGTAAAAACTCTATCCTTAATTAATCTACCACAAGCATTCGCCGCGAACTGTGCTCGCTCAACTTTTTGTTCGTCAGTTCCGTTATATGGATTTGATAAATAAAAATATTTCACTTCTTTTCCTGGTTTTACTTACTGTGCTTTTCTTTATTCCAATAACAAAGGCCGATCTGTTTTTGATTAGGTTTAAATCCAACTGACTCATATATTTTTGCAGCGTGATATTCTTCATCCGCCACCATAACGAGAGTTTTAGCTCCCATATTTTCTAATGCGTGCGATGCAGACTCGTATACCAGAGTACTACAAACACCTCGCCTTTGAAAATCAGAGTGCGTACTTACAATTTGAAAGCAAGCTACGTCTTTATCTGTAAAAATCCCAAGTGAGCCTACCAAGGTCTCATTAATGAATGCACCAAACCACTTCCCATGACCATCTTCACTGAACTTCGCAAAACATCAACCGAAGCTTCATAATGGCCAGAATGCCTTCTGCATTGACTACAATGGCAAGCAGTTGGTTTAGGCAGATCACCTGAAACTTCAAAACTGATTTCACCACAAAGACATGAACCTTTATGCATCAAACTTCTCCTTATTTATCTATGAAATAACATAATCTAAAAAGAAAATTGTTACTCATAAATATGTCCCATTGGACTAAAAGCCGTTCCGGCTTGGAGAATACCCCATAGTCCCAGTCAGTCAAGATGTTAATAAGTTCCCGTTATCACTCCTTTTTCACCATTCACCATTTCTCCCTGAAAATTTAGTCTTAACCAATTTTGTTCAAGGA
>JABIHA010000149.1 GCA_018649885.1 Bacteriovoracaceae bacterium
TGAGATACTGTTGATGAGTCATACGTTTTTCCTTTGTTAAAATTGTTCTGTAGTAATTACAATTTTAACTGAAGACGTATGACTCAAAATTAAAAGGCAATTTTAGTCAGGTGTTGTAAACGCGACTCGTGTTACTTCCAGCTAAAGGGACTTAAGAATAAACTTGGAGGTCTTCAAAGTGAAAACCAGGGCCTTAAATCTGGACTTTCTAAGGCAAACGGGAAAATTAAGGGTCTTAATGGGAAACTAGGACAGGCTCAAAGTGGTTTAGATGGGGCCCTCAGTGAGTTGGGTGGACTAAAAAATCGTGCTTCAGGTCTTTCCAGTGAAAACTCAAAGCTTAATGGGAAAAATGAGACTCTAAATTCTAAGCTTCAAAAATCAAACAATAGTTACCAGTTGTGTCTCACTGAAAAAGAAAATATTGGGAGTAAAAATAAGGAAATCGAGAAAAAAATCGGTAAACTTGGAAGAGGTATTGCCTCAGTGAAAAATAGAATGAGGAGCCATATAGGAGATATAATAGCCGGGAAGTTAAAAGGGGCTGATCTCAATATAAAGGTAGATAGAAAAACAGGATCAATTATATTATTAATGGGGGATGGACTGCTTTTTAAAAGAAATAGTGCTGTATTAAATAGAAAGGCAAAGCATGCTCTGAGAAAAATAATTCCAATTTACGCTGATGCACTATTCAAAGAAAGATGGATAGAGAAAAATATTCAAGAAATTCAAATAGTGGGTCACTCAAGCCCTACATATAAACAAAACTATGTTGATCCTAAAGATCGATTCACACAAGCCTTTTCTTATAACCTCGATCTTTCCACAAGAAGGTCACTAGAAATAGTCAAATTTATATTTAGTAACGATTTTGAAGAGTTTCCATATTCTCTAGATTTTAGGCAAAAAGTTGGCGCTACAGGAAAAGGCTATTCTGTTCCCATTCAAAAGGCACGCGGAGTTGCATCAGTCGATCAATCATCTGATGAATATGACTGTGGAATATATGACTGTAAACAATCAAGACGTGTTGAAATAAAATTTTTACTTAAAGATAATGAAAAAGCATATAAAAACTTAATTAACTTACAAAAGGACTGAGTTGTGTTGGATTTAGCATTTAATTTTTTCTCCACATACCTTATTGAGATTATGGGGGGGATATTACTATTTGCCCTCGGGCTTCGAGTTGCTATTTTTAAAAGTAGTAAGGTTGCTGACTCCTATTTTTCAACTTTTACAAGAGAAATTGATAAGGTTCTAGCTCGATATCAAAATGGTGATGAAAATATTGGCGATGTTGATGCTTTTCTAAATGATCTTTTTTCTGGAATTGAAGAGAAGCTTCCGAAAAAGAGCGTACGCCACAAGTCTTCTGGCTTGACAAAGAGTAAAGTTGAAGAGTTGGGAGCCAGAAACGTTGTATCATTTCGAGACTTTGCTCAGAGTGAAGACCGGTTTTTACACAGTCTTCAAAATGAGAGTGGTATTTTTAAAAGTACTTTTCCTCCAAACTTTGATGATGTTGCTGATAGAATTTTAGAACAAGATAATAACTGGAATAAATTATTTAAATTTTTACCTATTGAGGCGCTTAATAGATTTATTGATGTATTACCTGGCATTTTTGTTGTGCTGGGTATCTTTGGTACTTTTATTGGAATAAGTATGGCCTTGCCTGGCATTGCAACCATCGATTTTAGTAATATTGAAGGTTCCGGTGGTGTTCTTTCAAGCTTCGTATTAAATGTAACTTTTGCAATGAAAACATCTATAGCAGGTATTCTTTTTTCGCTTATTATGACTTTTCTAAATACACTTGCTCCCGTTCACTCATTGAGGGATAGAGCATTTAAAAGAATTTCCAATTGTTTTGAAAATATTTGGCACACGATTCATGGCGAAAGTAAGTCAGAGGATCAAATTGATGAGGTATTGAATCAATTTAAGCTTTTGAGAAGGGCCTTAGTTGAAAATAATAAGAATCACGTCAAAAAAGCAGGGTGATAGGCAATGTCAATTGTTGAGGTTGTTAAAGGCTGTCCATTATTTTATGAACTATATGATGATGAGATTCTAGATATTATCAAAAGATGTGTTGTGGCCCAATATAATGAAGGTGACTTCATTATAAAGCAGGGTGCTATAGGAACCGATATTTTTGTTATTCTTAGTGGAGAGGTAGACGTAACGGTTGATACTAATGACGGACAAAAGAAAATAACAAGTTTAAAATCAGGAGACCTATTTGGTGAGTTAGTTCTAATTAATGAAACGAAGAGAACTGCAAATATTGTTTGCTGTGAGAGTTCAAAAATTTTGGTAATTTCTTATAAAGATTTTTACTCTTACTATCAGAAAAAACCCAAGATTTTTTCTATACTTGTGCTAAATGTAACAAGATTGTTAACGAAGCGTCTTAAAAATGCTAATTTAATAATTCAAGAATTAAAATCTGTTTAAAATGAGACCCCACCACCAATAGTTCCACCATATTGATCAAAGTTGGTATCAGTATCGATACTATTTTGGAATTTTGTTCTAGAGAAATCACCTCCAAGCATTGAAAATACCCACGGTGTAAAGTTGTAATATAGGGCATAGGTCGCTCCATAGGTCATATAGGTGCCATAGCTGAAAAAGGCTTCAAACTGCTGTGTAAAGGTTTCAGTAGCAAAATGGTCTAAGGATAGCTTTGTCCCTCCACCATAGTAATTTTCCTCTAAAATAACTGGCGATGTTGAGCCCCCGAGGCTTGTGATTTTGGCCCAATTTCCTAAAATATGAAAATTCATTAGTAGTGTGTCTTCAAACTTGAAACTATATGCGACACTTAGGTGAGTGTTTATGAGCTTTACATCAATCTCTGAGAATGCAGACTTTCTTGAGTCAGACTTTGTATCTAGAGTATTCCAAATCTTTCCATAGGTTTGCTTGTGTGCGGCTTCAATTTTTACTGGTTCATTAAAATATACTTCAAAATCACCCATGAAACTTTTAAAAGTATTCCTCTTAGTTGTCCCTTCTGTTCTTTGTTTTGTAACAAAGTGATAGTTAATGAACCCCGGGTTATAGGAAAGGGCCACTCTTGATTTTATATATTTAATGCCATCAGGCTCTTTCATATCATCAGCAGAAGCTGTACTTTCAGCTCTATCTGAAAACATATTTACTACTGCTGTTGGTTGTTTGTTCAAATTCTCTATTCTTCCCCGAACTTTCTTTTCTTTTTTAGCTATAACAAGTTTTGGAGGAGACTTGGTTTTAACAAAAAATGGAATAGAATGAGTGAACTCTGAGATGTGCCCCGATTCAGAAGCATATTTAATTCTCCAAAAATAATCTGATGACTTATCATCTGGCTCCCACGCTACTGAATTGTCACTCGTCGTTTCATCAAATTCTAGTTCATCAAACTCTGGAGATTTTGAAATTTGAATATGATACTCACCAACTCTTTCATTTTTCTCCCATTGAATATTTATCTGGTCGCCATTTTTTATTTCACAAAATTCATTCTCCATCGGGTATTGGTAATTAGGTACTCTTGGTGCCAAGCTTATTTTTAATACATCAGAAAATGGGCCTTTTTGATTTTTGTAATTAGATTTTTCTCTCACCTTGATATAGTATTCCCCCCACTCAGAATTAAGTATTTCAGTACTTGCTCCTTCTACATCTTTAATACTTAGAATTTCTTCAAAATTGGGATCTTTAGCGAGGTGAAGCTCATACGGTGAGTCACTTGAACCACCCCAGCTAATATCAATCTGCTCGCCAATATCTTTTGGAGTTTGAGAGCCCGCAATTGGTAGAATAAAAATTGGTTTTTGTAATTCGATATCCGAATTTTGAACTTTATAGTGATTAAAATTACTCCACCTTGGATTTGGCCACTCTAGTGAATCAACACGAACTCGCCATCTAAAAGTGCCAAGGTTGTGGATTTTGAGAGCGTACTTATTATTTGAAATCAGGTCATGTTTTACAAGATCCCATCCCTGTGTTGATTTTTGATATATTTCTAACTCATATTTTACTTTTTTTATTTGTTGCCAATTTAAGAAAGAACTTTTGATGAGGTTTCGATTATAAACCTTGTAATCTTGAGGGGTAAATAGATTTAATCGTTTATTTTTCTTAACAGTGAAATAACTAGTGGGGCCATAAGAAATTTTACTTCCTTTCTTGCTTTTGACTCGCCAGTAAAGAGTTCCTTGTGGCAAATCATATACAATTACAGATGTTTTTTTTATTGGAGATGAATAGAATACATCTTTGAACTTAGCATCTTTTGCTATTGCTAAGTGATAGTTTAAAACACTATCTTTGTCTTTCCATTTGAATTCAACATTGTTTTCTTTACGCAGATGAGTTGTTGAGGATAGTTTTGGAGTAATTGGCTTTAATGTATACTTTGAGATAACTTGGCTTTTAAGATCTACGAATTGATCTTTTTCAATTGTGCTTTTCCTTCCCTCTTTATCTAAAATAATAAAGCCCTTATTAACTTGGATTTTTCCATTTTCAAGTTGAACCTCAGTATCCTTTCCCCCCGCTCTTATTCGTGTTTTTCCTGAGACGATAACAAGGTCTGACTTTGCTCCCAGCTTGGCTATCGTAAGCCCTTCAATGATATTTAGATTTAAGCTTTCACCAACATGCTGAAGCTTAATGAGCGAGCTTGGTGACATAGAGATCTTTGTATCAACCACAAGATCAAGTGAGGCCGTTGAGTCTTGATTCGTGAAGATATAATCATTAACATAAAGTGTTTCTTGGTTTTCGACTGTTTCCCAAATAAGGGATCCTTCATGTCTTCTCTTCACTAAATTATTTTTACTTTTTAATTTACCGATGAATTTTTTTTCAATTTTTTCGTTATTAATAAAAAAGTTTTCTCCAGAAAATAGGACCAATCCACTTCCAAGAAATAGAAGTAGGGAAAGAATTAACCAAATTTTATCAAAGCTTAGTTTGTGGTTTCTCATTATATATATTTGTTTTCCTTACCCATATTATACCGAAATTACAGGAAAATGACTCACGGTGGCAGGCTTGACCTAAGTGGTTTTTATTGGTGGAACCCATTATCAATAGCTTTATGAGTTAGTATTAAAAAAAGATTAAGGTAGGGTATTAGAAGGTCATGAAAATGGCCTGGGAAGCAGTGTGCTTCCCAGGTGTAGTTGATTATTTTGCTTCTCTAATTCTGTGTATTGATCTGCTTTCAAATGGAAGGAACTCACCATGGATATAAACTTCTGTTCTAAAGTTGTCCTTTCCAAAGTATTCAACCATTTCTTTAATTAACTCAGGCTTTCTCATGGTGTTGTTTGCTAACCATACTGAGATCGCTTTTAGTTGTGAACGGTCACGCTTTCTTTTTTGAAATCTTTTTACCGCTCTTTGAATTTTCTTTCCAGCTTCCTTGTCTGGGCAACCTACCTTTTCAAGTAAGCAGGCAATAACAGGCTCTTGAAAGGTAATATCCATATTGGCCGTTACTATTTCCCATCTTTCTTTGTTAAAAGTAGCTGGGTCGAAGATGATGAATTCGTCATCAGCTGCAAGGGTGTTAAATCTTTTAATGTAACCGGTTAGCTCGCCATTCCATGTAGAGGGATCATCAATCTCTACAACTATGTTAATTTCAGAATTTGCAATTTCGTCAGTTTGTCCCTTATACTCATTTTTGGCCTCAGCATGTACTGAGATACTTCCTGCAGTTCTAGAGCGCTCTTTATCTGTGACAAATTCAAGGTAGCGATAGGTATCACCTACAGTATTTGTAAATAACCCTTTTGTACCTTCTTTTCTAACAACTCTTGAAGCTCCAAGGAAAGAGGCCCTTGCTTCAGATCCTCGGTAATGCTTAATTTCTTCGCTGATAAAATCCAATTCATCAATTCTCTTTTTGTTACCTAGGTGGACAAGGCCCACAAGATCTATTTTATCACTTGGTTTATTTAGGTCGAACTCATAATTTCTAATTGTAGATTTACCGCCAAATATTCCGTATGAAAGATGCTTCATTTTAAGAAGACCAAAGTATTTTGTAAAAAGTGAAGCTGAAAATTCATAGCCAGGTCCTCTTTCCATTTTTACATTGACCATTCCGTCTTTGCCTTTAGTTAGCGTTGTTTGTCCAACAACACTTTGTGAGGCATCAACTCCTGCACCAGCACCAATTAACATCGGTACCCCAACAGTAATGTCAGCACCTTGCTCAGCGCCTACAATGTCGGCAATTGTTATGGATTCATCTTCTTGCAGTCCAATCTTTTTGTCATCAAGAACCGAGTTATTAACATATCTTTTCCAATTAAATGGAAGAGCTAGTAGTTTATCCCAGTTACCCCAAAGAGCTTCTTTGTTATGTTCAACAAAATAGCTTCTTGAAAATTCTCTACCGACAAATGCTTTTCCTTTGGCTTCAACTTCAAATGGAAGCGTTAGAGATTTGATTTTACCACCGACATTTAATCTGATTTGTAATGTATCAGTTATTTTTTGGACATTTCTACTAACTAAACGACCATCAATTTTCTCAAATTGTCTGTGAAATTTAAAAGTTACTAGACCAAAGTAAAACTCTTTTTCATAGGCATCAGTTGTTGTAACAATCCTATTAGGAAGATCAATCGGAATTATCTTTTGAGATAATGACATATTCGAAAGGTCTTGAATCGCAAGAGCAGCAATACTTGAAAGAGCTCCCATGATGTGAGGTGGAGCATTTACATAGTTCATCGGGTAGCCTTGTTCATAGAAATTCTTAACAAGTTTACCTTTTTTAACTACTACTTCGCCTTTTTCTTCAATATTAATTTCTCTTGATTCATCTACTTTAAATAGTTCAACAGACCTGTTGTCAGCTGTTTTTGCGCCCACTAGATCAAAAGCTTCGACTACTTCATTTCTTCTGTTGATTAACTTTTTAATATAAAGCTCAGCAAGTGGTCTCGGAAGGCCTGAGTAGTACATGATATCTTCAATTTGCTTTTGTGTAACTTGAGAAAGTAGTCTAGCGGCCCATTTAATATCAGAGTAGTGACCTACTAGGAATGGGTTTTTCTCTTTTTTACCATTATTGATAATGTGGTATCTTTTGTAGTTAAAAGAAATCTTCTTGTGCTTTCCTCTACCGCGAGTTTTAACCCAGCTGTATGGGAACTTATTTGCTTGAAGTCCTTGTAGTGGAGTTCCTAGAATCTTTCCGATATCATGGATTAATTCTTCTACGTCATAGTCGTCACCATTTTTGATTAACTTAATTTTATTATTATGAGCTTCTTTTATATCGCCACTACCGATAAAACCTTGTAGTAACATTTGGGCTCTCACTTCTCTTTTTTCCCAGGCACCTAGATCATTCATTTTAAAAGATCCAACTCTTTCTTCATTTTTGGGTCTGGTCTCTATTGTAGCTTCATAAAAGACAACATAGTATTTACCTTTGTTCTTTCCTTCAGCTGTTTCAAAACCTTCACTTTCAATAAGCTTGTGTGGTAATTCATCATGAGCTCCAGCATAAAAATCTAGCCACTCATAGATCATTTCATCTTTTTCTTCTTTGCTATCAAAGTATAGTTTTGGACGTCTCAGGTAGAACATTTCATCTGTTTTAAAACCCATGAGTTGCATGAATCTCATACCGATAAACTCAGCATTTACCTCTTGACCAATTTTAAACTTCCAAGAAGTTTTTTTCTTTCCATTTTTTGAGTACACTTTCAATTTAGGGTGATGATCAGATTTTTTGACTTTCTTATAGTAGTATTCAGTTGGAAGATCAGCTTCTTTAACAATTTTTCCGATATCTACTGAACCTACATTTTCAGGCTCAGACCAAAAACTTCCATTTGGTGGATTGAGCTCTGATATATCTTTGCTGCCACTTTCGTACATTCTGGCCAGCTCTTCTTGTGTGTAATATCTCTTTTCTTCAACATTTACTAAGTTTGAAGGAAGAGGTCTTTTTCCTGCTGCTACTGGAACAAAGTGTCTTTCAAAAAGTTGTACCGCAAAGACGCCAAGAACTTCTTTGATCATGTGGTATCGGCCTTCTTTTACAAAAGAAGATTCTATTTTTAAAATTTTCTTCGCAAGAGATTGGATTTTGATAGGCTCTTTTAGAGCTCTTATATCTTTTGTTAGTTTTAAAACATAATCAGCAACAATCATCAGGTCTTGCTCAGCCGCTTTTTTGTCTGCTTTCTTGACGGCCTTCTCTTCTTTTTTGGCCTTTGTGATTTGCTCAGAGTAAATTGTTTCCCTTTCGGTGACGCTTAGCTGATGTCTTCTTCTTTTAATTAATTCTTCGAACTCAGAGATTTTCTTTTCATCAACACTGCGTAGATCATTAGTTAAAAGTCTCTCTGCAATGGTTGCTCTGAGAGAACTTGAGTTTTCAATTCCTAGTTCATCTTCATGTAAGTTGGCTGAAACCAGACCAATTTGAAGAAATGCTAGTGTCATGGTCACTAGACCGTACTTGAGTAGTTTGTGCATTTTCGTCCCCCATCAGGTAGAAAAAGGTTGATTGTGAATTTGACGCACCATAGCATTTCTCGTGAGTTTGTGTAGTTCTCCTGTAATTCTTACTTAATTCCCTAACACTTCCTTAACAAAAGTAGTGAGGCAATTACCTAGAATTATAGGCATTTACTGAAGGGGGGGAGCTTTCTAGTTGTTCGGTAAAGTTGCTTTAATAAAGCAACCCTTTAAGAAGAATGTCATTCACTTTTTTAGGAGTGTCGAGTTGAACAAAGTGAGAAGAGTCTGGAATTTTATATACATGGACTCCAGGGACATACTTTCCAATGGTTTCAACATAGAGCTCAGCTTGTAAGGCCGAATCTTGCATACCAAAGGTAAAAAAGACGGGGAGTTTAAAATTCCACACGGGCGGAGCCTGTCTAATCATTTTAATAAAATTGGCCCGGTAGTAATTGATAGATGATCTGGCAGCACTTTTTTGACGCCAGGCCTTAATATAGCGGTCTTTGTCAGCATCAGTAATCATCTCTTTATGTACCATAGTAGATGTGAATACTTGCTTGAAGCTTTTCTCATATCCCAATAATCTTTTTCCAATAAATTCAGGAAGTATTGGAATGTGGAAGAACCAAATATACCAAGACATAGAAAAAACCTGTTTTTTATAGAGAAAAGGTTTTGTGAAAACTTCGTTTATTTGCCCGGGATGGGGAACGTTAAATATAAAAAGTCTCTTAAACTTAGCTGGCTTTTTATAGACAGTGTACCAAGAAATGATGGCACCCCAGTCATGTCCTACTAAATTGACTTTCTCGCCGGGGTGGAGTTTTTCAGAAAGCTCAAGGATGTCTGCCACTACCTTATCTATATTATAGTCTTTTATATGCTTCGGTTTTTCACTCTTATTGTAGCCTCTCATATCAGGGGCGATCACCTGATATCCAGCCTTTGCTAGGGCCACTATTTGGTTTTTCCAGCCGTACCAGAAGTCAGGGTAACCATGAAGTAATATGACGGGCTCACCGTCAATGGGGCCTGCTGTGACCACGTGGAGCTTAACGTTTTTTAGAGTTTCTGTTTGATGGGTAACTTGGGTTTTTTGCCCTGAGAAGTCAGTTATCATCTCGGTTGTTGCTGCTATTAAGGATGTGCACGAAAGCATGAAAGTGATGGTTATGGTGGATAATAGGACTTTCAATGAGTGCTCCTTGGGGTGGACCCCTATAAAAATTACGTATTGAAGTCTTCTAAATACTGGGGGGGCAGGGGCATGTCAAATTTGGCCCAAATTTCCTCCAGCTCTCCCTAAAGATTTTTCACTTCTCTTGTTTAATTCCAGTAATTTGATAAACATGGAGGCACACTACCGGAGATTTGTTACCAAAATGAAAGCAATACTAATATTGACATTACTCACCATATTAGTTTCTTGCGGAAAGAAGACACAAGAAAATGTAGATAACATGGATCAGAACACTGAGAAGATGGCGTCCCAAATGGAAGCCTATCAGGATATGTTGCAAGTATATGCCGAGGAAATGGCAATCATTAGAGAATATTTTAAAATAACTACCGGTAGTATTGTTGATTTAAAAACTGCTGCTGTTGGTGTTGATGGAACCATGGCCGAATTTTTAGTGATGCTTAGACCTATGGTTGAACTCATGACAAATATTATCGAAGGCGCTGAATCAGGTGAAGTTGTTGAACCTAAAGTTGATACTGATGAGGTCGATCCAAATGATCTCGAATTTGATGATTGGGGGGATGATGAATAAAGTCTTGGTACTTTTATCATTACTAGTATCCTTTTCTGGACACGGCATTGTAGTTAATCCAATTGTTAACAACTACTGTGTTGACTCTGATCAATTTAGTAAAAAAGAATTGGTGCTTAATATGGCCTCAAGTTTATTAGATTTTTCTTCTTATAAAGAGTTTGATGAAGGATTTGTGCAGAAATTTTTATTTGATACAATGTCTATTTCACCGCTCAATATGAATGATTCCGCTTTAAAGGTACAACAAGATAATTTTAATGCTGACCATGAATTCGATAAAACCTCTTTGATTGCTTTTGTAATACAGCCTATGCCTAGTTATGATGTTGCGGCCAGTGGTTACACTCGGATGATTCTACAATGTCGAAGCAATGTTATTAATGGTGGTGAGTCATTTACTTACGAGTGTAGGCTGAATAAAGGTGACGGAAATTTTGGGGTTGATCGCTTTGATACAAAACTCACAGTGAGTACTGTTAGCTCAATTTGTAGTCGTGGAGTGGAGCTTAATATTGAAGGCAATATTGAGGTTAATGATGCAGACTATGCTCATATACAATCAGAAATCGTGAAAGGGATTTCTCATTCACAAACTGCAAGTCAAATAAAAATTCCTCAAAAAATTCAAGATCTTCTTTTTGATGTTCAGGTTTTGTTTACGGAGTACTATCAATACTTTTATCAGGGCTGGATTAGTAAGTCTGGGTATCGGGTTTTGAAGAGTTGGTAGGGCCAGTTCATATCCTAACTAACTTTTTTCACTTTTACCGCATCCTGTGCGGCTGTAAATTTTCCATGCACCTATGGAGTTATTTTTTTAGACGTACTACGCATCTTACTCCAGAGCTATTGGGCCTGTATCCCACGTATGAAGATAATAAGCCTCTCACATGGCGGTAGACTTTTGTGTAATAGGTACTCCCTTCTTCAGGATCAAATATCCTGACCAGCCCATAACCTTGGTGTGGACCATGAGATTCACGAAAATAAGTATGTTCATACCTAGGGCAATTATCGGACGTTTTTGCCTCATCCAAATGACCTTCTTCAGGATTAGTGTGATACACATTAGATGTCCAAAAATCAGGATAATTTCCATTTGTCATAACTAAATTCGGAAGAACCTGCTCCCTGTACCCAGGTGGCACACTATTATTTTGATTGAAAATATCATTATTGGGGTCGAGAATATTAACTTCTGTCCTTACACCAAAGTAACCTCTTAATCGAATGATATCCGAAGTCGTAGGTAGGGTTGCTCCAATTCCGGCGCAAAAATCTCTGGCATCAAGCCAGCTAAGTTGAAGTGGTTCACCTCTATCGTCTTTTGCTAAATCTCCCCATATTAAACCATCTTCATCCTCCCAGGCATCTCCTAGGTCGCGATAAGAAAAATTTTGATGAAATTTGTACTCTTTTCCGTCAGCGCCTTGAGATGTCCTGATATTTCGCTGGTGGGCCTGAACGTTTTGTATAAATAGTGTGGTTATGAATAGAATTAAAATCAATGATTTCGGCATATTACGCTCCCAGCGAAGATCCTAAAAAGTACTGATGGAGGATCCTACATTAAGAGTGACGCGCTGCGCAGTGGGTGTGTAGCTAATCCTGGCTTGTTAATCATTTCTTAACTTATTTTTTTCGCATTCTGGGCGGGTCTCCTTCGGCCAAGCTGGGTAACGGCCACGACCTCGGTTCTATAAGATATGGTGTCTTAGTGCTTGTCACCAAGTTGAAACATGCCACTGGCATGTTTCATCGAGGCCGTATCCTCAGGGGGCATCCAAATAAAAAAAGCAAGACCGGTGCTTGTCCTAACTCACTTTTTTCACTTTTACCACATCCTGCTCTCGTGTCCCCCTCGACCCAAACCCTCCCTCATCGGTCGGCTTCTCCTGTCTCAGGGGCATCCAAATAAAAAAAGCAAGACCGTATGGTCGTGCTTTTTTTATTTGGTGCCCCGGGGGAGACTTGAACTCCCACGCCCGAAAGCAGTGGATTTTGAATCCACCGTGTCTACCATTCCACCACCAGGGCACTTGAAATATGGAGACTACAGTAGATCTCAGGCAGTTAGCAGTCAATTGAAATCTCGGATGCT
Organism: Bacteriovoracaceae bacterium; assembly: GCA_018649885.1. Lineage (GTDB taxonomy): Bacteria > Bdellovibrionota > Bacteriovoracia > Bacteriovoracales > Bacteriovoracaceae > JABIHA01. The sequence continues at coordinate 12,388 of JABIHA010000149.1, forward strand.
TAGCTTCTGTATGTAAATGGGAAATGAAATAAACTCTTGAATATAAAAGGAAAATCCACAGGAGATGATTTTATTATGTGCGATGCCCAAATAATGATAAAACGAGCTTGCACAATTATAGGAAGGTTCCCATGTTAGGTTTAGGAAAATCAACCCTGTTGGTCTTTTCAATGCTCTTCTTTCTAGGGATAGCATTTTCATCCAATGGGCATTCAATTAAAAACGAAAAAGTGAGTCAAAAAAGGGTGAGTCGCTAGAGTTTACGAACTCTTTAGATTCAACAAGGCCCCAGCTAACGAAAGTAAAATATTTTTTTACCAGCTTTTGGTAGAACTCATTAGATCTTTTATTTGAGTATGGGTCTTTAAATCCTGTTTGATCGAACATTTTCACATAATCACTTTCAGTAGGTATATGGAGGTAGCAGTAGCGACAGCTCTTGCTAATAATCTTAAGTGCTTTTTCTACATCTTTATCTTCTAAGTATTGATGGATTGAATTACTAATCCCCAGATCATATGGAGTTTTTGGTACCTTGAAATCTAGCATTGATTGATTGAGAAGCAGGATATCTTTGGTCCATTTTTTTCCATTCAATTTGTTGTGGACGTGTGTAGAGATATCGATGGCGCTACATTTTTCCGGTTTGAAAATCTGGACGATATCTTTTAGCAGCTCGCCAGATCCATGTGCGAAGTCAATAATAGAGTTAACCTCAATTTCCATCAGATCCAATACCGAATGAAGGTATCTGGCATGCTCTTTGGAGTTGTAGGTGCCATCAATTAATGAGTCTTCCCCATAAATTGAATCAAAATATTTTTGTTCAAACTCTGTGTTATTTTCCACTTACTTTCTTTTGCGGCCTTAACTAATCAAGATCTAGCTCACATTCCTTCAGAGGTTTATCATCTTTATTTCGATTGATTCTTCTTTCGAGCCCTGAAGGATGGTTAACTTCTTCAAGTAGATTAACCCAAAATGATTTTTTACACGAATTAATTTTCCCTTTTTCTAAAACTAGATCTTTTGTCCCAAGTTTTACCTCTGTTTGTTTTACTTTCTCGAGGAAAACTTTTTCATCAATACCGTATTCACTAGCAACTGTGAGGGAAACTTCTTTATAAAGTGTAGGCCGTGGATTTTCTCTTTCATTTTTTCTTACTAGCTCAAATATCCCGTAAGCTTTGGCCAGAGCATTTCTTCTTGCGATTAATTTGTAGACTAGTGCTCTTTGCTGGAAATCTGGCCAGCCTGTAGAGCTAACTGCCGCCTCAACTTTGTCTTGCGATAGTCTCGCCATTTTTAATGCCATCCAGCGGCCATCTGAATAAGTTGTCTTTTTCCAGGTTTTCTTTGGTTGGTAGACAATAAAATCGTGAAATAGAAATTTATTTCCTTTCTTCTCTACAAAGTCTGAGCCTACTTCAAGGGCGTTGATCATACCTGTAAATAGCGGCTTTCCAAGTGATGCTCCCATATCGTGATCAGATTCAACATATGTATCTTTTTCTCTGAAATTTTTGAGAATATAACCTTTGGAATTGTCGTCTTTAACATCTGTATTCCAAATCCAAAAATGAAATAATGCCAGTGAGCGAGCCACCCTACTTTGAGTAGCATGAACTGTGCTCAGAGCAACGGGACCGGCCTTAACAAGTACATCTCCGCTAAATTCAACAGAGGCTTCTCTAAATGTGATAAACTCGCGATCAATATATTTTTCTTTTTTTATAGTCAGCTCTTTTGGAAGAGCACTTAAAACTTCTTCGGCATTTGAGGCCGTGATTTTGCCGTGATTTAATACATAGTGATTCATTAGGAAATTGTATTGGCTGAGTAAGAAACAGGCCCTAAGGAGTCTGTAGGTCGCAACATCAGAGCATATCTCAGTAGCATTTTCCTCGGTTAGCTTTTTTATTTTTTCTTCATCTTCGCCTTTGTTTTTTTCAAGTACGAGGGTGATGGTATTTTTATTTGTTTTAGTTCCGGTATACATCAAGTCGTTATATTTTCCACCGAGCTCAACATAGAGTCTATTAACTACTGGTTCAGTTTGAATCTCATTTCCCAGCTTGAACTTCCACTTCTGACCAAAAATATCGCGGGCCTTTAATTTGGGGCTTGAGTGCCTAGGCTCCATTGATTTGTAGAATAGAACTCTAAAGCTATTTCTTAGGTCATATTTAATCTTCTTTTTTTTAAGTGTTTTATTTTTTTTCCACAAAGATTTTGTCGTTTGAGTATTGACCCAGTTTTCTAAGTCTTCCCATGGCGTGGGGTGGGCCTTCATATATTTACTAGTATTCCATTTAGGATGATTTTTAGAAATATCTAGGTCCGCGACCTCAATAGGAGTACTACTTTCAAGTTCGTGATGATTTAAAAATTCACTTTCACTTTTGGGCATGTCCGAAGCTTCTTTATCTGCTTTATCGCCCAGTGGAATCTCTCTTTTCTTTTTTTTGAGTCCATGAATTTTAGTATCGAGATTGTGTATCTTTTTTATTTTTTTCCACAGATCCATTTTGCTTTTTTCAAGGATATCGGCATCAAGGGTATAGAGTATTCTTTTTGCTATAATGAAGGACTCGGCTGGATTGGGATTACTTTCAATCTCTTTTTGTGCAAATTTCAGAAATTGGTTTTCTTTCTTAGCGGTTTTTATTTTTTCTTTGTCAGAGGAATCATTGAGTACCATTGTGTTTCTTTCTCTTCTGGTAGCGAGTAGCTTACCCAGAGCATCAAAACTATTCTTATTAAAAGAATTTTCTACTCCCTTTTCCTCCAAATTTTTCTCGAAATCTGGAAGTGCAATATCCCACTGTGTAGCAAAAAGGTCGCTGAGACAGAAACAAGTTATTAAGGCTACTGTGATTTTTTTCACTACAATCCTCCCTGTGAGCTTTCTTCAAGCATTAGGGATGTATTAACAAGTATTCTTGTCGTTGAATAGGACGTGAGTCACTAGATGTCGCGCGTCAAGTTGCTGCAAATGTGATTTTGTGTCCCGGGTTAACGCAAATTAATCAGCTTGAGAGCATCTCCAATTTTAAATTTACAGAAATCTTCGCCCAGGTGTTTTTTGAGTTCACTGTTATCAATGAGGCAAGAAAACTTTATGTAGTCTATGAGGTACTCAGGGATCCCTCTCCTGAAACTTTTAAGAAATCCAGCAATACTGCCAACAACTGAGACCGGAATAGGTATGCCGGGCGTTTCTAGCTTCTTGAGGGCATTTTTAAGTGAGATATACTCATTGGGTGCCACGTTATAGGTACCAGTGGGAACCTCAGTTATAGACCTGTAGATAACATGGGCCATATCGTACTCGTGAATAAACTGAAAAATTGGATTGAAGTCGATGGGGTAGGGCGCATACTTGTAGGCCAAGTACTGACTAATTGTGTTTTTAATTTGGGCCCCAATAATATTGCAAGGACGTAGTACTACACCTTTAATTTGGTTTTGGTTTTTCCATACCCAATTTGTTGCAATCTGATCCATTTCCACAACGTCACGCAGGTCTGGATACTTTATGCTGGCCCTGAGAGGAGCATCTTCTTTTATAAAAACAGGGTTGTCTGGGTATGCACCGTACACATGAAAGGTTGAGAGGATTACAATTTTTTTAATAGATGATTTCATACAAAGATCTAGTATTGTATTTGTACCTACAACACTTAAATCTAGCCTCTTGTGTACATTCTGAGAGGCAGCGTTGGCATGAGTGATTCTTCCCAGGTGAAGAACAACATCGAGATCGTGTGATCGAAAGATTTTTTCGAAATTCCCCCTCGAGTATTTTACTTTCTGGCAGGTTAAGCCTGGGATGGGAGGAATATTTCCTACATCTCTTACGTCAATGCCAATGATATTAACTCCTGGCATTTTTTTACTGATAATTTTAGCCGTAATTTGTGCCAATCCACCAGTAATCCCAATAATCAAAATATTTTTAATTTCGCTTGTTTCTAACATTAGTCCTCTCCTGAGGAAAGGATATTAAAGCTGTAACCTCGTCTTGAGGGTAGACCTTTTTCTATCATCTCTTTAATTTGATTTTCTATTAGCATCACGTGTTCATTTATTTTGCTATCAGGTGCATCCGGTGAGAGGTCACTGGGCATCTTATAAGGTTTCCCAATGTAGATATCAATTTGTGTGGGAAGCGGAATTGCTCCAAAGGGACCCATTAATGGCCAGGTTGGAGTTACTGGAAATGACGGGAGCCCCATGACGCCAGCTAACTTCTTTGCATTATAGACTAGGGGGTAAGCTTCTTCTGCACCTACCACAGCAACTGGAAGCACGTCAGTTCCTGTTTTTAGGGCCAATCGAAAGAAACCTTTTCCAAAGCTTTGGAGATTGTAAAAATTGTCAGTATTTTTATTTATTCCCCTTACTCCTTCTGGAAAAACTAAAATAGATTCCTCGCGTTCCAGAAGCCAAAGGCAATTTTGACGATCTCCAAGTACTGAGCCTCCTTTAGCAAGGAATTCTCCCGCAAAAGGTATGCTTGATAGAAATCTCTCAACCATTCCCCTCAAAATTCTTGGAGGATCAATGTCCAGACTGAAGGCCAAAGTTAATAAGATGCCATCAAAAGCAATTTGACCCGTGTGATTAGCTGTCACCATATAGGGTTTGTTTTCTACATTTTCTGCACCAAATATTCTGACCTTGAAATAGTTTCGATACATTGGGTAAAAAAAGTCGATCATTTTCCTGCAGGTGTCTACATCAAGTCCCCAAGGATCTGGATTATCTTCGTTGTACCTAGACTTAAGTGTTTTAAATACCTGATCGAAATGCTTTTGCTCTTCGCTAGTAATTCTTGGCCTGAAATTTTTCAACATTTTAATCATTTATGCACCCTGCATCTCGCATTTTAAGGGTTTATAGCTGGTGATATCTTCTCAAATATTAATCACAAAATTAAGGAGAAAATACGCTGTGAATTCATTTTACTTAACCGAAAAGGGAGATACAATGCAGGTCTAATGTACCACCTAGCGTGCGAATAGCTGTGTAAATTGGGTGTATATTGGTAGGCCATTTCAAAGGTAGTGCTATGGATAAATCAAAAGATTGGAAGAACAAAGTTCAAGGTTTGCTAAGTGTTTGCCAGACCGAAATAAAGAAAACCACTGCCATCGGTAAAAAGATGGTTGGCGCTACTATGACTAGCTCTAATTTACATGAGAGCTATGAAGAGCTAGGCAAGTTGGTTTTTAACAGTCTTAAATCCGGTGAACTCAGCTGGGATAATCAAGCGTCCAAGGAATTGATAGAAAAAATAGATTGCTTTGAAAATGATCTTAAGAAGTTTGAAATGGATGTTAAGACCATTAAGTCAGAGGAAGTACCGAAAGAAAAAACGGATATAAAGACTTAGTTGTAAAATAGTAGGTATCTGGTAGTTTCTTTACTCTTTTTTTTTACCTTTGACTTGCCCTTGCCCACCCAAAATAAATTATCTTTTAAGCCTAAAATTAACTGACCAAAATTAAAAATAGAAGATTTCTTTATGAAATATTTAGTATATTGATGATTTTCTGTTTATAGGAGATTTACCTTGGGTGGGCAAGGGCAAGTCAAAGTCAAAGGGTAGGAAAATTACTGAAGTAAGAAATTAACTATCCCCTGCTCTAACTCTGGAACATTCGTTTTCTTTTCAGCCGACACAAAATAAATTTGCTGAACGTTTTTGTAATCCTCATAAATTTGAGGTTTTATTTTTTGAAGTTTGGCCCGCTCTTTCTGAGTTTTTAATTTATCGATTTTATTAAAAACTAGAAACCTGGGTTGAGTAGTATTACCTAGAAAATCGTTAAATTTTTGGTCAGATTTTTGGTGTGGATGTCTTGAGTCTTGAATTCCAACCAGTACCACTTTTGGTGAGAGATTTTCAAAGAAACTGCTCATCAGCAGATCCCAGTTTTTAGACATCTCTTTAGAGACATCTGCATGGCCATAGCCCGGTAGATCAAAAAGGTAGCAGGTTTTTATTTCTCTTTTTTCACCTTCCATCCAAGAAAGCTCAAAGCTGAATATATTAATTTCTCTAGTTCTTCCTGGAGTTTTTGAAGTCCTAGCAGTTTTCCCTCCGAATAGAGAGTTGATCAAGCTAGATTTACCGACATTAGATCTCCCCAGCATTGCTATACCGGTAACTTGGTTATTTTCTTTAAGCCATCCACTTAATTGATCAACTGAGCTGATTCCTAATTTGAAGTTAACATGGCCTCTGGGGAGTTTTACTGTCATCGCCTGCTCCTCGAGTGTAGTTATTCTAAGTTTTGTGATTTCGTATCATAGTAAATCTGTGTTGAAAAGAACCAAAGGGGAATTGATGGCGATTCAAATCAGCGAATACCAACAGCTTTTAAGTAACGGGATTAGGCTGGGAGATACCCTTAAAATTACTCCCTTTAGTGGGAAAAAAAAAGAGATTGAGCTGAGTAGAACCAACTATATTTTTCACTCAGATGATCTTAATTTGAAGCCCAATTATTACGCAAAAATAGAGTTTTCGTCCTATCTTTCTAAGACTTTTAATTTTCATTTAAAGCTACTTGTAGGGAAGTCTCAATGTCAAAACACAGGTCGGTTTCAGTTAAAATCCAGTGGCGATTGCCCCTTTAAATTAAACGGCAGCATGGTCTATAGCGCCTTTATCGAAAGAGGTGATATTGTGGAAATTGAAGACAATATTTTAGAGTTTAATATGCTAAATATGAAATCAAGTGATTCTTTTTGCGAACAATTTAATCGATATGTTTTTTCTCCACTCCCTATCGTCATCGAAGGGGAAACTGGAACAGGTAAGTCTTATCTTGCAAAGAAAATATATGAGACAACTAAGCCCAAGGGGAAATTTGTTCATCTAAATTTATCATCATTTTCTACAAGCCTCGTGGAAAGTGAGATATTTGGACACGTGAAAGGGGCATTCACAGGAGCGATTCAAGATAAAATAGGAGCTTTTAGAGAAGCTGAAGAGGGGATATTATTCCTGGATGAAATTGATTCTATATCTCTTGAGCTTCAAGCAAAGCTTCTTCTTACACTAGAAACTTCACAGGTTCGGCCAGTTGGAGGTAGTCGCGAATATCAAATTAACACGAGAATTATTTATGGCTCAGGAAGGAGGCTTCACCATTTGATGGGGGAGAAAAAAATGCGAGCTGATTTTTATTTCAGAATTACAGCTGGTGCCAAGATCAATCTAAAGCCATTAAGAGATGATACAGAGAAAATTAAAAGCTTTTGCCACAGAGTATGTAGCAGTTTAGACGTCTCTATTTCTCCTGAGCTCTTAGAGTTTTATACGACTTTGCCATGGCCTGGAAATTACCGGCAGTTAAAGTCTCACTTGGAATTGAAAAAATATCAAACCAATGGAAGAAAGCTTGAGTTTGATGATGAGGATGAGAGGCTTCTTGTGAGCAGTAGTGAGCTTGAGAGCCTATTTGAAGATCAGATGATGATTTCTATGGAGAGATGCAGGGTTATCTACGCTCACAAGGTGTATCTAAGATTTAAGGGGGATTTAAATAAGGCCTGTTGTGCCTTGGAAATAAGCAAAGCGACACTTAAAACTCTTTTAAGCAAAAATTCTCTAGCCTGAGACCAGGTGATCAATATAGATTTTTTTGACCTTTCCTCTAACCTTCTGGTTTTTTAGAAATTCATTTATTTCATTTTCTAATTTAGACTTGAGTATCACCTTTCCTTCTTCCTTGAGTGGAAATTGGGGAAGGATAGGTTGAATAGTAGAGATCAGGTGGTCTCGAACCAGAAATTCATTTTTACTAATATACTTTGCTGTGTAGCGATTATTGGCCTCAACAGTAAAATCAATTAATAAGAACCTCATGGAATTTGGTCCCGTTATATAAACAGGAAATCTAATTTGCTGGATTTGTATCTGTTTAGAGGTTCTTTTGTAATATGGAGCTCTTGAGGTTTCATAGACTTCTTTGGTGGGCTTTATTGATGCGGGTTTTCTCTGTAGGACCTTGGAAGTGGGAATCATGCTAGCTTGATTATTTGTCTGTACTACAAAGTGAACACCTGTAACAGAGATCGATGCACTTACAAGAAGAATACCGGCTAATTTAATAGGTGAAAGGGCCAGAACCCATGTCTTCATACTAAGCATCAATGAAACAAATGAAGAAAAGGCAACCTTATGAGAGTTTTTATAATCTATTCCAGTCACACTGGTTTTGATCTCGTCAGTTTTTGATTTTACGAACTCGATTTTTTGTTTGTAGTCAAAGTCGCTGACCTGATCGATATACCCTTGAGCTCTGCTTGATACTTTCTCTTTTATCAGGCCATACTTCTGACGACCTTTTTCTTTTCTTCCTTCAATGTAAATTTGAGAAAGACGGGCCTTGTCTTTGACTTTTTGTGGAGTCATTTTAATCATCAACTTCTTACTCAATTCTAAAGATTTTAGAATGAGTTTGTTCATGAGTGCTTCAAATTTATCCACTGCCTTCAAGATCAATCCTTATCCAGCTATTAATTCAATAACTTATCGGATGGTCTTGTGATTTAGTTGAGTATTTGTGCTGAATAAGGCCCTTATTAAAACAGCTAATTGGGCCAATTACTCAATAAATAACAGCTATTTTAGAAAATTTTTTTTGAAAGTTTCTGTAAATAAACGCTCCTGAGCTGCAGCACCGCCCATTTCACTGATTGAGCAGTAGGTATCTGATGAGAGTCCGCAGGGGTTTAGGTGCCTAAGAGCATCTTTCATTTTTTGATCTATTTCTATGTTCAATGCCAGTCCATGGATTGTGACATATCTTTTTGATCCCACTCCAAGCGAGCCCACCTTGCGCTGGTTTTTCCAAAGCCCAAGTGGTTTTTTTGATATATCTACACTTATATCAAAGCATTTCTTAATAGTTTTTGCTGTTGAATCAAGGACCCAATCAATATGTTTTGAAAGAGTGTGATCAGTCGTATTGAGTTTTGTAATAGGATAGAAAATCCATTGCCCAGGATGGTGGAAGGTAAGGCCTCCACCACGGAAAATTTGGTAAAGAGGAAGGGATAGTAGTTTTTCCTGGTTTTGATCAAATGGTTTTAATTCTTTTAAGTCTTCACTATTTCGACTTTTTTGAAGTCCTCTGCCATTGGTGAAACAGTGTGGGTGAGAGCAAAAAATATAGACTTTAGTCTGAGGATGATCGTATACGAATTGCGCAGACTTTTCTTGGAGATCCAAAATTTGATCGTATGGTTTATTCCAGGCCTCAATAGCATATCGAGAGTCACCTAGCTCACTAATCTCCACATCTTCGAGGTGGGAAAAGTGTTGTTGAAAAAAATCAGTGTAGTTTGGATTTTTCATGGCGCTTATTTTCTAAGTAGTTCATAAATTCGCTAGCTTTATATGAGCTTCTGATCATTGGTCCTGAGGCCACAAATTCAAAGCCGTAAGATTCAGCGATTTCTTTTAATTTTTGAAATTCATCAGGATGATAAAATCTCTCTATCTTGAGATGTCTTCTTGAAGGTTGCAAGTATTGGCCCATTGTTAGAATCGACACTCCTGAAGCGCGAAGGTCTCTCATGGTCTGTTCAATTTGATCCCTAGTCTCTCCAAGTCCAAGCATCAGTGAGCTTTTAGTGGTTATGTGTGGATAGTGAGTTTTGTAGTATTTTAAAACATCTAAGCTTTTTTGGTAGCCGGCCCGTGGGTCGCGAACAGCACTGGTTAGATCTTTAACCGTTTCAATATTTTGGGCGATGACGAATGGATTACTCCTGGCCAGGATATCCATAGAGACCGCATTGTTATCAAAATCTGGTATTAACACCTCAACCATAGTATCAGGGTGATCACTATTGATCCTTTCCACTACAGCTGCAAAGTGTGCGCTGCCATGATCTCTCAAATCGTCGCGGTCAACACTTGTGATGACGATGTATTTTAGGCCCATTGTAGCGACCATTTGTGAGCTATTTTCTATTTCACCCTGGTCAATAAAACCCTTTGGGTTGCCGGTTTTTACATTGCAGAACTTGCAGGCGCGAGTGCAAGTATCTCCCAGGATCATTATAGTTGCAGTTTTCTGACTCCAACATTCACCAATATTAGGACACTTGGCCTCTTGGCATACTGTATGAAGGCCCTTTGTCTTCAGGCTTTTCTCTATTTGGTGGTATTCAGAACCTGTAGGCACCTTTGCTCTAAGCCATTTCGGTTTTCTGAGTGTGATGGGATATTCAACTGCCATACTTGGTCTTCCTTTAATTCACCTCTACTTATCACCTTTTTGGCGTGGGTTCCAGCTGTGGGAATCCCGAGGAGTTGGAAGTTTTTTCCGTATTGCAAATTATAGTTGCCACTATTTCAACAAAAGTGCCAGGGGTCCGAATTGGTCTTTGTAAGTGCTATGGGGCTTGTGTAGGCGTTAGACCATAGGAGATTGTACTATGCGAAAAATTCAGATAATTGCCTTTGGCCTGTTTTTATCCAGTTGTGGGTTTATAGAACAAAGAACCTTTGTGGATGAAATGGAAGCAGGCAATGACTGGATGGTTCCCACTCAAGATTTTAATGTAGTGAGGGGCGATAGTGGTCGAGCATTTAGAAATACAAAGGAAGTTCTAGCAAGAACTCCCATGTTAGATGACGAAAAGAGGGCTTACAAGAGAGAGAGATTTCTCGAAGAAGAGCTCAGAAAGCTTGAAGATGATCTTCCCGATGAGGAGTATCAGCACTACTTGCGTTATAAAGGTGAGTTATCTGGTGTATCTGAAAAGATATACTTTCTCAAAGTAAGAAGTATTGCTTCTAGAGAAGAATATGCTCAGACACGTGGTCTTGGGCATTATCAAAATAATTTTAGGAACACGGCGAGCGAAGCTGCTTTTGCTGTGAGGACTAGAGATTTGCTGCTCGGAATGGCAAAAGATCAAGTCCTAAGCTCCTGGGGTCGACCCTCCCGAGTAGATGTTGCAGGGAACCCAAGGTTGCAAAATGAAAGATGGTCCTACTACCGAAAGGGCAAATTTAAATTTGTCTATTTCGAGAGTGGAAGAGTCCAAGGATGGGATGATGGAGGAAGGCTTTAGGGATGAAGCCTCCCTTCTCACCCTATCCTGGATCTTCAAATTTTCACTCTGATATAAAGTAAATTCCTTAAAATTCCCATGCCTAGAAAGGCTCTGACTTGGCGAAGCACAAAGGTGCGTTGTGTCCTTGCAGTAAATCCTATTACATTGTTAGCAGATAATGAGTATTTGCGGTTGAAGTGTGAGCCTGCTCCCGCTATTCTGGTCTCAAATTAAACAGATCAGGTAATGGGAATGGGCGAGCAACTACTAGAATTTGAAAAACCAGTTTTTGAACTTGAAAATCAAATTAAAGAGCTAAAAGAGGCTCAGACTGGACAGTCGGTTGATATTTCTGAGGAAATAAAGGCCTTACAAAAAAAAGTTGGAAAGTTAGTCCAAGAGATTTACGGAAAACTTACTCCTTGGGAAAGGGTGCTACTATCAAGGCATCCAAAAAGACCTCATACAGTCGATTATATAAAAAATATTTGTCCTGACTTTCGAGAGCTTCATGGGGATAGATATTTTGCCAATGATCAAACTATGATGACTGGGATTGGCCACATTGATGGTCAAAGAGTTGCCATTGTAGGAATTGAGAAGGGACGAAAAACTCAGGAAAAAATAAAGAGAAACTTTGGGATGCCAAATCCTGAAGGATATAGAAAGGCCTTGCGAGTTTTTGAACTTGCCTCACGATTTAATTTACCAGTTCTTACAATTATCGATACTCCTGGAGCTTATCCTGGAATTGGCGCTGAGGAGAGAGGTCAATCTCAGGCCATAGCTGAAAATTTGGCCCAAGTTTTTTCACTCAAATGTCCAATACTTGCCATCGTTATTGGTGAAGGCGGCTCCGGTGGAGCTCTCGGTATAGGCGTGGCCGATAAAGTTTGTATGATGGAGTATTCTGTTTACTCCGTAATTTCTCCAGAATCTTGTGCTTCAATACTGTGGTCTGATCCAGGTAAGGCCGAGCAAGCTGCCAACGCACTTAACCTTGGCCCTAAAAAAGCTAAAGAGCTTGGGATTATTGATGAGATCATCCCAGAACCTCCTGGCGGGGCCCACCGAAATGTTGAGCTTGCTTTTAAATCTGTAAAAGACCAAATCGTAAAAGACTTAAAGGTATTGACCAAAATAAAACCCGCAAAGCTGCAAGAGATGCGCTTTAATAAATATAGGTCTATGGGCAATTCAACGATTCTAAATGGCGATGATTCTGATATGCCAATATTCACAACAAATTCTTAGGAGAATTCTGTGTATTCAATGACAGGCTTTGGAAAAGGCGAATGTGTAAACGACAAGTACAAACTTGTAGTTGAAATGAAATCTGTTAATCACAGGTTTAAAGATATGCGCTTTCGAATGGGTTCTGTTTTTTCATCAAAAGAGTTAGGACTTAGAAAGGAACTTGAGAAAAAATTTAGTAGAGGAAGTTTTGATATAGCCATTTTTTACAAGGTGATTCAAAAAGAAGCCCTCTTTGATGATCTCGATATGAATAAAATTGATCTATTCCTCGGAAAAATGAAAACCCTCGCTGACAGTAAAAATGTTCCTCTTACCATGAGGGCTTGTGAATTTTTAAGATCTGATTTTGTTGCAGATCAAGAGACAGAAAAAGAGAAGGAATTATCATCTCTTTTAGGGGATGCATTTGAATCAGCATTAAATGCTCTTGCCGCTTCAAGGAAAGAAGAGGGAGACAATCTGATCCAGGTCTTGAGTGCCCACCATAAGGAATATCAAAAACACTTTAAAGTCGTAGTCGATGGAGCAAGTGAGTATAAAAAAATTGTCGAAGAGAGATTAACTAAAAGACTCAATGAGAAAAAAGGCGAGTTAGAAATTGATGAGCCCCGGTATCTTCAAGAAGTGATCTACTATCTTGAAAAACTCGACGTAAATGAAGAAATAGATAGAATTAAAATACATCTTAGAAAATTAGAAGATCTTCTGACACAAGAAAATGAAAAAGGACGCCAGATTGATTTTATCCTTCAAGAGCTAGGTAGAGAGACCAACACCATTGGGTCTAAGTCTGGACAAGGTGTGATTTCAGAAACTGTTATTCAAATGAAAGTTCAATTAGAGAAGATGAGAGAGCAAGCTTTAAATATAGAGTAGGTATAAGTGGAAAGTAAGAAAGGAAAAATAATCGTCATTGTGGCACCATCGGGGGCCGGCAAGTCGACCCTTATCGAAAGACTAAAGAAGGATTTTCCAGGTTTAAGTGAGTCAATTTCTTGCACAACTAGACCTGTCAGGAATGGAGAGACTAATGGTGTCGAATATAATTTTATTACCAAAGAAGAATTTGAAAAAAGAATAGATGAAAATGATTTTATTGAGTGGGCCCTAGTTCACGGTAACTATTATGGAACCTCAAAATCATTTGTTGAGTCAGGACTAAGTACTGGGGTCAGCCTTTTATTTGATTTAGATGTACAAGGTTGTGATTCCTTCAAAAATCACTATGGAAGTGAAGCAGTAGTGATTTTTATTGAGCCACCTTCAATTGAAGAACTTGAGAAGAGACTTCTTTCACGGGGAACAGAGTCCACTGCTACAATCAAACTTCGCATTGAAAATGCCAAAAATGAGCTGGGAAGAAAATCAGATTTTGATTACGCTGTTTTAAATGATGATCTGGAAAAAGCTTATTGTGAATTAAAAGAAATTGTTCAATCGATAACGGAGCGCTAAGTGTTTTCTCAACACCTCGATTTCTCACATGAAAGAGATTTAAATATCGATGAACTCGTCAGAAGAGTTAAGGCATATATGCCAGACGCTGATGAAGCCCTTTTGAAAAAGGGTTATATTTTCGCAGAGAGATCACATCTTGGTCAAAAAAGAAGCTCAGGCGAGCCCTATATTGTTCACCCAGTAAATGTGGCCGCAACTCTGATAAAGCTAAGGCTTGACCTCGATAGTATTATTTCAGGCCTTCTTCACGACGTGGTTGAAGATTGTGAAGTTGAGCCAGAAGAGATCGAAAAAGAATTTGGTACTGATATTGCCCAAATTGTTGTGGGATTAACAAAAATCTCAAAAATTAAATTTAAGACCAGAGAAGAAAATCAGGCGGAAAATTTTAGAAAAATGGTTGTGGCCATGGCCAAAGACCTACGTGTGATTATGGTGAAGCTTGCTGATCGTATGCATAATATGAGAACGCTTCAATATGTATCTGAAGAAAAGCAAAAAAAGATTGCCCAAGAAACTCTCGATATTTATGTACCCCTCGCCTCAAGGCTGGGGATTAACTCTGTTAAAGGTGAGCTTGAAGACCTGTGTCTCAGGTTTTTACATCCAGACGTTTATTACCGCCTAGCTGAAAAAGTATCCATGAAAAAATCTGAAAGAGAAAGTTATATCAGAGATACTGTGTCAATTATGTATGAGAAGTTGCAAGAGTATGGTGTTAAGGGCGAAGTAATGGGAAGGCCCAAGCATTTTTTCTCCATCTATAAGAAAATGATTTCTAGGGGAGTTGACTTTGAACAGCTCCACGATGTTTTGGCCTTTAGAATTATGGTTGGCAATATTACCGAGTGCTATAAATCTCTTGGTATCATTCACTCTTCGTTTATACCTATTCCCGGTAGGTTTAAAGACTATATTGCCATTCCCAAGGTAAATAACTACCAAAGTCTCCACACCACTGTCATTGGCCCCAAGGCCGAGAGAATAGAGATTCAAATTAGAACCTCAGAAATGGATGAAGTTGCAGAAACTGGAGTTGCTGCTCACTGGAAATATAAAGAAGTTAAAAGTGAGAAAAAACTCGATTGGGTTGAAGAGCTCCTAGAATTTAATCGAAACGTAACAAGCAATACAGAATTTTTAGATGCTGTGAAAAATGATCTGGATATTGGTGGAGTTTTTATTTTCACACCCACGGGAGATGTGAAAGAGCTCAAGTACGGGGCGACCCCTCTTGATTTCGCTTTTTCTATTCACACAGAGGTGGGAGTCAAGTGCATTGGCGCTAAAGTTAATGGAAAAATGGTTCCATTAAAGTACCGACTAAAATCAGGTGACACAGTTGAGGTACTTACCTCAAAAACCCAAACTCCTTCAAAAGATTGGCTTAAAATTGTTAAAACATCTCGCGCCAAAACCAAAATCAAGCAGTGGCTTTTAAAAGTCGAAAGAGAGAAGAACCAAGAAGTTGGAGAGGATATATTTGAAAAGGCCCTTAGAATTTACGGATATTCAATTGGTAGATTAAAAAAGGGCACCGATTTAGATAAAGCACTTCGAGATTTTAATGTCAGCAATATTGATGAGCTCTATATCCATATTGGCTCAGGGAAATTTGCGGTAAAAGATGTTATCTCAAAAATACCATCTCTCAGTAAAAATCTTGAAGAGTCTGACGATAAAAAAATCGAAGAACTAGATACCTATTATAATAAACTCCATTCCCGGGTAAAAAAATCTGCCAATAAAGATAATGCCGTCTTGGTTGAAGGAGCAGGTGATGTATTAGTCAGAATGGGAAGGTGTTGTAATCCTATTCCAGGAGATCCTATCCTGGGCTTCATTACCAGAGGGCGAGGAATTACGATTCACAAGGCAGATTGCAATCGAGTTCAAGAAAGTGAGATGAATAGACAGCTTGAAGTTGAATGGAACGATGCCTTCACCTTTAAGCATCCAGTTAACATAAGAGTCATCACTCATGACCGTCCTGGAATTTTGTCTCATATTTCCAAGAAAATTGGGAATGCGGGAATCAATATTAGATCGGCCATTGCCAAATCTCTTCCCGATCAAAAGGGAAGTTTTATTTTCGAAGTAGAGGTTAAGGATTTTTCTGAATTATTAAAAACTATTGCAGCTATTGAAAGCATGGAATACGTCATCGGCGTAACGAGGGTTTAATTATGAAATCTTATGGATTACTTTTCATACTTATTATTATTGTAGGTTGCTCTAATCACGATGGAGGAAATGGAAAGGCAAAGCTTACTTTTCATGTTGAGGGACCAGTTAAGCAAAACCTAGATATCTTATCCGTGGTCACGCCCTCCCAAACAAGTGACTTTAATTGCGTTGGTGTATTTGCCAGCTCAGATTTGCTCGGAAATAGAAATTGTTATAACTCCAGTGGTTCAGTAATTGCTCAGGTGCATAAGGGGTTTGGCATGAGTGCTATTGGTAATTCTTTTGGTGGTGAGATGGAGCCTGAGGAGAATGTAACATTTTATCTTGCGGGAATGGATTACAACGATGAAGGAAGCTGTCCTAACCTGAATTCTCTGGGGCAGGGTGATTTTGAAAATAACTCATTGGTTTATATTTTGGGAGAAAGTTCTCCCCAAAGCATAGTTGAGGGGGACAATGATATTTCTCTTAGTGGAACCTTTGGAGGCCAAGGAAGTGAAATTTACTATTGTGAAGGGGCTTTTCAAGGCGAGGCTAGTTTGGACTGTGGAACTAAGTCAACTTACGCAAGTGTAGATAAGGACTATATTGATTGTTTATCTAGTGTGTTTTCTGCTTTTTATTTCAGTGATAATCAATTGAACCCAAGTGATGTTTTATTAGTAACAACTGCTGGTGGGAACTATAGCAAAGTTGAAGTCAATACATTCACTGGGGGAACTCTCGACTTTAATTATGCTACTTATAATAGTGCAGGCTCAAATATTGCTTCTTATTCAAGTGTGAGTGTTGGAAATACCTTTTGTTTTGACCTTGATGGGGGAACTGCTCAAGGGGCTTGTTCAGGATCAACCGATATCGGAGTTGCCTCCAAAATTGCTACTAAGTATATTTTTCCTCGAATCAGTAATAATATGAAGCCTTTTTTTCCCTCAGTTTCTCTTACTGATCCGGTAGAACTTACCCTTGTTGGTACTAGTGGATACTCTCTGCATGGAACTAGCAGCAATACTGGAGATTGTGTAGCTGTAAGAGTCGCAGCTTTGTCTAAAACTAGATCTCTCGTTTCCTTAGGTTCAACACTTAGTGTGTCCCTGTCCTATGACAATAATATAGCAGCATCAGGAATTTCGTTTCATGCTAATGCACTTACTTGTGGTATAGGCTCCCCTACAATTTCTTCAGTCAATATCCTTGGTGGACTGGCAAGGTCTAGTACATTTTATATAAAAACCAATAAAGGTTCTGGACCAGTTGATCACAATATTATTATTAATGGTTCGGGAGTGTTAAGTTCAACTCATCAAATAACTGAGAATTAACTTGCTTCACTTTCCCAGAGGATGAGAAATCCCCAGGCCTTAACAATTTTGAAGACTTCTTTAGAGATGATTTTAAAGGATCTGAAATCGTCTAGTTGGCTTTCAATTCCCCAATAGTTATATATATATGGGTCCCCTGCCTTGGTTAGTTTGTCGAAGGCCATTTTGACTCTGAGAATATGATAATCACTTGAGACCACTAAAATTTTATTGAATTCATTTTTTTGTTTTAAAAAGCGGATTGTGGATAAAACATTTTCTACTGTATTGGTAGCAAGGTAGTCAATTTCAATTTTATTTTGGTCGAGAACATCGAAGCCTTCGATACTTAGGTTCTTTTTAACAAGTGTTTGAATCGAGTTTTTAGTATAAACACCAGTGATAAATAAGTGGGAGCCGGGATGTTTTTTTAAGAGTTTGAAAGCAAATGGGATTCTTCCTCCATCACCTGTTAAAACGACTATGACATCAGGAGAATTTTTAAAAAGATTTTTTTCGGCACTCTCTCTTAAATTGGCCGCGAAGTAGAGGATGTAGATAGCAAATACTGTGTAGACGAAAAAACCTAAAGAAGCGAGGATTCCCAAATTAATGACAATCCTCCTATTTCTAGTTTTCTTTGTTTCGAATATGTATTTTTTGTTAAACATTTATTTTCTTGCAGCTATCACTTCAATTTCTACAAGAGCATCTTTGGGAAGAGCAGGTACTTCAACACAACTTCTGGCAGGATAGGGAGTGGTAAAGAATTTCTCATAGGCAGTATTGACGTGTCCAAAGTTTGAAAGGCTTGTGACAAAAATTGAAGTTTTAATAATATTTTCTCTTTCTAGATCACATGCTTTTAATAAACCATCAATATTTTCCAAAATTTGATCCAGTTGTCCTTCAAAGCCACTGGCCATTTCCATCGTTTGGGGACTTAGTCCGATTTGGCCAGAAAAGTAGAAAACGCCTGCGTGCTCAACGCCCTGAGAGTATGTACCAACGGCCTTGGGTGCTAGCTCCGTACTAATGATATTTTTTTGAAAACTCATGTGCTCTCCTGTGAATTATTTTACATTTTCTTGTTGTGCCATAAGAGCTGTCACTGTGGCCATATTTACTATTTCTTCCACACTTGATGTTCTTTGAAGCACATTTATGGGATGATCCATAGGCACAATGATAGGGCCTATGGCCTTGGCATCGCCGAGCTGCACTAGAAGTTTGTAGCTAATATTGGCAGCGTGTAAGTTGGGGAAAATTAAAATATCTGCTGCTGAATCTAGCTCTGTGAAATCAAAAAATTCTTTCATGATATCAAAGTTTACAGCGGCATCTGCCTGCATTTCACCATCGATGATCATATCTTCACCAGATTGCTTTGTGAGCTCCACAGCTTTTCTAATTTTTGTAGCTTCAGGATGCTTTGAAGAGCCAAAGCTTGAAAAACTTAAGAATGCCACTCTTGGGCTTTTGAGCATTAGCTTTCTATAAAGAGCTGATGTTGAGCGGGCTATATCAGATAGATCTTTTGCATCGGGTGTAGTCTGGAGAGTGCAATCTGCAAAGAAGAGTACTCTTTTTTTAATCAGAAGAATATAAATCCCAGCAGCTTTAAAGGGACCCGTTGTACCTGCGACTCGCATAATAGGTTTGATACATTCAGGGTAGGTCCGAGTGGCCCCGGTAATCATTCCGTCGGCCATTCCAGTTCTTACCATCATTGAGCCGAAGTAATTGGGTTTTTCCATGAGATCTTTGGCATGTGTCCGCGAAACACCCTTTCTCTTTCTTCCAGCAAAAAAAGTATCAGAAAACTTGTCAAGGTGCTCATCATTTTCAGGGGAAATAATTTTTACGCTCTCAAGGTTTTCAAGTCCAAGTTTAGAAATCTTTTGTTCTATCACTTTTCTATTTCCCAAAAGGAGAGGAGTGATAATTCCTTCGTCTTTAATAATACTGGCAGCTCTTAAAATTCGACTATGTTCACCTTCAGCAAAGACTAAAGTTGGTGGATTCTCAGTATCGATTCTTTCTCTGAGAGATCTAGTAAAGGCCCCAGTAGTGCCCAATCTCTCAGAAAGACTTTTGGCATATGCCCTAAAGTCAGTAATTTTGATTCTTGCTACACCACTATCGATAGCAGCTTTAGCAATGGCCGGAGATACTCTTGTCAAAACTCTGCGGTCAAAGGGTTTGGGAATCAAATAATTTCTGCCAAAGCTAAAATTACTATTGCCGTAGGCCTTTTTCACTTCATCGGGTACTTCCTCTTTGGCCAGTGCTGAAATGGCATAGACAGCTGCCAGTTTCATTTCTTCATTTATTTTAGTGGCCCTAACATCAAGGGCCCCTCTAAAGATAAAGGGAAAGCCCAGTACATTATTTACTTGGTTGGGGTAATCAGAACGGCCAGTTGCCATGATGGCATCATCTCTCACTTCAGCTACTTCTTCTGGGTAGATCTCTGGATCAGGGTTGGCCATGGCAAAAATGATTGGATCTTTGGCCATTGTCTTTACCATTTCTTTGGTGAGAACTCCTCTTGCGGAGCATCCGATAAAGGCATCAGCATTTCTCATGGCATCTTCAAGGGTTCTAGCATCCGTTTCAACGGCAAACTCATCCTTATATTTATTCATACCCTCTTTGCGACCAATGTAGATTGCACCCTTTGAATCACACATGGTTAGGTTTTTCGGGTCTACTCCCATCTTGAAAAATAATTTGGCGCAAGCAATAGATGCAGCTCCTGCTCCACTAAAGACAATCTTCATAGATTTTAATTCTTTGCTTGCGAGTTCGGCGGCATTTATAAAAGCTGCAGAAGCAATAATAGCAGTTCCGTGTTGGTCATCATGAAAAACAGGGATATCCATGATTTCTTTTAACTGTCTTTCAACTTCAAAGCACTCAGGTGCTTTTATATCTTCTAAATTTATTCCACCAAAAGTAGGCTCAAGTGCTTTAACATGTTGGACCATTTCTTCAACAGTACTAGCATTGAGTTCGATATCAAAAACATCAATATCCGCAAATCTTTTGAAGAGAATTCCCTTCCCTTCCATTACAGGCTTTGATGCCAATGCCCCAATATTACCTAAACCTAGTACTGCTGAACCATTTGAAACAACGGCAACTAAATTTCCTTTGCTTGTATATTGATAGGCAGTCTCTGGGTCTTTGGCTATTTCAAGACAAGGTAGGGCAACTCCTGGTGAGTAGGCCAGTGATAAGTCCCTTGCAGTTTGGCACGGCTTAGTGGGAATGACCTCAATTTTACCAGGTCTACCCGAACGGTGATATTCGAGTGCGGCTTCATCTTTTTGATCTTTGGACATGTATTTTTCCTTTAATTTGATAATCCTGATTATCTCATATATTGGAAAATTAGTGTCTTTTCATCCTTCAAAGATAGAGGATTTTTTTCTGATTGCAGTACTCAAGATTAATCCACAAAATGTGGCGATGATTCCAATGTACAGATCGTCAATGGCAGCCACTATTCCCTCTTCTGGAAGAAAGCGCCAAATAGTAGTGAAAACTACTCCGATGCTACAAGTAAAAACAAATTGTTTATCGCTAATTTTGCCAGGAAAAAGATGCCCAAGGATGACTGGAAAGAGCAGGCAAGATGCACTATAGCTTCCCAAGGTTTTCCAGACAGCTTTTATATCACCACTAAAAGCAGTGCTTAAAACGGCTGCTAATAATCCTGAAAAAATGACCGCACAGTAGTGGGCCATTTTCTTTGTGCGGAACCTTTTGGGTAAAATATCATAAGACAGCGTGGTGCCTGCAATAAATAAATATGAGTCTAAGGTCGATAAGATTGTGGCAAGAAAACCTGCAAGGACAAATCCTCTAAGCCCACTTGGCAGAATTGATGTAGAAAATATTAAATAGGCCTTGTCAGAGGGAAGGCCTGGCATTACAGCTCTTGCATATAGTGCTCCACCTGTTGTGCATATATCAAAGAGAAACCAAACGAAAGTTGAGATAAGAATTCCCTTCTTGGCCACTTCTGGTGATTTGGCAGCAAAACATCGTTGATAAAAGTTGGGATCAACTAAGGTTGAAAGAGCAATAAAACCCCATACTAATGTAGTCGCAATGCTATTTCCTCCAAGTGCTGAAAAGTGGGCCTCTGGTAGATTGGTCTTGAGAAAACCAATCCCTCCATATTTCCCCACTGCAAAAAATAAAACTAGTACGACTCCAGCACACATCACAAAAAATTGAACAATGTCTGAGAAAACCACTGCTCTCAGACCTCCTGTTAGTGAGTAGGCCACAACAATTAAGGTCCCGAGAAATACCATCACGGTTAAATTTCCTCCAAATAGAGCTTGTAGAAACAAACCAAGGGAGATGGCATAAGCAATGGGGACAACATTAAAAAAGTTAAAAATAGCACTCACTTTCTCAGCTCGTGGGCCAAACATTTTCCCCATCAAGTCTGGCAGTGTAACGGCCTGGTATTTAGAAATGCGATTAACCATAAAAAAAGCAAAGAAGATGTAGGTGAAATACCAAAAAACTCCTTGAGTCAGAAAATTGTAAATACCATAGTCATAGGCAATTTGAGTGACACCAAAGATTCCTCCGTACCAAGTGGCCACAAGGGTGGCAATGAAAAGGGGGAGGGTTAGTTTTCGACCCATCAGTAGGATATCTAGTAGGCCATCTTCTTCATCTGAATCAGGAGACTTCGATTTTTTTAGTTGTCCGTAGATAATAGCGGCAAATGTCGAAAGAAGTACTAGAAAGAAGACGATCCAATCCAGTGTGGTAATTTGTGAAATAATTTGTGAGCTCATAACCATTCCCTACGCAGAAACTAATCTGATCAGGTTCAACGAGTTTATCTCAGCCTCATTTTGAGGCACCCCGAGGTCCGTGGATATTATATGCATGATAAAATCATACGTGTCAATAATTTGAATTAATTATTCAAAATCTGTATCTACTACAATCCTTTAAGAGAATAGTTGATCATGGTATATTAATACCATGAGAATTAGTTGGGGTACCAAATGTACTCGCCCTCTTTTGTTCATTGTGGTTTTTTTATTTCCTCTGCAATTATCGGCCATGAACTGGCATCAATGTATGGATACCACCGAAACTGCCGGAGTAATTACTCCATTTTTATATATATCTGCTCAAGTTACTACCTCTTCTGGGCAATTTACAAGCTCATGGGGGCCTTGCTCATTATTCGGAAAAACTGATGAGCAGATTAAAAAGATTTTTGTTGCAAAAAATTTTGAAAACCTAAAAACGGAAATTTCATTAGGCAGAGGTGAGTTTTTAAATGAATATGCAAGATTAAATAGAATTTCAAAAGAAAACTACAATAAACTCTTCATGAACTTTCAATCAAAGTATATCAATATATTTGGAAAAAATGGTAATCACCTTCCAAGCGTAGCCTATGATCAATTAGAAAAAATTTGTTCACATTATATGCCAAAAGACCCACTTCTAATAAATGGTAGTCAGCAATAAATATTCTTTTTTTTGATCATTTTCATTGATGGGAAATATTAAAAAATCAGTTGAAAATGTGGTGAATCTGGCCAAATTAAAGTTATTTAAATTCATAAAATTGATTGCCAATTATTTTGAAAAGACAATTATCGTGTCTCTAAGCCTCCGATACTTTGAACTCTTATTGGCTAGGTACTTGCAACTTAAGTTGTAAAACTAATGGGAGATCAAGTATGAGAGCTAAATATATTTTGTTTGTATTATTTATCATGTCCTTTTCCGTATGTGGGCAAGAAATTCTTGATCAAAGAGAAGCTGAAATCAGAAAAAATCTTTCTGAGGTAACGGGTCTTAATTTTTATTGTCCGGGATTCGATACAGATGAAGTATGTTCTGAAAGGTTAACTGGACTTCTAAGAAAGGTCACAGAACTAGGTTCAGATGCTTTTGATGACTATAAGGAGCTAGATGATGTTCATATTCGACTCGGTGAAGAATTTTCTCCCCACTTAAAAATGAATAAGATTGGTTTTATAGATGTGGATAAAGATATTTTGATATCACTTGGATCTATAAAAAATCAATACCAAACATACCTAGATAATGTTGAATCTCTTGCAGCTTTAGGGCAAGGAGAAGTCAGCTTTATTTGTGGTGATATTAAAATTGTTAAAGTATGTGAGGAACTCATTAGGGAATATAGATTAAATGCCTTTGACCTAAGTTTTCTTGATTTTATTGGAAGCTCGCCAGTTGAAGTCATTTCTCTACACTCTATAACAGGTCTTATTCAGCCAACCCTAAGAGAGAAGACATTATATATTAATGTTAATGAGCTTAGTGAAGTAGGATTACAGTCTACTGTTAGACAAATGCTAAGCACTCCTAGATCACTGAATGAGTAATCGAATAATTATTCTAGCGCCAGATACACCGTGATTAAAGTCTAATATTTCGTTTCGTGAATCTGGTACTAGCTTAAATATCTATATAGTTAAGTGAACTTGCAGTCTTTCTTAGGTATTTATAATCTACGTAGAAATAGCCACAGTCTGCAGATCCCGTACCCCATGAGTTTTTCATGATGAAGTAACCTTCTTCTTCGGCAGCAGGTGCGCCACTTGGTCTATTAGAATTAGATACAAATCCTACTAGAAGAGCAGCATGTCCACCAAGGGTAGATTCACCACTTTTCCATTTAACGTAACCATTGTTTTGGCTTCCCGCTTTATCCATGAAGTTTTGTTTTACACTAAATCCCACAATAACTGGGACTTCATCATTAACGAGTAAAATGGCTTCATTGAGTGAATTCTTCTTATGTATGGAGCTCCAGATACTGGTGTAGTCTTTGACTTGCCATGTAGTGCTAGAGGACCTAGATGGAACTGTGTAAGTGTAGGTCTTGTTCCAAAATGGTCCAGAAATATCTTCTTCAGCTTGAAAAGCAAAGTTTGTACACATGGGACCAGAGTATCCTGAGCAAGAGCTAGCATATTCATTGGCGCTCTTATTGCTGGCAATATTAAAAGATGGGTTATATTCCCATCTACTTTCAAGTTGAAGTTTATGGTTTTCAGAATCTAGCTTTCCTAGAGTTTTGCTATTATTTAGACCATATCCATATCTTCCACTAAACCCGGAAGATGATCCGCCTGAAATCTCACCATAAAAGTAGGTGAATTGTTCAGAAAGGTTTATTGCCTTTTGATTTTCAACATAATTGTGAACTTCAATAGCTGCATTAATGGCAAATGAGACACATGTTCCTCTTTGTGCCTGATCTTTTATACAGGTGGTTTTGTATTTAAGTGGAAAACTCTTATTTTTATAAAGTCCTGAACTCGAATAGGTTGAAGAGTTACATCTATTGGACTGATCTGCAGTAACCCCTGTTGTATTTGCTAGGTCACCTTGCTCATTAGCACAGTTGGCCTCATAGTAAGCGGGAATAGTTTGGCCATTATCATCTTTGTTATCCCTAAGGATGCCGATGATAATATCGTTTAAATTAATTGATATATCTTTATATAGCCTGGCATATGCTGCAGTTAATTTAGTTTTGTCTTTTAACTTGAGCGGTGAAGGCGTTCTTTTTTTGTACTTTGCAGGGAGTAATTTATAGATACGACTGTAGGACTTTTTGGTGTTCTTAAATTGCTTTTCTTTCTGAAGTGAGTCCCCTACATCACTAAGCATCTCTAGATTTGAGAGAAGCTTTTTCTTTGATCCGTCTCCCAGTGTTACCACTGGCCCCTCGTCTGAGAGCTTGCTTATATCACCTGCTAAAATAGGCCCTTTTAATTTCTTGAATTTTCCTGGGTTCATGTGATCTGGAGTTTTGCTGGGATTTTTTTCAAAGTATTTCACAGCTCTTTTTAATTTTAGTAAGTCGTCTCTTTGCATTCTTTTTAAATCACTATTTGTGATTCTCTTACTCATTTTTTCAGATTTATCACCTAGTTTTACAATTTTCCATTCCTGGGCATTTGCATTGGCCATCACCATGGTGGCCATCAATATGGAAGTGGCAATAACTAGTTTAGCGGTGGTGCGACTCATTTTCTCTCTCCTGTGAACTAAGCTAGTAAAGCCTAGTTTCACCGAACAAATCATAAAAAATTCGAATAGTCATTGATAGGTATTAAGAAGAGAGAAAATTTACATATCTAGGATAAAAAAGTGTTGATTCAGTGACAATTTGGCCCCAAAAAAACTAACCTGCCTCACTTTCTTCTGGAAAACTTTTTATCAAGTTATCAATAATTTTTTGGAAGGTTTCTTTATATTGGAGTTTGCCATTAAAGGGAATGGGACCTGTTTGGGAGTAGTGGTCTCCTTCGAAGACTCCCAGGCTTTCTCCCCATGTACTTGACTCAACACATACAAGGCCATCGTTAGGACGTCCTGTTGTTTTGTGATAAAGATCGTAGGGAAGTTTCATCCAGTGGACCACAGAGTAATTAATAAATGGCTTAGGTACAAAGAAATTTAAGCTAAAATATTTGACCTTGTCATGGTCGGGATTTTGAGGATTAAATTTATCTACCATATATTCTGGATGGAGCTGTTTAAATGACTGCAAGCTACTTGTGGCAAAGTGGCTGAGCTTATCTACTATTGGAAGCATTTTAAAAACATTTTTATGGGCAATTTTATCAATGGTGTGGATCAATCGCTCTGCTTCTTCCGCAATGGCGCTTCCTTTATGGGGCGTTGAAACTGTAGTCAAAGAAAGACACCGACCGGCCCAATCAGAGTTACAAATTGCATGTCTTGCATCAAGGCCACCCATACTATGTCCTATCAGATGAAATTCACCATGGGGTACTAATCTCTTTACCTCTTTGTCTAAGGTTTCGGCCCTCATTTGAAGAGTATTCATAAAAGGAGTTCTAGCAATAAGAAGCTTCATCCCATGATCAGAAAATAGTTTTTTAAGGGGCAAGAGAACTTCGTATAATTGCCAATTGACACCAAATCCATGGCAGAAAATTACTGGAGGTCTTTTAATGGTTTTTCTCATCCGTCTATTTTAACTTACCTCTGGAGAATCCGGTAAGGATATTTCTACCTATTTTCAATGAGTTAGCCTGAGTTATGAACAATTCTTAGGCCTATCTTGCGCCTAAATGGTAAGCTTGTGGCCCATGACTAGAAAGATCCTGCACATTGATATGGACGCATTTTTCACCTCGGTAGAGCAAAGGGATAATCCAAGTCTGAAAGGCCGGCCTATTGTTGTGGGAGGTTCTCCTGAAGGAAGGGGAGTTGTGGCGGCAGCATCTTATGAGGCCAGAAAATTTGGGGTGAAGTCTGCTATGCCTTGTGGGGAGGCGAAGAGAAGATGCCCGCATTTAATATTTGTAAAATCTAATTTTCAAAAATATGTTGAAGCCAGTAAAGTTATTCGCGCCATATTTAAAGAGTACTCAGACATAGTTGAGCCGCTGTCAATTGATGAAGCTTTTATTGATGTAACAACCAATAAAATTGGTGAGCCCCTGGCATCAGTAGTGGCCAAAAAAATTCGGGCCCAAATTTTTGAACAAACTAAGCTGACTGCATCTGCAGGAGTAGCTCCTTGTAAAATGATTGCCAAGATTGCAAGTGATATGAATAAACCAAATGGAATAACTGTCATTTCTCCTGAAAAGGTTTTTGATTTTCTAACAAATCTTCCCTGTAAAAAACTTTGGGGAGTTGGACCTGTTACAGCTAAAAAGTTAGCTGATATGGGAATTAAAAAAATTGGGGATGTTAGAAATTTTTCTAAAGTTGAATTAAGACATATTCTGGGCAAGTGGGGGCCTACTCTACATGATCTCTCCTTTGGCATAGACCCAAGAGAAGTGAGCTCTTCTAGGAATTTAAAAAGTAGGGGAGCCGAAAGGACATTTTCGGAAGACCTAGTTGATGAAGAAAAGATTTTAGAAAAATTAGAGGATCTGACAAAAGAGATATCTGGATCTTTAAAAAAGAAAAACTACTGTGGAAAGACAGTGACTCTTAAAGTTAGATATGAGGACTTTGATACTATTACCAGATCGAAAACTCTTGGAAGTTACACTGATGAGGGGGAGAAGATTTTTGAAGTAGCAAAATTTCTTATGGAAGGCCAAACAGATGTAGGCCTTAGGCCTGTCAGGCTAATTGGAGTTAGTTTATCAAATTTAATTGGGGAGAATGATCCCTTTCAAGTAGAGATGGACTTTCTTAATTAATAGAAAATTTCTTCGCTGGCAGTTTCTCTAACATTTCCCTTACTCTCTGCAATTTTCTGATCTAGGTGATCATCAATTCCATCAATTTTAGCGACTATATTTGAATTAGCTTTGATTTCACCATAATAACTGCAACTCTGGGCCCAAGCCCCCATGGTTTTATTTCTCTTTCTGAGGCTTCTAGAATTATCAAATCGATTCAATAATTTTGAGCACTGATCAATCCTATCAAAGCCATTTAGAGCAAAGGCCGGGAGTGAGAAAGTGATACACATTAAAATAATACTAAGTTTTAACAAATTGCTCTCCTTAGTTCCTACCAGTCTACTCGGGAAAACAGTTATTAAACTTTAGATTTTTTGTCGGGTACCAGCTCCCTGATATTAGGGCGTTATATCTTTTGAAAGTGGATTTGCTAAGGAAATGATAGTTTCCGTAGAGCTAATTTCCTTAATGGCCTGAAGTTTTTTGATTAAAAAATTTTGAAGTTCATCAATTGATTTGGTCATTACTTTAATGAAAAGACCGTAGTTACCAGTGGTGTAGTGAACTTCAATGACTTCATCAAAGAGTTTGAGGTTATTTAAGACCAGCGGATAGTCTTTTGCTGTTTTTAAAATGATTCCAATATAGCAAGTGACATCAAGACCAAGTTTCTTGTGATCAATCATGACTTTAGTGCCGGTAATTATGCCGGCCTCTTTCATTTTATCAACACGAACATGGATGGTCCCGCTGGAAACATTGAACTTACGTGCCAGCTCTAAAAATGGAGTTCTACCATTACGCATTAGGTCGACAAGAATACTTTTATCTAAATCATCAAGTTTTTCGTTCTGCATTATCACCTCGCCAAGAAACAAATTATCAACAAAATCACAAAAGTTCTATGAATTTATCAATTAAAAGCCTGATGCTGCGCTTTGTTTTCTAATTTTCGGAGTTATATTCGTTGAATGCAAACGCAATCTTGACCTAGTCTTGACAATTGTGTGTTAGCTGCCTTAAAATGGTTCTTATCAGTTAGTGATTTCAAAGGGAGCCGTTTATGCAAATTATAGGATTTAGAATTCTTTGTGGCTTTGGGTTGGGACTACTCGTTTGGATGAATATTTAGTACAACTCAATTTTTACAATTATAAAAAACCCCGCATCCATTGCGGGTTTTTTTTATCCATTTTCCATAAATTGTTGAGCCTGCAAATAATTTAAAACCGTATTTGAATATTGATGGTGAGAGCTCTTGGTGTATTTTACCTTAGTATAGATTTGCGCCAAGTTAGTAACCCCCTCCTTTTCAATTAGCTTTTTTAACTCAGGTAGTGAATTGTATCTCTCCCACCCAGTTTTCTCTTTCCGTGCGTACATATTGAGTATCTCAACATTCGTATAATCTTGGTAAGTTTCATGGTGAACAATTGCCTCTAGAGGGAGTCTGTCTCTTTTGTCTGGAACCTCATCGGGGTAACCTATAGCAAAGCCCACAACAGGTATAACATGGGGAGGAAGATTGAGGGCATCCCCAATATTTTCACAGTTGGCCAGTGTTGTTCCAAGGTAGCAAACCCCTAGCCCTTCACCTTCTGCTGCCAGTGCCACGTTTTGGGAAACTAGCGTTGCATCGATTGTGGCAATCATAAAGCTCATAAAATTATCAAAATTGGCCGGTGCCTGTCTTTGCTCTAACCATCTTCTCATTCTGTGGAAATCCCCGCAAAATGTTATGAGTGCAGGGGCCTCCACCACCATTTCTTGGTTGAAGTGTAGGGGGAGGAGTTTTTGTTTTAAGGAAGGTTCAGTGGTTACAATGATGGAATAGGCTTGCATATTCCCGGAGGTGGAGGCCCTAGTCCCTGCACTTAGTATTTTTTCTAATATCTTTGGATCTATATTTTTCTTCTTGTATTTTCTTATAGATCGATGGTTTTCAATAAAGTCAATTGTACTCATAGCGTGTTCTCCAGAGGTAAATACCCACATTTTATAGATTGGCCAAAAGGATAAAAAAAGTGAATATTTCGAACTTATTGGTTCCCTATTGGAAACAATAAGAAAAGATATAAAATGTTCTGACATTTGGCTGACAGTATTGATTCAAAAATAGAATTGTGTCAGTATCTGGATAAGATTACCGATAAGGGAAATATGAAAACATCACGAAGACCACATTCCACTTTTAAATTTGATGATGATAGCTGGGATTATTTAATGGCCTTCGTTTGAGCGAAATAAAAATGATAATTAAACGAAGGCCTTGGTATTACCAAGGCTTTTTTTTTTGGAGGAAAGATGAAATTGATTGGTGAAAGTAAAGTTAGTGAGCTAAGTGAATTAAAACGAAATCAGGGTGCTTACTTCGATCAGTCAATTGATTTTTCTGGCACAGTGGGGGGAGTAAGAGATTTAAAAAAGTTTGCTTTTGTTCAGCTGCTTACTGAAATTGGCCTAGTTCAGCTAGTTCTAGAAAGTGAAAAATTTAAAGAGGCGGTAATTAAAATAGGTGGCGCTATCTCTGTTAGTGCCATAGTTAAAAAAGCTAAGCTGAAAGATCAATTCCTTTCTCTAAAAGAGGTAGAGTTTTTTGTAACGCATTTGGAAGTAAACTCTATTCCAAATTCTGCTGCTCCTATGGACTTAACAAAGAAAGAATTAATGATAGGAAATGATGTTAAATTTGACCTGAGAATGATTTCTCTTAGGCATCCAAAAGAAGCAGCTATTTTTTCTATCCAAAGTGGAATTACATCTGGGTTTAGAAAGTACTTTGAAAAGATGGGACTAACAGAAATTAGAACTCCCAAAATCGTAGCTGCTGGAGCTGAGGGGGGAGCAAATATATTTAAACTTAACTATTTTGGAAAGGATGCTTTTCTGACCCAAAGTCCTCAATTTTACAAAGAATTTTGTACCGCTGCTTTTGGGGGCATTTATGAAATAGCTCCCGTTTTTAGGGCCGAAAAGCATAATACAAGTAGGCATTTGAGTGAATACACTTCTGTGGATGTTGAGATTGCTCACATTAAAAGCTTCTACGATATAATGGAGTTTGAGGTCGGCGCCCTAAGATTTGTGATGGGCCATCTCCGTCAAAACCACTCACATCAATTAGAGATTATGGGAATAGAATTAAAAGAAATTGGAGATATTCCATCCATCACTTTCAAAGAGGCCAAAGAAGTCTTGAAAAGGGAAGGAATTGAATCTGGAGAGCCGAGTGATCTTTCTCCTGAAGAAGAAAAAGGACTTTGTGCATTTGTCTTAGAGAAGTATGACTCTGAACTAGTTTTTGTCACTCATTACCCAACTTCAAAAAGGCCTTTTTATGCAATGGAGTCGAGTTTAAATAGTGAGGAGACTGATAGCTTTGACCTTCTTTACAAAGGTGTTGAAATTACAACTGGAGGGCAGAGGATACATGAGCTTGCGAGCTTAACTCAAAAGATGAAAAAAAGATCAATGGATATTGAAAGCTTTGAATTTTTCACCAATGCTCACAAATATGGACTTCCCCCGCACGGAGGTTTTGGACTAGGTCTTGAGAGATTTACTCAAAAGCTATTAAATCTTGATAGCGTAAAGCTTGCAACGATGTTTCCAAGAGATGTGACAAGGCTTTTTCCCTAGGCCCTAACCTTCTTCGGGATGGCAGAATACTTTGTACAAGTGGGGTTTTGCTAAAAATCCCACTCTTTCTGTCGTATACAAAAGATCCCCGCTTGGAGTGTAGGTAATAGCTTCTTGCTGGATTAGGCGTTTTAGATCGACTTTCTTATGTATGGTATTTTCTAAAAGGTAGTGTGTTGAAAGGGAATTGACCGAGGCCAAATCCAGGTTAAATTCAAAGGCATTATTGTAATTTAGAACAATAAATTTCTTCCCATCTGGTGAGATATCCATGGAGGTGATTTTCTTAGGTGCATTTCTAAAAATTTTGCTTAAATCGATATCACCTACGAGAGTTAGTGGATATATTTTTTTAGTGTCAGCTTTGATCCAGGTTGAATGTGGCAAGGTAAATAGTTTGGGAAGCTCCGAGCCGGATTTTGTTAATATATATAAATCCCCAGTACCTGGATGTATTGAAAGTGATTCAGCATTATGGGATTTTCCATCGTCGTAGCGTACTTTTATATTTTTAAAGGGCCTTAATATTTTGGGGAATTTATATTGTTCTTTTATTACAATGATATTTAAAAAGTCCCTACGGTGACCATTATCACCAATATCTCCAATAAAAAGACAATCGTCTTTTCCACATGGACCGACATCCATATCTTCAAAATCTACTGCGTAGTATCCGTATATCTTTACTTTGTTATTAACTCGGACTCTGGTATCTGTGACAAAGAAGCTTGCATCAGATCCACTGTCATTGTGAATGTAGATACGGTTGGTATAGGTGTTGCTGTAACTGATCCCACTAATTTCATTGTTTAATTTCTTATCAAAGGTAGCAATTTTTTTGGCCTTAAACATAGGGGAGCAAAGCTCCCCATATGCTTTGGGAAAGAAAAACAAAAATAAAAGAAAAACACAGATTTGTTTTTCCATTATAAAACTCCTAAAATTCTAGTTGATAGTTTTTCGACGCGTACTGGAAAATATTGATTTTATGGTAGTTACAAAATTTTAGGAGAAAAATTTTCCTCTATAAAATTTGTAGTAAAGCTTGGTTTTGGTACTGCTAAAGGTGGAGGTAAAGTGTAAAGGCCAGGGTTAGAACCTGGCCTTTAATATTTCTATCAAAAATTAGAATTGAACTTCTTGTTTTAGCTTTCTGAAAGCATTTTGTAGTTGTTGAAATTTATGTGCAACTACAGGTATGTGGTGGATGCTGTGTGCGTAATGAAATTCCCTTTTTACTGTTCTAAAAGCTCTTTTTACATTTTGGAATTTCTCATCAAGCAGCCAGCAAAGTGCTCCTTCGTCGGCCATATCGTTAAACCTTCGGGCTTCTCTTTTAAGTTGTCTTACATCAGATGCGAAGTAGCTATAACCTGCTACAGCGTTGATTAGATTCTTAAATTGAATGGCCTTGTTCTCAAGTTTTTGCGCTCTATAAGTAACTTGTGATCGGTTCCAACAGCCTGGGCTTGTGGCCACTTCTTTAGCAACTTCTTTTCCAACTTTTTTGAAAACCTTGCTCCAATCCACTGCTGATGCGTTAGTGGTGAAACCTGCTGCTAAAAATACTAATACAAATAATTTTTTCATCTCTTCTCTCCAAATGATTTAATTCCCAGCCTGGGACTTTTTCTCTTTGATCAATACATAAGCAAAGTGCGTGCCAAAAAATCTAAATGAATTCTTTATTAAAAATTCATTACTTGACGCGCGGCTACATTGGGAAAAGTGCAACTTTTCATGTTTGTAATGCACCATGGGATGCAGCAATTACAACTATTTTGGCCATTTCGGGTGCCAGCTTGACTCCGAAGGAGGGTAATTTTCAAATAATGAGTAACACCTGGCAGCCATGAGCTGAGTTAATGAAACTTTAAATGTATTAATGGGCTTTTGAATGAAATAAGCGATATTGAGAGAGGGGAGTCTTCATGAAAAATTTAATAATAGCAGTAGTAGTTCTTGTTTCAATTGCAGATGGATTTTCACAGAGTAGGCAAATGCCGTGCGCGGTGGCTTCAGATCTATGCAAGGGTGTAATGAATGTATCACCCAAAAAAGTTTACTATTACAGAAATTTTAAACTAGGTAAGCCAAATTCTGAAATCACCAGTGCTGTCATCATGATCCACGGTAATGGGAGAAACCCTAGAAGCTATTTTAATACAACCCTAGATTCAGCGAGGATTGCCAGTGCTCGAGGAATCAAAAGATTTTCACTTTTTAACACTCTACTTATCGCACCCTCTTTTCAAACTTCATCTGATCTAAGTGTAGCTGAAAGAGTAACACACTGGTTTTGGTCTAGTGGGGGGTGGAAAGTTGGAAATAAGGCAGTAGGTGGTGGAAAAAGCTCTTTCAGTGTTGTTGACCACATTATTTCAAAGCTTATTGTAAGTGGTAGATTTATTAATCTGAAAACGGTTATTATCGCAGGACATTCTGCAGGAGGGCAGTATGTGCAAAGGTATGCTATGTCTTCAGTTTTTCCTAAGAAGCTTTCAGATCGAGGGATAACAGTTAAATTTGTTGTAGCGAATCCTAGCTCTTATGCTTATCTAAACAATAAAAGAAGAAGAACCCGTAACTCCAGTCAGTTTGTAATACCTTACGTGACTATACCCATTGCTCCTTTTGTAGCACCTCATCCTAACTTTGCTTTTGTTCCACAAAATCAAGAATCCTCTGATAATAGTAAAAGAAATATGTTTTGCCCGCCTACATATAATAAATATAAATATGGTCTCCAATTTAGAAATAGTTATTTAAGTCAAATCAATATTACCAGGATAAGAAATCAGTACAAACAAAGAAAGGTTGTTTACTTTCTTGGCACTGCTGATAATCAGTCGAGTTCATCACTGGCAAAGAGTTGTCCGGCGATGGTTCAAGGTAAGCACCGCTATGAGCGCGGTAAAAATTTCAAAAAGTTCATGGATAAATTTTACCACGGCCATAGGCATAGTCTTGTTAAGGCCTCAGGAGTTGGGCATACAGCTTCGGGAATGTTTAAGAGTCTTGCAGGAGTGCAACTTTTATTTAATTAGAAAAGTAGCTGGTTGGAGTTTTAGTGGTGAGAGATTTAATATCGTGAGCAAAATGTGATTGGTCATAATAATTAAAATTGTGACCTAACTCGCTCCAATCGCCCTGGTTTCCAAACTGATTTACCCAGCGTCTCAAATTTTGAAATCGTTGGATTTTTTGAAAGGTTTTTGGGTTTAGTCCCGTATGTTTGAGAAATACTCTGCGAACTTGTTGCCTTGATAGGTTTAAAATACCTCCAATTTCTGCCACTGAATTTTCTTTTTCTAGTAATACTTTTATAGCAGTCGTTTTTGGGTCGTTTTTTAGATTTTTTTTTCTAAGGTAGTTTTCCCAAAATTCAATTCTCTTTTTATCGCCATCCAAGGAGTCCATCATTTCTGTGACCCATTTTGAGTTATCCATAAAATCACTGATGTCCACAGATTGGTCTGTAAACTCTGAAAGAGGGATTTGAAATAAATGAAAGCTTGCCTGCAGAAAAAATCGAACTGCGAAAATACGAAGGTTTGATGTTTCAAATGGCCTAGTCATGGGACCAGAAAAAAAGGCCCTTTTTTGATTTTCTTCAAGGCTGAAAATGATATCGACTCTGTTGTCTGGAACAACAATATGTCTGCTTTGCAAAGCCGTACCACTGCTAGACCAAAAGCAGTCTACAAAGGGTTCTAGATCTAATGAAGGCCGATACTCTGTGTAACTCATCGCACGAATATGTCACAAATTATTCCTGGATTCTATTAAAATTTTTCAAAACTCTTAACATTTTAAGGGTCAGAAAAGATGCCCACTCTATTTTTGCCTGATCCCAGTGGGGTGAAGGTTCTCCCCAACTCCAAAATGGATACCAGGCCCCCTCATTTGTTTGGGCATTAATTTCAAAATCAAGAGATCTCTCTATGGCATCTTCAAAATGTGAGTAGAGAAAATGAGCTGGAGAGTCAATCACCCAGTGGGGTCTAAGGCCATAACCTTCCCAATCTTTTTCGGTGGTAGTAATGTTTTTTTGAGATTGATTAACGAGTTTATCCGTCCAATTTTTACTATTTTTAAAATCACTTAAATTGTAGAGCTTAAGAAAGCAAAGAAGAGAATGCATTTCTATGGGCTCACCGCAATTACCAAGCTCTTTTTCTGCTTTCGCGCAAAGTTTGGCCAAAGTGCTCGGATCAATTCCTTCAAAGTATATCATTTGGGCCAAAATTTCAGCACTTGGGTTGGCCCAAGCATCCCCTCCCTCTTTACCACCATGAGAAGAATCAAAAGACCACCATGGGGCCCGAGGAACAAGATCAATTTCCTTGGGGGTTTGAAACCAATATAGGAATTCACGATCAAGCGTATTTTGGTAGTAGGTCATGGCATTTTTTACTAATTGATGGTTTTTATCCAATCCTAAGTCTACGGCCAGGCCAAGGGCAACACTTGTGGCCATGGGAGAAGATTCAGCTAGCCTAAAGTCTGGCTCAAGGCATTTCCCAAAGCCTCCGTCACTATTTTGATAGCTTTCAAGCTCTAGTATGGCCTGATCACTGGGTCTTCCCTCAAAAAAATATTGGTACATTGCGTAGTCTAGTTTACGTCCATGGGTTTTAAGGAAATCTGAAGCTAGCTTGAAGTTGTTATTTGATAGTGTTTTCATGTCTCACCCCTTTTCTGGCCACATCATCCAATGTCAGACAGGCAGTGTATAGGAAAAATGGAACATCGCCTGTGCCTTTGATTTTCTAAGTGTCGGTGCGTTGAATTGCTAGAAAGCTGTGAATTTTTCTTCAATACTTGTAAGAAGACCAAAACTTCTCAATAATTGTTCTATTCCTAACAGCGAGATTTTACCATGTCCTCAAATAAATCATTAATTAGAGATAGAAGGTTTTGGCCCACATTTTGGACCCAATTTTGGGGGGCCTTTAATGACAATGTGTTTAAGAACGCAATGGTTGTTTTAATAACCTACAAATCATACTCCATTGCAGGGATAGATCCCAAGCAGATGGTGGCCCTTTGTGGTGGCATCTTTATATTTCCATTTTTCTTATTTTCGGCAATGGCTGGTCAAGTTTGCGACAAATACCCCAAAGATAAGTTGATGGTATTGATCAAAATTTGGGAAATACTGGTGATGGTTTTAGGGAGTGTTGGGTTTATAACAGAAAATCTGACCCTTTTATTAGTCTCGCTATTTTTAATGGGACTCCAGTCGGCATTTTTTGGTCCAGTTAAATACAGTATTTTGCCAGATTTGATTGATGAAGATGAGCTTGTTGAAGGAAATGCACTGGTAGGAATGGGAACATTTGTATCTATTCTCCTCGGTACAATCCTGGGAGTATCCTTAATAAGCATGGGAGACTTAGGGCGGACACTTGTCAGTATTGCAGTTCTCACCATTGCGGCCCTTGGGTGCTTTTTTAGTACTAAAATTCAGAAATTAAAGTCTTGTGATCCCTCTCTTAAGATAAGCTTTGGTCTTATCAAACCAACATACCAGATCTTAAAGCTTGCAACAGAAGTAAAAAGTGTTTTCCACTCAGTGGTGGGGATTTCATGGTTTTGGTTCTTAGGGGCAGGTCTTCTGTCTATTTTTCCTATATATGTGAAAGATGTAATCGGGGCTGATGAGCATGTAGTGACATTATTTTTAGGTCTATTTAGTATTGGAGTGGCTGTTGGATCAATGATTTGTGAAAAGCTTAGTCATGAAAGGCTAGAGCTTGGATTGGTTCCCTTTGGATCTATTGGTTTAACAGTATTTATTATAGATCTCTTCTTCGTTGGAAAACCAACTCTTGCTGGTGAAGCAGAGATACTTTCAATTGTAGATTTTCTTAAAAATCCTATATCCTATAGAATTTTATTTGATTTATTCATGTTATCAGTAATGAGTGGTTTATATATTGTGCCCCTATACACCTTTGTTCAGCAAAGATCGAGATCAGAGATTAGGTCTCGGATTATTGCGGCTAACAATATTCTCAATGCACTTTTCATGGTGGTTGCTTCTCTTATGTTGGTATGGTTTTATTCCATTGGATTAGAAGTTCACCAAATATTTCTAGTTTTTGCGATTTTAAACGCGATTGCCGCTATTTATATTTACAGCATAGTGCCTGAGTTTTTACTTCGTTTTCTCTGTGTTCTTTTAACAAGAGTCATCTACCGGTTGAGGCCCGCTGGGTTATCAAATATTCCAGCTGAAGGGCCGGCACTTCTTGTTTGTAACCACGTAACGTATATTGATTGGTTGATTATTGCAGCCGCTGTCAAAAGACCCATAAGATTTGTCATGCACCACAGTTTTATGAAAATTCCCGTTGCTAGTATTTTTTTCAGAGGGGCCAAGGTTATTCCCATTGCTGGAAAAAGTGAGGATGAGGCAGTACTAGATGAGGCTTTTGACAAAATTTCTAGTGAACTTAAAGAGGGGGAATTGGTTTGTATTTTTCCCGAGGGCATGGTCACTCTTGATGGAAAATTAAATCAATACAAGTCTGGGGTGGAAAAAATCCTTGAAAGAAATCCTGTACCTGTCGTTCCAATGGTACTTAAAGGTTTATGGGGGAGCTTTTTTAGTAGAAAATACGGGAAGGTGGCCTCAAAACCATTGGTGATCTTTCAGACTTTTATGTCTAAAATTTCTCTCACAGCAACTAGTCCCATTAACCCTCAAGATGTGAGCGCTGAAAAACTTCATCAACTAACTCAGGAAATGTTGGATAGTTAAAAAAGAGAAGGTGTTTTAGGCTTTAGCTGATTTTGTTTTTTTATCTGTGACAATATGAATGGCCTCGATCAACACTTCTCTGGCAGGTTGTGATTTTGAAATAAATTTATCAGCTCCCGACTGCATGGCCTTGGCCACTGACTGATCATCATCTTTTATTGAGGCCACGATAATGGGAATATCACTAAAGT
This sequence comes from Bacteriovoracaceae bacterium, assembly GCA_018649885.1. Taxonomy (GTDB): domain Bacteria; phylum Bdellovibrionota; class Bacteriovoracia; order Bacteriovoracales; family Bacteriovoracaceae; genus JABIHA01. The sequence goes on from JABIHA010000149.1 coordinate 50,486, forward strand.
GAGCCGATTCTTTGACGAGTTCAATAAAGTGCCAACCGTCCATCACAGGCATTACCAAGTCGGTAATAATAACGTCAGGCTTAGATTCATTGATTGCATCCATACCCTCTGCACCATTTGCGGCTGATCTAAACTCATAACCGTATGTACTAATAATATTAGAGTAAAGTGCAACTACATGAGGGTTATCTTCTACTAATAGTATTTTCACAGCAAACCTTTTAAAGACCGTAGCTTATATCAACACAAGTATTATAAGTGTTCCAAATTGAATAATCAGTTAATTTTACTTAATATACGTTTCTTTCCTCTTTCTACCTGATTATTTCTCTCAGATAAAAGCAAGTTGATGATAGCTTTACAAAGTTTTTTTCTATGAGCTAGCATCATGTCATGCTTTCCATTTATCTAGCGTTTTTAGAGGTCTCTTTTAAAAGACAAATTACCTATCGAATTGCCAATTGGGCAGGTCTTTTCACCAATGCGTTTTTCCTATTCTTTAAAGTGGCACTATTTGAGGCCATTTATGTAGGTAATGAAGTAGTAGGAGGATTAAACTCAACAAGCGCTATGGCCTATGCGGGTCTTGCCCAAGTCTTAGTGATGGTTATTCCTCAGTGGGGAAATATTGGAGTTGGAGAGGAGATTCGTTCTGGTCAGGTGGCCATTGATATGTGCAGACCCGTAAATTACTACTTTCTAACGATGTCCAAAAGACTGGGAATTTCACTGTATTATGTATTAATGAGGGCCATGCCTCTCGCAGCGCTCGGCATATTTGTAGGGATACTAATTCCTTTTAAGAACTTAGCTCATATACCCCTTTTTATCATCAGTGTTGTAATGGGAAGCTGGATCGCAAATAGCTATCATTTTTTAGTGGAGACGAGTGCCTTTTGGATCGAAAATGCCAGAGGCTTAAAGACATTGTCCACAGGGATTATCTATTTTTTATCGGGGATTATCCTTCCAATAAATTTCTTTCCAGTTTGGGCCCAAAATATCTCAAGGTTTTTACCTTTTGAGTATACGATCAATGTCCCTATACAAATATATTTAGGTACAGGGTCTAATATTTTTGAATTGATGTTTTTTCAATTAATTTGGTGTTTGGTCATGTCTGCACAATGCATCTGGGTTTTATCGAAAGGTGAAAACCAGTTGACGGTTCACGGAGGCTAGCCTGGAAAAACTTGAGATTTATCTTCTATTGATTGAAGCAAAAATTAAAGGGAAAATGTCTTATCAAAAATCATATATTCTAGAATTGCTGGGATACTTCGTAGTTACTGGGATCGATTTTGCTGCTATTTATTTTTTGTTTGAGAGTTTTCCAGCGGTCAAAGGATGGAGCTTATGGGAGATCGTATACCTTTATGGGCTTGGCAGTAGTGCTCTCGCTATTGCTCAATTGTCGGGAGAAGTACTCGAGGATATGTCACTTATAATCAGAAATGGGGAGTTTGATCAAGTTCTTATTAAACCCATTTCTCCTCTTCTTTTTCTGATGCCACAGTCTTTTCGTCTTGACCGATTTGCAAGGCTTGCTCAAGGTGTCTTGGCCTCAGGTTTTTCGTTTTACTATTTAAATATCATTTTTTCGTGGACCAATGTGGCACTTTTTCTATGTTCATTTTTTAGTCTGATAATTATTTTTATCTCGCTTTTTCTCGCTAATGCAGCTACAAGCTTTTGGACCATACAAAGCTCCGAAGTTTTTAATGCTTTTACTTATGGTGGCGTTGAAATGAGTAAATTTCCACTTACAATTTATAAAAGATGGATGCAGGTATTATTCTTATTTTTTATACCTATTGGATTTGTAATATTTTTCCCAACATCTATTTTATTTGAAAAAGAAAACCTATTAAATTTTCCAAAATTTTCAGCATTTCTCTCACCCTTTATTGCGATTGCATTTTTTGGAGTAATTTGGGTTTATTGGAGAGTTGGAATTAGACATTATCAAAGTACTGGAAGTTAATATGCCTTTAATACGTGTTGAAAATTTGAAAAAAGAATTTAGAGTCCACAAAACGAGTGGTGGCATGATGAATTCTGTGAAGGGTCTATTTTTTAGCAGAGGCGAAGTTGTAAATGCTGTAGATGATATCTCCTTTGGAATAGAAAAAGGTGAGTTCGTTGGATACCTTGGCCCAAATGGAGCAGGAAAATCAACTTCAATCAAAATGTTAACAGGAATTTTAGTTCCCACAAGTGGTGATATTGTAGTGGGAGGGATTACGCCGTATCGTGATAGGAAGCTCAATTCAAAAAATATTGGGGTTGTGTTTGGACAAAGGACCCAGTTATGGTGGGATTTGCCACCCATTGATTCATATAAGCTCTTAGGAAAAATTTATAGAAGGCCAAGTAAGGAGATCCAGTTAAAAATTGAATTTCTCACTGAATTATTAGAACTTCAGGAATTTATAAAGTCTCCAGTTAGAAAGCTAAGCTTAGGACAAAAGATGAGATGCGAGCTAGCTGCAGCACTTCTGCACAGCCCAGAGATTTTATATCTTGATGAACCTACAATAGGTCTCGATGTGGTAGCAAAAGATTCTATTCGAGCATTTCTAACAAGACTCAATGAAACTGAGAAAACAACTATCATTTTAACAACACATGATATGGGTGATGTGGAAAAATTGTGTAAAAGAGTGATTGTAATTGATAGTGGAAAGATTATTCATGATAGCAGTATCGAGCGTCTTAGAAATCGCTTTGGTAACCACAGGGTACTAGAAGTTGAGTATGACGAATTTAGTGAATTTTCCCTTCCTGAAAATGTGACCACAGTAAAAAATATTGGCAATAGATTTTTTTATCAATTTGATTCAGACAAAATTAAAGCACCTGAGCTAATAAAAAGAATTTTAGAACATAATTCGATTAGTGATCTTTCTTTGGTTGATGTGGATATTGAAGAGGTGATCAGAAAAATTTACCACGAAAAAAGAACTGTTTGATTAAATTTTAATCATTACCGTTTTCCTTGCCTTTATACCTCGCTGTCGCCTTCGCCGACCGAGGCGGGTTTTGAATTAAAGAGGTCCATTCTCGACACATACTTTACATTTTATTCTCGATACATGGTTTACACTTTTTAAGGTACTGCAAACAAAGGGGGTTGCATGCCTTGGAAGGAATCTTCGGAAATGGCCTATCGAGCACAATCGTTAAGAGAATTGAAGAGCTTGCTGAAAAA
>JABIHA010000108.1 GCA_018649885.1 Bacteriovoracaceae bacterium
AAACCAACCCTGACTACAAGAAAGAGATCTTGCCTTTGCTTTTGCTGCCCCTGAGCCTTGGCAATAAACTGAACCATAACCAAACTTACTATTTCTTTTGGTTATACTTCCTTTCATTCTAAAGACACCTTCACACCGAAGACGATTTCCTTTTGCACCAGCGACAAACATTCCTTTAGAGCTTTTAATACTCTGATAAATAGCTCTTTCTTCAACCTTTATAATTGCATCAGCAATAATCAATTCAAGAAAGGCATGACTTTTTAGTGGTACTAAAACCCCTAAAAATATAACAAGTAGTGCACGAAACATTTTCTCTCCCCCTAGTTTGAGCAAATATTATTTACTAAATTCTCCCATACTTTCGGAATATTTTTTCAGCATTTTAGTACTGAATGATACTATATGACTTCAGCGCTTATAATTTCCGAGAGATAAAAGAATATATTAATATAAATAAATAAAGATCATTTAGATTAAATAAAATTGAGTGTTGACACAAAACTTAGTCAAAACGAAGTAGCTTATTCGACTTTAAAGTCTTTAAGTAAACTGCCCATATTTGTTTTTATGGGTTTATTTCCCGCAGGCTTTGTCTTCACTTTTGGTGGCTCACTACTTTCTGTAACATATTCACTATATTTTGGTAGATCGGGTTTATAGATAATGCGATCTAAATGTCTGATGTAATTAGACCAGTTGCCGTCTAGTGTATCATTTTGTTTGATCGTTTCTATGGTGTTCATTTTAGAATCCATCAAATCAATCAGAGAAACTAAAAAAGCTTCAGAGGTTTGAGGAATTTTTGGTGAACCATATTCAAATTCACCGTGGTGAGAGATGACAATGTGTTTGAGATGCATTTTTGTATCTCTGGGAAAGTTCTCTATTTTTACAGCAAACCTTTCAACCAACTCTACTGCCCCAACAAGATGGCCTACCATTTTTCCTTCGTCCGTGTATTCAACACTAACCCCGGAGGTGAGCTCAAAAACTTTGCAAAGATCGTGGATAATGGCGCCGGCAACGACGAAGTTTTTATTAACTTGGTAATGAGCTGAAAGTGACTCGGCCAGTGTAGCGCAACTTAGGATGTGCTCAAGCAGTCCCGATTGGTAGGCGTGGTGAATAGTTTTACCGGCTGACCAAAAGTGAAGTCTTTCTTTTATAGTGGAGTCATTTAAAATGAGGCCCAAAAGATCTTTGATATAGACATCGTCGAGCCTTTCAACAATGGCCAGGAGGTCCCCGTACATTTTTTCAGGGTCAAACTCAGATTTTATGGTGAAATCTGATAAATCCACGCTTTCTTCGGCGAGCCTTTCAATTTTTGAAATTACAAATTGTTTGCGATTTTGGTAGAGATTGATCTTACCGGCTGCCTGGACAAAATCTCCACGGCTAATGTGAGAGGCGACTTTGGAGGCATTGGCCCACATTCTGGTTTCGATATCCCCTGTTGCATCAGATAAAATGAGATTGAGATAACTCTTCCCATCCCTGCCTTGGGCCAAATTGATATATTTGACGGCGAAAATTGAGTTAACATCGTCTTTGGGGGCTAGATTTTTTACAAACTGAGTTTTCTTTGAATTCATAGCCACCTATAGTGCCAGGCAACCCTGGTTTGGACAAGATGAAATGTGGCGCTTTTCAGCTTAATATGGCATAGTTGGCCAAATCAGATTAGTTAATAGTGCGGAGCGTTCAATAGGCTCCCGATTTTTCGTCAAAAAGGGTTTAAGATGGCCAAGTTTAAGGTAGCAATTAATGGGATGGGTCGAATTGGTAGAACTATCCTAAGAGAGTGGATTAACAGAGAAATCGACGAGTTTGATATCGTTGCAGTTAACAACCCTGGCAAAATGAAATCCCATGCCCATCTAGTAAAATACGATTCAGTTCACGGAGTTTTTAAAGGTGAGGTTAGACTTGATGATGACATCCTTACTGTTAAAGGTAGAAAAGTTAAATTTTACAAAATTAAAAAACCTGACGAAATTCCTTGGAGTGACCAAGAAGTAGATATTGTGATCGATGGTACTGGAGTTTTTAAGGACCAAGAAAAACTCTCAGGTCACCTCGGTGGCACTGTTAAAAAAGTTATTATGTGCGCTCCTGGTAAAGATCTTGATGCCACATTTGTGATGGGAATTAACAATCAAGAATATAAGCCGGGTGAGCACCACATTGTATCTAACGCAAGTTGTACAACTAATTGTCTAGCTCCAGTGGCAAAAGTTCTTCACGAAAAATTTGGTATTGAAAGTGGGCTGATGACAACAATTCACGCCTATACAGGGGATCAAAATATCCTCGATGCCTCACACAGAGACTATAGAAGAGGAAGAGCTGCTGCTCTTTCTATGATTCCTACAACTACAGGAGCTGCAAAGGCCCTGGGACTCGTAATCCCTGAGCTTCTAGGAAAAATGGATGGCTACGCGGTTAGAGTTCCAACTGCTGATGTTTCCATGGTTGATTTAACAGTTTGCCTGGAAAAAGAAGCAACCGTTGAGGAAATCAATGATGCCATGATGGAATACTCAAAAGAACAACTTAAAGGGGTTCTTGGCTACAACGATCTTCCACTTGTTAGTATCGATTTTACAGGAACAAGAGAGTCCTCAATTTTTGATGCCGGCATGACAAATGTCCTAGGGAAAACGGCCAAGATTGTTGCCTGGTATGACAATGAAGTAGGTTTTTCAAATAGAGTTTTAGATCTAGCAGCTTATATGGGAGCAAGATTGTAAATGGCATTAAAAACAATCGAACAAGCAGACTTTAAAGACAAAAGGGTTTTGGCCCGCTTTGATTTTAATGTTCCGCTAACAAAAGAGACTGACGATAGTGGGGCCCGCGTGATCACGGATAGCACCAGAATTGATTTGGCCTTACCCTCAATTAAATACATTCTTGAAAGTGGCGCCAGAAAAATTATTCTGTGTTCACACCTGGGAAGACCCAAAGGCAAAATCAATAAGAAGTTTTCTCTTGAGCCAGTGGCAAGATACCTGGCTGTTGCGCTCGGTATGGAAGTGATTCTGACTGAAACGGCAATTGATGACAATGTAGATACTCTTTTAGGACTTCCGGATACAAAAATCGTACTTTTGGAAAATTTGCGTTTTCACGAAGATGAAGAAAAAAATGGAGCAGACTTTGCAGCAAAGCTTGCAAGCTACGCCGATATATACGTCAACGACGCCTTTGGAGCCGCTCACAGAAAGCATGCCTCCACTTATGGCATCAATACTCATTTTAAAAACAAGGCCTACGCTGGATTTTTATTTGCCAAAGAAGTCAGCGAAATTTCTAAGCTTATGGGAAGACCAGAAAAACCTTTTATGGCCATCATCGGTGGTGCAAAGGTTTCTGATAAAATTAAAACCATTGAAAAACTCATGGTATGTGTGGATAAAATTTTTATTGGCGGAGCCATGGCCTATCCCTTCTTAAAAGCAAAGGGCTTTGAAGTAGGAAAATCTCTTTGCGGAGATGAAGATGTGGCGCTAGCGAAGAGGATACTCTCCCAAGATAAGGGAAAAAAAATCACCCTTCCTGTTGATCATATTGTCAGTACCGATTTTGAGGGGGATCCCTCCACTACGGCCGGCACTGACATTGACGAAAATATGATGGGACTCGACATTGGTCCCGCTACTATGAATCAGTACCGCGAACAATTATTAACTGCCAAAACTATATTTTGGAATGGTCCCATGGGGATATTTGAAAATGAGAAATATGCTAAGGGAACTTTCACCATTGCCCAGACATTGTCTGAGAGCACTGCCTTCACAGTAGTGGGTGGAGGAGACTCGGTTTCGGCCTTAAAGAAATCGGGCTTAAGTGATAAAATTTCCCATGTTTCCACTGGTGGTGGTGCCAGCCTTGAATATATTGAATCCGGAGATTTACCAGGGCTTTTCGCCCTCAAATTTGGAGTAAAATCATGAGCACAAAACGCTATATTGTCGGCAACTGGAAAATGAATCACAGCTTAAAAGAGCTAGATGCTTTTTGGTCACAATTAAAGTCGACTGACTTCACCAAATTTGAATCAAATGCCTGGATCGCCCCTCAAGGCATTCATCTCAGCAAATGTCTGGAAATGGCAGGTAGTGGCATAAAGCTTGGTGCACAAAACTGCCACCACAAGCTTAGTGGCGCTTTTACCGGTGAAGCATCTCCTTCGGCACTTAAAGATATGGGCGCAGAGTTCGTCATCATTGGTCACTCAGAAAGAAGGGCCATATTTAATGAATCCCACGAAGAATTAAACCTCAAAGTAAAAACGGCCCTAGAGCTTGGCCTTAAAGTCATATTCTGTGTCGGTGAAACACTGCAAGAAAGAAATGAAGGCAGAGTCTTTGCCGTCAACCAAAATCAAATCCACCAAGGCCTTAAAGGAATTGATCCCAGTAAACTTGGCTCCCTTCTCGTTGCCTACGAGCCAGTTTGGGCGATTGGAACGGGCGTCACAGCGAGTCCAGAGCAAGCTGAAGAAGTTCACCATTTTCTTAGAGAGCTTCTAGGTAAGTTTCTAGGCCGTAACTCTATTCCCCTTCTCTACGGCGGCAGCGTAAAGCCAGCTAATATCAAGGACTTACTTAGTAAGCCTAATATTGACGGTGGACTTGTGGGCGGAGCGAGCCTCAAAGCCTCCGACTTTTTAAAGTTGGTTGAAGCGGCGGGCTAATTTTGCCATAATAGGTAATCTTTTGTACGGTTACCGGGTTTTTAAAAATTATATATTTAAAGGTTATCCATGATTACTGCACTTACTATTTTTCACGCTATTTTATCCGTTCTTTTAATTGTGCTCGTTTTACTACAATTTGGTAAAGGTGCAGAGTTAGGTGCAACGATGGGTGGTGGTGGTGGCGCTTCTCAAAATGTTTTCTCTAGCTCTCAGCAGGGAAATATTTTTTCTAAGGCCACAACAGGACTTGCTGCTCTTTTTCTAATTAATTCAGTTCTACTGTCTGTAATGATCGCAAAAGAATCAAAGAATTCGATCTTTGATGGTGAAGCACCGGTATCAGCACCTCTTAACAGAGATGCAGAGAAAGCTGCTGCAAAAGCAAAAGAGCCAGCTACAAAGCCAGAAGCAGCAAAAGAAACAGAAACTACAAAGTAAATTTTACCATTACCAGGGCCCGCTCAATGTGGGCCTTTTTTTTTAAGGAGTTTAGCTTTGAGAGACACATCTTCTAAGCTCATCGAAAAAGAATTCGCCCACCTCGATACCTTATACTTTAATAGCGCCTATTTTGGACCATCTCCCTATCGTGCTAAACAAAAAGTGGCCAACGCCCTTTTTAAAGAACTAGATCCTTCCTTTTTTCCTTACAACACATGGATGGGATTTGCCGATCGAACTAGGGCGAATATTGCAAACCTACTTCAAGTGGATATGGCAGATATCACCCACTCCACTTCTTCATCAGATGTGCTGACTCTTATCTCACTAGGTTTCCCCTTTAAAAAAGGTGACGTTGTCACTGCTGTTGATGGTGACTACCCCAGCAATATCCTCACTTGGATGCTCGCTGAAGAAAGAGGAAGATGTAAATTTCAACTTCTCCCAAAGTCTCTACATATCGATGCGAAGTCCATTGAAGAAAAGCTAGATAAAAACTGCAAAATATTTTCTATTTCCCATGTTGCTTTTGATACAGGAAGAAGATGTGATCTTATGGCCATTGGCAAAATGTTAAAAAGCCGAGGGATATTATTTGTAGTTGATGCTACCCAGTCACTAGGTGGACTCAGAATTTCAAAAGAAGAACTTGAATATATAGATGTTCTAGCTTGCTCTTCATATAAATGGCTTCTAGGGCCATACGGTCACGCCTTCGGCTACTTTTCAAAAGCGGCTCAAGAGATTATTGAGTACAACAATGCCAATTGGGTAAAAAGCCCAAACTCAAAAGACTCTGGAGATCTTCTCAACTACTCTACGAAAACAGTGAGAGGGGCAAGAAAATACGACAGAGGTGAGCCTGCCAATATGTTAGTCAATGCCTGCCTTGATGCATCTCTAGAGTTTTTGCAATCAGTGGGTCTTGAAGAAATAGAAAATCACAACAGAGAAGTAAGGGATCATTTTCTCCAAAACTACCCTAAGAAAAAATATCAATTAATTACTCCAACTGAAGGTATGGGAAATATCATCAGTATTAAAAGTAAGGGCCAAATTGATGTGGAAGCACTCGAGCGCGAGCTGAAATACCACAATATCGACGTCTCTGTGAGAGAAGGAAAACTCAGGCTTTCTTTTCATTTGTTTAATAATATTGAACAAGTTGAAACCCTGATAAGGGCGATGGATCTTTAAGCGCTTTTTTTCTTCTTAGTTGATTTTTTCTTCTTTTTATTTTCTTCAAGTAATTTGATTCTCCCAAAATCTTTGGATTCAGATAATGGCAGGCTTTTGTGGGGCTGACAGGGATCAAAATCTTCAGGAAGAGACACATTGGGAAGATCCCCCCTATCCTTGAGTCCATGAACATGCTTTACAAAAATATCAAATAATGTGGGGTCAACTTTTTTGCCTTTGGCATTGGCCATAATAGAGAGGGCCTCTTCAGTAGAAACGACCTCGTGATAAGAGCGCTTTGTTGTAATGGCATCAAAGAAATCAGCAATGGCCGTGATTCTGGCCAGAAGATGAATTTCATCTCCCTGAAGTTTGCTAGGATAGCCAGTGCCATTGAAATTTTCATGATGTTCGAAAATAACCCTTCCTAAAACCTCTACATTTATTTCACCGTCACAACATGTACCCTCATCGTGCAGAAGATCAAATCCGTACTTTGGGTGTTTTTTAATTTGGTCAAACTGATCGTCAGTTAACTGACCTGGGTTATTAATTATATCAGTTGGAATTTTGATTTTTCCAAGATCGTGTAGGAGACCTCCCATTCCAGCTTGAACAAGCTCCTTTCTTGTAGCATCCGGCTTATATGATTTATACAAGGACATGGAGTACATCCCTACATTCATTGAATGATCGTAAGTATAAAAATCGTGAAAACTTAACTCTCCAATAAGATTTTGTAATTTATCAACAGAGTAGTCTTCAAGAACATCAACCATAGATTCAACGCTTTCCTTACAGCCATCAATTGCATCATTGAGAACCTCTGTAGAGAAGTCTTTATCTGGAGAAAAAAGAGTTTCAAGATGTTGGATCGCTGCATCTTTTATGACCTTAGCTTTCTCTACATCTTCAAAACTATCGCTCTTAGTAATACTCTTCATGAATGCAGATCTTTGGTCTTCAGGAATATAGAGCTGCTGGTATTTGCCCTTAAGTTTAAATAGGTCTGATTTTGTTAAAATATCCCCTGTAGGAAAAATTCTCACAAATTTTTCATTTGTTGAGGCAGATGAATTCACAAAGAGATCATAGGGAATAGGAACACCCGTCATTATCAATTTCAAATCAATTGTAAAGAAACTCTTTATCATTATGAAGTCCCACACCCATCTATACTGCATTCCTTTTCGTCAGTCATAGAAGGGTTCTTGAAACAATTGTGGAACTATTTTTTCTTAATTGGGCCTTGCTTTCAAGGACTTAGATTAAGTCCGACTAAAGCCATTGGGGAACTAAATAATATTGATTACAAAGGAAATTGTAGTTAATTGTATTCTAGTACTATTTGAGAGCAAGTTGCTTGCAATTTGCCTCCAATATAAACCCGGTAATTGAGGCTTTCATTTATTGTCACTGAGATAATTTTAGTGAGATATCCATAGTTGCCATATAATTGATTCGTACGAGCTCTAAGTGATCTATAGGCCAATGGACCTACACCGAATTGGCAGACAATAGATCTAAGCTCGGTACCTTCATATAGAACTTCTTCTGCTGGACAGTTTGCAAAGACAGATGATGAAGTCAGTAGTACTAATAAAACTAAGATCGTTTTCATATTTTTATCCCTGTAGGTAAAAGAGAATTATAAAGGATCGAGGTAGAAACAAGTAGAGCTTTGAATTTATTACATGCAAAGTGGTGGCTGCTAAGTAGTGAAAAAAAGAGGGCCAATACTGGCCCTCAAACATATATATATAAACCCCGTACTGTGTCTAGCAGTATTAATCAGTATCAATTTAGTAACATCCACTGGTAGATGAATCACTTGTACAGTAGGCCCTATTATGTGCAACCTGAAGGCTACCAAAGATCAGACAGGTTCCTAAAATTTTTGCGATAGTTGATTCCATAATCACCCCACGTTCAGAAGTTTGTTATGGATTAATAATGAGTCAGGCCGGGATTTTGGGCCAATTTTTCGAATAATTGGATACTTATAAAATTCAGTAGTACCTACAAAATGTCGCAAATGGGCATATTAGTAGTCGTTTTATTTATAGAGCTCTCACTAACTGCCCGGTACCTGGTAAGAAAAAAGAAAATGAGTTTAGATAAAAGTCAAAGCATTTGTACTAACACAATAGTATCGAACACTTGGCTTAATCATCCATTTGATTTTTGAGTTTTATATCAAATTTTCCCACTTTAGCTTCTTCCCACTTATGAAGATCTCTTTCAGCTTTAAATGAAAGCCCAGATTGTACAAGCCTGGCATCCAAACCTTTGTGGTGTTTTGCTAGTTGAAGATCAACAATCAACTTATTTCTCTTTTTCTCTTTTCGTAAAGAGCGAAGAACTAAGTCCTTTCTTTGTAATTCTAAATGGCGTTTTTCATTTTCATCGTGGGAAAGGGTAAGGTCATTAAAGTAAATCTGTGTAGTGACCTCTTTATAACCAGTTTTCGAAATCTTAAAATGAATATGGGGTGGTCTCCACCAACTTTTAATAACTCCTGAAGGATAAGCTGGAGGAAGAATAGTTTTGAAAGCATACCTGCCGTGCTTATCTGTCTTGGCTACACCGTAGTACTGAAACTTGGGGTCTCTTGGCCCTAAGTCATAGGCCTTATCTCCAGGGTGTTGATAGCGCCCAAAATGACAGGCTTGCCACACTTCGACCCTTGCACCGGCCACAATTTTTCCAAGATGATCTCTCACCTCACCAATAAGATAGACTTTATTTCCGTCAGCTTCAGCGACCAGGCCTTTAATCATAGTGAGGTCATTATTAAAGTCATCGTTGTACATATTATTTCTGTAGCCCTTAGGCGGATAGTAAGGACCCTCTATTTGCTTAGGAGTTGTGTCTTTTGAAAATGCATTGGGAATTAAAAGCTTGGCTGAAGCTGCACCTGTGGCCAAAACTGCCAGTGATTTTCTCAAAAATCCTCGTCTGTTACTATCTGTATCCATCCTATCCTCCAAATGACTATGCTAAATTCTGCTTTGTAAGCTGACCTAGATCAACTTACATCTCATGACTTAAGTATCTCTTAATCTTTCCAGCTAAATAGGAGTTTGGTAAAGCATAGCGCCGAGATAGAGCTCAACTTTTCATCTCCCTACCCGGAAGATACAATCCCAGCACAAATCATACGGGAGAGATTTATGAAACTTTTAGCGATCTTTTTATTATTATTTTCCTTTAATAGCTTTGCCTGCAAAATGACTGCAATGGGTGGCTCTTATGTCAAAACCAAGGCCATAGCAGAAGCACTACTTAAGCTTCCAAAATATAAATTTCACACAATTGAATTAATCGATTACGCCTGGGCAAAAAACTCTGTCTACGTTTCCAAAGGAAGTGGCAGAACTTACGATTGCACTCGTCTCGACTTTTCTTTTACTGTAAAAGCAAATTGCGACTCATCAGTAAAACTTGAAGCTGAAAAAGACTGCAAGTAGGCACAGTCTCAAGATGACCCGAGTTTCTTACTTCATTTAGAATGATGAATGTGGTGATGTGAAATAATTCACCAAAAAATTTTATGGCCTCTACTTTCAGAGAAATCAACTTCGCAGCGGTTTTGCATCTCAGCACCGGTAAAATACTCATAGGTTTTATATGATTAAAAAATGGAAAGTATTAGAAAGAGAAGATATTTCTCCTAGCAAATGGTTTCCACTTGAAAAACAAAAAGTGCAACTTCCTAGCGGAACTTTATTAGATGATTACTACATAGGGCGCTTGGGAAATGTAGCGATGATTATTCCTGTCACTAGTGAGGGGGAGATTGTTTTTGTTAAACAGTATAAAAATGGAGTTGGAGAGATCGCACTAGAGCTGCCCGCTGGGTATATTGAAAAAGATCAAACCCCTCTTGAAGCAGCTCAGGCAGAACTTGCCCAGGAAACAGGCATAGAGAGTCCAGGAATTGAGTATATTGGTGAATTGTGGACCAGCCCAACTAAGATAGACACAAAAGTTTTTGGTTTTATAGTTAAAGATGCTGTGATTACTTGCGGGCAAAACCTTGATGTCACTGAAGAAATTGAGATCAAACGAATTTCAATTAAAAAAGAATTAGACCAGTATATTTTAAGTGGTGAAATAAACTGCTCAGATACATTAGCACTTCTTCATCTTGCTAAAATTAAATATCCCCAAATATTTTCTAGGTAAAATTCATCTCCAGCACATTTGTCAATCATTGCATTTTTTTGAAGAACCCAGGATAATATAACTGTAAAACAAATATACTCAGGGATGGCATTTTGGAAGCAAATGAGATTAGTGAAAAATACTTTTCATTTTTAAGTGATTTTAAAACTCTTTCTATGGCAACACTTTCAGAAGTAGGAAAGCCTCATCTTAGCTATTGTCCTTTCGTGTTTGCCCCCGAGTCTTCTGAAGTTTTTATTCTTATTAGTGAAATAGCAGAGCACACTAAAAATATTCTCTTTCATCCTAAATTAACTTTGATGCTAATTGAAGATGAGTCTAAATCTCAGAAAATGTTTGCACGGAAAAGATTAACATTATTCTGTAGTGCTACTCAGGTTGAAAGAGATGATGGCCGCTATGAAAAAGTCATTGGGAATCTTAAAGATCGTCACGGTGAAATTATAAGCACTCTATCATCTATGAGCGACTTCAGACTTTTTTGTCTTTGTCCCCTGAATGCCAGAATGGTCCTTGGCTTTGGTGAGGCCTATCACTCTTCAACAGGAAGGCCTGATGACTTGGCCCCCTTGAGAAGGGGGCACGGGAAAAAAAACTGAGGCCTTGCAAATATTTTAATTTAATAAATAGTAATAGTTTGAAATCATCCAAAATTTCCTGCACATAATTAAAGTTACTAAGTAACCAGTAAAAACCCGGCAAAGTAAAATCGCATCATAGGGAGTTTAGGAAAATTTTGACGGCCTCTGTTCCGAAACTATTGACTAGAGTTTTCAGTGCACCAAGCCCTGTAAGGTTTCTTTCGTATGCCTCTGGAAGCTCACCTTGGAGATAGTAAAGACAGCGTTCACTTCCCAGTTCAAGGATTTTGACTGCTCCAAAGGCCCCCTTTAAATCGCCTTCTGTGATAACGAACCCCTGGCATGAATTAGCTCTAAGAGCTTCGAGGGTAACTGCAACGGGGGTATCTACAGAGACAAATCCGTAATTCATTTTTATTTCGGCACCTAGCTGACTTAGACTGGGATCAAAACTCAAATTTTTAATGGGAGATAGGCCTAGAAAACTAAAATCTTCATAAATCTCAAAGTCTCCCAGTATTTGAACACTATCATCACAACTCATATTGTGAATAAGTGTCATTTCAGCAAGAATGCTAGCTCCTTCGTCCCAAAGTTTAATCACACTATGATTCTGCTTTTCTAGTAAGTTTTTTGCATACTTTTTCTCTACTCTTTTAATTACCCCTAGTGGATTAAGTCCACTCATCTGTTCACAACTCTCAAGTGCAAAAGCACTCTGAACTGAGAGAAATAGAGTTAATATCAAGAGTTGTTTGAGCATAAATACCTAATTTTTATATGTTCGTCCCCCTGATTTTAACATCGAACCATTAATGATGGCCTGGGTTTGTAAAATTTCATGATAGTGGATTAAAATTGGTCACTGATCAAGCACTAAGCTTAGATACCCTATAGAAACTATGAGAATAAATTATAGGTTTTGTTGTTTCCAATTTTTATCCCTTAAACCTAAAGAACTTTAAAGATATTGATACACTTCATAATATTACTGTCGGAGGTACTATGAAACTCATTATTGCTATTGCTCTGTTATCCCTTAGTTCAATTTCATATGCAGGATCAACTTGTAAACTAAGAGTTCTTGAACACAATTATTTATATGCTCAATCTCAAGGCTACAAAAAGATTACTGATATTGGCCCTGGAGAATGTATTAATTTGGCCCACAAAAAGGCCTTGGAAGCTAAAGCTTTGAGAGCAAAGTATATTTACAAGTCTGATGCTCTTGTTTTGAAGGGAAGTATTCGTACTAGGATCGCAAAAAAAAATTAAAAGAAGTTAAAAAGAAGTAGCAGCAAAGAAATTTGCTGCTACTGTTATGCATTTTTTTCTAAAACGGTATGTCGTCAGCTGTAAAATTAGCATCAGTGGCGATATTGTAATCACCTTCCATTGCACCTGCAGCCGGAGCTGTTTGGTCAAATCCACCATTTGATTGGGTGTTTTGTTGAGTGTGCTGAGTTGCCCCTGCACCTTGAGATGCACCACCAATAAATTGAACAGTGTTAGCAACGATCTCAGTTGTGTACTTTTTCTGACCGTTGTTGTCTTCCCAAGAACGAGTTTGAAGTCTTCCTTCAAGGTAAGCTTGTCTTCCCTTAGAAAGATACTTAGCACAATGCTCAGCTTGCTTTCCCCAAACAACAACTCTGTGCCATTCAGTTCTTTCATTTTTTTGACCACTGTTTTTGTCGGTCCAGTTCTCGCTTGTTGCAAGTGAAAAGTTGCAAACAGCAGAACCAGTTGGTGTGTAACGAAGTTCAGGATCTTGTCCCAAACGACCTAGAATGATAACCTTGTTTACGCTCATAAAGCCTCCGTCGTGGACACAGAAGAGTCACGTTTTTGTATTATTACGAACCTCTGCATCAATATTGGTTATTTATGCACAGATGCTAATTCAAACGTCTGTGCCTTTCAAGCCACACCGAGTGAGAAAACATCTATTTTAGGGCATTGCAAAACCGCTCCTCATTTTAAGATTTATAAGACTTTGGAATTAATAAGCTGAAAAAGTGCGAGTCAAAAATTCTGCACATGGGTAGTGGCGGTGCTCCATAAGATAATAACTCCCCTGTTAGAAAAATTACACCCCATATAGTTTTTTCACTTAACTACCTCATGCCAGGACACAAGGTCTAAACTGTATGTCACAAAGAATAGAAATAGCCTTGGGGGGCCATGTGAGTAAAAATCTACTTATTTCCATAATTTTCTTATTTCCAGTACTCACAAGTGTCCATGCAGAAGAATACCTTGATAGTCCCAGTGAAAGACGACAGCTATGTATTGAAGATGCTGAGCAGATAACTGGGGTCGAATGTAGAGTAACAAGAAATAGCTGTTACAGTGTTAGCATAATCAAATGTCTAGGAACTCCATCGCCTGGCCATGAAACACCTTTAGATTTTTTTGTTTGCATTGATGGGCAGCTAGATGGCCCTACAATAAATAGCAACAAACGAATTCCAACCTATGCACGAGCTGATGCCATGTGCAAATAAGATATCCACTACCCTAGTGTATGTCTTTTTACGGCCCGGCCAATAAAACGAACTTTCTCACCCAGTGGAAAGCGGGAAAGATTGCTTTTCACAGCACCTTTGGTAAACCGCGTTTTTTGAGAGTAATCGATTCTCACATCCACAATAACTGGTCTTCCCTTCTCTGATTCTTTGAAGGCCTTGGAAATGATGGATTCAATTTCGCCATCATTTTTCATCTCAAAGTATGCAGCACCTGAGGCAATGGCAAAGCCTTCAATTTTTATGTCGCCTAAAACAGTACATGTTTTTCTGTTGAGAGGAATTTGCTGAAAGGCAGATATTTGACCTAGCTCTCCGTCGTGAAAAACAAAATAGACAATTCCCAGGTTCTGGGAAGTTGCCGTTATGGTTTCCATTCCAGTCATTAAAAATGCGCCGTCGCCAACAATGCCAATGACTTGTTTGTCGGGGTTAGCAAGCTTGCAACCGATGGCCGCAGGAACACAGTATCCCATGGCATTGTAATCAGTTGGGGAAATAAAATGTTTTGGGTGATGAATGGGAAGTAGCTCTGCTGTTAAAAATGTATGATGGCCATCGTCGACAACAGTGTAGGCATCATCGTCCATTTGATTTCTCAAGTGGGTGAAAAAATGCCCTGGACTAACCCGGGAATCATTGGTTTTACCAGTCCACTCGGCGAGATAGCTTTTCTTATCACTTTTAATTTTTTCACAGAAGGCCTCTTTGTTTCTTATGGAGGAAACATCCTTTCCTCTGAGAACTTCTAAGAGTTGCCCTAGTACTTCTTTAGCATCACCTACAAGACCAACCTTTGCTGGATAGTTTTTGCCAATGACCTCTGAATCGATATCAATATGAATTAAGTTTTCGCACACATTCATGCCGTATGAGCCTGTAGCAAGCTCAGCAAAACGAAGACCTACCGCCAATAGACAATCACAGTCTGAAAAAGCATTTTCAGCGGCGGGAACAGACGATGGCCCAAAACCAAAACCGGTGTGAAGTGGATGATTAGAAGGAAAAACGCTGAGGCCTTGCATAGTTGTAGCAACTGGAGCCCTCAGAAGCTCAGCAATTTCAATCGTCAGTTCGCTACATTCTTTCGAGCCCCATCCTAAATAAAGACAGGGGTTTTTTGCAGCAATTAATAAATCACAGGCCTTGTTAATATCATCTTGCGATGGAAAAGGATGTGTCACTTTCTCCTGGTATTCAGGGAGCTCTCCCACTTCCCCTTGAAAGAGCTGTAACTCGCCAGGAATTTCTACAAATACAGGACCAGGAGTCCCCGATATGGCCTCATGGTAGGCCTGGTAAATTGTGGGGATAATTTTATCGTGCTCGGTTACAAGGTAATAATTTTTAACAAAGCCTTTTGTCAGCTCACTTTGTTCAATTTGATGGAGTTGATAGTGTTTACCAGAATCTCTTCTAATGCCGCCTGAAATGACAAGCATTGGAACCCCATCTAAAAAAGCTTCGGCTATACCACTGGATGCATGAGTGGTTCCAGCTGCTGGAACAATCATCAAGGTACCTATTGAATCGGAGGTTCTACTCACTCCATCAGCGGCAAAAGAGGCGCCCAACTCGTGAGTAACGAGAATGGGGTGGATTTGCTCAGACTTATTGAGCTCATCATAAATTTCTGTATTGTGTACCCCCGGAATTCCAAAAGTAAACTTCACTCCCACTTGCTCAAGAGCGTACTTAACTAAATATCCACCAGTTTTTTTCATTGTTTTTTTCCCGTTATAGATTCAGCTGCGACTTGAGCTGAGTAAATACATCCACCTAAAAAAGTTCCTTCTAATGCTCGAAGACCGTGCATACCACCACCTCCAAAACCTGCTGCTTCTCCAACAGCGTAGAGACCCTTAATCGGACTTCCACTTTGATCCAATACTCTTGATCTCAAATCAGTTTGTATCCCACCTAGCGTTTTTCTTGAAAGAATAAATTCTCTAATGGCAATCAAGGGGTAGGCATCAGGGTCATTGATTTTTTGAAATTTACAGGTTCTGACTTTATCACCTCTGTATTGTCTTACATGGGCAATTCTTCGAAGCTGTTCGTCGTTGTGAAGCTTCTTACCTCTACCAATACTATTGTCGTAACTTTGAATATCATGCTTAAATTTTTCAACATTTATTTTATTACCAAAATTTATCTCTTCCATTTTTTTAATTAGCTCATCAATGGAATTTGCCACAACAAAATCTTCGCAATTTGTGGTCAAGTCATTCACTAGGTCTTTATTGCCAAGGAGAATACTCTTTAAAAATCCAACTATATTTTTGTCTCTAATAGCGGGATTAAACTCAGCTCCCGAAACTGCCATTTCTTTTATGGCGATTTTTTGATTGAGAACTTGCCAAGAATATTTTTGCTCTTGCAGTGAAATTGATTCCACAAGAAATCTGGTATCAAAACTTGTAATTAATGGAGTGGGTCCAATCCTCTCACCTTTGTAGTTAAACCAAAGTGCTGACTTGGGGGGAACTAAACTCAGGCCATCATTTTCTTTAGTAGGTCTTGGGTGGTGTACACCAGCAGCGTAGTGCCAGTACTTATCCATATGAGTGACCATGCCACCCTTTGCTTTAACAACGTCGTGTAGCTTTCCATCAGCGTAGCGATGAGAGCCATTTAAAATTACCTTGGGAGGCTCACCCCATGGTCCATACCAATTTTCTTTAACCTTTTTGATACTCCCGCAAACACCACCAGTTGCAATTATGGTTGACTCTCCGATGACCTCAAAATCTTGTTCAGATTCTTCGTCCACTCCACGAAACCCCGCAACCGTTTGATTTTCAACTATCAAGTCATCGACTCTATGTCTGAAAAGTACTTCAAGATTTTTAGCATTTTTGTGGCCCATTAATCTCTCTACAGATGAATCAATAAGAGCTTTTCCTGTTCCCCATACCATGTGAAAACGCGGAACTGAATTTCCAGGCTGGTGAAGTCCCCTTTCAACCCAGTGGACAACGGGAAAAAAACTTACCCCGTGATTACCACTCCAGTGATAAACATACTCAAGACAATTTTCTACATAGGCTTTGGCCCACGCCTTGGGAAGATCATCTCCAGGTCCAAACTCAGCAAAGCTATTCCAATCACTAATTGCGAGATCAACACTGTCATTAATGCCCATTTTTTTCTGATTAGGGGTATCCACCATAAAGACACCGCCAAATGATTCCTTGGCAAGGCCTCCAAAGCGATCCTTAATATCTCGGTCCACTAGAAGTACTTTTTTTCCAGCATCCAAAAGCTCTATGGCCGCCACAATTCCAGCAAGGCCTCCGCCGGCAATTACAATATCAGCACTGTACTTCTTAGTAGTCATTAATCCCCCATTTTTATTGTCACTGTATTTTAATGAAAAAGAGTGAAAAATAAAACGTTATTCGATTGCTCCCTAATGTAGCGTTCCTGGTCAAGTAATTAATATCAGGAATGCGGCGAAAATCAGTGAAAAAATTTCATGTCAACTAAGTATACAGCTGAGAAAAATTATCAATTGCCCTGCCATCAAAGGCCAATAGCCAATAGAATAACTTGGTTAAAGAAACTAAAGTGTGTGAACCGGGGACTGGATTTATGGACAACAAATTACTGATACTTTTGATAATTGCGGTCATCGTTAGTGGGTGCTCTAAAATTGATGAATTTGGTGAGCAAAGTAAAGCAATCGGTGAAACCGCAACTGAAACTAAAGGATATGCAAAGGAATCCGTAGAAAATACGGGAATGGTACTTGAAACAAGTGCTGCCATGTATGCTGATGTGAGAAAGTCCTCCGTAGAAGTCAGAAATAATGCCAAAGATGATCTCATTGATAAACAAGATCCTGTTCATTTAAAAATTAGAAGTGCTGCTATCTACTTTAATGCCATGGAATTTCAGTACTACAAGCCTTTTTTAAATGAAGCAAAAATGGGTGATGATGAAGCCAGGTTTGATAAAATGAAAAAAGAGGCGATGGACGATCTTTTTAGAATTGTCTCATCTCAATCTAAATATATTAAAATGGAAGATGAGTATGAATTTGATGTAAGCTCACCAAAAAATGAAGATCAAAATATTTTTGCTCTAGCAGTTACACTTCATAAATTAAATAGTAATCAACAAACATATGCTGAAAAAACAGGCCAGCCAACAGTAACGGTACTTTCACTACTAAAAGAAGGACTAGAGCTGGACTATAAGAAAAGACTAGGCCTTATTGATAAGAGCCAGATCCCGGCTTATGCAGATACTGTATCTAATTATAGAAAATATGCCATTTATCTACTAAGGGCGAGACACAATTTTCTAGCGGCCATGGCACTTGCAAGAATATCTTATGTAAAAGTTGGGAGTGGACTTCAACAACTATTCACAAAACTTGGCATGCTTACTCGCGACTGGCCTGCAAGGACAGAAGCTCTTAGTGAAATTGAAATGTATGAGATTACTAAGTGGCTAGAAGAAGCCGAGACTACAAAACAATTTCTTGAAAGTATCAATGTCCCAACTGAGCTTTGTACAAATCTTGGTAGGATTTATGATCACCTTTTAATAGTAGATATTAAAAGAGAATATGAAATTTATGAGTTCACAAGAAATGAGTTTATCATTAAAAAAGACCAAGCTGAAGAAGAGCTGGCAGTAGTCAAAAAGCATGGACGTTGTACAAATAAAAATCTTCAAGCGTGGATTGAGCTTAGTAATGATTATCTAGGATCTCCTATCACAACCAAAAAAGAATGTAGAGGCCTTAGAAGTGAAGTTTTAGGACAGTTAAGGGCCGATGTTAAAAGCTATGATCGCACTATAAAGTCTAATCAAAAAGATTACGATGCGAAATATCATGATGCACTTGAGATGTCTAAGCAAGTAAGGGCCGATAGACACTTTAAAGAAGCTATCACCATTATGGGTGGCGGTGAAATTGAGGCCATTGAAAGTACTAGAGATGAGTATATTAGCAGGATGGGAATGAACATCACCAGTGGACAGTCTATTCTTGATGATTCAACTGACTTATTTCGTAGTCTTGAAGAAAAGGATTTTGTAAAATACTTTCAAGATCCCATTAGAAGCTATGATATTTTTACTGAAAGACAAGATATCTTAAAACGATTCGAAGAAGCAGCTTATAATTTATAACCGTGTTTGCTGGTCATGTACTCATGGCCAGCAAAATTAGAATCTCCTGCCCCGTTCAACCTGCCTGCTACAAATGTTAAACTATCAAGGTAATCCGGTTGGAGACACCAATGTCCAATTACCAGTTAATTTTATTTCTACTAGTTATCCCATTTTTATCCTCTTGTTTTGATGAATCAGAGGTAGGTGGAGCAAGCTTTGGCACTGTTACAGGGACAATTATTGACGCCCAAACAGGTGCTGTGGTTGCCACGGCTGATGTCAGTATTGCTGGCTATGCCAAATACAATACCATTCAATCTGGGATTACAGGCAGCTATACAATGAGTGAAGCCCCTATCGGAAATTGGGTGGTCAACGCTACTAAGTCTGGATATACAGAGGGCTCCGCAAATGCCACTGTCAGGCTCTACACCACTACATCGAATGTGGATATTCCCATCTTAAAAAGTGAGTATGCTAAAAATAAAGTTGTGATCATCCTTACCTGGGGTTTGAACCCCACTGATCTAGACTCGCATCTCTATGTCCCTGCAGGTCCAACTGTTGAAATTAATTTTGGCAATTTAGGTAATATTGGTGCTTCGCCTTTTGCTGCTCTCGATTTGGATGATCTTGTCAGCTATGGACCAGAAACTACGGCGATCGCTATGAGCTCAGGCGTAGGAAGCTTCTCTGGAACCTACCGCTTCTGGGTCAGAAATTTTAGTAACAATACAAGTCTAACAACTTCAGGTGCCAGTGTTAGAGTTTATGTCAATGGTAGTATGGATTATCAATTTGATGTTCCCACAACTGGATCGGGAAGAAATTGGCATGTCTTTGATATGAATGGATCAAATCTGGCCTTCACCACAGTCAATACTCTTACAGATGCAGCCATAGCTGCTCCTTAAGCAGATCACCACTATCTTCTTCTTCTCTTTCCACCAAACAAGCTAATGGGCCAACTAAATGAAACAGCAATGGCATGAGACTTGAGTTTTTCATGGCTATTGCCCTGATTTCTGCCAGGTAAATCAGCATTGTCACCACCTTCTGATCTTTCATCAAATACATGGCGGTAATAATCAAGAGACCAGCTCACCATGCTTTTCTTCTTTTGAAAGGTAAGGCCAATGCGGTAGCTTTTCCCGCGATATAAGGGGATCTGGTCATCGGGATTAAAGGGTGCAGTGAACTCAAGCTTATTATAAGGGTAGTATCCAAGCCACATTTTTAATTCCATCTTCTTTTGAGGAACAACAAAAGCAAAGACTCCACCCCACATTTTATTTTTTGCTGAGGCATTCACCCAGTCGTCATCATGCACTAGTGTTGCATCTTGGTTATAGATCCACTTTTGGCTCCCAATATGAAAATCGAGCCCTGCAATAAAGAATCTATGCTCGTAAGCAAAGGTAGTGCTGAATGTGTAGGCCACATTTCGGCCCTTCATCTTGACGCTAAAAAAGGGATGGGAGTACACGGTATCCCACCACCCACCAAAAGCATTGAGAGAAGGTCGCACTAGAAAGGCACCTTGAACAGGTAAACTAAGTAAGAGAAAAATGGATAAAAAGAAAATTCTCATTATTGATGGTTTTTTTAGGCAGGCTCAACTGGATCTTCGACATTTGATGATTGATCTAAATTTAAATCATCATCACTAATCTCGATAGGATTTATTTTTCCAAGCTTTTCATCCCAGTAAGTGGAAACCAATTTTTTGGCCACTCTAACATCCCTTTTGTACCAGGTGGCATCAAAACCACAGTCGGGACAAGGAATCTCTTTTCTAAAGAATGATTTATTAAAGAATTCAAAAAATCCCCAAAAAATAAAGAAACTAAGGGCACCTTTATATCCAATTTTCCAGTAGGTACACATAGTGAAAAGTAGGGTGCACGAAAGAATCTGCAAATAATTTGAGAGCTTAAGCCTCGAATGATAGTGCAAAGCTCGTTTAATTCCACAAAGTGGACATAGAAAATCAAGGACAGAATTCTTCGCTCTGAATACTCTTTTCTTTAAATTTGGTAGATGATTGAAATCTTTGGCCATAACCTACAGAACCTCCAGTTGTTATATTACACCTAGCAGCCGCAATATTCATCTCGGAAAGAGGTGCCTTTAGCACGGAGATAGAGGGATGGAAATACCCGACTACAGGACTCAAACTCTTAAAGGAAAGGCTGGGTGGGGCCTCCGCAGACCCCACTGATTGATAAGACTAATCCATTAGGTGGGTAAGTTGTTGACGGGAATCTTTCCATGATGTGTCTGCCTCTTAACTAACGTCCATCTATCATATGCGGGCAAGTCATATGAACATGCTTTACTAGTCGCAAGTAGCGTACCAAAATTGAAGGTGGGATATTAAACAGTTAGAATTACTCTATCTTTAATGCACTGACCCCAGGGACAAATAGACCCCCATGAATGACCACGGAAGGCAAAAATTGACTGTGAAAAGAAGCCCCAAGGAGCGGGGTCAAATCACTATTTTCTTCGCTTTCACTTTTATTGTTCTGCTAACCTGTATGGCCTTTATTGTAAATGTAGGCCTTTTCGTAAAGGCCAAAATTAATTTACAAAATGCTGTAGACGCCGCTGCCTGGTCAGGAGCAGCCGTTCAGTCGAGACAACTTACAAAAATTTCCTATCTCAATTGGGAGCTTCGAAATGTCTACAAAGAATGGATGTATAAATATTACGTACTCGGACAATTAAATAACCCCAATATCTGGGATAAAATTGGAGCAGGAGGCAATGTTGATTACAGGCTACCCAACTTCAATGCAAGCGACGATGTAGGTGATTATTTCAATATCCCCAGTGTTTGCATTCACTTTTCTGGAACCTCAAATATTTGCGCTGTTTATTCAGTCCCCGGTCTTCCCAGATTTCCAGAAATCCAAATGCCAGGTATTGAAGATACTGCCAAGGCCTTTGTAGACACCCTTGTCAGCAAAAAAGGTCAAGACTGCGCCAAAAGGGCCGGGCTTAACTTTTCAGTAGCAGCCGCCTGGGCCTACGGAGTTGATACTAGTAACTCTCCTTTTGAAGATATCCCAACCATTGCCACAGATCGGCCTGGAGCTTGGCCCGCCGCTTTTGAGCTAGCAGTGAGAATTAGAAATCTTGAAAATGTTGTCAATACAAAGCCACTAACAGAAGGAGTTTGTGCGGGTGATTGCCCACATGATCTCAATGACCTCTATCAAAGTGATACGACCTCACCTCCTATCAATGAGAGAACTGTAAAAGCATTTCTTGCGGCCAAAAGAAATCTTGGAAATGATAGAGACCTCTATCAAAGCTTCAAAATGTATGAGCTGGCTCCGCAATCAATTCCTTTAACAAGCATCACTGCACTCAACAAGGTTTTAATGCCTGGATCAAGTGATAATGGAAATGAAAAGTTCTACCTCGATCTTCACCTCAACCTCATAAACTATGTCACCTTCTATACAATGTTTGTTCCAAGAGAGGGTGATATGAGTGGTGTTCCCCTTGAGGCCCAATGTGCAGGATCAAAAATGGCATTGCCCGTTCCGTTGTACCCACAAGGGTTTTACAAAAACCCAGAAGTTCTCACTTACTATGCCGTCAAAGGAACTGCTGAATTTGTAGGACTTTTTAATCCTTTTACCAATAACGGAATTGTGGAGATGGAAGCCTTTTCCGCTGCCAAACCTTATGGTGGAAGAATTGGACCAATGCTCTTTGGAGCCAATTCTGATAAAACTTCACTCAATCCCAGAGATGACCGGGTTTCAGTTCCCTACTTAAGTGGAATTGATATCGGAAATCAAAATGATCCATATAAAGAAGGCTACCCCATACCAATGATTCAAGATTTTTGGGTTAAAGAATCACAGGATACTATTGGAGGATGGCCAAATGCTGGTGAGGCCACAAAATTTTCTATCCCAAATCTATTGTACGATATTGCTGGAGACATGGCAGTCCACCAAGGGGCGGGCGGCGATACTGTTTTAAAAGTAGTTAATGAAGATATCCCCAGCAAAGGCCCCAGTAGTCTTCAAGCAGGGCTATATAGTATGGATCAATTTGATGCCCTGAGAGGAGATCTCACGGATAGAAATGCCACCTATAATTTAGTGGCCGAGAATCTCAACCGCATGAGAAAGCCTACCAAGTATGAAGCCCTCAATTATCTGATCCCAACTGCTCACGACAAATCTCTGTTTAATTCAATAGCCCCGCTTTCGCCATTTGCGGGAAGTGGTCAACCAGTTGATCCCTATAAATATGAATTGTATGCTCCTCTATACGGACCCGGAACACTATATAATACCCTTGAAGATGTAATGACGATTATGGAGGAATTTATCAGTATCAGTAATGTTGCCGTTGAAAGTTACACCAATGCCTTGAAGATAACTGCAAAAGCACTCGTCGAAGGTGTCGACTCTAATCCTCTGTATGAAGATGCTGCCAGAGAGCTCCACAATGACTATGATGATCGCGACCCACTTCACTGCGGGAGTATGGCAGGAAAATTTCAGCACTTTTTTCTAGGCTCTGGAGTTATAATCGACCCAGCTAAATGTCCTACAAGTACAACTCTCAAAGACTCGGTTCAAAAATATTTCGAGGACAGGGTAGGCAATGGAGATGGCCACTTCGCAACGCACTATCAAGGTCATTTCGTCGACCCCGACAGCAATAGTGAGATGATGAGTGCTTATTCACCTGGAGCAAAGCATGGTGGTGACGGGGCGGGAACCGTCAAACACCCATGGACAGGCAAGAGTAAGTCATACAGAAGGAATTTCTACTCCACAAAATTCATCCCACTCAAATCATTGGTGGCCAATGAAAACACTGGCTTCGGTGGAAATTTTGCAGTTTATTCCGAAGGCAATAACTCAGCTCCCATTGAAATTAGAGACAATTATACAAAGCTTCGAAATGCCCTGCAGAATTCTGGGGAAGTATCTAACATAACCTATTAAAATTTATCTTGAAGGGCTGAAAGTGGGCTTATATACTACCCCGTGCCCAAACTCCGTATTGGGGGATGAGTGCTAACCTCACAAATCACATTGGTATTTTGTAAAAAAGGGAATCAATCGTGGCAAAGAAAAAAGCAGCCAAAAAGAAAGTAACAAAAAAGAAAGTAGCAAAGAAAAAAGTCGCTAAAAAAGTGACTAAGAAAAAAGTCGCTAAAAAAGCCACTAAGAAAAAAGTCGCTAAAAAAGCCACTAAGAAAAAGGTCGCTAAAAAAGCTGCTAAGAAAAAAGTCGCTAAAAAAGCTGCTAAGAAAAAAGTTGCTAAAAAAGCCACTAAGAAGAAAGTCGCTAAAAAAGCTACTAAGAAAAAAGTCGCCAAAAAAGCTACTAAGAAAAAGGTCGCTAAAAAAGCTGCCAAGAAAAAAGTCGCTAAAAAAGCTGCCAAGAAAAAAGTCGCTAAAAAAGCTTCTAAGAAAAAAGAAAGTACAGAAAAGCTAGAAGCCAAATCTTCAAAATTGTCTAAAGAAGAGGCGATAGCTAAATATCAGGCAAAAAAAGCTGCTGAAACGACTACCCCAGCTGCTGAAGAAGTTGAACCAATTGAGGCCAAACCAGCTGAAGAGGTTCAAATCGAAACAGAGGAAAAGCCAAGCACAGAAACAACAGCTGAAGAATCAACTGCGCAAGCTGATGATATGCCACTCCCAGATCGACTCTCTGACGAATATAACACTGATGATGAATCAGAAGTAACGGGAGAGAATAAATTTGCTTATGGTTGGGGATACGATGATGGATTTGATAGTCCAGAAGACGTCGATAAAAATATTCCGCAAAAAGAACTTGATGAAGATGAGCTCTATGCCAGAGGCATGGGACCCAAGAATCAGAAAAGTGAAGAAAAATAGCAACCAGTTATGAAAGTTGAACTCTATTATTATGACTATTGCCCATACTGCGTAATGGTGATCAATACCGTTCATAAGCTTGGGATTAAAATCGATTATAAAAATACGAGGCAAGATCCAGCAAATGGACAATACCACCAAGAGCAAACAGGGCGATCGACAGTGCCCTGTCTATACATCGACGGAAAGCCCCTATTTGAGTCACGAGATATAATTGAGTGGCTCAAATCCAATGCTGATAAGCTAGAAAAAGAGTAACTATGGAAGTTAGAGACCCCGTACATGGATCCATTCATATTCTGGACTGTGAAATCCCTGTTCTTGAACATCGATTTTTTCAAAGACTTAGAACTGTTAAACAGCTTGGTTTTTCAGAGTATATATTTCCAGGTGCGACTCATACCAGGTACCTCCACTCAATTGGAGTCATGAACATAGCCTCAAAAGTTTTTGATAAGATTTTCCCTCACTTAGCTTTAAATAGTGAAGGCCAAAAGCTCAAAGAGACGCTTAGACTTGCATGTTTACTGCACGATATTGGGCACGCACCACTTAGCCATACAACAGAATCAGTAATGCCTACGCTGGGTGAGCTGGGCCTAGATAAAAGATACCTTGAAGGTGAAAACTTAGAGCGTCAAGCCACTCATGAAGACTACACAATAAAAACGATTACTGACTCAAGTTTTTGCGAATCTTTAAAAGATGCTCAAAGTAAATTTGGAGTATCCAAATACCAGATAGCTGAATTGATATCTGGAAATACGAGTGAGCCTAATTATTTTACAATAGACGGAGTTAATCTATTTCCAATTTTACACCAATGCGTTTCAAGCGAAATGGATTGTGACAGGATGGACTACTTACTTCGAGATAGTTATTTTTGTGGTGTCAGTTATGGCCATTTTGACCTCGACTGGATAATTGATAATCTTGAACTTTGTGAAATCGAATCCTCTGGATACTTAGGAATAAGTGAAAGAGCAGTGGCGACTTTTGATGATTTCTTGTTAAGTCGATTTCATATGTTCTTACAAGTATATTTTCACTATAAATCTGTTTGCTTAGAGCAAATGCTTCTCAAATATTTTTCTGAAACTGGTGATGAATATTCAATTCCTGCAGATATTGAAGAATATATTAATCACGATGATCACATGCTGATGAAAGTGCTGCGAGCAAGTGAAAATATTTGGGCCCGTAGGGTTATAAGAAATGCGATCCCTATTAAAATATTTGAATGCTTTGGTGAAGAACACATCCCCACTTTAAACAATCTCGAGTCATATTTAAAAGCACAGTCAATTCCCTACTTAAAAGGTTCGTCTAAAAACCGACTATCTAAGTACTACACTTCTACCACACGAGACCATATTTCTTCTAACTCTCTGAAAGTTACTAGAAAAATTTACGGCGGCACCAAAAAGACTTACACTAATATAAATGAGGCCACAGATCTCTACGAGAAGTTCAGTGACTCCCATGAAGTTAACAGGATTCACTGTGACTGGAGTGAGTTAAATCAAGGCCAACAAAGTGAAGTATTAGGTATTATTTCACAATAATTTGAATGAGTAAGATTGCTGTCTATATAATTTTAGTTTTAGTTTTCCTAGGCCTTGCCAGAAGTTTTTCTACACAAGGAAATCGCCATACTTATATTCAAAATGATCTAATATTTTCGAATTTTTTTAAAGGCGAGAATATCTCCGTTATCCTAGATCAAATATACTCATCAGGATTTCTAATCAAAACTCACTTTCACCGCTATAAAATATTCAATGGTTTTTCATCAAGACCATATTACCGAACCTTTAGGGTTTCAAGACAGTTTCAAGAACAAAATATCCAAAATATTGGCATGTCTATTTTTCGAAGAAAGGAAATCTCTAGCTTTGGTAATTCTGTCCCCCTTCCCCCTGGTAGTCTCTACATAGGTGATCTGGCTTATGGAAATTGGGTGAATTCCCCCTCGGGAATGAAAAAGTGGCATTTCCACAGGGCCTATAGACACTACCCAAGAATATTTGGTTGGAAGAAATTTAGACCAACAAAAGATTTTTACAAAAAAATAGAACTGGCAAGGCAAAATGAAGTTCCCTTTTTTGGAGAAAAAGGTGAATTCGGAACCAATGGAACTATTACTGGCGCCAGCTCCAAGGCAAAGGGACCACTTGTAAGTGACCTGAAGACCACTGTGTTTAAACCACTGATAAAAAAATATACCTTGTATACTTCTAAAGACTACAGAAACTCAAAACACCTTCACTTTGATGACGAGGACCTATACGAAGATGAATGAAATATTTGATAAACTTATTATAAGAGTACTAATTGCTATTATTATCTGTGCTCTACTATATCTCTACAAATTTGCACATCTACTTTTGTATCCAACTGCAAATAAACAAGTAAATGCAAAGTTTTTTCCTGCCCAAAACTCAGCCGATTCAATTCACTTCTTCTCAAGAATAATTGGTATTGGAATAATTTTTTCATCGATCAACTTCGATATCGGCAACGGTATCATGATAGGAATCGTTGACCTTTGTATACTTAGTGCAGTTTCATTTATTCTATACCTAGCCTCACTCTTTATTGTTGATGGAATTGCTCTATATAATTTTGAATATGAGGATGAAATTCTTAAAAGAAAGAACCATTGCTATGCAACCATAGCCGCTTCCAATGCAGTTGCCCTGGGATTTATCATAAACAAATCACTGCTTACTTCAAATGGATCTCTGATCTTAATTTTATTTATGTGGTTACTAGCAATTGCTCTATTTGGATTCTCTTCAAAACTATATTTTCTCTTATCACGGTTTCAATTTAATAAGTTAATCATCCAAAAAAATATGGCACTAGCATTCTCATATTCTGGATATATCTTAGGCTTTACCATGGTTATCGTCTCTTCAATCGACCAGCCCGTGAGAAGTATTGAAAATTACACAGTTAACGTCATATTAAAAATCATCCTCTCACTTATTATTTTCCCAATTTTTAGGTACGGAATTATTCATATTTTCTCTTTAACTGATGTTATTGGAAAAAAAGGAAAAAATGATACGAACCTCAATATAGATGACCCTAATATGGGACAAGGCATTTTTGAAGGCGCGCTTCTTTTCACTTCTTTTTACCTAACAACTGTAATTACTGGATATATTTCCTACGGCAAAATTTACCCTGAGTATTAATTTTAGGGCGAAAGCGCGCTCCATGTAAGTTATAATGTGATGTGGCATTTGGACTTATGGGAGCACGTTGATGGAATTTAATATTAAAAGATTTCTTGCTATGATCGATCAAAGACTATCAAGGCTTGAATCAAATATAGTCAGACTAGAAGAAAAGCTCGATCAAAGTTTGGCCATTCAAAGAAATCATCTCATTAGAATAAAACATGGAGAAGATCTGTCTGATGACATGATACTTTTCGGAAAACCCTATAATGAACTTAGCCCAGCGAAGGCTTATGAAATTTATGGAAATGACCATCTAGATTTCTTAGTTCTCGATGTATCAACAGATCCAGAGTCTAAAATAGAATCATCGCTTCATATTCCTTACCTTGAGCTTGAAAGAAGGTATATGGAAATTCCAAGCAAAACAATCCCTCTTTTGGTCATTTCAAAAAGTGGCCTGAATTCAATACTCGCCTGTGAACTGCTCATTACGAAAGGCTATCTTAATCTAAACCATGTTTCTGGTGGACACCAGTACTGGCCTGGGCACACTGCTCAAAGAGAAACTCAAGCTTCTTAAAAATAATATCTCAGCTTTGTATAAATAGAGTTATCGTAACTTCCAAATTCTGATTTTGGAGCAAGACGTGTACTTGATTTTCGTCCAAGGCCTATACTTGCACCCACATCGATAGTGAGATCTTGTTCGATATTCCATTCAAACCCTGGAGTAAATAGAAGGGATGAATCATCAAGGTTGGTCATTTGGCTCATGGAAATATTTACTAGAGGAGAGATCAAATAAGTAAGACCTACAATAAGATAGTTTTTTGCAAGGAGATACACTCCTGCTTCTAAAAATGCCATACTACTCGAAATACTTCCATAATCTTGGTAGTTTCGACTTCCCGCCTCGCTATAATGATACTCAGCTAAAATTGTAAGATCTATGGGAAAGAGATATTCAAGGCCAGTACTTGATCTGAGGTAATTCAATCTATTGTCTTTTTTCAAGTCATTGTAGGCAAGTTCAAGCCAAGCACCAGCACCTTTAATATTTCCTGAAAAGTTTGCACCGTAGAGAAGGTTTTTCTTGAATCTATTTACCAGAAATTCCAGGTCCCAATTTAAAACTGGAAATTTTGCAGACACAAAGTATGCGTTGTTTTTGTCTTCGAGATTCTCACCAAAAATAGCGCCAAAATCTATTTCAGAAAGATCAGTTGTAGATATGTGTGCTCTAATAGCATCATTTCCATACCTTTGTTCAGTATCAATCATCACTAGGTTAAAGGGAGCTATGACATCAGTAGGATTAACTGTCCGAGCAACCCCGAAACCGATTGCTTGCCTTCCGGCCGTAACTGACAATAAATCATTTGAAAAACCATAATACAATCTATCTAAATTTTGTTCTACTCTGACAGATTTAGAATTGTATAGATTATTTTTTACTAGATATCTAGGCAGTTCATAAGCACGATAAGAAACAACATCACTTTCTAAACTTGAAAAGTATACAGGATCTCTAATGCTGTTGAGGGAGGAAAATAGTTCATAAGAGGCCTCAAAAATGTGAGGGTCATTACTATAAAGAACAGTCAGTCCATTATTGACCACACCATATGTGATGCTCTCTTTTTCTGCACCCACAATTTGCGAGCGTTTAGTCGCAAAGATCGCTCTATGATGCCCCTGGGCCTCAATTTGTGAGTAAACAGGTAAGCTCAGAAAAACTGAGATGCTAAAAAATAGTATCGCTTTCAATTCTTCCATCCTTAAGAGTGATTAGTCTTTTAGCTCTCTCCATAATTGTATTGTCATGAGTTGAGAAAATAAAGGTAGTCTGATACTTACTGTTGAGCTCTTTCATTAACTCAACCAGTGCCACCGCAGTTTTGGAATCCAAATTTGCTGTAGGCTCATCTGCCAAAACTATTTCAGGCCTTGTTACTATTGCTCTTGCCACAGCAACTCTTTGTTGTTGCCCACCTGAAAGCTGAGAGGGTTTTCTTTTTTCCATTCCCGTAAGCCCAACATCGGATAATATACTTTGTACTTTTTCACGCCTTACTTCTTTTGAAATACCCTGAAGTTGCATGACAAATTCAATATTTTCTTCAACACTTAGAACTGGAATCAAATTGTAGGCCTGGAAAATAAATCCTATATGATCTCTCCTGAAATCCGATAGTTCATTACCACTGAGTGTTGTCAAATCATTACCAGCAAGAAAAATTCTTCCTGCAGTGGGGGTATCTAGTCCACTTATTAAATTGAGTAGCGTTGACTTGCCAGATCCTGAAGGGCCTACGATAGCAACGAACTCTCCTTTTTTAATTTTAAAAGAAACATCACTTACAGCGTTAACTTGGGTTTGTTCACCTTCATTAAATATCTTTTTAACGTTCTCTACTTTAAAAATTTCTTCATGGTCAATATTCATGACCACCTCCTATAAACTTTTTTTCAATGCATCTGCAAGAGTTATCCTTGTGGCATGTATCCCTGGATATAATCCAACAAGTAATGTGAAAACAAAGATTAAAATTGGATATAATACAAATTGTTTAACTGAAAAAACAAAGTAGATTTTGTCGCTAAAAGTAATCTCAGCAAACTCCACACCTGCGTAATCAATCCCATATTTTGCCCAAAACCCACCAATCACAATAGCTATGATGATCCCAAAAAACATACTCAGTAGAGAAAGGGCCGCTGCCTCAGATAAAATCATTAATAATAGTGAGCGCGAGCGAGTTCCAAGTGATCTAAGCACTCCAAACTCAAATAACCTCTCATAGAGTGACATAAAAAGAGTATTGAGAATTCCCAAAGAAACAAGGGCGAGAAGAATGGTGGAAAGAATTGATATGGATACTGTACTCATATCAATTGTTGAGACCACACCCGGAGCCAAATCTTTCCAGCTCTCTGCAATATTTTGTTCGCTGTTAAGAGACTGGAAAAACTCAACTGAATTGTCTACCTCAGATAACTCTTTAAAACGAAAAGCGATTTCATGTACTTTGCCTTCTAAACCCAAAAGAGATTGTGCCTTCGATTTTTTAATAAAGACCACTCCTTCATCCATTTGATCGGAACCAAGTGAAAAGACCCCTTTTAATCTAAATAGCTCTTGAACAAGCTCGCCTGTGTGGGCCTGGGCCATGGTCACAACAATTCGGTCTCCAAGTCTAACTCCGAGTCTTTTTTTCTGTTTGTGCCCAATTAAAATATCCCCATCTTTTTCAAGTGAGCCTCCCTCAATAATTCGTTTCTCTACTTTTGAGATTTTGAATTCATCCTTAGGATCAATGCCGTAAAGTAAGACATTTGCAGAGTCCTCAGCGGAGGATATAAGTGACATTGTTATCACTCGTGAAGAATAGGCTACAATATTTTCCTGCCCATTTAATTTTTTAATCACATTTTCTAAATTAGAAATTGTATTTTCTACGCTTACTGATTTTTGAAAATCTTTTTGATGAATCTGGCCATGTCCCAAAAACGTATCAGTTACATTGATAATCATATTGTCTAGCATTCCGACCCAAAAGCCATCTGCTAAAATAAGAGACGCAAGCCCTATACCAATAGCAATCGCTGCAATAAGAGATCTTCTAGTATTTCTAAATAAATTTCTAAACCCTAATTTAAAAAATAATAACAATTTCGTTCCTCTAAGCTGCTCTCATTGCCTTTGAGGGCAATATTTTCATGGCCATCCATGAAGGGTACAAACAAACAAAAAATGTAGTGGTCAATATAATTTTTGAAGGAGTGGTGTAGCAAGCTAACATCACTTTCCCTTTTATTTCTTTTATGATAATTCCGCCCCATTCAATGGGTGTGGCCAAATCGATTCCATATTTAGAAAAATAGTAATTGAGAAAGGTTGAAAAAATTGATCCTATAGCAATGCTGAAGAGGGCCATGATAAAATTTTCAATGAAAATTAATTTCGCAATATCAATGGGTCGTCCACCAATAGCTTTTATCACCCCAAATTCTCTGGTTCGTTCAAGAATTGACATTAAAACGGTATTGAATACCCCTATGGCCATAACCAAGATAAGAATGAACCTTGCAACAGTGTCACCTTTTTTATCTGCTTGCATTGCTTTGTAAAAATCTTTTTCTACTTCTTCCCAGGAACTCACCTCAAGCCCGTCACCTAATTTTTGCTGCAACTTCTTTTTTAATTTGGGGATATTGGTACCATCTTTTACAATCAATGAAATTTCATGAATTCTATCTCCAAAAGAAAGAAACTCAGATGCTATTCTTAGAGGCATATATACTTTTTGATCATCCATACCTCTACCTGGGTGATCGATGATACCTATGACTTTAAAAGAGTCATTGGCAATTGAACCATCTGCTCCTTGTCCTATCAAATATATATCACTACCTACTTTTGCTTTTAATACTTCCGAAACACCCTTTCCCAAAATGACTTCATGGCCTGACGAGCCTGAAAAATATACACCCCGGTTTACTCTTTTTTTCAAAGTAGTGAGCATAGCTTCTTTTTCAGGATCAACTGCCATGATTTGCACACCCTGCGTTTTTTTTTTGAAAAAGCTTAGTGAACCGAAGTGAATTCTTGAAGAGGTAGATTCTATTTCAGAGAAAGTACCCAGATCATCTGTTACGGTCTTTGGATCTTTTATAGCGGTAAAAAACCTCGGATTATCTAAATATCCTTTTTGGTGAATCTGTAGATGACCAGTTCGCTCTCTAATAAAATGATCAATATAAATTTCATAACCACCATCGGCAATGCAAACAAAGAATGAAAATAGAGTAAAGCCAAAAACCATCATACCCATAGTAAGAAGGCTTCTTCTTTTGTTTCTAAGAATATTTCTAAAACCAATGGCCCAGATCAAACTTATCGCCTCTTTTGAAGATTTCTCTTACTAAAAACGCTATCAGAAATTTCTTTGTTAAATTCCGCAGCAGTGTATTTGATAATTGTTTTATTTCCCTTCTTCTTTAATGGCACTAGCTCTAAAACTGTCGGAATAGTCTTGCCACCAATTTTTTTAATTTCTTTCATTTCCATAACTCGAATTTTTTCCATATTTTCATCGTAATAAATCTGTTTAATAGGAAATTCATTCTTCTTATCTACTAAAATCTCCACTTTTCCCCAAACTGTTACAGTTTCAGGTTTGGGAGTGGAAATGATCCTATAATAGTTTTGATCTTCTACTCCAAATTTTGAGTTGAAATCTTTTCTATAGGTATTCTCTTTTACTAAATCATCATTTGTTAGGTCTGAGCCCATCCAGGAACCCATCATCATCGAAGGAGGAACTTTAATCACCTTGTTAATTTTTGGGAAAAAATTCCACATATCATTGTCTCTTTTTAAAGTAGAGATCCCTTTGTCCTTCTTGGGAGCTAGTATTGTAATAAACGTCCGTTC
Source organism: Bacteriovoracaceae bacterium (assembly GCA_018649885.1). Classification (GTDB taxonomy): domain Bacteria; phylum Bdellovibrionota; class Bacteriovoracia; order Bacteriovoracales; family Bacteriovoracaceae; genus JABIHA01. Next base: position 33,268 of record JABIHA010000108.1, read on the forward strand.
CAGTCCCTTTGTCCAAACTTTCATTTTTAGAGTCCGCTTCCAATTAGGAGTCTGGATTTGCATCTCCATTTGCACTTCAGAGGAATCAGATCGATGTAGACGGTCAATCCTATCTAGAAGCTTCTCTAAACTCTTTGAATAAACAGAGTGGGAAAATATCAAAATCAAAGACATGATAAATTTCTTCAAAACAACCTCTTGGTAATTGATCAGGCACGCCCATAGTACTCCAATTAAAATAACAAAATAAATATTATTTAGAGTTTTCTATATTTGGCCCTTGGCCTGCAGTTAATACAGTTACAAGGCCAAATTCATGAAAATTAAGGCCGTATGAGGAGAAAAAATGAATAAATTTATGACAGGTGCACTGCTGCTGGCCACTTTAACTATATCAATGTCAGCCTTCGCCGATCAGAGTCAAAGCTCCTCAAATCTCAAACACCTTAAGGCCCTTAATCAAATCTTTTGGCATAATGGCATTGTTCAAAATGTAGAGATGGAACAAGACGCTCAGAATCTTAAAGTAAGCGATGAGCAAGTTCCTTTTGAGTTTGCAAAATTACCTGAGGAATTAGTACGACCTTTACAAAACTTATAAAACTCAAAGCTTTGCCAAAATCTTTTTCATTCGTTATAGTCTGATAGTCATACTAGCGCTAGGGTGACATGGAAAAATTATAATGGGACCAGCTTATGTTAAGGATTTCACGAGTAAACAGTCTTCTCAAAAAAAACTACCGACTTCTTGGTCAAATTCTGAATCAAAAACTTCAAGGGAAAGGCTTTACTGACCTGAGAGTGAGCTTTTTAGAAATCCTCATCTACATTTGTGAAAATGAAGGCACACCCATAAAGAAAATTGGTAGTGCTTGTAATCTCAAAAAACAAACAATGACTAGCCATCTAAATGAACTTGAAAAAAGAGGCTATATAAAAAGAGTTACCAGTAGCACTGATAAAAGAGAAAGCCATATCTTTCTTACTCAATATGGTGAGAAGTTTAAATCAAACCTAATTTCCACTCTTAACGATTTAGAAAAAACAGTGAACCTACTTATTGGTGAAATCGAGCTCGAAAGACTTGAGATGACTCTCGAAAATTTCTACAGCAAGATTCACCAAAATGATCTTAAAGGGACTGAAGCTGCTCCCGAGAGTTTTCTTGGTGTTATTAACGAAGAAGAAGTTAGATACTGGACCTGAGGTTCAGGAAACCAGTCATGAGTAATCCCCTTTTCTTTTTTTGTTTTCCTTTTTGTTGGCGCTTGGCAGTTGCCCTTGCCCACCCAGCTGGAATTAATAAATGGAACATAATTTTTAAGTTCATTATGGGCTTCTCACAATCTACAAAAAATCGATCTCATTTTTAACACTAATACGTGAAATTGGTAAAGACTTACCAAGAGGATTTTATTTGAAATCATCAGTATGTTAGTGGTCATGTGTAAGTAAGAAATTTATCTTGGGTGGGCAAGGGCAACTGCCAAGCGCCAACACCAAGGCAAAGGGAGCAGTTAAGAAGTTGACTAGGAGTGATCTGAGTAAGCATGGATATTTTTCAAAATGTCCAATTAGATTAAAAGAAATTCCTAGAATTACTGAGACCTGTGGCAATGCCAATGCACACCCCGAACGTGAGAAGACTAGAGCCCCCATAGGACATTAACGGCAGCGGAAGACCAACAATAGGCATAAGACCCATGACCATTCCCATATTGACCACTGTATGAAAAAAGAAAATAGACATCAGTCCAATGGCGAGCAAGGAATCAAAAAATCTTAAGACAGAAGTGGAAAGCCACAAAAATCTGAAAAATAAAATCCCGTATAGTGCTAATAGTAAAATGGAGCCCAAAAGACCGTGCTCTTCATTGAAGATTGAGAAAACAAAGTCAGTATGGTTTTCAGGTAGATAATTGAGTGATGCCTGAGAAGATTTTTTATAGCCCTTACCAAAAATTTGCCCAGACCCAATGGCAATCTTACTTTGAATAGCGTTGTAACCTGTCCCTCTGGCATCAGCAGTATCATCAAGAAAGGTAAGTATTCTTTGTTTTTGATAGTTTTTGAGACCAAACTCAAACATAACCCCACCAGCGAGTGCCGCCATAATGGATACAATTATTATCGTTTTCCATTTGAGTCTTCTGTAGAATGCGATCATTAAAAATACTAAGAGAACAATCAAGCCTGTTCCCAGATCGGGTTCAACAATAATAAGCATTGCTGGAAAAAGTGCGATGAGACCTGGGACTACTAACTCTTTAAGCCCTGTTTCTGTATGGGGATTATTCTTTGTGTACCACCTGGCGAGTGCCAGAACCACAGAAATTTTCATCATTTCTGAAGGCTGAAACCTTATAGGACCAAGGACTAACCATCTCTGGGCCCCAAGAGCTTTATTTCCCATGATTAATACCAAAATTAACGCGAATATATTGAGACCGTACAAGACATAGGCGAACCTAAAATAATTTTTGGGTCGAATAAAACTTACGAGGAACCCAACCCCCATGGCCACTCCAAACATAATAAGTTGTTTTTTGTAGATAGCGCCAAGGACAACCTTATTGGCTGCGTGAGTTGCAGAATACAGGTTTAATATCCCAATGATAAATATAATAATGACGATACCAAAAAAACTCAGGTCATATTTTTTTAAATAATTTACGATATCAATCTTTAGATTCAAATAACCTCCAAGATTTCTTCAGTTTTTTCCTTCAGTTTTTTCTTCTGCTCTTTTTCCTCATCAGCTCTTTGTTTTATCTTCCTTCTTTTGGCCATCTCTTTGGCAAAGACCTTTTTTTCAAGAATTTCAAATTCTTTTTGCATATTGGGAAGATACTTCTTCATGTAGGTAGACATAATTGCTGTTACAATGGGAAGTGCAGCTGAGCTTCCGTGGCAGCCATGTTCTATTGTTGCAGCGACTGCAACTTGTGGGTCTGATTTTGGACCAAATCCAATAAAATGTCCGTGATGGCGATCATTATAATCTTTGTTTTCACATTTTTCATATAGGTTTTCAGAGCTCGAAGCACTCTTAACTTGAGAGGTTCCTGTTTTTCCTGAAAGTTGCAAACCTTTTCTTATACTTCTCCACCAACCTGTCCCTTTGGGATGATTGGCCACCTGGTAGAGACCTTCCTTCACAAGCCTTTGTGTTTTCTCACTTATGATAATTTTCTTGGTAATAACCGGTTCAATTCGTTTAATAATTTCGCCTGAGTTTGAAAAAACCTCTTTAACTAGAGTGGGTTTATAAAGAGTGCCTCCATTGCCAAGTACTGAGTAGGCCATGGCCATTTGGAGTGGACTTGCGAGCACGAATGATTGCCCAATTGCACAACTAAGAGTCTCTCCCAATTGCCAATCTATGCCGTTTCTTTTTTTCTTCCACTCTTTGGTTGGAAAAAGACCAGATACCTCACGTGGCAATTTAATCCCAGACTTTAATCCAAACCCGAACATCCTGGCGTACTTTGCAAGTATATCAATATCTAGTTTCAGAGATAGTTTTTGAAAATATATATTACATGACTCTCTTAACGCTTTAAATAGCTTAACCTTGCCATGCCCATATTTTTTCCAGCAGTGATAATTTCTTCTACCGAGCTTAAATTTTCCAGTACATTTAATTTCGGTATTTTCATCAATTAAGCCCTCCTCTAAAAGAGCAACTGCTGTTACCATTTTGAAGGTTGAACCTGGGGAATAGTGTTCTTGAATGGTTCTATCTCTAAGAGGATTATCAACATTATTAACGAGTGATGACCAATATTCTGTGCTCAGCCCTCTACTAAATTGAGAGGGATCAAATGATGGGGTGGAAACCATTGCTAGGATTTCGCCAGTTTTTAAACTTACAGCTACTGCTCCACCGACCTTTCCTTCTAAGGCCTTGAACCCACTTAACTGCATATCTCTATCTATAGTGAGTCTAACATTGAGACCAGGAACAGATCTCTTATTTTCAATTCCAGCGAATAAATTATCTTTTTTGATGTGCTTTTTCTTCCTACCAAGTGCATCTACTTCAACATATTCGTGACCATTTTGTCCTCTAAGAGTTGTATCAAGCTGCTCTTCCAGACCAAACTGACCTATGAAATCTCCCAGTTGATAATTTTTGTTATCTCTTTTTTTATACTTGGGGAGCTGTTTTTTATTTATCTCTGAAATATAACCTAGTAAGTGAGCACCAGTTTCTTTATCTCGATATTCACGGCTTATAAAAGTTTCAACACTTACCCCGTGCAAATCAGAATTCTCAGTCTCAATGAGTGCAACTTCTTTTCGAGAAATATTTTTTTTGATGATAATGGGCTTGTAACTTGCCATGGTAGATTTTTTTAACATTCTTTTTTTAATTTTCTCAACTGGCATATTTAAAATTGCAGACAGATTTTTCAATGTGTTGTCTTTATTCTTGAAATACTGTGGTGTTAAAACGGCATCAAATCTTGGGATATTATCAACAATCAACTGTCCATTCCTACTAAAAACCATCCCTCTTGGAGCCTTGACGATTTCTTTTCTCAGCCTATTTTTGAGTGACCATTCAAGAAGATCTGGGCCTTTATAAATTTGAAGATACCAAAGCCTTGATAATAGTATGGCAAAAGCAATTAAAATGACATTTCCAAGGGCATGGGCCCTTGAGGAGTGGCTTCGAATAATTTCGTCTTCACCAAACATTAAACTCTGACCTTTGAACCTGTTTGCTTAATTTTCCAAATTCTATCTAAAAAACCGAAGACGTAGGGAGAGAGTAAACTTATGATGATACTTTCAGGAATAAAATTTTGAAATTTATGAATTATATAGTCAATATTTAGCGTTCTAATATAAATGAGTACTGCCGTAACACTAAACCAAAGAGTTTGAAAAATTTGAGTCACAATTACGGTTGAAAATTTTGTAGAAAAATTTAGCAAATCCCTAACAAACCCCACAACGATACAAAGAAGAACACCTGCAAATGTACCGTAAGCCCACCCCTCGATGGTAAAAGCAGCTTGAAAGAGCTGAACTCCTAGTATCAGAATCGCCGTAAATGGAGTTTCGAGTTTAAACCCTAGAAATAAAATAATAAGAATATTGAAAGGGAGCCTAAATTCATGAAACCCAAGAATTGGAAATACCGTACTCGATAAAATATTTAAAAAAATCAGCATGGCGATTGTAATAGTACTAGCAATTATCAAGTTTTTATTTTTCACTGATTCACCCCAACTCTTTTTTCATCGCCGTTTTCTTTATTTCCCACCAAAACAATCAGCTCTTCAATCCTCTGAAAATCTACCGATGGAGAAACTTCAATGATCTGAGTGATACCGTAACTCTCTCTTTCAATCTTTGAGATAGTTCCAACTTTTATTCCCTTAGGATAAATATTACCCAGGCCTGCAGTAATCACCACATCACTTAGCCTAACCTGCTCAGTTCTTGTGACATACTTCATAAGGCATTTGAAATCGGAGAACCCTTCTAAGATTCCGTGAGAGCGAGTCCTATCTACAATGGCATCAACTCTATTATTGGGATCTAAAATGGTAAGGACATCAGCATAATTGGGAGTAACTCGGTAAATTTGCCCAACTAATCCCTTTGCAGTCACAACAGGAGACCTGAGAGTAATACCATCGTTTTTGCCCTTGTTTATTCTGAGCACTCTAAATTGACTCGAAGAATCCCAGCCAACAACTTGGGCCAACACCTTTTTATAATTGACCTCTTCGCCAAAACGCAGCAAATCTTTTAAGCGTTTATTCTCTCTCGCGATTTCTTGCAAATTAAATATTTCGCTTTCAAGCTCTTCAACTTTGTCTTTGAGGTCAGCATTTTCCCTACTAACCCCTACCAAAAGGACATAATTTCTGAAAAAGCTGCCACCTCGGTCGCGAAGCGAGACAATACTGCCTTGAATTGGGCTTACTATTTCAATTAATATGGTTTGAAATAGAGAAGACTCCTCTTTTGTGAAGTCTTTTTGGGCCACTCCCCATAGAGATACTCCCAATATGACAATATTGATGAACAATTTTAATTTTGGTTGCTCTAACCCAATGGATTTCAAGGTAAAGACCCTATTGTGTACTGATTTTTATTACCTAAAAGAGTAGCCAAAATTGGGGTATCTGCCAAATTGTGCTTTGACTGAAAAGTACTAGGTAGCTAGAATCAACCATCTTAAGAAAAAAGGACCCAAATTATGCATAAAAAAGTATCTAGCCTTATTTTGTCACTAATCATCGGTGGTATTGTCGTAACCTTCGTTTTCTCCGGAATGGGCGGAGGAGGAATGGGAATGCAGGGTAATAATGTTGTAGCTTCAGTAGATGGAACTCCCATTGATTACCGCGAGTATAGAAGGGCATTAGAGAGTCAAATCCAATTTTACTCTCAAATTAGTGGAGGCAAATCTCTAACTCAAAAGCAAATTCAACAATTTGGTATAAAAGATAGAGTTCTAGGAAACCTAATTAAGCAAAAACTCTTAATAAACTTAGGTAAAAAACTTCAGCTTCAGCCATCTCAAAATGAACTTACCAGCGAAATTAAAAAACTTCCCTATTTCCAAACTGGTGGAAAATTTGATGTCACAAAATACAAGGGACTTTTGGCGGCCAATAGATATAGCCCAACCAAGTTCGAAGAACTGATAGAGTCAGATCTAATAGCAAAAAGTGCAGATGTTCTTTTAGGACAATTTACTATTTCTGATGGCTACGTGAAAGATATATTGAAATTTAAAAATCAAAAGTTTTATGCGACCGCCATAAAAGTTCAAAAAAACTCATTAAAAAAGCACATTTCGGTATCAAAGGCTGAGATCTCTAAATTTATTGCAAATAAGGATAATGGTACAAAGCTTGAATCAAGATTTGCTAGAAAGAAAAGAGAGCTCGACCAGCCTGAAGAAGTAAATGCTCGTCATATTCTGTTATCCATTCGTGGAAAAGATAAGAAAGAAGCAGACGTAGAAAAAGCAGCAAAAGATTTGGCCAAAAAAGTTAGAAAGAGCAACTTTGCTAAAATGGCTGAAAAATATACCGAAGACCCTTCAGGTAAAGGAAAGGGCGGTAGCTTAGGATGGTTTGGAAGAGGCCGAATGGTTCCTGAGTTTGATAAAACAGTATTTTCTATGAAAGTAGGATCAATATCTGCACCCATTAAAACTCAATTCGGCTACCACATTATTTATCTAGAAGGTAAGAAAAAGAAAAAAGATGCTAAGCTTGCTGATCATCAAAATGACTTAGCAAAAGAGCTTATTAGAGAAAGTAAAGATGAAGCATTTGATAAGTTAATTCAAAAACTCAAATCAGAGTTTAAAACACTCGCTATAGCAAATAAGAAAAGTGCCCTTGAAAAAGCGCGAAGCAAGTATGACTTTCAATTTCAACAAAAAGAATCCATAAATCGCTTTGACGGACAAATTGGTTCAATCAAGTTAGATGAGGAAAATGTATCTAAGATTTTCCAAACTCCACTTACTAGTGCCGACTCTTTTGTATTTGAAAATGCTGCTCACTTCACAGTGGTAGCTGTCAGACCATATAAAGAAAATAAATTTAAGCCAGATAGCGATGGCTTTGACGTTGAAAAAAATGGGCAACTTGTAAAACTATCAAGAAGCCTAAGAGAGAAAGTTCTAAAAAAGCTTCAAGACAGTTCTAATATTAAGCAAAATCCGAACCTATTATAGGTCAGAGCCTATGCCTGAAAGACAAAGTGCCTGGGAAAAAAATATCCCAGGCAACTATTTCGTAGATGATCAATGTATTGCCTGTGATGCCTGCGTAACTGAAGCCCCTAATTTTTTTGAAATGAATGTAGATGAAGGTTATGCTTTTGTAAAAATGCAGCCAGAAACTCCAGATCAAATAAGCGATTGCGAAAATGCACTTGCCGCTTGCCCAGTGGAGGCCATTGGAAATGAAAAAAATTAAAATCAGATGGATTTTACTACTCTTGCCTATTCTCTCCTCATTTACCAGTGGCCAAAAGCAAACCATAGAAGGTGTTGTAAATTTTAAAAAATGGCTAAATACCAATGTGACCCACTTTGCGAAATGCACCCCAAAAAAATCCCAGTCAGATTACCTTTTATGTGATGGCACTAAAATCCCTGCAAAGACGCTAACAAATCTATTTAAGCTCCCCCCAGAAGGACTTATTAAATGGTTAAAAGAGCAGGGAATTAGTATCGAAATTTTATGCGATACAAAGTCTGGCGCCCAGCCTTTTCAAAAATTTTGTGTGAAACAAAGCAAGTTTCCCTCTTTTAAAAAACTATCAAACGTTCATGGCAAATACCTTCCTGAACACAAAACTATTTTAATTAAAAGCTCCGCCAGTAAAGGCAGCCTTATTCACGAATACATCCACTACAAGCAAGCTGAGAATACAAATCCCGTATATGGAAAGGTGTACAAAAAAACTAGGGCCGTTCTGCAAAGAAAGCTAACTGTTATTTTAGACCGAAAAATCATCATGGTGAAAAGACTAGAAAGCAAAGGACTAACAAAGAAGTCCAAAGGCCATATTATGGACTTTATGGAAGCTTCTGAGCTTCTCAGGCTCTTCTCATTTTGGCAGGACCTGGTCGACGAGAGAGGGATATTTCAGCTTTATCTCAGCTACGGATCTGAATTTGGTGCAGGGGAAGAAGATCTAAAACTAGCAAAATTAAATATGGGACATATCTGTAGAAATAAGAAGATTTTGAAAGTACTGCCAAAAGATCAATGTAAATAAAAATGCTTTATAGGCCCCAAAGGTAAAAAAGATAAGCGGGGGGGGATTCCTACTTCCAGGGCCCATAAGCAAAACTCTATTAAATATCAATTACTTAATTGCTATTTTTTTTTAATAACTGCTTCTATAACTATAATGCACTAAAACGCTCTCTATTTGGAGGGAGAAATTTTGGAAGATCCATAGGCCCTATATTAAGCTGTGATTTTTTAGTATTATTGGGCCCAAAGGAAAGCTGATGTTGAATATTTCTAATGTTTCCAAGACCTTAGGCGGTCAAAAATTATACTCTAAGGCAAGTCTCCAAATATACCCTGGTGAGAAGGTGGGCCTTGTTGGTGCTAATGGCACAGGAAAATCCACACTCTTTCGAATGATCATTGGAGAAATTAGCCCAGAAGAGGGACAAATAAGCTTTCCCAAAGAAATGAGACTATCTTATTTTTCTCAAAGTGTAGGGGAGATGAAAGGCAACTCTGCCCTTGATGAAGTTATCCTTGGAAATGAAAAGATTAGAAATCTAAAATCAAAGCTAACAACATTTGAAAACCAACTTGCAAGTGGTGAGCTTGACGACGATGAAATGAATGCCGTTCTAATAAAGATGGGAGACGTCCAAACCGACTTTGAAAAACTTGGTGGTTATGACCTTGAGACAAGGGCCGAAGAAGTTCTGACAGGACTTGGTATTTCCCCAATAGATCATAGCAAGCTTGTAGATGAGTTTAGTGGTGGCTGGAAAATGCGAATTGCTCTGGCCAAGGTACTAGTTAATATTCCCGATATTATCATTATGGATGAACCCACAAACTACCTAGATATAGAAACAATTCTATGGCTAGAAGATTGGCTTAAAAACTTTAAAGGCGCTGTCTTTATGACCACTCATGATAGAGACTTCATGAATGGTATTGTTCAAAAAGTTGTAGAGATTTCTAATGGAAAGGCCACTACATATAGTGGTAACTACGACTTCTATGAAAAAGAAAGGCAAGTAAGGCGCGATCAAATAAAAGCTGAGTACAGGCGTCAGCAGGAAATGCTCTCAAAGGAAGAAGAGTTTATTGCAAAATTTAAGGCCCGTGCTTCACATGCAGCTCAAGTTCAATCGAGAATTAAAAAATTAGAAAAAATTGATCGGGTTGAAATTCCACCAGAAGAGGCCACCATTGCCTTTGAGTTTTCAAGGCCTGATAGAGGTGGTGATGACGTAGTTGTATTAAATGATCTTGGGAAATCTTGGACTAAATCAAATGGGGAAGAGCTAAAGATATTTGAACATTTAAGTGCAACCGTTAAAAGACTAGATAGAATCGCCGTTGTAGGGGTAAACGGAGCAGGTAAATCTACTCTTTTAAAAATTATTTGTGGCACAGAAGAGCCTAGCTCGGGATCCGTAAAAATCGGACCCAGCATTAGAATGGGCTACTTCAGCCAATACTCCCTAGAAGTTCTGACAGCTGAAAACACTGTCCTTGAGGAAGTTAGATCCAACTTGAAAAATGCATCTGATGGGTTTCTTCGAAATCTCCTGGCCGCTTTTTTATTTAGAGGAGATGACGTAGAGAAGAAAGTAAAATATCTTTCAGGGGGAGAAAAAAGTAGACTCATTTTAGCTGTCCTACTCTCTCAAAAAAATAATCTTCTTGTACTAGATGAACCAACCAACCATCTCGATTTAAAATCTAGAGAAGTCTTATTAAATGCTCTATCCATTTATGAAGGGACAGTCATTTTCGTTAGTCACGACAGGCACTTTCTACACAAATTAACAAAGAAAGTTCTTGAGGTTGATAGTGGTGGAATAAAGATTTATCCCGGAAATTACGATTACTATTTATCAAAAAAATCATGATTTAACATGATCATTTTCAAACAAGTTTGACGTAATCAAAAATATAAAAGAATAGGACTAACCTCTTCAGGGCCGTTGGTAGGGTAGAGGTGCATCCAATTTTTGAATTAACCCCTTAATTATCAACAGCCTCAAAGAAACCCTTGTTATTATTTACAAGTTCCTGAAAAAAATTCCATCTTTTTTACGGTCTTTTCTTCGATACCAAACGAATTTGTTTCATTTGTAACTTCAATTTCTAAATGTGATGTCGCTCCCACTGGAATCAATCCAACAGTCAAAACTTGTAATGAAGAATCATCATTACCATCTGACATGCAATAGATGAGAAATTTGCTTTCAGGGGCTCTAGTACAATCACGATTTTTAAAATTTACTGTAAAAGACTTATTTGAGGCATAAATAACTCTACCATCTTCCTGCTCTTGAGTAATATTATCTATAATAGTTACCACTGTTTCACTTTTACCTACATCAAATTTAAATTCCTGGAGTTCTCCATCTATGGCCTTTCCATATCCGCAAACAAATGATTCCAATGGAAAAGAAGAACTGTATAGAGAATTAGATAACAGTATCACTAACGATAGTATAAATAGTTTATGCATAATGGGCTCCTTTAGAGTGTCGTTATATTTAATGTAATTATTTTAAATTTAGTATATGGATATTCATTAGAATAAAATTAATTTGAATTTTTTTCAAATTTCTTAAGGAGGAATTCATTTAGGATCTGGCAAAGAAAAACTAGCACAATCACTTCCCTACTCTATTAGCTCAAATGCCCCCCATAATGGAGCGACTAAAGAATATGGGATTACTACAAGCTAGAAATTGCATAACCCAGCAGAAATACAGATTTCTATTTCTGCTGAGTAAGTTATTTTACTTCGAAAGCTCATGGTCAATGGCCACCATAAATTCTAAAACATCGCTAGGTCCACGACTTGTAATGAAGTGACCATCCACGACAGCAGCTTGATCTAAGAAAACCCCTCCCGCATTTATGAGATCTAACTTTGTCTTAAATTTTTTAAAAGAAAATCTGTAATTGAATTAATAAAGTAGCTTTACTATTTCCCTATACCCCAACCGTCTTGCAATATCGATTGCCCTGTACCCTTCTGAATCCCTGAGGTTTTTATTGATACCTGGAAGAGTTAACAAGTAGGATACGACCTCTTTTTGACCATAAAGGGCCGCAAGCATTAGAGAAGATCTCTGTTTAACACTTCCCCCTGCTCTGAGCTTAAGTATAAATTTAAGGAGTTTTGATGTGATCATCTTGTCGTCATAGAATTCGACAAGGTTGATATCGATTGATTTATCGTTTGCTAGTAGCCACTCCAGCGTGGACTTGCCAGAGAGCATTGAGGCCAACATAAAAGGTGTTCTTCCGAGGGCGTTAGCAGCATTAAGATCGGCTCCATAAGAGTGCAAAACTTTCAATGTATCTAAGTGGCCAAGCATTGCCGCGAAATCTACAGCTGTATCTCCATGAAAAGTTGCCACATCTACATCTGGGTCCAAGTCTAGTAACAATTTGACGACCTTTGTATGACCAAGTGAAGCTGCCAAATGCACGGGCCTTACCTTTAGTGAATTACCAAGAATATAGGGACCGGATAAAATATGTGCCGGAAGTTTTCTGGTTAAGATTTCACATGTTTCTAAATTCCCATAGGTGGCAGCAAAGTGGAGGGGAGTGTCTCCTTTGTGTAAGGATTCTAATACATCCCTTAAACTCTCCTTTGTCTTAGGATTAAAAATCTTATCGAATCTCTTATCTAGTAAATAGGGCTCCACCGCACCTTTTTTTGCATATACTTTTGGGTTAGCCCCTGCAGCTAGTAAAATCTTAGTCATTTCAGCAGAAGTAACAGGAGAGGCCATGGCAGCTAGGTGCAGAGGGCAACGCAAGGTTTTTGTCTCGCAATAGTTTACATCCACACCCTTTGTCAGGATCGATTTAACAAGCAGGGCATTTTCACTTTTTATGGCCGCTATTAGCTGTTTTTCATTTTGGTGCATAAAGCCAAAACAGTTCACTGAGAAGGCCAGCCATGACAAGGCAGTTATTGCAATTTTCATAAAATCTCCCTAATTGAGAGTTCATAATTAACAATCAATGAGGAGATGACAATAGAAGAATTATTGATTCATTCACAAATAATGAAAAAGGCCCCAGAAACTGGGGCCTTATGCACTGACTAAGAAAATTTATTATCTCTTAATATTGAGAACTTCTTGTAGCATCTGGTCAGCAGTCGTAATCGTTCTGGTGTTGGCCTGGAAATTTCTCTGAGCTGTCATTAGATTCACAAACTCATTTGCGATATCCACATTTGATAGCTCTACAGATTTTGAGAGAATCTGGCCTCGTCCAGTCTGTCCAGGTTTCCCAAGGGCACCCTGTCCAGATTTGAGTGAAGCTTTAAAAAGGTTTTTACCCATTTTAAAGAGACCTTCATTGTTTTCAAATTTTGCCACCCCCATAAGTCCAATATTTCGGGTTTCACCATTTGAGTAGAAGGCTGAAAGCAATCCTTCATCGTTAAAAGACATACTTGTAATAGTCGCTGCAGACGCGCCATTTTGAGTATGTCTTGAAACAGCCGATTTTGAACCGTACTGAGTCGCTCCTTGGAGCCCTGTTCCGCCTTCAGTAATAGATTTACCAAAGCTTAATTCAATCTTTTGTTCAGGAGCTGCACCTTTATTAAAATTAAAGGCATTACTCCCAACTTCTTCCTGGAGAAGCTCTCCTTTATCATTGAATATCACTTTACCTGAGGCCATTTCAACAACAGTTCCCTCATCGCCACCACCAGCAGCATCCTCCGCATCAACAACTGCATGGTACTCCCACTGATTATTATCTGTTTTATTAAAGTAAACAGTTACCAATCTTTGAGTACCAACATTATCAAAAACAGAAACGCTGTTATTGAATGAAGAAGTCTTTTCGGGATCTTCGATATTAAACTCCTGAATATCATCTCTGGAGTCTAAGTTCATCATCACTTCAACTTTACTAGTTGCCTTAGCCGGGATTGTAGTATTTCCAAGTTTAATAGTTGATGGCTTATTAATAATATTGCCGTCAGCATCTGCTCGAAAACCTCTTGCCTTATAGCCATCACCATTGATTAAGTAACCTTCTTTATCAAAGTGAAATTGGCCATCCCTGGTGTAGCCATGTCCAAAGGGAGACTCTACCTGGAAAAATCCATTGCCATTAATTGCAAGATCAGTAATATTCTCTGTCCTTGAAACATTTCCTTGAGTAAAATTGGGAGTTATGTGTGCGAGTCTAACACCAGAACCAATTTGGTCACCTCCATCAATACCTTTTAGACTTGTGGCCAAAACATCTTGAAATTCTGGTCTCGATGCTTTGAATCCATTAGTTTGAGAGTTGGCGATATTATCACCTGTAACACTCATACCGCCACCGATTGCCTGCAGGCCACCAACACCAATGGTAAACGAACGCAATATAGACATAAACGTCCCTCCTTAAGAAGCTTTGGTAGGTTTTTGGTCGAATAGGCCATACTGACTCTATTCAAGGCTTCCGCGAAGGACCAGCCATTAAAATTCTCTACCAAATAAATTAATAACAATACTTTCTAACTAATTAACAATTACTGTAGAATCTATTTTCGTAAAAACATTTTCATTCACATTGTCTTTATCCATGGCAGTGACAATTTTGTTGTTATCAACATCAACGACATAAATTGCTTTGTCTGTAATTACCAAGGAATCCTTTCCTCCTTTTTCTCTTAACTTACCGATGGCATCCTTAATTTTAAAAAAATCGTCGCCATCCATATTTATAGATCTCTCATTCATTCGCTTTGCTGCATGAACTGAGAGATTAATTCCATGTTCTTTGCTTACCTCATCAATCTTCTTTTTCAGTAAGCTTTTAAATTCACTTTTTGCAACCAGATCTAATTTATCAGAAAGGTCTACCTTCTTCTGCCCTGGAAGCTTCGATACCTGGGGAATAAGATAATCTGCAACCTTTCCCTTACCCATAGGTCTCCATTAGTTCATACTATTTTCACTCTGCTTGGCATAACCTTTAGCAGCACTCTTTTGACTTGGTTTTAGTGTATTTATTGGAGGAGTCTTAACTTCCTCCGGTAATTCAATTTTATCAACATCTTTTAAAAGCACTTTCTTTCCATTAACAGTTAACACGGCTCCATCTTCTTCGAAAGTTACAGATTGAACAATACCCTTAGCCTTTGAAGTTGCCCTTACAGGCTTGTTGTATTCATCATAGGCAAGTACCTGAAACTTATAACTTCCTTTTCCTGCTCGGTGGCCATCAAGAGATTTTCCATCCCAAGTTAATCTATTGTTACCATGGCCCATATTTTGACGTCGTATTTCACCAACTGTCACACCTTGTTGATCCATAACTCTTACAATCACAGTAGTAGCTGGTTTTTCCAGGAAAAAATTAATATCTGCTTTATCACCCTGGCCTTTGTACTCAAGAGTAGATCCAGTTGTTAGAACTCTCTTTCCTAAAAAACTTGAAGCTAAAAACTTCTTTTGAATTGGTGCATTTTGAGTCGACTTTTCAAGTGCCAATCTCATATTTTGAATTTGCTCAAGTTGTGAAAATTGAGCAAGCTCACCTGCAAACTTATTTTGATCAACAGGCTTCATGGGATCTTGGTTTTGCAGCTGAACTGCTAATAGTTTTAAAAACTCGTTTTTTCCCATCTTGTTGTGAGTTTTTCTATCGACAAAGAAATCTTTATTGATCTCACCGACGCCCAATCTTTCAATAGCATTTTCCATTGACGCTTTTGAGCCAGGACGTTTAGCATTTGGTGCAGCCTTAGGTGCACCTCTATTTATTGCAACTTTTTTAAACTTATTTTTAATTTCTGGTCTTCCAATCTTTGGCATTAAACCATCTTCCTTTTTGCTTCACGCCACAACTCCATTCTTTTACTGGAGTGCTTTTCATCATTGCCTTGTTTACTATTATATTCTTTTTCTTGACTCATTGCAAAACCTTCTCGCCTGGAATCCTTTTCCTGGCCACTAAAATCCATTTCTGACTTTCCACTAGATTCAAGCTTTACGTCAGCAACATTTAGACCACTTAGTTGTAAGTGTTTGACTAAATCGTTTCGATTGTCATTGAAAAATTCAAACCCTGCATTTCTAGCGGCGGTAATTTCAATACCAATTTCCTTGGTTTTAGAATTGGTCTTTGTCACTGCTATGTGAATATCTCCAAGCTCACCGTGATGAACCTGCATCTCTACTTTTTCTTTTCCAGCTTCAGCTGATTGAAGAATGTAATCAGAAATTTTTCCTATAATCTCACTAGAGTCAGCGGTATCAACACCTGTGGTTAAATTAAATGTTTTAATGGTGCTAGTTTCAGCTTTTGCAGTTTCTTTTACATGTCCTGCCACTTGTTCACCATTTAATTTAACTTCAGTAGTTTTTATTTCGGCTGTTTGTAATTGCCCATTCAATTCAGCAGCTTGATCTTTTTTATCCGAAAGGCCTGCTTTCGATTCTTTATTCTCGACATTGGTTTCATCGGGCAAGATATTAGAAATACCATTTTTTTGTTGTGCTGCCTGCCCATTTTTATTTCCAAGAACCTTCCCAAGAAGATTCTTTTTTCCATTTAAAGCTTGTTTTTTCCCAAGAGGATTTAATTCCCTACCTAGTACCAGGCCCTTTGACTTGGAGCTTGCGATTTGTCCTTTAAGGTTTGAAGTGCCTATCACATTATGAGCAGCTGGAGCTAGGTTAAGATTTTCACCTTCGCCAGTAGGTAGTTTTTTTGCACCATGATTTTTTTCAAACCTTTTTCGGAGTGCCTTTTTATCCATAAAAATAGTACCGGACTCTTCATTTTTTGTAGCTGCAACAACTTTTTTATCTGTGTCTTGCCTAAGATTCTTTATTTTTTTTCTATTGAAGATGGTGTTCAGCTTACCTTCATTTTCAACTTGTGGATTTTTTCCACCTTTCTGCTTTTTATTTTCACCAAATAGAACACTCTTAATTTGCTCATCTGTCTCGTGGTGAATAGATGCAAGTGCTGCTGCTTCTTCGGTAAGCTCTTCACCGCCCACTATTCCACCTTCTAATCTCTCACCAGTTTTAGCTGCGGAGGTTTCAGATATAAGACTCTCATCCATCATTTCTTTTGTTACTTCGGCTTGTTTTTCAACTGCCACATTTAGCTCACCCACAAACTCACTGCCGCCACCTTCAGTCTCGGTTTTTTGATCTTTCATTGCATGGGATTGGATAAAATAGGGATATGTTTGTAGTGTTTCCATTAACTTCCTAGGCTCGGCAAAAGCATAGCTATTGCGCAAAGTGTTATGAAGTTATTTTTTCATATTCAGGTATAGTTTTTGAAGTCTGGCAGAAATTTCCTTATCCATCAAATTGAATATTTTTGAAGCCTTAGCGGGTTCTAGTCGTGAAAGAATTACGACAGAAATACTTGAGTCTTGCACTGACAAGACAGAAGCCGCATTTGCAGGCCTCATACCCGAGATAACTTCTACCATTTTGTTAATTCTCGATGCTTTCTCTTGGTCATTTTTATCAAAGCATGCAATCAGCTTTTTTTGCCTTTTATCGAAGTTGATAATTTTTTTTGTAAGAAGCTTTTCATTTAACTTTAACTGCTCTTCTCTCATTCCTAACTGACTCTTTGAATGCTTCAGAATCTTTTCTTTTTCGAGAATTTCTCTAGTTAAAGCAGATAAGCTATCAGGCTTTATTCTCTTTAGAGTTTTTTCAATTTCACTATTTAATTTTTCAGCAAATAACTTATCAAGCTTTGTTTTAAATTCTGACTCTGTATATACTTTGGACTCTTCAATTTTGTCTTTTTCACTATCTTGAGAAAATGCATTTAGAGAAAAAGTAATGGTAGCAAGTAGTAAGATGGTTTTTATCATATCTCTTCTTCCTTGTTTGAAAATCCGATAATAAAATTTTCAGAGATTTTTCGCTCTAACTCTTTATTTTTTTCTTTAATATATTTTTTGTGCTCTTTATCCTTCAAATTGCCTAGCAGTTTCACTTGCCCTCTTTTCTTGGCAAGCTCCTCCAATTTTTCAGAATGTCTTTTTTCAAGTCCATAAATCTCGTTCAACGTTTTGTCCACATCAGCTCTCACACCTTGATTGTACATGGGGTAGAATTGAATCTCATGCCCTTTTGCACCAACTCTGGCCATTTCATTTTGAGAAGAGTAACTCTCGTCGAGTGATAGACCTAATTTTTCAATCTTGGCCTTACGATTGGCTATTTCCCTATTTAAAAAACCAAGCTCCACTTTACATTGGTGCTCTTTTAATTCCCTTAATTTGAGTAGGGCGTCTAATTTAAATTTAAACTTATTCATTTATAGTTACCTAAACGACGTTAAACTCTGATGGATTTTCTTCTTCTTCTTCACCAGTAAAAAGATCTGGATTTACCGCCATCTCTGCCTTTCTAGCTAATTCAACCATTTGATCGTAAAGACTTTCAATGGATTCACATTCACCAATATCTTGTCTAAGAAGTTGAATCAAATCGTCGTAAATTATCATGGCCTTATCCACTTTGGGATTGGTTCCCCTTACATATGCTCCAACATTTATAAGGTCTTCAGCTTCATTATATGAGGCCAGCAAATCCCTGAGGTGAGAGGCCACAATTCGGTGCTCATTACTAATAACTTTTGTCATGACCCTTGATATTGAACCCAAAACATCAATGGCGGGGAAATGGTTTCGATGAGCGAGTGCCCTACTTAAAATTATGTGACCATCACTAATAGATCTAACTGCATCGGCAATAGGTTCATCCATATCATCACCTTCAACCAGTACAGTATAAATACCTGTGATTGAACCAGAATCCTTTATATTTCCCGCCCTTTCCATTAATTTTGGTAGTTTGGCAAATACACTTGGAGTGTAGCCTTTTTGACCAGGAGGTTCTCCTGCACTTAGAGATATCTCTCTATTGGCCATAGCAAATCTTGTAATCGAATCCATCAAAAGAACCACGTCTAAGCTTTGATCTCGAAAGTATTCTGCGATAGTAGTTGCTGTATACGCAGCTTTTGTCCTAATTAATGGACTAGTATCGGAAGTGGCGACAACAACAACTGATCTTTTAAGACCTTCCTCTCCTAAGTCTGATTCTATGAACTCAAGAACTTCTCTTCCTCGTTCACCAATTAGCGCAATAACATTTACATTGGCATTGGTATTTCTGGCAATCATTCCCAGCAGTACTGACTTACCAACACCTGAACCTGACATAATGCCAAGCCTTTGTCCTTTACCGGCGGTGGTAAAGCAATTAATAGCACTAATTCCAGTATCTAGAGGCTCTCTAATGGGTGGTCTTAAAAGAGGGTTTATGGGAGCACCAAATATAGATCTCTTGGAAAAGGGTCCTTCTAAGGGCCCTTTTCCATCAATGGGATTTCCCAAAAAGTCGACGACTCTACCAAGCATAGCATCTGAAACTTTAATGCTTGTACTCAAACTCTTAAGATAAATTTTAGTATTTGAATTTATGCCAGAAATATCATTGTAAGGCATTACGTAACAGTTTTTACCTTTTATAGAAACAACTTCACCGGGAGATCTCTCCAAACCATCGGTTACAAATTCTACAGTACATCCAATTGAAGCTGTGGGAAGTCTAGTTTCAAATAACATCCCTTTGCTGGCAATTATCTTTCCAACCCAAGTATAGGGATTATACGAATTATGGTAATTGTAGATATGATCAAAATGTAGAAATTTGTTATCTTTACTGTCCATAGGCGTCTGACGCTTCAAATAGAGAATCAATTAATTCAAATTGAGACTCAAGAGAGCCATCAATAATATTTGATTCACATTCAACACTAATACCTTTGTGCTCAAAATCTTTATTTACTTCAATTCTTACATTAGTTAGTTTTCCAACTTTCTTCTGAACAGAGTCTAAAATCTCAGGCATCCCCTCGAAATCAGCTTCATTCACGCGAATTAGTAAATTTGATTGCTCTTGAATTTCTAGTATTAACTTCATTAGAAGTCTTTCAAGGTAATTATCATCTTCCTCGACTTCTTTTAATATTATCCATTTTGTTAGAGTCTTAAGAAGTTCATACATTTGTTTTCTTTGTTTCTCAAAAACGAGGTCTCTTTTGTGATGAACTTCTCCAATCATACTTGAAAGCTGAACAATTTTCTCTTCACTTTCCTTAAGCGTTTTATCAACTACAAAATTAAAACCTTTTTCTTCCCCATGCTTAAATCCTTCTCTGTGGGCCTCTTCTCTAATTCGCCCTAATCTTTTTTGTACTTCTTTTTCTACGGCTTCAGAGTAATCTCTTTCTTCTTGTTGCTTAATTCCTCTATACTTCTCTACAACAGGTGAAAATCGAAAGGATTCCTTCTTTGCATAATCCCTTTCGTTTCTTACTATTTTTTGGTGACTTTCTTTATTTATGAGAAGCTTATCGTCAAGGTCTTTAATTTCAAATTCCTTAACCTCACCACCTTTAATTATTTTTCCAGAAAACTCTCGAAAGTCGTAGTTTGAAATTCCTGATGCATTTTCTGATTCTGTACTCATGCGCATTTCCTATTAAACAAATGAATCTCCCTCTCCACCTCTAGAAATAATCGCTTTACCTTGGGCTTCGAGATCCTTACATTTTTGGACAATTTCTTGCTGTGCCTTTTCAACATCTGAAAGCTTAGTCGGTCCCATGGCTTCAAGATCTTCCTTAAGAAGGTTCGCGGCTCTATTAGACATATTTTTGAAGAGCTTAACCTTAACCTCTTCAGGAGATGTCTTCATTGCCATAACAAGTTTTTGATTATCAACTTCTTTGAGAAGAGACTGGATACCTTTATCATCAACAAAGACAAGGTCTTCGAAAACAAACATGAGTTTTTTGATTTCTTCAGCAAGTTCAGGATCTTTCTCTTCAACCCTAGACATAACATTTTTCTCACTGGTTTTATCCATCAAGTTCAACATATCTGCAATCGGAGGCACACCACCGAGTTGATTGGTATCAATTGATCCAAGAGTTGATAGCTCCGTTTTGAGAACATCATCAAGTTGTGCAATTAGCTCAGGAGATACGTAGTCCAGATTTGCAACCCTAAGAACAACTTCGGCTTGTAGGCCTTCAGGAAGTTTTCTCAGAACATCAACTTTTCTTTCAGTATTTAAATGGGCCAAAATAAGAGCAATTGTTTGAGGATGCTCGTTAATTAAAAAGTTGGCCAGAGTTCTTGTATCCACTAACTCAAGTGATTCTAGTGTATTAGATCCACCAATTTCAACAATTTGTCCAAGTAGTTGCTTGGCCCTATCTTCCCCAAGAGTACCGAGAATAAAATCACGACCTCTGTTATCAGCAAATAATAATTCGCTATCTTCATTTAGGGCAGAATAAAATTCTTCAAGAATTCTTTTTAAAAGCCAGATTGGGCATTTTTGAACATTAGACATTGAATTGATCATTCGCTTAACATCATTATCTTTTAGATGACGAAAAATCAATTGGGTGGTCGTCGGCCCTAAAGCACTTAAGAGCACCGCTGCCTTATCTTGTCCTGATAGTAGTGAATATTCTACTTCAGGATCTAGACTTTTTTCACCTGCCACTTTTAACCTCGATTACGCAATTTCCTTATCACTATCCACAGAGTGGATCATTTCGGCCATTACTTGCGCAGCTTTCTCTGGATTATTCTCTATAAGAGTAATAATCTTCTCTTTTAACATATTACCTTCAACCTTCTCTGGATTCAGCTTTTCTTCAATTGTTGGAAGAGCATCCTCAAGACCGGGTAGTTTTTGGTCTGATTGTATTTTTTCTAATTCTTCAAGAGTCTTGGGAAGAAAATCTTCCACTGATTCAACAGTGTTCTCTGTAACCCACTGGATAAATGGTCTAACAACTATGAAGAAGAACATTGTCAGGATAAGTCCGATGACAAGGTATTTGATAATATTCTTGAGAATCTTTCGATTCTCTCTTTTACGCATAATTGCATCCATAAGTGCAAGATCTTCTTTTGCGAACTCCATATTTCTTATCGTTAGCTTATCACCACGCTTCAGATTAATGCCTACGGTTGATGCAATTATTTCATTGAAATTTGTAATATCTGCTTCACCCCAGGCTTGGTATTGAGTTTTTGGAATGCCGTCTTCATCCAGTATTACAGCACCAGCTTTATCAAACATTGTAACTTGCTTACCATCTATCATTACGGCAACAGTTAAGTTTTTGATTCTAGCAGTTGGATGAGTAGATTTTGTTACCTTCGATGGAACATTATAATTGCGCGTTTTCAATTTTTTATCAACATTGTTTCTTGTCTCAGGAATTCCTGGTTGTGGATTTTCACCTGGAAGGTTAGACCTAGCTCCTGGTATCCCCTGCGGAGAAGGCCTGGAGCCTTTGATGATTTGATCATTCGTTACTTCAGATAAAACGGTCGAATTCTCTCCATCAAATTTAGTCTCAGTTGTCACGGCCTGCGTGAAATCGAGCTCAGTATTTACTTTTGCAATTACTTTTCCAGCGCCAACAACTTTAGCAAGAATATTTTCAATTTGATCTTCCATTTGGCGATTAACTCTAGTCTGAAGTGCTAACCTATTCGAAGTTTCCCTAGTTACTGGGTCTCCTATATTTTCAGATAGTTTCTTTCCTCTTGCGTCTATAATAGTAACATTTTCTGGCCTCATACCATCTACCGAAGATGCTACAAGAGAAGCCACACCCTTTATCTCTTGTAGTGTCATGCTCACACCACGATCGAGTTCTAAAACGATTGAAGCACTTGGTGGTTTTTGTTCTGATACAAATGGACTTTGCTCTGGAATACTTAGATGAACCCTTGCTCTTTTTACACCTTTGAGATGTTTAATTGTTTTGACAAGCTCACCCTCAATTGCCCTTTGGCGATTGATTTTCTGAACAAAACTAGTCGTTCCAAAACTTTGCTTATCAAATACTTCATAGCCAACAGTGCCTGAGAATTCAACGCCTTTTTTGGCGAGTTCAAGTCTCCAAATATGGACTTTATCTTCAGGAACAAGAATCGATTTTCCATTATTTTCAAATTGGTAAGGAATATTACTTTCTTCTAATAATCTTGCAATTTGTTTTCCATCTTCTTTATTTAGCTCAGAGTATAATGGTTGATAAGTAGTATGAGTGGCCCATTTAACGACAGCAAAACAGCAGAATCCTACTAAGATTGTAAGAAGGACTAAGCCTGCCTTTCTTTCGGCGGCGAGAGAATTCCAAAAATTCTTGAAATTTTCTGAAATTTTTAATACAAATGCGTCCACTTAAAACTCCTTCAATCAGCCACTGAAATTATATTTGCATCTTCATTATTTCTTTGTAGGCATCAATCACTTTAGACCGGACTTGGTTCATAGTTCTAAATGCTAAATCTGCCTGCTCAACTTTCAGCATTGTCTCGTGCAGATTCTTTGAATTTCCAGATGCGAGGTTTTCAATGGCGAAGTTAGCTTCGTGTTGCAGTTCATTCACTTGGCCTAAACTATCAACAAGAAATTGTCCAAAAGATTTTTGAACTTGTCCGTTTTCTGCAGGAACTTTAGCTGCATCTTTTAAGGTAAAAGATTTTTGAACACCTAACTCAGCACTTTTGGTCCAAGCTTTCGCATCGTACTTATTAAGTACGTCATGAATTCCACCTATCGTTTGAATGCTCATTACTTACCACCTTAGTTATTAATTATTTTCCAATCTCAAGTGCTTTCATTGCCATACCCTTACTGGTATTGATGGCACTAATATTTGCTTCATATGCACGTGATGCAGAGATCATATTGGCCATTTCTTCCATTACATTAATGTCAGGATAGGCCACATATCCTTTTGCATTTGCATCAGGATGATCGGGATCATAGACAAGTTTTGGAGGTTTATTTGAGGAGATGACCTCAGTAGCATGGACCTCTTGTGCATTTTGATCTACTTCACCTTCAAGAATCTCTGAAAAGGTTCTTCTTGCAGGCTCAGATCCAAAGGCAACTTCCTTTTTTCTATAGGGGCCACCTTCTTTAGTCCTAGTGGTTTGGGCATTGGCAATATTGGATGCAATAGCATCCATTCTTTTTCTATTGGCCGCGAGCCCTGAAGCACTAATTCTTAGACTTTTAAGATAATCCATAATTTAATACGCTCCTAACTTTCTATTCCTAATTAGAATTCAAAGTATATTTCATGAGTGCTATTTTCTTATTCAACAATTGGACAGCAGCATCATACATAATTTTGTTCTCGGCCATTTTCGCCATTTCTGCATCACGATCTACTGTATTACCATCTTGTGAAGCGATCCCATTTGGGTCTTCGAAAATTTCTGGTTGCACTGACTCAAACCCACCACCACCAACATTGAAATGGTTTGGATTGTTCACATTCATGCTTCTCGATTTATCCAAATCGAGTGCCTGTTTTAGAGCACCCTCAAATTCAATTCTTTTGGCCTTGTAACCAGGTGTGGTTGCATTAGCAATATTACTCGCAATCAACTCTTGACGTAGCTCTCTCATATTGAGAGAGGTTGCAAGTGCTTTCATTGTTTTGTCAGCAATTTTCATACTTTACCTCAAGTTCAAAAAGAATTGAGAACCGTCTTGCCTATACTCATTAATTTTGTTTCTAAGTGTTCTAATGGAAACGCCCAAAATCTTAGCGGCTTGAGTTCTATTTTCCGATGTATGAATTAGTGCTTTTCTAATTAGTAGCTTTTCAGCTTCTTTTAAAGACATTAATTTAATATCACCGTCAGAGTCATCATCAATTGAGTTAATAACTTTTCTTTCACCAATTGTGAGGTGCTCAATATCAATGGGAGTATCACCTGCATTTTGAACCGAGCTTTCAAGAACTTTTTGAAGTTCTCTTATATTGTGAGTCCAGTAGTGAGAAGTTAGCTTATTCATGGCCTCATCAGTAATATCTGATTCTATTCCCCAGTCTCTTAAAAATCCCTCTGAAAGTAGTTTAATATCTTCAACTCTTTCTCTAAGTGGTTTTAATGAAATCTGTGTTCCTGAAATTAAGGTATAAAGAGCTCTATAGAATCTTCCTGACCCTACGAGTTTTGAAAGATTTTTTGTAGATGTAGCAATAATTCTAACATCAAGATCATAATCATCTAGTTCTTGAAATATTTGATAGAGTCTTTTTTGAAAAACTTCTTCTAGTCCATCAACATTTGCTAGTATGATTGTTCCTCTATTGCATGTTTCAAGCACACCTTTATTAAAGCGACCTGTCTCATCGTCTCTATGACCGAGAATTTGATTTTCAACATCCTTAGAATCACCCGAGCAATCAATTACCGAAAGAGGATTCTCTTTTCGACTTGATATCTGGTGGACATAGGTAGCAAGGGTTCTTTTTCCTGTTCCTGATTCACCGATAATAAGTACTGGAGCCCTTGTTGAAGCTACATTTCTTGCGTAGTCCAACGACCTCTGTACTTTCAAATCTCTACCAAACAACCCCTCATTTACTACGTTCTGCATCTATGACCTCCTGTCATTTAATGTACTCTATAGATTCCTTCTATTAAGCATCAATTCCGATAATTCACTTTTTGCTAATTCTTTAATATATGATGATACTCCTTCATCACTAACTAACTTTTTTAAAACTTCTTCAGCTTCTTTTGTCTTAAAGTTTTTAATTAGGTTTTTTCCAAGAAGATATTGCAATCTTCCATCGTAGATCGATATAGGAAATTTTTTGAGAAAGCCCTTAATTCTAGACTCTACTTTTCCAAAATCAGGCTTACTCATTCCAGCAATAGTTTCAATATAGAGATATTCTATCCTCTCAATAGCACCACTAAGCTTTTCACCACCATCTTTAACTTTTAATTCGAGTTCTTTTACCAATGCGTCTGCAATTCTTCTGAATTTTTCCAACCTTCCCTTTTCGTAGAGAGATTCTGAATATCCAACAAGTAAATCACCCATTTCGTCTGTATTTAATGGAAGCTCATTTTTTTTACCAATAATAAAATTTTCAAAGCTCTTAATTGAGTTGTTGTAGTTCTTCTTCTTATAACTGGCATAACCTCTGTAGAGATTAAGCTTTGGAAAATCTAAAATTGTCATCTTTTTTGTAAGATCCAACAAATCGTCCCAGCTACCACTTTGATACTTATTAAGTGCTAATAACTCATTTCTCATATTCTTCTTATTATAACTAGTGTCTCTTTCAACCCACTCAGGAAATGTTCTTTTAGGCAGGCCATCTATATTGGAAAACCTTTTCATCAACCTCTCAAAAGACTTTGTTAAACCAAGACGAAGATAAGATTTCCCCACCAAAAAATTGATATAAGGATCTTGTGAGACTTTCGCAAGGTACTTATCGCTATAAACTTCCCATACTCTTACTGCTCTTGAGTAATTTGCATCCATATAAGACTTCTGCATAAGTCCATACACTATTTCAGCGCCATCCTCTTCATAAACCCTTTTACTCGATAATTTCAAACTAGGAAGAGGTATAGATTTCAAATAACTTAGAGCTTCCAGGTACTTCTTTCCATTAATTAAACTTCTAAGTCTTACTAACCATAACTGCTTTTTTAAATTCTGATTTATGGACTTTTTTTCAACTTCGTCTTGTTTGAGAAAAACAAGGTTGTCTTTTTCTCTAAGGCCTGGATTTTTCTTTCTTACATAACTCAAACCTACATATCTCAATTTTGCCTCATATCTTGCCTGAGGGACAACCGATTTATTTATAGCGTCTAGATATAGCCTGAGAGTTTTTGCATGTTTCTTTTCTAAAAGATCATAACAAAGTGCAAGCCTTACTCTCGCAAATGAAGACAAACTCATATACGAATATTGGGCCAAAAATTGATCATATTCTCTAACTGCTTTTTGGTATTGTGCAGTTCTAAAATAGGCTTCAGCAATATTGTATGAGATAGCAGCCATTATAGGTTTGGTCATGGCCGCTTTTTCATTTTCATACAATTTAATCAGCTCTTCTTCTTTATTCATAACGAGAAAAACATATGATTTATAAGCAAAGGCCAACTGACCAGGCATTAGTTTTTGTACTATCCCATCACTTACAAATTTATCAATTTTTTCTACTTGTTTTAACATTGCCAAGTTAAAGGTAATAAATTTTGTCGTGATAACAGCCGTTTCAGTGTCAAAATCAGCCCGACTCTTAACAAAGAGCTTTTTAGAATATTTTAGTGATTGTACATAATCACCTTCTTCAATATGTATTTGAATTAAAAAGAGATAGATGGCCCTTTGTAGGTTGTAATCTTTGGCCCTTTCAGAAATATCTGCATAAAGATTCATTGCCGATTTTTTCAAACTCGACTGATTTTTATAGATGTGACTTTTCATTAAGGCATTTGCCCTAAGGTAATCATTCATTACAGCATTGGAATCTTGACCATAGGTTCTTTCATATAGTGTGATTGATTTTTCCATCAATCCAAACTTCTCTTTTCTAAAAAGATTAATCGTGAGCTGCATTTTGGCTTCTTTCTTATCCTTTTCAAAATCTCGGTCTTTAATTGGATAGAAGAACTCAGGAGTTTTACTCTTTAGATTTATAATTTTCTTAGGTGCCGGGATATGTGGTTCATAATTCCAAATAAAAGATGCACCATATCTAAAATCTCTATACCTACTATCTGCTTTGATCGCCGCAGCTTTTTTAGTTTTAACACCCAAGGATGACTTAATCTCTGAGAATTTCTTTCCTTTGGTTTTTATTTTTTTAGGTAAGACCTTCTTTAAGCTTAGTCCTTTTAATGGGTCTAAAGCTTTCCTGGCCTTAACTAGTGTCTTTCCCGGTATTGGTACCAACTTATCACTTGCAGCCGGATCGTTTATCCAAAAATCAATTATGTATTTATTTTCGTTCTCTCTATAAAAGCTAAACAGTTCAACTTTAGGACTATGAAGGTTTAATATAATGGTAGCGGGGTTTTCAGGAAATTTCTTCAAAGAAAATGCCACGTCTTTAACGTACTTCTTTCCCCAGGACTTCTTTGAAAAGTCTCCCTTTAATTCTTCGAATATAGAAAGATTGAGCGTTTGGATTTTTACAGTCGCTCCACTCTTTATAATGTGTAACTGCTCTTTTGGAGTAAAGATGTTTAACCGGTGATGAGTCTTATAAGCTTTCTCTGATAGAAGCGCAGACTCTGCCGGTGTCACAGTAGCAAGAATTGCCGTTGCAATAAGTGCTAATGTCAAAATTTTGATATCTAGTTTGAACATTTTTTTGAAACTTCCTGTCTCAAAAGCTGACTAAGTCCCTTCCTGGGACGTTTTACCTAGTTCTATTCTACCTATTTTTGTGCCTAACGGAAGGAATATTTTTCTGGGGGTACAAATTTTCCGAGTGATATTTTGACACCTATCAAAATATGCCTATTTACAATAAGTTAGCCCTGGAATCTAATCAAATATATAAAGATATTAATGCATTTATAAGGGTGTTAAATGCTCAAGCTTTTTAAAAAAGAAGTCTCCCAAAACAAGGAGACACACGGCCTAAACGCAAAAAGGTTTTCGAAACTCACCTTTCGCTTCTGTCTTGTGATATTCATCTATGGCACCACAACCTCATGTAGCCTCTTTCTGAAAACTTCAGATACTGATAGAAAAAATGAAAGCTATCAATTGAATTTTAAGAATAAGATCTGGAGTCCAATCGAAAAAGATACAGCTGATTATGCTTATTATAATTCCAGTTCTAGTACTATCTTCATGATCAATAGCTACTGCAAGAAATATCAAACAACCACCCTTAAAAATTTAACGGATCATATTTTAACCGGAATTACTGATAGAAAAATCCTCTACCAAAAAGATCTGAAGCTTTATAAAAGAGATGCTCTTGAGACACATGCATCAGGAAGCATGGATGGTATTCAAGTTCAGTTGAAAATCATCACCTTTCTTAGAAATAGATGCACATATGATTTCACCCTAATAGGCTCAAAAGCTTTTAAGAAAAAAGACCTCGCTACATTTCAATCTGTTGTACGCTCCATTAACTTTAATGACAGGGGAGAATAGAAAACTATGACAGCCGGTATTACTAAAAAAATTCACGATACCGTTTTTATGATCGGAGAACTGGGTTACCTAGGCGTTGAAAGTATAAAGTGTTGTCTGACACGTCCTTTTTATTTCTCCAAGCTTATGGAGCAAATCAATTTACTCGGTATTGGCTCTCTTTCTATTACTATTGTAATAGGCCTTGTTATGGGGCTCGTAATGACCCTGCAGTTTGGTTTTGGCCTTGCTAAGTTCGGTGGAACGCTCTACGTACCCGGTGTTGTGGCGCTGTCTCTTACACGAGAGATGGCCCCCATATTTACCTCTTTATTAGTTGCTGGTCGTATTGGCTCAGGAATTACAGCTGAGATCGGTTCAATGAATGTAACTCAGCAAGTGGATGCCATTAGAGCACTTGGAACTTCTCCTATTAGGGTTTTAGTTGTACCACGATTATTGGCTGCAATGATTTCACTCCCATTGTTAACTGCTGTATCAAATGTACTAGGAATATTAGGTGGTATGGTTATTTGCTCAGTTGAATTTCACATACCTCCTGGTTTTTACTTCCAAAGAGTTTTTTCTACAGTAAAACTTCATGACTTTTCTAGTGGGCTACTAAAGACTGTTTTTTTTGCAACAGTTATAACTCTTGTTGCTTGCTACAAAGGATTTAATACAACTGAAGGAACAAAGGGTGTGGGCCAATCAACTACCTGGGTAGTTGTTGTTAGCTCCATTTTAATATTAATTTCGGACTTTTTTCTAAGTAAGATTTTCCTCTTACTATTAGTTTAACGATATGGAAGAAAAAGCGCTGTTAGAATTAAAAAACATAGGTAAGTCATTCGACAAAAATGTCGTACACCTGGATATTAACCTCAAATTATACCAAAATGAAACACTCGGTTTGCTCGGTGGATCTGGAACGGGTAAGTCAGTTCTGCTTAGGGAAATTGTTGGCCTTGAGTATGTTGATCACGGTGAAGTTATCTATCACGATCAGCCCATCCAAAACCTTAAAGAAATAGATTTATTTAAAATACGAACAAAGATTTCCTACTCCTTCCAAAATGGAGCATTATTTGACTCTCAAAATGTCTTCGACAATTTGGCCTATCCACTTTTTGAGCACACAGATCTTAGCCTTGAAGAAATTTCAGCTAAAGTGGCTGAAATCCTAGGCCTAATTGGGCTTGAAGGTTCTGAAAAATTAATGCCCTCAGATCTATCTGGTGGAATGCAAAAACGAATTGGCATGGCTCGTGCAATTATTTTAGAGCCTGAAATAATTCTCTATGATGAACCGACAGCAGGGCTTGATCCATCAAATACTCAAAATATATTATCAGTAATGGAAAAGTTAAAAGGAACAGGTGTCTCGTCAATATTCGTAACTCACGATATTCCAGCGGCGCTTAAGATATGTGACAGGATTCTCATTTTATATGAGGGGAAAATTGCTTTTAGCGGTAGCCCCCGAGAATTTATTGATTCTGAAAATCCTATTGTTAAAGAATTTTTCTTAAATTCAATCAAGGAAGTGTAAAATGAGGTTAAGGCCCCACGAAATCAAAAATACAATAAGGACAGGGGTGTTTATTACTGCCTCTGGCATTGTGGCAATGACCTTTATTTTTTTTCTTGGAAAAGAAAGTAAAATTTTCTCCAGTGTAAACATCTATAAATCACAAGTTAAAAATGCAGATAATTTAAAAATTGGAGCTGCCGTTCATCTTAAAGGTGTAAAAGTTGGTAGCGTTAGATCTATCGACTTTAAGAGTCTCAATGAAATTGAATTCAAATTTAGTGTCGATAAAAACTATTCTGAATGGGTAAGAAGAGATAGCGTCGTTTATATCAAAACCCAAGGAATGCTAGGAGATAAGTATCTTGAAATATCAGGTGGCTCTGATGTCACTTCTCCTGCAGACAATGGCGCTTTTTTAGAACCTGGAGGAGCTGCAGGAATTGGAAAGTTTATTAGCCAAGGCGAGGGCCTTGTTGGTCTAGCCAACCAAATTATGTCCAAAATCTCCACCCTCTTAGATGATATTAATGGTGATCATCAAGTCAAAGATACCCTGATTAATTTGTCACAAACATCTGAAGGAATTAACGAATTTATAAAATCTCTTGATGCAAGAAAGATCACTCGTTCTTTAGATAATTTAAATAAGGCAACTAGTAGGTTAGACAAAGTGGCCAAAAGAATTACCGAAGGACCAGGGACTGCTCATTCTTTTATCTATGATAGTTCGGTTTACAATGACATAAGACAACTTCTTGGAGGGGCCCAAAGAAATAAAGTCCTAAAATACTTTATTAGAGAATCAATTAAAAAGTCACAAGAAGTAGAAAAATAAGAAATCACGGTTTCTAAAAAATTGATTTTTTCTTAATTTTTTCAATTAATGTTGTTCTATTTATACCAAGCAGTTTTGAAGCTTGATTTTTATTACCATTAGTTCGGCTCATTGCTTGCTTAATCAATGAGACTTCTAATTCGGTTAGTGTTTTCTTTAGATTAATTCCATCGTTCGGTAAACTAAATATACTCTGATGTTGGTCCACAGAGCTAGGATTCATCCGAAAAATTTTAGCAGGCAAATCTTCGGGGTTGATAACAGTTCCCCCTCGGAGAATCACAAATCGCTCCACCAAATTTTCAAGCTCTCTCACGTTTCCAGGCCAATCATATGACATCAAAAGCTCAAGAGTTTCCGGCACAAATTCAATTTGATTACTTCCATCCGCACTAACAAATCGGGATAAAAAGTAAGAAATCAAAAGGGGAATATCCTCTCTTCTATCTTTTAATGCGGGTACTTTAATTGGTATTACATTTAACCTGTAAAATAAATCTTCTCTAAACCTTCCTTGCTCAGCAAGCTTCTCTAAATCCCTATGAGTGGCAGCAACTATTCTGGTATCAATTTTAAGGGGCTCAGAACTTCCTACTGGCTCTATTTCTCTATTTTGCAGAACCCTCAAAAGCTTTACTTGTAACATCAAGGGCATGTCTCCTATTTCATCAAGAAATATGCTCCCACCATTTGCTAGCTCAAACCGACCACTTCTATTGGAAATGGCTCCAGTAAATGAACCTTTGATATGACCAAAGAGCTCACTCTCTAACAAGTCTTTCGGAATTGAGCCACAATTCACCGAAACAAAGCGGTTACCACTTCTATCTGATAGCCCATGAATTGCCTCAGCAACAAGCTCTTTTCCTGTACCAGAAGGTCCAGTTATTAATATGGTAGAGTCAGATAGGGCAACCTTTTTAATTCTTTCAAAAACATCTTTAATAATATCTGAGCGACCAATCATTCCACAAAAAAAATCATTTGGTCCTGGAGGATCCGGCAGCTTTCCTCGGGCCACCGCTTTTCTTTTTGGAGTAGATGCTCCAGCAAATTCTTCGAGTGCCTGAGTAACTAAGTTGTATAAATTCTCCAACTCAAAAGGTTTTGTTAAATAGTGATAAACACCTCTTTTAGTTGCGCTTATAGCATTTTCAATAGAAGCAAAGCCTGTGATGACTAAGCTTACAAAGTTAAAGCCCCTTTCTTTAAACATATCTATGAGAAGTAGCCCATCAGGTCCCTGCTCAAAGCTGATATCTGTAATCAAACAAAATTTTTCAGAGGTAATGGAGTGGCTTAAATTACTTAAACATTCATTAGAATTTAAATAGTGAGTAACTTTTCTTGAGAATTTTCTCTCTAAAAATTTTTGAATTGTTTTACCAAGGATCTTGTCATCTTCTACTAAGATAATAGGAACCTGACTGATTCCATTGTTTTTTGTTTCGAAATTTGTGTGTAAGTAATTTAAATCGTCCAAAGTGATGTCCTCCACCTAAAACGGCACGGTATAGAAAGGCTAGCAAGTAGGTTGCAGCTGTGTCAAATTTCAGACACCCCTACCATTTTTCCTAGTGCAATAGAATATCGAGAAGTTAGCTAAAAGGTGTGCTTGATTATGAACCCCACTGCGGCTTCAGGTCCACCTGCCCAGTAATAGAAAACGAGACAAAGAAAACTCCAACTAGCAATGCCTACAAAGCACGCATAGACCGCTTTTCTGCCCTTTAACCAGTAGAGATAAGTAAACTCAACACATATAAATATGGCTGGAATCGCCCAA
Organism: Bacteriovoracaceae bacterium; assembly: GCA_018649885.1. Lineage (GTDB taxonomy): Bacteria > Bdellovibrionota > Bacteriovoracia > Bacteriovoracales > Bacteriovoracaceae > JABIHA01. Next base: position 66,185 of record JABIHA010000108.1, read on the forward strand.
AAAGGTGTATGTCGAATGAGGAAATAAAAAAAATCCATTACCAAATTATAAATTCAAAACATGATTAATAAAAATGAAATCAACTGGGTATTTCGTCCTTACTTGACTCTTCTGCTTCGTCTTTACTTGACTCTTTCACTCCCGTATCTTTATTTTTTAATGAACTGGGAATAATATCAATCCCCATTTTCTGTCCTAACTTTACTACCAGTGGAAAGGTAATAGGTGCAAATGGCAATATGAGTAAGGCACCCAGTCCTAGGGACTTTAATATGTCACCAAATTGTTCATTGGCCTTTTTCATATCATCATTTGAGGCCAATCCTTGGGAGTATTGAAAATAGATAGCTATCATCTCTTTGGTTTCTATAGTCTCTTTGGAGAGAACTGATTTTAACCTTGAAAGGATTGATTCAAGATAATCTTTGAAGGCGCCACTTCTTTTTGAAAGCTTTAAAAGAAGATCAAGAAATGTCATTTTTATTTTTTTCATTTCTTAAAAAAAAAGCGGCACACTAGGTACCGCTGTCCAATTGTATTTAAAATGTTTTCAATTAAAAGTGAGATTTTAATTCCTCAAGGCAATCTAGTTTTTCCCAAGAAAAACTTCCTGCATTACTTTCTCTACCGAAGTGCCCATAGGCAGCTGTTGGCGAATAAATTGGTCTAAGAAGATCTAATCTTTCAATTATTGATCTTGGCCTCATATCAAAAACTTCTCTAACTGCTTTGTTGATTTTTTCAGGATCTACTTTGTGAGTACCCATTGTTTCAACTAAGAAGCTCATAGGCTCAGCAACACCAATAGCATAAGCAACTTGCACGAGAGCTCTTTCTGCCAAACCTGCTGCTATAATATGCTTGGCCACGTGTCTAGCAGCATAGGCTGCTGAACGGTCAACCTTTGAAGGATCTTTTCCAGAGAAGGCTCCACCACCGTGAGCACCATGGCCACCGTAAGTATCAACAATAATTTTTCTACCAGTTAACCCACAATCACCCATTGGGCCACCAACAACAAATCTTCCAGTAGGGTTAACCCAAATCTTTGTATCTGCTGTCATTAGGTTTTCAGGAACAATTTTTTTAATAACTTCTTCTCTAATTCCTTCTTCAACGTCTTTTAAATTCATTTCCTCAGCATGCTGAGTGGAAAGAACGATATTTTTGATTGCTTTAACATGACCGTCTTCATAAATGGCTGATACTTGTGTTTTTCCATCAGCTCTAAGGAGGGGAAGAGTTCCATTTTTTCTGACCTCAGATAATTTTTTAGCTAGTCTGTGAGAAAGATCAATTGTGAGAGGCATTTTTGAATCTGTCTCATTACAAGCATAACCAAACATTAGCCCTTGGTCCCCTGCACCTTGCTCTGTGTAAGTCCCATCATTTTCGTTCACCCCTTGAGCAATATCAGAAGATTGCTTATCAAGTGAAACTAAAACACCACAAGTATGGCCATCAAAGCCTTTGCTTGAATGGTCATAACCAATATCATTAATTTTACCTCGTATAATGCCTTGGAAATCCACATTGGCATTAGAGCTTATTTCTCCAGCAACGCATACAAAGCCAGTCGTTATCATAGTCTCACAAGCTACCCGTGAATTACGATCTTGCTCAAGCATAGCATCTAGAACAGCATCGCTGATCTGATCTGCCATTTTATCCGGATGACCTTCGGTTACTGATTCAGATGTAAATATGCAATTTTTTAACATTTTCTGCCCCTATTTCGCACAATTTTGTAAACACAATCTTATACTATGAACCTTACAGCGGCGTCAAAGGCCATTTGAGTGACTTTGATATACTGGCCACTATTTTCGAGGTGCAAAATAAGTGAAGAGATGGGGATTTCGGTAGCTATAAAAAACCTCATGGCCTAGCTCCTTTCCTCTCAGAACCAACTTTTTACCCAGCTCGAGCACATCATATGCCTTCTTGTTATCATCTATAAATGTATACAAGTACTTAAGTGATCCTTTTTGGTAAAGCCTGTGGTAGTGCTTCTGTGACCTTAGTGGTCCACCCGCTCTTTCTGGGAGCGCGTTAAAACCTTCCCACAGTGAGGCCATGTCAATTCGTCCACGCATGGAGGCACGAGAAAAATATCTTAGCCCTTCAAAATGACCATTGCTACCTGCTAGAGCATCTAATGAAATCTTTAGATTCTCCCTTCTTAGAAAACGACCCCTGCGGCTCAAATCTGGGCAATAAGTCCGAACCGAGGCCTGAATGAAATAATAGGTGAAAGAAAATTCTCCTTCTTTAAAAAGTACCGATAGCCACTTATCTTTATCAATTAAAGCTGAGCTGAGTGGAGCTAGATATTCTCTCAAAGGTTCAGATTTTTTAAGCTGGTTATATGAGGGATCTTTCAGACGATTGATCACGACTTTAGCTACATCTCTTCTTTCAAGACCAGCCTGTCCATCAATTCCACCAACTTCATTGTACAAAATTGTCTCTAGCACAAATAAGGCCTTAAAAAGATCTTTTTGGGAATTCCAAAATTTAAATACGTCGGAGTTCTTTTTGAGAGTAAAATTTAAGAGTTGATACCTTGTTTGAGTTAGAAGTTTTAAAAATTTATCTGAAACTTCTTTTTTGTATTCAAAATCATTTAAGAGACCATTGTAAAATGAAATAGCCTTTGTGACTTTCTTTTTCCAAGCTTTAAGACGACTTCTCTGAACATTTTTACCTCTTCGAAGTTGCCTTTCAATCCCACTAATTACGTACTTGGTATCGACTCTGATATTTTCAGTGATAATGGCTTTTGCATTTTTTAAGGAAAGTGCAAGTGTATTAATCGCAGTTCTTAAGTAGACGTCTGAATGAGTTTGATCAGTATCAGAAGCTCCATCTTCATATGCTGTTCTGGCAAAATAAATTTTATTAGATTTCATTTTATTTAAATTGCCTGATAATTTCTTTGATTCATCATATCTTTTCCTATATTCAAGATGATCCACAGGAAACCCAAAACCTTTTAGGAATGGAGTGCTAGCTAGTAGATCACCCAGTAAGTCTGCAAGCTCAATAATCTTGCGCGCAGATCTATCGTGCATACTTTTTTTCCCGCTAGCTACACGGAAATAATTTTTCTTATAATCGAGAAGTTTACTGATTACCCTTTTGATTTTTTTGATGATTTTTTTAGATTTTCTTGGATTCCAAGAGTTTTTAAGCCCATTAATTTGCCCGTCAATAAAAAGCTTCTTATTTTCGATTAATCTAATGCTGGCCCTTATGGATTTGGTATCAAGGGTGTCATTTTCAAGTAGTGGGATAAAAAAACCAGCTGCCTTATAGTTTCGAAACAATTTACCATGCTTGTGATCATCAGATTTTCCACATAATTTCCTTGTGAATTTTTGATGGATTTTTAAATACTTTTTAATAACACGATGCCGTTTACCGGACCACTTAATAACAGCACTAGAAAATGAATTTTCAATTGGCAGTAAGCAAAGGATCAAAAACATTGAAACTATCTTCATCCAATAATTCTTTTCATAAATTCACTATTCCACAGTCCCATGCAAGTGTTATTGCTCATTACCAAAAGGACACTCTCATCACCGGCCTGTCTTTCAATCCACTGGGTGATTCCATCTAAGTGGTTTTCAGATCCAACTTCAATACCGCTGTATTTTCTAATTTCATCCACCAATAAATGGGTGTCGAGGTTGTTAACCCCTTCAACGGTAGTCTTGCTTCCAGGCTCTACGATAAGTAAGCGCGCGCACTTACCGAAGACTTCAATATATTTTTTTTGAAATAATTCACTCCTTGAAGTGGCAGACATAGGCTCAAAAACGGCCAATATTTTTTTACCTGGATATTGAGAGCTGATTGCATCAATTGTAACTTTGACAGCAGTAGGGTGGTGGGCAAAATCATCAATAATGGGCATCCCTTTAAAATTTCCAATTAACTCCTGCCTTCTTTTTGCAAGTACCAATTTTTCAACAGCAGGAGATAATTCACTGTAAGAAATTCCATTTCTCAGAGCATAGACAATAGCTGAACAAAGGTTTTCGATATTGTGTTTTCCCACAAGACTAGTATTAAATTTTAATTCTTCTCCTTCCCAGTTGATGAAAAAACTCGACCCACAATTTGAAGTTGAAACCGATTTAGGCCCTAAACTGCTGGTATCTCCATAGGAATAGGTATTTTTATTTTCTAAGTGCTTTGAGGCAATTTTTGTTATGCTGGGATAGTCTGAGTTTCCAACAAATACCCCATCAATTTGAGGTAATACAAACTCAAATTCTTTTTCAATATCTTCAAGAGAATTAAAAATATCTGCATGATCAAACTCAAGTGAAGTCAAAATCATGGAGTTTAGCTCATATAATCTAAATTTTGAGAATTTATGAAAATAGGCACTATCGTATTCATCTGCTTCGATAAAAAAGGGAGCACCACCCTCAGACAGTCTTGCGGGAGCTCTTCCATCCAAGATAGCTCCAATAAAATACCCTGGCGTAAGACCTATATTTTCATAAATTTGGGCCAAAAAATAAGTTGTTGTCGTTTTTCCGTGAGTACCACAAACTCCAACTACATTTTCGGCATTTAAAACAAATGCTCCTAAAACTGCAGGAAAAGAGCTAAATGCTACACCTGAGCGTTCTATAATTCTGGCATGTTCGCTCAACCGATGAACAGCATTCCCCACAACAATCAAGTCAAAACCTTTAAGAGATTCAGGATCAAAATCTTCGAAAAGACATGTTTTTATTCCAGCTTCACTTAGATAAGTGCTCATTGGTGGGTAGAAGTTAAAATCAACCCCTTCAATTTCGTGCCCCATCGCTCTTAAAAGTGATGCACAAGCTCCCATTCCTGTTCCGCAAATTCTATAGAAAAAAATTCGACATTTTTTTTTGCTTAAAGCAATTACCTCATCCTTTGAGGCCATATTTTTTAAATCCATGGTATTAACCTAATTTTTGTTTTAGCTCATTTGAAGTTTTGCGATCGAAATTCTGAGATTGGTAAATATACAATTTAACCATTGTTCGGTAGATGGCCTCTTGCATAGCTAATACAAATCCAAGTTTTCCCTCTTTAAAACTTTTAAAAAATATTTGAAGAAATGTTCCTATAAAACTGATGAAAACAGTTAAACCTCCAACCTTTCTTCCTCTAGACATTTTCTCATTGGCAATTAAAACTGTAAATCTTGGAAATTTTGTTAGCCAATCATCCATGCCATAGTCTTCATCATGCTTGATCCGAAAACAGCGAGGGAAATTTTCAACTCCAGGAGAATCAGGCGTTACCAGTTCTCCATCAATTGTATGGTTGTGGTGAACTCCTCCCGTATATCTAACTCGAGACTTTAAAAATAACCTCTCCTGATAATCACTTTTTCCAAAACCTGTTTCAAGTGCTGTACCCAGGTAATACTCAGTTCTCATTATACGGTACATAGGAGCTGGACTTTCAAGAGATACAATTCTATCAATTTCAATCTTTGTATCTGAGCAAAGCTCTTCATCACTATCAATCATAAAGCACCAGTCATGCGATGCCTTTGAAATGGAAAAATTCCTTTGCTCTATAAATCCAGGCCATGGATTCTCATAGAAAACAGCATTTGGGTATTCACCCACAATTTTCTTTGTTCCGTCGATACTCCCTCCATCAACTACTACGATTTCATCGAAACCTTTAATTGACTCGAGAGTTCTTCTAATACTGTTTTCGTTATTTTGAGTTAACAGAAGAACTGATATTTTGGGATTACTCATTTTAAACTCCATATAGGTCAAAACCTATATGATACACATCATCGATGGCACCTTTCTGATCCCGAGCGAAATTCTGGACATCATTGACAAATTCTTTGAAGAGATCACGTGCCTTAACTTTTACCTCTTCATTGGAAGAAAAAGTTGCAGAAAAATGATAATCGGTTGGATTTTCATCTCTTCTAGAAATTTTAAAAATAGACTCTTGCCTCCAGTTCAAATCATTAATTTGTGCCATTGGACTAAAGGGTTCCAGTTGAACGAAGGGTTTAATTACAATTATCTTTGGATTTCCAATCTCAATTAATTGCATCTTCTCAAGTTTTTCCAACTCTCTTTTTAGCTTATTTTCTGAGATAAATATTCTCTTAGCAATGAGAAGAGGGTTGTCACAATATTTTTTAATTGTAAGAAGCATTAGAATTTTTGCAGTTGTTGATTCTGTATAAAACTCTTGAGTCCTAATGGAGTCGAGTTTTTCATTGAATTCATATTTTGAAGTGTTTTTAATCTTGAGCTTTTCTTTTTGAATGGCCTCAATCTTACTGTGAACATAATTTTTATGTGAAACATTTCCCGAACGGCCATGCTCACCTAACATCAGAAAAAATTGTAATTCTTCATTATCTAAGCTCAGATCCCTTCCTATAAGATAGAGCTGGTCCCCAGAGAAATCAGCATTGCCTCCCATCACCCTTGAAAAGTAGGAAGTGTGGATATGTGCACTAGAAGCCAGGGATTTATTAGAAATCCCCCTGATTTTACACAGGTTTATGATAATCTCTCGGTAATCTAAGTGGTTGTAAACACGAAATTCCATTATTCAAACGTACACTAATAGTAAATATTGGGCAAGGATATTATTTATTATTAGTTTACGGGTTTCCTCCGAACGCCTATATCTATAAATGTGTTGATGCCAGTGGCACTTTGCCACCACAAAAGAAAATAGTTTCAAATTACTTGTTGAACTATAAATAATGAAATATGAGTTTGTGGGGGCAAAGAGTTAACCAATTTTTCATTAATTTGAGAGTTAGTGATTCGACTACAAAAAGAGAGAGATGACATGAAATTCAAGGTACTAATTGCAATTTGCCTAATTTTCTCTATGTGGGGAACAACCCTTCACGCTGAAGATTGCGAAAAAACCACAGTAACTATAGAGGATATCCTAAACCCCGATGGAGATACAGGAGTCATATTAGATGCAGATGGAGAAATCAAAATAGATAGTGAAAAACTAGACCCCAATATCTTTTTCAGTGAAAGTGAAGGGGTTGGAGGTTGGATTGGATCTGGTGGAGATACCCAACATGAAGTAGATAATATTTGGTTCATGGGTAGAAAGCCTGTTCGGTATTGTATAAAGATCTCTGATACAAATGAATTTTCTAGAAGTGAAATTCAAAGACTTGTAAAAGAATCTCTTTCAGAGTGGCAAGCATTTTTTAGAAAATATAGAATATCTTCTAGGCCCTTGGCCGTAGATGTAGAAAAATTTAAAATTAACCTTTCCAACGGAAAAGCACCTCTACTATCTACCAACTTTGTTGAATTTGATTGTAGTGCTGAAAGCCTTGAAACCATTGATCCTAAAGATAAGCTCTACCTATTCTTTGGTGTAGAAAACTCTCTGATTAAAATTTATAAAAAGCTCAATACAGAAAATGCACTAGGCCTTGCTCTAAGAAAGAAATATAATCACAAGAGCAATAAAAACGGTGGATTTGTTTGGATTAAAGAATTTGAAAAATCTTCTGAATCAAAACTTAAACATATGATACTCCACGAGCTTGGACACATTTTTGGTATGAAGCACGATTCTGTCTTTGTTATGAGTAATGATGTTGCTGAGGAATTAGAAGAAGGTGAGCTTTATTCTGAAGAGTATTTTGGAGAAATTGAATCTGACTCTTGGAAGTACCGATACCTGCCAAGTGAAAAAATTGTCCTCACAAGTAGTAAGGGACGAAAGTTTAAAGATAGAGAAGACTTTGTTTTTGAAGAGGGGCTTGAAGGAGATCTTGAGCAAGGTAATACTCACGGCAGCTTTTTAAGAAAAATTAAAAGACCTAAAAAACCAAAGAAACCATTTGGACACAAAAAACCAGGCCACAAAAAGCCTGGACACAAAAAACCAGGCCCGGTTAAGCCAAAGAAAGGCACCTTTGTTGGGAAATTTAAATGTAAGGATGAGCAGTATGCTCCAAACATCTTCCTTCCCAGACAAGTTATTCAAAAATACGGGTTTAAAGCAAGAAATTGCCACAAGGTTACTTTTTCAAAAAGCACCTTCAACTCTGGCAACAGAGTCATGAAAAAGTTTGAGCTGGCCTTCACTGAATATAGAACAGGCCGATCATTTACCATGAATGGCGTTTTCTCCAATAAAGTAAAAAGTCGTGAAAACCACCCAGGGCCAGGTGTCTACTCTACTTATAAATTTACCAATAAGAAAAGAGCAAGAACCAGAATTCTTAATATGAGACTCACATTAGATCGCGAGCAACAAGAACTGCCTGTCAGAGGATACTTTCAAGTAATGGGTAGAAAACTTGCAGCTCAAATCACCAGTGACAAAGGGCCTGTTGTAGAAGTTTTTCTACCAAATGGTGACTGGTGGATTCTCAAATCTGTACACAGTTGTAGTGGGAATGAGCCTTGTGGTGCAAAAAACTTTGATTAGATAACAATTCGTTCCAATGTCTTTATAGAAGTAAAGGCGTTGGGATGAATTATATAGAAAAAATTAAGTTTTAATCTAGTCGAACACTTTGAAGCTATACCTAATCTTTTCTGTGACTAAATTACTTTCATTCCTCATCTTTTTACAATACTGAAGTATAATCACTTATTCACTTCTATCCATTTCCTTATAAGAACATTCATTTCTATTTTAGATTTTTCCTTGAAGTACAACTCTTTCATGCAGTTGTTCTTGTCAGATTAGATCAAATCTTGGTTGTAAGAACTGTCAAGTCAAGCCTTAACTTTTTCACATTATAACTTCAAGGCCGTTTTAAAAGCGTGAAATGGCTTCTCAAAGTTCACCTTGGAATAATCTGAACCCAGGCTATCTAAAACTCTAATACAAATATTCTTATCAGGCACATTGCTGGTCTCCATCAAAGTTTGAGTAAAGTCATAGGTCAAAATAAAGGCAGCAGACATTGGTGGGATATGCTTAAAGTCTATCCCGCGTGGAAATCCTGATCCATCAGGTTTCTCGTGGTGTTGCTCAATAATGGAAATCTCATCAGTAAGAAACCCACCCTTTGATTTCAAAAGCTCTACCGCTCTCCTTGGATGACCTTTTATAATTTCTTTTTCAATAGAAGCCAGTTTTCGAAATTCATCACTTTCACAAACAAGAATTTCAGCTAAGTGTTTTTGATTATCGGTGAAGCCAAAATCGCAAAACACTGAGGCATAAACTAACTTCTTTAAAGTTGCGTGAGAATCCCACCCCATCTCTTGAACAAGGCCACCAAGTAGATAGTTTTGAATGCTTGTACGAGTAAAAAAGTAACTCTTATTTTTTAATAGATTTGAGACTAACTTCCAAATATTTTTGCTATCTTTTAAAACATCCTGAACCGAATTGACAATTTCATCTGTTAATTCAATGGCCGAATCATTAATTCCCATATTTTTAACAGTATCTTGTACTTGCTTTACAGAAGCCAATTGAAGTTTAATTTTCTCACCGGTACTTAAGCTTTTTTCACTTAATTTACTTTTGAGATTTTCCATTACCTTATCGGCAATTTCTTGATAGTCCTCTCTTGCTTGGTAAAGAAATTTAACTCCCTTTTCTAGCATATTTTGAACGGTATCTTTTCTAACCTCATCACCACTATTAAACATCTTTATATATTTACCACTTGGCAATTTGACGTAAACATCTCCATTAACTTTCTCCAACTTGAGAATGTGATGTATTCTGACACGGATTAGATTTGAAATCTCTTTGTCTTTCAAAGCCTCAATATTTTCTTTTGCATAAACTATCTCTTTATAGTTTTTTCCAAAGAGTGATGTAAGGTCCTCATCAAGTGAATGGAGAAAGACAGCGTGATGCTTCTTACTATCTTTAAAGAAAAAAGCTAAACTCTTATCCGTATCATCCTCTTCAGAAGTACACAGGAAAAAAAATGGTCTTTTCTTTCCATTTTTATTGGCCAGGTAAAATAGTCTTCCACCACCAGTTCTGATGTCATGGTCTGTCATACAAAACTTTACACTGGGATCACTTATATATCCGTGAAATTTATCGGGAATATTCACACATAGAACTTCTAATGGAAAATTGGCCTCAATATGGACAGAGACAAACTCTGCAAATGAAGGGTCTTGATAAAAAAGTAGAACTTTGGCTTTTGACATCTATATATTATTTACCAAATTGTTGGTGGAGCCAAATAGAATTACAGATATTTCGCCTTAAATCATTAAATTGACCCTTATCGTACCAATAATTTTGTGTAGCATTACTCAGGATTACACAGCCTATTTTCTTTTCCGGGTCAATCCATACACTATTCCCTGTGAAGCCCAGGTGCCCAAATACACTGTCTCCGCACTGATCTCCTGCCAGGGTTAACTCCTTATTTTGAGCACGGTCCCAGCCGTGAGCAAAACGGGAGCTTCTATCTTTATTAATTTGATCAAATACAAGACCAATAAAACCAAATTCCTCTTCCATTTTCAAAAGAGTATTGCAAAGGGCCTGGATTGTTGAAAAAAGCCCTGCATGGCAAACAAAGTCTTTGATAACAAAGGCCCTTGGATCGTGGACCTCTCCTTTAATAGCTCTACCATCTCTAAACCCAGTTCTTGGACAAGCAGCATAGGGAGCAAGGGTATTCCAATGTAGAAGATCAGGATCGTATATTTCCCGCAGCGACTGATAAAGTCCATGGCCTAGTTTTTTCTCTAGCTCGAGACCAAGCCTTATGGCACCCAAGTCTGAATAAAGTGTAGGAGATTTAGTTACTGGATAGGACATGATTTGCTCCTTCCAGTTTCTTTTATCAAGATATGCATAAGCCGGAAGACCACCACGATGATCTAGTAAAAGACAGAGATCCTCATCAAAAAGCTCTCGGTGTTTAAGATAGCTTAAATGTAGTGTCATAGGCTTAGTGACACTAGCTAGATCAAAATAAATTTTTTCAGCATCTAGAAGTTCATCATCCGAAGAAATCATGAATTTTTGAGATTTGCCGGTAGCAAAATCAATTACACCCACAGCAAGGGTGTTGAAATTCTGCTCTTCCATAGCATCAAGGCAATCATTTTCTAAGGAACTTAAATCCAATATCTCTTACCCATTTCTGATTGCTGCTTGAGCAGCTGATAATCTTGCAATAGGTATTCGGTATGGTGAGCAAGACACATAGTCGAGTCCCGTTCTATGGCAAAAGTCGATAGAGTTTGGCTCTCCTCCGTGCTCACCACAAATCCCGATATGCATTTTGGGATTTGTCTTTCTCCCCTCCTTAGTAGCAAGATCCACTAAAAATCCTACCCCAGACTGATCCAGGGAAACAAAGGGGTCACAGGGAAGTATTTTTTGATCAACATAGTAAGGCAAGAATTTTCCCGCATCATCTCTTGAGAGCCCAAAAGTTGTTTGAGTCAGATCGTTGGTACCGAATGAAAAGAAGTCTGCATGTTCAGCTATTTCAGCTGCTGTAATAGCGGCCCTAGGAAGCTCAATCATAGTCCCTAGCTTGTAATCAACAGTTTTGCCTTTTTCTTGAAATATATTGTCAATTGTTCTTTTGACCCAGTCATTAATATAGGAGAGCTCCTTTGCGTGTGAAATCAAAGGAATCATAATCTCAGGCTTTACAACGACACCACTATCAGATGCTTCAATAGCGGCCTCAATAATGGCCCTAGCTTGCATGCAATAAATCTCAGGAAATGTAACCCCTAACCGGCATCCACGATGGCCAAGCATTGGGTTCATCTCCTCAAGAGTGCTTATTATCCTTTCGATTTCTTCTCGACTGATTTCAAGGGCAGCAGCAAGATCATCTTTTTCTACATCTCTTTGTGGTAAAAATTCATGGAGAGGTGGATCCAGAAGCCTTATATTCACCGGCTTTCCATCCATTTCTTTAAAAATACCCAGAAAATCTTTTTTCTGAAAAGGAAGAAGTTTAGAAAGTGCTTTTTCTCTATCTCCTGGATTTTGGGAAAATATCATCTCTCTGATGGCCAAAATTCTCTCGACATCAAAAAACATATGCTCTGTCCGACAAAGCCCAATGCCCTCAGCACCAAAATTAATTGCGACTTTAGAATCTTCAGGATTATCTGCATTTGTTCTAATTTTTAATACCCTGAACTCATCTGCCCAAGACATAAATGTGGCAAAGTCATCAGAAATAGTAGCTTCAATAGTTGGAACTTCCCCAGAGATAACTTCTCCAGTTCCACCTTCGATAGTTATATATTCACCCTCTTTGTAACCCTTACCTGCAATGGTGCAAGTTTTATGCTCTTCATTAATAAAAACTCCACTACATCCGGCCACACATGGCTTCCCCATTCCTCTGGCCACAACAGCAGCATGAGAAGTCATCCCACCTCTTGCAGTTAAAATTCCCTCAGAAGCGGCCATTCCATGAATATCTTCAGGACTAGTTTCTTGTCTTATCAAAATGACTTTTTTTCCCGCTTCATTTAATTCATGTGCAGTATCAGAATCAAATACAATCTGTCCTGTTGCAGCTCCGGGAGAAGCGGGAAGTCCAGTTGTCAAAACCAGTTTCTTTGCCTCAGGATCGAGAGTTGGATGAAGAAGCTGATTTAGATCCTCTGGATCAATTCTCATGATTACTTCTTTCTTATCTACTAAGCCCTCATTAACGAGATCAGTAGCTATTTTTAAGGCAGCAGTTGTTGTCCTTTTGCCATTTCTTGTTTGCAGTAGAAATAGTTTTCCCTTTTCCACTGTAAACTCAATATCCTGCATATCTTGGTAATGACTTTCTAGTTTTTTATAAACACTCGTTAGTTCAGCAAAAACGACTGGCATTGCCTCTTCAAGAGTTGCAAGGGTCTTATTAGACTCATTTTTCGAACAATCATTTATTGGACAAGGTGTTCTTATTCCAGCAACAACATCTTCGCCTTGAGCATTTATTAGATATTCTCCAAAGAACTTTTTCTCACCAGTTGATGGATCTCTTGTGAAACAAACTCCTGTAGCACAATCATCTCCCATATTTCCATAAACCATGGACTGAACATTAACAGCTGTTCCCCAGTCATCAGAAAAACTATTTATTTTTCTATATCTAATGGCCCTAGGATTATTCCAACTATCAAAAACGGCACCAATCGCCTTCCACAATTGTTCAGAAGGATCTTCTGGAAATACAACTCCAAACTCTGAGGTCAATGTTCTTTTAAAAGTCTCTGAAAGATCTTTTAAATCTTCGGCAGACAATTCAGTGTCTTCTTCTACACCTCTTGCATCTTTTAAATCTTCAAGAAGTATTTCTAGCATAGAGGTATTTACCCCTAGTACTACATTTGAATACATTTGGATAAATCGTCTATAAGAATCCCATGCAAATCTTGCATTGCCAGATTTTTTAATTAAACCTTCTACAACCTCTTCATTGAGACCTAGATTCAGCACAGTATCCATCATACCTGGCATGGAAACCCTGGCACCTGAACGAACTGAAAATAGAAGTGGATCTGAGGCATCGCCAAATTTTTTCCCTGTAATGGCTTCCACATTCTTCAAAGCTTCAAGAACCTGAGATTTTATTTCTTCAGAGAATGATTTATCCTGCTCATAAAAATCGAGACATGCCTGAGTGGAAACAGTAAACCCAGGAGGAACCGGAAGTCCAAGGCTACACATTTCTGCTAAATTAGCCCCTTTGCCACCTAACAATTCTTTTTGGTCTCGGTTTCCGTCAGTTTTTTCTTTGCTAAAAAAATAAATCCATTTACTAGCCATCTCTCTTTCTCCAAGACCAATTAGACTGATCCCATTTTGAATTTCAAGTGGCGGATTCCTCGTCGGAGTGTGCTACACACCTTCCTTGTCATCCACTCACTTGAAATCCAAACTGGAATCAGCACATTTTTAAATTATCTTTTAAAAAATCAGCAACCTTATCTAAACTTACCCTACTTTGCTTCATACTATCTCGGTCCCTAATGGTCACGGCACCATCTTCTAAACTATCGTAGTCTATGGTGATGCAATAAGGAGTTCCGATTTCATCTTGCCGTCTGTATCTCTTGCCAATAGAACCTGAGGTATCGTATTCAACCCTGTAGTCCTTTGAAATATCTCCATGCAACTTACGGGCAATCTCTTCAAGAGGTGGTTTCTTCATCAGTGGCATGATCGCTACTTTTATGGGCGCAAGAGAAGGCTTGAGTTTTAAAACTATTCTCTCTTCTTTTTCACCCTTGTTTTCTAGGCGGTAGGCTTCGCACATGATTGAAAGGAAGCACCTGTCTACACCCACAGAAGTTTCTACCACGTAGGGAATATATTTTTTATTGCCATCTGCTTGGTCGACATAATTTAGATTTTTCTTTGAAAATTCTTGATGAGATTTCAAATCAAAATCTGTCCTCGAGTGAATTCCTTCCATTTCATCCCAGCCAATTGGGAAAAGATATTCAATATCAAAAGCTCCATCGGCGTAATGGGCCAGCTTATCTGAAGCATGTGGATGCCACCTGAGATGGTCTTCTTTAATTCCATTACTAAGGTGCCAATTCCACCGGATTTCTTTCCACTTTTCCATCCAGTCGGCTTGAGACCCAGGCTTAATAAAATATTGCATCTCCATTTGTTCAAACTCTCTCATTCTAAAAATAAAATTTCCGGTAGTAATTTCATTTCTAAATGCTTTACCTATTTGAGCGATTCCAAAGGGAAGCTTTTTTCTCATAGTTGTTTGGACGTTCAAAAAGTTGACAAAAATTCCTTGAGCCGTCTCTGGTCTTAAGTAAACAGTGGAAGATGTGTCTTCTACTGCTCCCATTTGAGTGTTGAACATCAAATTGAAATCTCTGGGCTCAGTGAAAGAGTCCTTTTCACCACAACTAGGACAGGGATCATTAATTTCAATCTTGTCTTCACGAAAACGGCCTTTACAAGATTTACAGTCCACCAAGGGGTCTGAAAAACCATCAATGTGGCCAGAGGCTTTCCAAACTAAGGGATGCATAAAAATGGAGGTATCAATCCCCTCGACATCTTCACGATAGGTCATGGCCTTCCACCAAGACTCTTTAATTAAATTTTTAAGGTTTGCACCCAGTGGACCATAGTCGAAACATGCACCAAGTCCTCCATAAATCTCAGAGCTTTGAAAAATAAATCCTCGCCTTTTACAAAGGCTCACAAGATCACTCATATTTTGCAGGTTTTCAGAAGACACTATCTACTCCGGGTATAAGGGCACTACGAATAGCGATCTTACTAAAGCAAATGGGATCAGTATAGAAAAGTGTGGGTAAGAAATAAAAAAAGCTGCTATGCCTACACCGGCTGCTCAGCTGGAAATATTAGCTTTCAGTGCTCAGCTGGTAGAGCTTATAATACTCACCTTTTTGGGCCAGCAAACTTTGGTGATCACCGGCTTCAACAATACTACCTTCTTTCATCACGATAATATTGTCGTAGTTTTGAATTGTGCTTAGACGGTGAGCGACGGCTACAACTGTTTTATTCCCTGCAATACGATCTAACGCTGCTTGGACAATCTTTTCAGACTCATTATCAAGTGCAGAAGTTGCCTCATCAAATAGTAAAATGGGAGGATCGCTCAAAAAGGCCCTCGCAATAGTAATTCTCTGGGACTGGCCCCCTGATAATCTAGTTCCCCGGTCACCGATGATGGTGTCCATACCCTGAGGTAGGCCATCCACAAACTCTTTGGCGCCAGCAACTTCTAAGGCAGTCGCCAATTGCTCCTCAGAATATTGTTCACCCACACACAGGTTTTCCCTAATGGTGTCATTGAAAAGAAAAATATCTTGGCTCACAAGACCAAACTGAGAGCGTAATGA
This sequence comes from Bacteriovoracaceae bacterium, assembly GCA_018649885.1. Taxonomy (GTDB): domain Bacteria; phylum Bdellovibrionota; class Bacteriovoracia; order Bacteriovoracales; family Bacteriovoracaceae; genus JABIHA01. The sequence goes on from JABIHA010000108.1 coordinate 82,024, forward strand.
GCTAAGAGTCAATTCATTGAAATCATGCCCATCGTAATAAATTTTGCCCTTTTCCACATCATAGAGTCTCAAAAATAAATTGATTAGAGTTGATTTCCCTGAACCCGATAGACCTACTAGTGCAACTCTTTTCCCCTTGGGCACATCAAAGCTAACATTATTTAAGATTTTTCCCTCACCGTAGCTAAAACTTAAATTTTTCACTTCAAGCTTTTGGCTGAACCCTGACCACTCAGTGACTCCCGTGTCCTTTTCCTCATCAATTTTTAGCACTTCAAAAATTCTCTCTCCCGCAGCTCTCGCCTGTGAAAGACGGACATTTGCTTGTGAGAATTTCCTAATTGGATCCATTAAAAGCGCAAGAGCGGCAACAAAACTAATGAACTTTCCAGTTGTAAGCTCTCCAATGGAAATTCTGTGTTGGGCAAAGAGAATCACCCCGCAAAATGCAATGGCCCCCACTAACTCTACTAGAGGGTGCGCATTTTCTTCCACAAGTGTTGTTTTCATTTGAGTTTTAAAGTAATGATTTTGAGAGTTACCAAACCTGGAAATAGTATAATTTTGTAAATTAAAGGCCTTAGTAATTTTCTGCCCGGCAAGACCCTCAGAAATATTGTGGGTCATAAGTCCCACTGCCTCTTGCACATGATGGATATAATTTTTCACCTTTTTTCCACTTTTTCTAAAAATAATTACAAATAGTGGCAAAATCAAAACTACAACAAATGTCAGTTGAACATCATGCCAAAGCATCAACGAAAAATAGGCCATGGCAGTAAGAGGCTCTCGAATTAAATCCAGCATGCCACGAAAACCTTGTGCTAGCACAGTAGTGTCATTCATGGCGTGTGAGATAAGAGAGCCATGTTTTTTGGCATTGAAAAAAGATAGGGGGAGCTTTTGAAATTTCTCGAAAAGCTCAGATCTAATAGAGCAAGTAGCCTTGTCGACAACAAAGCGCATCATATAAAAATGAAAGAAGCGGCAAGGGTAGTTGAGAAGTCCGAGGAAAAATAGAACCCCTGCAAGCCAAAGAGCTTCATCAAAAGAGCTATTTTGGCTAAGGCCTTTATCAATAAGTGGCTTAACAAGATAGGCTTGGTAGCCTTTTATGGCAGTCAGCGGAAAAATAAGAATTACTGCAAAGATCACCCTTGCCTGATTTTCTTTAAGATAAGGCAAAAGAGCTTTTATTAGTCGAATCATGAGCCTATTGTACTGTCTTTAAATGCTGGCAGTAAACAACCAATTATTTTAGGATTTTTATCATTTAAGTTGATATTTTAATTGTTTGATTTGCCGAGCTGGTAATCGCGATAGAATTTGTATTTTAGATGGTCGATGGAATTTGGGCCAAGTTCAGGTTGTCCACGGTGCTGGACAGTTTTGACGAGTCTATGAGGTTTGAAGAGCACCAAACGATCTAGCGCCGTGAACAACTTGGCCCCCCCCCAGATTCCACCAACAAAAAAATGGTCAGTCGATTTTGAGTAACTTCAACTTTATTGATATAGGAACATTATTTTAATCGGAATCTACACGTACAACTTGTGAGCTCCCAAAAAAGTCGTGGAGAGCTCTCTTGTCTGAGCGAAATCCGGCCATCATATAGCCAATCATAAAAATCAGCCCACTAACCACCTTGCCAATAATTTCTCTAAGAAAGACTGCGCCAGGCCCTAACGACTCAGTAGTTTGATATTTAAACACTTTGAGACCCAAGGCCATTTTCCCCGGTGTTGCAGATTTCCATCTATAGAAGAACCAGTAATAGAAAAAGGTCATGGCAAAACTAGAGATAACTGAAAATGCCAAGTAATTCAAAAAAATGGGGCTCATCTCCCCTCTGGCCAATTGCCCAGCAAGTTCTTGCTCGTTTATTTTATACATAGACTTCAATGCTATATTCATAGGCTGGTTTAAAACGGCCACAATAATTAAATCTAAAACGTATGCACAAAACCTTATCCAAAAGCCAGCTGGTTTATACTTGAGCTCACTGACAACTTCACTACTAACAGACTCAACTTGTTCCATTTTTATTCCTTTTGATTTGCTAATTATTATAACACGATAGAAAAACTGAGTGTCCCCCTACAGTATGGGAGGGGAAATTTTGCCCCACAATTTCCGAACACCGTATTTATCAAAATTCATCTACTCCGATAACTAGTTAATGAAAAGTTAAGCCGTAATCAAATTGGGTAAAATCTCAAAGGACTGAGAATGAAAAGTACAAATCTCTTATTAATTTTATCAATTTTTATATTTGTCAGCTGTAATCCTGAGCCAAGTGAGCCAGTACCTGAGCCAAGAGTTGGGGAATCATTACTGTATGAAAATGGTGACGGATCGTTAAACGAAAACTCTCTATACCAAAGAGATCCTGAGCAGGTTTATGAGCTACAAAATTTAAATGATGAAGACTTCGAAGATTTTTCGGCGATCTCTTTTATTCCAGAAAAAAATATCTATATTGCTGTAAGAAATGATAACAACCTACATTTCCTAGACTCAGATTTTCAAACGATAAGTGACCTTGAATTTGTTGGATTTAGTAGCACCACAAGACAAAATGATTTTGAGGGAGTGGTCTATTTGGGAATGGTGGGTACTCAAATGGAATTTGCCCTTTCAAATGAAATAGGTCAAGTCTATATCGGAAAAATTGCAACAACAGATACCGAGGCCAATAGGGAAAATTTTCAAAAGATTGTGGTAGCCAGCAGCCTTTCAATTCCATTAAATAAAGGTCCAGAAGGTATTACCTATGATCATGCAACCTCCACCTTCTATATTGCATTTGAAGGTAAGGGTGATAAAAATACCTTTGTCGTTTCTTTTGTAAGACCAGAAAGTAGTAAAGATGGAATTAAAGTTGATACCGAAGTGCCTTTCAATGTTGTCGAGGTTACAGGAGCAGAAGATCTCGCAGATATTTTCTTTGATTCACAAACAGGAAATCTAATACTTTTAAGTGAGCAATCAAGTTACCTCTACGAAATAAACCCTAGTGGTGCCCTAGTTGGGAAACACCCACTTAACTTAAGTAGACAGCATGAGTCACTATTCATCAATGGAAAGAGAGAATTATTAGTAGGAGCTGAACCAAACTTCATTGATTTTTTTCCACTAAAATAAACTCTACCTACCGTTTGGAATAAATTTTTGGTACTCAAAAATCATATGTTGAAAATCGTCGAGGATTTTAGCAGCAAGTTGACTACCTGTTGAGTTCAAATAATCCATTAGAAGTTCTTTTAAAAATGCCAAATCCTCACTAACAAGTGGGACAGCTCGAAGGTAATCAAAATTTATATTTCCCTCAATAAAGCTTTTTTTAACATAGACAATCCCGCCAGTCATACCAGCACCTAAATTGCCCATTATTTTTCCCAGAACGATAACACAGCCACCAGTCATATATTCACAGCCATGTAATCCAACTCCCTCCACAACACTAATGGCACCACTATTTCTAACTGCAAAACGGTCACCTGCCTGCCCACAGCAAAATAATTTTCCACCGGTTGCCCCGTAGAGTGCACAATTGCCTATAATTGAATTTTCTGAAGATAGAAATGTTGATTCCTCCCTTGGAACAATCACCACTTTGCCTCCACTCATGGCCTTGGCAACAGAATCATTGGCCTCACCAAAAAGTTTTGAGTTAACCCCCTCAACATTAAATACAGCAAAGCCTTGCCCAGCAGAGCCATGAAATGTTAAATCATATTCATTTTCTGTTGCGGTGGATCCAGTTTGCTTGGCCTTGAATCTCTCATAGGCCAATTTTCCCACAAGCGTAGCCATTACAGCTCTATCAGTAGAAACAACACCAATAGGTTGGTCAGTTTTATTGGCATTAAGATTTAAAAGTTCAGCTCCGATCCGACTTAAATCATGGGCGCCGCCACCACTTTGGTACCCACCCAAGAGAGGGGCAACAGTGAACATACTTAAATCTATCCCGTGATTTTTGATTAATGAGGTACACTTTTGATTTTCATTAAGTAAATCAAAGCGACCAATTATGTCCGAAAGACTTTCAACTCCAAGAGTATTTAAGCCTTTTCTGATATCTCTTGCCAATACTTTCAGATAAGTTACAACTTTCTCACTACTTCCTTTATAGAACTTTTTAAATTTAGGGTTTTGTGTGGCAATCCCAGCTGGACAGGTATTTTTCTCGCATACCCTGGCCATGATGCAACCTTCTGCAATCAGCAAAATTTTACCAAAATCAAATTGGTCCGCACCCAAGATCGCACATTTGATAATGTCAGAGCAGACTTGTAAATTGCCATCAACCCGAAGCTTCACCTGTCCCCTTAGGCCATTGTTGTGCAAGGCCTTGTGAACTTCAAATAACCCAAACTCAAGAGGAAGGCCTGCATGTTTCATAGAAAGCAGAGATGCAGCTCCCGTTCCACCATCTCCACCAGAGATTTGAATAGTATCTGCTCCTGCCTTTACAACTCCAACAGCGATGGGCCCAATATTTTTTCCAGAAACAAGTTTTACACTGACATCAAGATTAGAGTTTAACTCTTTCAGCTCGTAAATCAGCTGTTTAAGATCTTCAATACTATAAATATCGTGCTGAGGTGGAGGAGAAATTAAATCAACTCCAACTGCAGAATACCTGGCCCTAGCAATATCTGCAGAGACTTTTTTTCCCATTAATTGACCACCTTCACCAGGCTTGGCCCCTTGAGAAATTTTTATTTGTACTTCATCACCACTGACAAGATATTCAGCCGTCACACCAAAGCGGCCAGAAGCAATTTGTTTCACACTTGCAGTGATACCCGTTTGATAAAAATAGGGGTTTTCCCCACCTTCTCCAGAGTTAGATCTTCCTCCAATCTCTTTAAAGGCCTCGATTATATCTCTTTGAGCCTCTGCACTAATTGAGCCAAAGGACATGGCGCCACTTCCAAATGTTGAAAGAATGCTGTCAATTTCATCTAAATCGACAAAACTACTTTCGCGTTTAGTAGTATCCAGAGAGAATAAGCTCCGAAGTGAAAGGGCGCTATCAACGTAATTTTCTTTAAAGCTATCAAATTTTTCACTTTGCTCTTTTAAGTCTTTGGAATTAACAAGAGCATGGATAATTCTTGAGCGTTTACTTGTAGCAAGATGTCTTTCGCCCAATTTGTTTCCAGGATGTTCTTTATAAAAGAAAGTATGGTCAAGCTTGTCTTCACCGATTCTTTGTATCCTCAACTTAAAGTGAGAGGTAAAATGCATTAAACACTTGCCACCAATAAGTTTTTTATGGTTTCCAAAAAAATTATTCATAATTTTATTAGAAATACCAATTGCAGTAAAAAGCTCAGAGCCACAATATGATCTAAGAACTGAGATTCCCATTTTTGCCATAATCCTAAGAATATCTTTTTCTATAACACTTATAAGATCTTTTTCCTTTCTATCTCCGAAAATTAGCTCCAATCCTTTTACTGGATAGTTCCTCCCCACTTCTAATAGCAGGTAAGGGCATATTGCAGTGGCTCCAAATGCCAAACATACAGCTGCTTGATGTCCATTTCTAACATCACCGACTTCTAAAATAATAGAAGTCCTAAGCCTTCGACCCAACTTATTAATCCCCTTATTCACTGCTCTTAGAGCTAAAAGAGACGGCAATGCAATTCTGCTTTCACTGACTTTCCGATCATTTAAAATGATAATAGAAGCCCCGCTTTTTATAGCGTTATTAGCAGTTTCAGTAATACTCTCAAAATAATCCCAGGTTTGTTTTTCATTTGAGCCAATAGGGATAGTGATGTCTATCACTTTAACTTTGAGGCTACTTTGGCCTTCCGTATCAGCAAAACCTTTAATGCGATCCATTTGCCCTAAGCTAATAATTGGTCCAGGTAGCTCCAAACTTACCTTCGGAGGAATAAACTCCTTTGGCTCAAAAATATTTGGTTTTCTTCCAAGATAAACCTTTAAACTAGTTACCGATTTCTCTCTAATATAATCGAGGGCGGGATTAGTGACTTGAGCAAAGCTTTGATAAAAATAATCAAAAATTGGCCTATCGAGCTCTGAGAGAACAGCAATTCTCGCAGTATCTCCCATTGATCCAATAGGAGAGCTTTTATTCAAAACCATAGGGATTATAACTTTATCTAAGTCTTCTTTTGAGTACCCAAATAAATTCATTTTATAATTGAGCTGATCCTTTGTAAGCAAGATATTCTTATTGTCACTTCCAATATAGGGCACTTCAATTAAATGAGGATCGAAGTACACGCCTTTATTGTCTTCAGATTGACTTGGATCATTAAAATAGATTTTTGATGAGAGAGCATTTATTGTGACATTTTGTCCTGCTAGAAGAGCACCTTTTTGGATAATATTTTTCTCGTTTACATCAAAGACACCGGCTTCTGAACATAGATAAAAATACTTCGAACTTTTTTGCCACCTACATGGTCTAAACCCGTTGCGATCAAGCCTGGCCCCTATAAATTTTCCATCGCAAAAGGCCACAAGGGCAGGTCCATCCCAGGGCTCCATCCCTCTCGACCAAAATCGGTAAAATGAATTTTCAACACTGGCCGGAGGAATCATAATTGAGAGGATTTCACCAATTTGAGGAATACTACTTCGGTATTTCAAGGCCTCAACCATACCATTTAAATTTCCAGAGTCTGAAGTTCCTGTATGGGTAATGAGTTCATCCTGTCTAAGCCCTATGGCCTTTTCTCTGGTAATGGCCCAAGCCTTATTGCCTTCAATAGTATTAATTTCTCCATTGTGGGCAATCAGCCTAAAGGGTTGAACCTTATCCCAGCTAGTTTTAGTATTGGTACTAAATCTTCTATGAAAAATAGCAAAGGAAGTTTCAAATTTTGGATTTTTTAAATCAAGATAGAGCTCTGGTAGAGTTATTCCAGTACACAGTGCTTTGTAGACAATAGTTCTACACGAAAGTGAGGCAAAGAAAAATTGCTTCACAATCCCACCCTCTTTCATTTTTGTTCTGGTCATTTGCTTGGCAAGATAGAGAAGCTTTTCAAATGAAGCGAGTGTCCGACAGTGTTTGGGTCTCCCAAAGATAACATGTTTGATCTTTGGCATATTTTCAAGGGCAATGGGTGATAGAACTGATTTATCAATGGGCACATCTCGGTATTCGAGAACTTCTAGCCCAAAATGGGAAAATGTTTCTTCAAAAATAATGAGAGATCGATCTTTTTCAACAACATCTTGTGGCATAAAGATTGTGGCCACAGCAATAGTTCCCGGTTCTTTTCCAAAAAGCTCAAAGGGTATTGAAGTCAATATCCCAGAGCCATCACCGACAACTCCATCACTTCCCACACCACCCCTATGCTCAACTCGGTGCAAAGCTAGAAGTGCTCGTTTAAGTGTGTCATTACATCTTTCATTCTTAAGTGAGACTATTAATCCCACTCCACAACTTGAAAATTCTTCCAAAAAATACACCTAGGTCAACTGATTTGAGAGATGCTCTTATTTTACATTTAATTGGGACTTTAGTCACATGGATTAAACTTACAAATAAGCTCTGGTACCCCTGGAATACAGATTCCGCAATGCGAGGACTTGCAAGGCAATATTGGAAAATGCTATCTTAGGGCCTGTTGCTGTTTCGGATCGGAATCTGAAATGGCAACAGGCCCTAAGGAATCAGAGAGGAAGCGAGTGAAAAAAGTAGCATTTCAAGGCGAAAATGGAGCCTATAGTGAAGCGGCCATGTACCGTTTTTTTGGAGAGGATGTTGAACCATATCCCTGTGAGCTCAGTGAAGATACTTTTGAAAGCCTAAATTCTGGCCAGGTCGATTTTATCATTGTCCCAGTAGAAAATAGTATCGCTGGAAATGTTAACGTCAATCTCGACCTCATCTACTTGCACAACTTCTTTATTATTGGAGAACTCTACTTTCCAATCAATCACTGTTTAATGGCCCGTCCAGGTGTAGCGTTCGAAGATATTAAAGTCGTAACCTCACACCCAGTTGCCCTGGCCCAGTGCCGAAATTTTCTCAATAAACATAAAATTAAAATAGTCCCAGAATATGACACTGCGGGTGCCTGCCAAATGCTCTCATTAAATGATACCGCTACCGAGCATGGGGCCATTGCGTCTGCACTATGTGAAAACTATTACGATCTAGAAATCGTGAAAACCAACATACAAAATGTAAAAATTAATATCACAAGATTTCTAGTTCTCTGTCCCCCTGACCATATCCCTAAAGAACTACACAGAGAAAAAACCAGTATGGCATTCTCCACCAAACACCATCCCGGTGCCCTTTTTAATTGCTTGAAAAAATTTGCTCAACACGGTCTAAATTTGACGAAAATTGAGTCGCGCCCAATCCCCAATAATCCATTTGCCTATAATTTTTTCATCGATTTCTCAGGCTCCAACCGCGAAGACAATGTACTTGATTGCCTTGAAGAATTGGGAGCAGATGCCAACAATATTAAAATCCTAGGAAGCTACCCTTCAGGCAAAAAACTAACTAAAGCTCATTCGAGCTAAAACATAAAAATTGAGCAACCTTTTCCCTTGGGCAAATACACTTTAAAAACCATCGAAAGTCTGCCAATCTATTGAATTTCCTGCATAGACCTAGCAAACAAGGCCACCTATTTAACTTTCTTAACCCATGGTAATAGTAGTACAAGGGCCTTTTAGGAAAGTTCCGATTCAAATGCTGGTCCAGGCGATTGCACTTACTTCGGCAAAGTTTGGAACTCTGGGCTTTTCTTGGCAGAATTGATGTCAACTTACACTATAGATGGACTAAAAATTTTAGAGGTAGGATGTGGACTTGGCCTTCCCAGTCTTGTACTACAAAAGAGAAAAGCTCATATCACTGCAACCGATTTTCATCCTAGTGCATCTTCTTTTCTTCAAGAAAATGCCATCTCTAACAAAATAGACCAGGTACCATTTCAAATAGTCGACTGGACAAAAGAAGACAATACAATCGGCCAGTTTGATCTCATTATTGGAAGTGATTTATTTTATGAAGTTAACTCTTCAAATTACTTGGCGACTTTTTTAGATCAACATCTAAACCCTGGTGGAAAAATCATACTGGTCAATCCTCAGAGAAGCTTAACTATTAATTTCATACTTGTCATGAATGACCTAGGTCTAAGTGTCGAAGAAATTCCTTTCGCTTTTCCCACTCCAGACGCCCACACCGCTCCTACGGGTCGAGTCCTATTTTTCGAAAAAAAATGAACTAAGATATACGAAATAACTTTAAAATCCTGCACCAAGGTAGAAACTTAGAATATTTATGGAAATATTACTATAAGACTTTGCACTCTTTCCCGTAAGGCCATCATTATCAATTGCGTAAGCTGGAGAATTCATTCCTATCCACTCACAACCAATAAGGAAGTTTCTTTGAAATAACTACATAGATGTCAATTTTCATGTGCCGGTCAACTATAGTTCTGTCAAAGTTTTAGTCGCATCCTTTCATTTTCAATACTTACCATTGTAGATTTATTGATCACATATGTAAGTTTGCCTCTCCATATTTGTTGATCTAAACAACTAGTCTAAACTTAATCAAAGTAATCATTTTATTGAGTTCAAAAGTTTCGGGGGATTTTTTTGAAGGAGAGCAACATGAAGTTTCCTACTGGTCTATTTCTACTTCTTTTTTGCAATATAGTAATTGCCGGACAAATCCCACTAGATTTTGAATGGGAGCAGGCCAACTGTGGCCCTGATTGTTTTGTTTTTGTGGAAACAGATCCATGCATTGACCTATTTGAAGCAAGTTGTCTTGAGCCTGAGGGAATACTTAAAAAAAGTCTCAGCGTAAAAAAAATTAGAAAAGATTTAAACCAAAGAGTTGAGAAGATATATGACCAAGTTGTATCATTTTCAGGAAAAGCGGATCTTAAAGGCTATATAACTGAAGAATTAGCAAAGATTGGTATTGGTATTGGTTAGCGTTCATTCAACTTGCCACAAACAGACATCCCTTTCGTGAGTTAAATTCGATTAAATTTATATGATTATATTTAGACCAAGGTGGCCAGTTGAATAAACGCGCAGTGGACTAAAACCGTGGGCAATGAGCA
>JABIHA010000109.1 GCA_018649885.1 Bacteriovoracaceae bacterium
CAGGAGCAGGAGCAGGAGCAGGAGCAGGAGCAGGTAGTGGAGCCGATGCTGGTGCAGGAAATGATACTGGTTTCGACAATGACGGAGTCGATTTTTCAGATGAAGGCCTTGATAGCGATCAATTTGACGGGGATGGAGATGCTAAGTATCAGCATAAGAAAGATATAAAGCAATTCCATAGTTATTTGAGATCACTTGAGCTGAAGCATACCGGAAGTGGCGATGAAAACTTTTCAGAAAGTTATTATATTTATTTGGAAGATTTGAAATATGTCAGGGGAGAGATTAGCTCTTCAACTATTGAAGAATTTAAAGAACACCAAGAAATATTTGGTGAATTAAATATTGTGGGTAAGCAAAATGATTTTGTGACTACAGCGATGAAGGGACTTCGAGTTTTTCATTCTCAGTTTATTATTCCCAATGTCTATGCTCAGTCAGTGGTTTCGGCAGATGAGAAACCTTCAAATTGGGGAACCATAAAAAATACTGTGACCTCACTCATATTACCTGTAACAGGTATTATTGGCATGCTTATTCCGCAACTGGCGGGAACAGTAATTAAAGGTCTGAATACGCCGGCCATTAGAATTGCTCTCTTTGGTGGAGTTAGCGCATTGGCATTTCTGACTGAAATTCCCATTGCCATAGAAAAGAAAAAAGTTAAAAAAAGAATCGCACAATACCAGGCCATCATAGATGATCTCTCAAAACTTGGTGGAAATAATATGGTAGAGGGAACAACAAAAGAGCAGCACTCAAGATCAATTGATCCAGGGCTCTCGGGGGCAGGAACTTCTGCTTCGAAAGCTTATTGTGTAGACGATGGTCTCGATGTTGATGAAAATTGTGATTGTGTAACAAGTGATTCGTGCGCCACTGTATCTATGCCAAAATCGTCTTTCACCGGTTTTGAGATGCCAGATCTTGCTATGAGTACAATAAATGGCACTGAAGATTTCGTTGATGATCTTGGGTCGGGGAATCTGTCAGGTGCTAATACCACTGGCTCTAATTTAGGTAAAAATGCATTGAGGGCGAGAAAAGGTGTTGCCGATACCGCAGATAAGGTGTTGGGTGATTTAACAGGCGGTGCTCAAAATTATAAGAGTGCTACTGATAGCTTTATTGCAGGAATGCAGGCCAAAGTTAAAAGGGCCGCGGCCAGCTCTGGCTCAGGAGGACTTGGCGGATATAAATTTGGAAGTCTTCTTCCAGATGATGATGGAAAAATTGATGCCAAAAAGGCCGTCGAGAATATGAAAAAAGCAGCTGAAAATATAAAAGGCAAAACCTCAGGATCTGCGGGTACCGGAGGTTCTGGCGGGCTCGATTTCAATTTTGGTGGAGGTTCTCCTTCGAAAGCAAACAACTTCAAGCTTAAGAAGTTGAGTGAAAAAGATCACTTAAAAGGTCTCAAAATGAAAGTAAATGATATTCAATCAAGTGATAGGAACCTTTTTGAGGCGATTCATATTCGCTATCTCAATTCTTACCCGAAGCTTTTAGAAGAAACAAAATAGTCAAATTCTTTTATTTAACTTGTCAGCATTTTTAGTCGATTAGCACTGTGAACAGAGGTGTAGTGTGCTAAAGCTAATGAAAAATTTTCTAGTGATGATTCTCACCATTCAAATTGGTGTGGGTCTGCAGAGTACGGCCTATGCTGGTACTAATGACGACTCAGGAAGTGGAACGACTACAACTGATGCCAACGGGAATAAAACTACTGAGTATAAAGTTGATAATGCTGGTGATGCTCACGGTGCAGGAGCCGTAATATCAGTAATCACAATGCTTTTAAATGTATTTGTTGGTTTGACTATTGTATTTAAATGTCAAGCTGTATGGAGTACTACTCCTGATGTTGCTATATATGCTTTTGGGGCCCTTGCTCATATTATTGCTGAACTTGTAACTATGATTGTCTATACCATTGCAGTGAAGGATAAAACTCAAATTTATACAAAGAAAGTAACTACTAATACTTATGGTGATTACGATGGACAAATTGAAGCTTTAAAAACTGCTAGAGATGTCAATAAGCAGGCTGCTAATGCATTAATTGCAAGAGAGATTATCACGGGTGTTTTTACTGCAGTCTATGCAGTTGCTATGGTTGTACTAATTGTTATGATTGCAAAAAATAAAACTCCAGTTTATGGTTGGATTAATGAGGCAGTGGATAATGCAAAAGAAGCAGCGGCTGGAGCAGCTTGTGTCGCAGCATCTGCAGCCTCTTATGAAAATCCGAAAGATAGAAAACTTTTTCTAGTCCAGGATGACAAGACACTTTTTAGAGTTCTTGAAAGTAAGGGAACTCATTATTTTGATAAAGATTCATTTGAAGAGAAAAAACCTGTTGCTAATATTATTAGGTCTCTTGAATACCAAAGATATATTCAAGGGAAAAATACAAGTATGTCAATTGATGATTATGAAGTATACGAAGAAGCCTTTGCAATTTCTAGGCCCCAAGACATAGAGAGTGTCTCTTCAATTTTTAAAACTACAGTAAATTTATTTTCTCAATTTGTTTTAGCTTCAGCTCATGCAGCTGGGGAAACTACTGGAGACTCAGAAAAATTAACATCAGATGATTATGCTGCAAATGCTGATAGTGGCCCCAAAGATGAAGACACGGCTAATGGACAATCCTTTGGACAACTCATGGATTCTTTTGGTCCTTCAGTTATCGGTATTGGAGCAGCGGCATTTATGATGCTTCAAAAACCTGTCACGGCTGCTGTAACAGCCTTAATGGTCAATCCTTATTCAAGGCTAGGATATTATATTGCATTAATGCTAATAATGACGGCAGGAAATGTTGTTCTAGGAGTAGAACAAAGTAAAATGCAAAAGCGCCTGAAAACTTACGATAAAATAATCGCAGATCTACAGAAAATGAAAAGTGATGCTGCTAATAATGACGGGAAAACTACGACCAAAGCCGAGAAAACTAAGCATGATCGAGCTGCGGGCGATGCTGAAGATAAAGACGGTTCAAAAGAGCTTGTAGCAGACTTTGGTGCCTGTGCCGATGCAAATATGAAAGGGGATGCAGATTGCGAGTGTAAAAAAACAGATTCTTGCTACACCTTAGATGACCAATCGGGATACTTTAGCGATTTGGACCTGGACTTAGGAAGTATGAAATCAATTGGCTCAACTAAAACAGCAGTTGATGGACTTGCTAAAGGGAAGCTAAGCTCTAGTGATGTTGGGGGAATAAGTTCATTAAATGCTGCAATAAGAAGAGCAAAAGGTGCACAGGATGAAGCCGAAGGAATGCTTGAAGATCATTATGGAAAACCAGTTTCTCTTGATTTTAGAAAAGGCCTTGCTCAAGATTCTATCGCAGCCGCTGTAAGAAAGGGAATGAAAGACGCCGGAATTTCAAGCTTTAAAGGCATGGGATTTGGAAATTTACTTCCAGAAGATGAAAAAATCGATCCCAAAAAGGCCAAAGAAAATTTGAAAAAAGTTATCCAAAAGGTTGAATCTCAGGGGGTAACAGCAAGTGCAGCTCCCAAGTTAAATTTTGGTTTTGGAAAGAAAAAACGTAAAAGAAAAAGAAAAGCTAGAGCTAGAGGTCCAGTAGATACCGCCAAAGAGCTTTCAAAATACGAAGTCGATGCAAATGATATCCACAAAGATAATCGAAATCTCTTTGATATCATTCACAATAGATATATCAAGTCCTACACCAAGGTCTTCGAAAAAGAGTAGTTTACTATCCTATTATTATTTAAAAATAATTTATAATTGACTCGGACTCGGACTCGGACTCGGACTCGGACTCGGACTCGGACTCGGACTCGGA
>JABIHA010000139.1 GCA_018649885.1 Bacteriovoracaceae bacterium
ATCCCCAGCTTCCACTTCACAACAACCAAGCAGAGCTAGACATCAGAGAGAGAGTTATCAAAAGAAAGATCTCACTTCAAAATAGATCAAGACAAGGCATGGAGGCATGGGATTTGATGCTATCAATAATCTCAACTTGCAGAAAACTTGGTGTGAGTTTTTGGAAATACCTAGATGATCGAACTTCGGCCCGCGGAGAACTTCCTTTTCTTGCCCAAACTATACGATCTCTTTAAAAACAGTATATTGGGCAGTTACAGAAAATCTGTTGAATAAATCGAGAGCATTGTAAGAAAAACAATACTCATTCCTTTTACTTAAATTCAGCCGTAAAATATAGAGCACTTAAAGTGTGCGAAGAAAATTGGCGTTAATAACCTTGGGGGGTCCATGAAAACGTTTCTATTATCTACAATTATTTTTGTTAGTATCATTTCGGTAAGTTCTGCGAGTACTATCTGTAGTTTCTATTGCGTAAAGACAGAAAGTGGAGTTTCTGGTGCGAATTTAATCCCAACATTATTCAAATCAGAAAGCAATGAACTGAGTCAAGTCTTAGGGACAGAAGCTATGGCACATTGTGAAGAAATGAATGAAGGCAGTCATCCAATCGGAAATTTTATTATCCATCCAGATGGTAGCTACGACGTTAATTCAATGAGTGCTGATTTACATACTCATAAAGCTAACTGTATTTCTCTCTAGGAAAAATTAGGGCCATAAATTCTCCTCTCCCTAAAGTGAAGTCCCACTAAAGAACGTCCTGAGTCTGGCCCTGTTTTCGCTGGTGTCATATTCGGGACACCCTTCATAGTCCCTATCGACCAGCTTAGTGACTCTGTACTTCCTATCATTTACAGAATTAGTATATGTATTGGTCTCTATTGATTCTATCCACTCTGATATTTTTGAAATTTTTTTAAAAGTTGTATTTTCTTGAATTTTAGATTCCATCAGAAGGCTAGCTATACTTGAAGCATCGCTGTGAAAAATTTTTGACTTAATTAATTCATCAGCATGGCAGATAGAGCTGATTGATAAAATGACACACAAAATAGTTACTTTCATAGACCCCCCTAGAGCGTAAAATTATGACTTAATTTTGAAAGTAGCATATCTTTTTCAAGAAAATTCTCAAGTAAAAATACCTCGAAAATACCACAATCCATTACTAATGAAAGTATTTCATTTGCCAATGTTACAAGTCTAAGTAATTTTTTTGAGTTCGGTATGAAAGGGATAGAATGCGAAAGCTAGGATTTGCAAGAACTTGTTGATGTATCCGTTAGTTATCCTCATTAAACCAAAAAGTACGAGACGTGGTACAAGCGGACGAATTTTACGAAAATTTAATCAGAGAAAATTATAATAAAATATTAGCTCTTAATCTCAAGCGTATTCACCTCAGGCCCATGCATCTTAATATACTCATTATGAAAAGTATTAGAATCAAGCCCCGATCTATCTCTTCTATCGTAGAGTTGCT
This sequence comes from Bacteriovoracaceae bacterium, assembly GCA_018649885.1. Taxonomy (GTDB): domain Bacteria; phylum Bdellovibrionota; class Bacteriovoracia; order Bacteriovoracales; family Bacteriovoracaceae; genus JABIHA01. The sequence goes on from JABIHA010000139.1 coordinate 1,487, forward strand.
CTCTGGTTAATTGATACCCCTGATAATTTTCAAGATACTGTTTCCTAGTCACACCAACGACTCCGTTAAACGCATCATCAATTCTTTGCTTATGAGCAAAGTATAAGTTCTCGGGAAGCTCATCTCTGGAGAAAAATCCAATCTCCAACACTTCACCTTTTTGCTCACAAAGTTTTCCATTGATGGCCTTTGCCCTAAAAAGTGCGCAGTGAGAGTCTTGCATTAAATTAAATTTAGAATACATACCAACCATTGAGGTAATTTCAATATCAAGGCCAACCTCTTCTTTTGCTTCTCTTATGGCAGCCTCACAAATAGACTCACCATCCTCTACAGTTCCACCAGGAAGACACCATACTTTGAAGTCATCACGCTTGGTAAGTAAAATTTGATCATCCTTAATTAGGGCCATATTTACAGTGAGTGTTGGCATAGAAAAATTTCTCCTCAGTATCTAAAGTATTTCATGGCAACGATTTGGCAGATTTTTTCTTCTCTCCAAAAAGCGTGCAATAAAGTCAACTTCTTCTTCTTTTTTTTCGAGTGCTTCTTCAGTAAACCACCAAGCAAGTGTTTTGTCACAAGCAATATCTTTTGGATCAGCTTGGCCTTTGCATAGTGGACCATTACCAGGGCATTTTAGTCGTACATGAAAATGATCATTATGCCCCCACCAAGGGCGGATTTTTTTTAGCTGGTCATTATTGAAACCATGATGAGTAGGGTGATCACACAATTGTTTTTTAATAAGTGGGGTAACAAAGATTCTCTGAACTGTATTGTTTCCGGACAAGATTTTAAGTATGCCCCTTTCTCTCGGCGTCCACTTCTTTGGGTTTAGCTTTTCATGGGACTCAGTCAACACAGAAGAAGCTGAGATGGTTTCTCTTTGGGCGAGATCGAGTGCTTTGCCACTTGGGAATGTTTGCATCCATATATCGACATCAAGACCTATTTGATGAGAGGCATGGCCTGTAAGGCTTGGGCCACCTTTGGCGTGGCCTAAATCTGAAACGCTCAATTTTACACCATATTTTTTTTGAACCTGCTTTGCACTGGATGTGATGAAATTTATCAAATTGGGGTGACCCCAAAACCTTCCCCTTGATACTCTCATTGTCTCTAACCCTACTTGTGAAATGGGTAGAGAGACGGCTCCAATAAGACATCCTGAATTGTATCCACCGATAGATGTTGCAACTCCTTTTTCTGGAACTTGTTGGGAGAGTTGATGGATTTCTAAATTTGGTCGACTTGAGCAACCGAATAAACAAATTGAGCTGAAATAGAAAAGAATATTAAAATATTTCACAAAAAAAGGATAGGGGGGATTTCTGGGATAGTCTAATCAAATAGAAAAAAAAAAGGCTTGGACAATTCAGTCCAAGCCTATAGACAAGGGGGATGCAAAAAAGGGATTAATTCACGATCTCACATAAGACATCGTGCTTATCAATATTTGTTCCAAACCAATGCTTAAACATTTTTTTCTTCGCCAGGCGATCAATATCTTTTTTAGTCATGGTGCCTTTTCGAAGACTTCTTCTATGCATTCTAATGAGCCGTCTGTAACGAGCTCTTTTTCCATAGTATAGAGTTCGCACTGGTCTATTAAAAAATGAGATTTTCATTTTAGTATCGGGGTTTGATTTGGCCTTTTCAGCTAAAGCTGCACAATGGTTTAATTGCTCTAAGCCTTTTTCATCTTTCATGTAAGAGTGCATCACAAGAGCTTCATACCTAGGCTTTCCGGAATAGCTATTGTTACCCTTTTTATAGTCTGACTCCGAAACGACACTATCTGCTCTCATGATAATGACAAAACCTTCGTGGATAACTTCATCTTTTGAGTTTCTTGTTTGCATGTCTCTTACTCTAAAGACACTTCCCACGGCGGTGATATCAGCTTTTCTTTTATGGCGCTTCTTCCAGCGCTTATAAAACTTTTTTAGAAATTTCTTATTTTGTTTTTTTACAACAGCAATCTTTTTTGCTGCTGCTACAGCAGACGCAGATGAGGCAGCAGGTGCAGAACTCTTTGAAACTGAGCCGCCTCCTAAGCTAATTATCTTGGAGATAGCACTGGACGCAAATGTGAGGGATAAAATGAGAATGATGCTACTTACTAACCTGCGCATAACGTTCAACCTCTTGAGTCCGGTAGTTTTAAAGCCCCTCCATTATCGTATGAAACAGCGCGGGGGTCCGAGAGAAACGACGAAGCTGAAAGAAATGCTAGTAATATTATAGGCTTGGATGTCATGTCGGGATTCCCTCGACTCAAAAGTAAATATTGTAATTGTGCAAAAGTCGCCTCGTTTTATTGTCAAAATGGCCCAAAACTGACTTGTCATGGAGCGAGCTCTTATCTAAAGTGGTTGAAATTATATGGGTAATTCTGAAAAAGTTGATGGTCATCAGCAATATTCAAACAAAGGTAAGAGGGGGTGGCTTGAGCTACCATTTTATCGTTTTGTCCTTAAACAATTTTTGCATTACTTTCCTTTCTATATAATAGGCATTATCTCGCTTTATTTCACCCATAGACTTCAAACCGAGCTTCCCTTTTTGGCCAAAGAGTTAGGGGAGTTAGTCGCTAGTGGAAATAGTGAAAAGGCACCCATAGGACTTTATTTTCTACTGGCCTGTGGAATCATTATTTTCAGATCTTTATCCAGAATTTTATTTTTTCATCCCGCCAGAGTTTTTCAAAAAGAGCTTAGACTTGAGATGCTTGAAAGACTTGAGCAAACTAATCCTGAGAGATTTTCAAAGTTTAATCCAGGCCAGATTTACCAACGAATATATATGGATATTGAGGGCATACGAGGTTTTTTTGGGTTTGGAGTTCTCCAGACTACAAATATGGTGATTGCCTTAGTTGTTATTATTCCTCGAATCGTGGAGTTTGATTCTAGGATCTTAATTGCATGTATTCCAATGCTAGTCTCTCTTTTGATTTTTACTGTCATGACTGTTTTTAGACAGCCTATGATGAAGAGAATCCAAAATGAGCAAGGGGATGTTCAAAACTTTATTATTGAGAGTTATTTAGGAAAAATGAGTATTAAAAATTACCAAGCGGAATCTCATTTTTTTAAAAATTTTGATACCCTTAACGAAAAAGAGTTAGATACTTTTTATAAAATTGGATTTGTCAGAGCATTTGGGATGCCTCTTATTGCTCTAGGAGTGGGTCTGTCTTTTGCTTACGGAGCTTATCTTATTCATATCTATCAAATGCCGGTTTCTTCTTTAATCTTATTTTCAGGCTTTATATTTTTATTTCAAGAACCTCTGAGCTTTATTGGTTGGATCGGGGTGGTCATAAGTAGAACTCTCGCTTCATGGTCAAGGCTAAAAGAGTTTGTGGAGGCCCAGTATATTCCGACTGAAGGTGAGATAAAATTGAGGGAGAGTAATCTTCAAACAGCTTCGAATCAATTTAAAATTCCTTTTTGGGACCACGATATTGAATTTGAGATTGTACCGAGTCAGTGGACCGTATTTGTGGGCCTCACTGGAGAGGGTAAGTCCTATGTTTTAGAAAAAATAGCACAAGTATTAAGAGAAAAAGATATCCCTTTTTCTATGGTTGCCCAAAACCCTTATCTTTTTAATGACACCATTGAAAATAACCTCTTCCTTGGAAGCGAAGTTACTGAAGATCGTAAAGCGCTGGCGTACAAGTATTTAAAGATATTCTACCTTGAGGGATTGGGTGAAGATATTGATGATATTTTAGCGCTCGAAGTAGGAGAAAATGGAAAAAGGCTTTCGGGGGGGCAGGCGAAGAGACTATCTCTTGTGAGGTCTTTGCTATCCAATGTGCCAACCCTGATTTGGGATGATCCATTCAGCTCCGTTGATCTGATTATGGAAAGAGAAATTATTAAAAAGCTTCAAAGTATGGAGGAAGTCAAAGATAAAACAGTGTTACTTTCAACACACAGGCTCTCTACTGTAAAAAAGTGTCAGCGAGTTGTGCTTTTAGATAAAGAAATGGGAATTTTAGAAGATGGAGTGCCACTGGAATTAATCACCCAGGGCGAAAAGGTATATGAGCATTTTGAAAAGCAAATGGTCTAAATTTTTCTTTGTCAAAAAAGGGTTGTGGCTCATCGGCATGGTCCTTTTGACTCTAATTCTTTCGGGAGTTATCGGCTTTTATATTCCAAGAGCACTTCAAGATATTTTTACTACATTTTCAAACAAAGATCTTTTCCTTCAAAGTCTCGTTTTTTTTGGGACTTGTCATTTTCTCAATTACTTTACAAGGGCAGTTTATCAACTTTGTATAAATAAATATCTAAAGATGCTAATAGCCCAAGTCAGAGGAGATTGTTACCAGAAGTGGTTGAGTAGCTACGAGACTTATGAGGAGGGTAGTGACCGAAAATCCTACTATCCTATGGGAGAAGTTCTGGCCCGAATTATGAGCGACTCAGAATCCATTAAAGACTTACTAATGTCGGGTACTTTTACAATCCTATTTGATTTCACTGTGATTATTTCTGGATTTATAAGCTTTATCACCCTGGATGGAAGAACTGGTGGCTGGATTTTAATGACGGAATTTTTCGCCTGCGTACTTCTCATTTGGGGAAGTAAGTACATGGCCGTTGTTTATATGGAAGTGAGAAAGGCGATTGGGAGACAATCGAGAACTCTTTCCAATTTAACAGGGGGATTTTCACAAATCTACTACACACCTCACCAAAGTTATCCACAAAAAAAAGGTGAAGTCGTTTTTTCTGATTTTTTAAAAAAGCAATTGAAGGCCAATATTTGGGATGCAAGTTATTATTCTTTTGCGGAGTCACTTTTTCCTGTTTTACTTATTATTTTAGTAGTTTTAATGAGAATAAATCCAGTGAGAGATTTAGTAGTTGTAGGTGTTTTAATTGACTTGATCCAAAGGTCTATTAATCCAATTAAAGGAGTTGCAGGAAAAATTTCCAACTTACAAAGAAGTCTTACTGGAATCTCCAGGATGGCCTCCTTTATGGATGACTTGACTAAGGGAATGAGCTCAAGTGATAGAAAAAAAATAGATGCAAGTTATGATATTGAGAAAATTGAAATAGATGTAAAATTATTTGAGTATGAAAATACTACTGCAACCAAAGAGGATGGGTTTAAACTTCAAAATGTGTACCTCGAGGGCAGACCCTCAGAGATGATTGGAATCGCTGGAACTTCAGGGTGCGGAAAATCGACACTTCTTTCTATCATATGTGGTCAGCTGATTCCCAAAATAGGTGAAATAAGAATTTTTGATAATAAGAAAAACACCTTGGTATTTTCAAAGAATAATTTAAGCGAGCTTCCAACATACCGTGAGTATATTGGACTTGTTTCACAAGACTCCCATGTTTTTACGGATAGTTTAAAAAATAATATTACCATGGGGCATGACAGTGTTGATGGTAGTTTTGAGGAGTTTTGGGAAGAAACTATAAAGCAAATTCCTTACATCGGCTCCAAGTGGCAGGTGGGCCCTGAAGACCTGATTACTCCTGACTCGCTTTCTATGGGCCAAAAGCAGCTGATCTCGGCATTGCGCTCATGCTTTCTAAAAAGGCCAATTGTCCTTTTTGATGAAATATCTTCAGGCCTCGACTCTATGCTTGAGGAGTCTCTGAGCAGGATGATTAAAATACTCCAAAAAAATTCTTTGATTATCGTCGTGGCCCACAGAGTAGAGACTACAATGTCAGCAGACCGGATAATAGTAATGGGAAACGGTCAAGTAAAAGACGTTGGGCGACATGAACAATTGCTCACAAGCTCAATTACCTACCAGCAATTTGTGGCAGAGCTCTCTGTATAGTTTAAAATTCTTATGTTACCCTAGCCTGGATAATTGAAATTACTGAAATAGGAATGATTTATGAAAATGAAAAGCTTTAAGATTCTGGCTCCTGCCTTGGTTGCGGCAGTAGTGATTTTACTCGCTTGTACAAAAGAAGTTATCTCCGGTCCGGCTGGACCAAATTTTATTTTCAAGCCTGGAGCGAAAAGTGGAGTGGCCGCTAAAGTCGGTACAGAAGAAATCTCTATTGGTGAGCTTACTAGTGGCATTGAAAGTGAAATCTATGAAGCTGAAAGAAAAGTTTATGAGCTTAAATTTAACAGATTGCGCTCACTTTTATTAGAAAAAATGATGAAGGGTGACCCCAATAAAAAAGGTCTTACCAATGATCAGTACATGGATAAATACATCGCTAAAGGGATTAAAATAGGCAAAGCAGAAATAGAAGCTTTCATTAAAGAGAGAAAGATTCCTGCTCAGCATGTGACCCCTCAAATTAAAGAGAGAATTAAAGGCTTCCTTGAAACAGAAAAGAAAAAGAAAGCTGTTGATAAGTGGCTTGGTGAGAAAACTGCTAAAAATCCAGTTGAAGTTTATATCGCAAAACCATCGAGACCAACTTTTAATGTTCCTGTAGCAAACGATGACCCCTATAAAGGTGGAAAAAATGCTAAGGTCGTGATTGTTGAATTCTCAGATTTTCAGTGTCCATTTTGTGCAAAGGGCGCAGACCTTACGAAGCAAATTTTGAAAAAATACGGAGACAAAGTTAAGTTTGTTTACAAAAACTTTCCTCTTCCTTTTCACACTCAGGCCCATGGTGCTGCTCAAGCTGCTCTATGTGCAAAAGAGCAAAGTGTTGATTCCTTTTGGAAGTTTCACGACACAATGTTTGCTGACCAAACAAAATTAGCTCTTCCAGATCTAAAAAATACGGCCAAAACTTTAGGGCTAAAGACCGAGCAATTTGCTAAGTGTCTCGACTCAAAAAAATATTCTAAGGCCGTAGACGACAGTTTAAGTGAAGGAAAAAAAGTAGGTGTCCGTTCTACTCCGACATTCTATGTTAACGGCAAGCTCATAAATGGGGCCCAACCCCTTGAAACCTTTTCGGAAATCATTGACGAAGAGCTCAAACTCTAATTTTCAAAAAATCTGCATTATATAGAGTCTGCTGGGAATATTTTCCCAGCAGACTAGTCTATGACATACCGTGTATATTTATATAAGGTGTCACCAGGATCGGACCCATGAAGGGACCGTCAGGTAGGAGAAAACAACTTGTCCATGGATGGAATAGATTACAGCAGAGCACTATCTCGCCAACGCGAGGGTTATCAAAGTGAGATTCGCAAGAACCGCGAAGCTTATAATGAAAGTCTGAATGATCTAGAAGAATCTCATGAAGCCGTAGAAGCCAAGCACCAAAAAAATAGAATGGAAGATATCAGGGGTACTGAAGAAAAGTATGCCCAAGATGTTGTGGACAATCGAGATAAAATAAGAAAAGCGATTGGGGGAAAGGCCAATACTTACAATAAGGCCATGGAAAATGCCCAAAAGGAATTTACAAATATTCGAAGGGACTTGTCTGGAAGGTATAATAAAAAAATAGATAATATATCTGAGAATTTTAAAAACTCTCACGACAATACTACTCAGTTATATAAAAATATTTCAGATCAAAATCAAAATAATTATCAAAATAAATTGGGCATGATTCAAGAAGGAAATGAAGAAGGTCTATCTGCTTTAAGAGGTGAGTTTAACAACCAAATGAATGATCAGGTAGAAGAAAATGATCTAAGGCGAGAGCTAGAAGTATCGAAGCTTACTAATGGCCTTAGAATGGAGCAAGAAGATAATAAAATCAAAAGAGATTCTGATAAAAAAGAATACAGGGCCAATCTAGACAATATAAGGGCAGTTCAAGAACAAAATGTAAAAACTCTTGAACAAAACTTGCAGCGTGGTCCAGAAGTGATGAGAAAGCAGCAGCAAGGCACTCTGAGAAAGATGGAGTCACGTTTTGATAAACAATCAACTGATTTTAGAAGGCGTCAGTATGTAGATAATAAAGAGACTTCAGCGCGCCATCAAAATGCTCTTAATGATAATACAAAAATGCACTCAAAAGATAAGCAGGAGCTGACAAGAAAGATTGATCGAATTATTCAGGAGCAAAATAAGCTCAAGGACAATACTGTTGCCAAGACTTTTAATGATTCTAGTGTAGATTATAAAGAAGCCAAATTTAAAGGCCTGCAAGACCAAGTTGTAAAAATGCGGGAAAGACTTGAAGAAGAAAATGTTCTCAACCAAGAGCAATTTAAAAAAGATCTTCAAGGCAAAGCCGACATATATCAAAATGAGGTATCAAAAAGGTCTAATAAAAATGCCTCAGATTTATTAGCTCAAAGAGCAGAGCACGCAAAAAAGCAAACTAAGATCAGGGATGAGTTTAGAGGGAGAGAGCTTGTCTCTAGTGCTCAACATCATAGAGAAGTTGAAGATAGAAAAGTTCAAAATCGTCGAAAGATCGATCTTCAAAAAAAACAACTTGTAAAAACTCTCAGAGCACTAGAGACGAACAATACAAAATTATTTTCTGAAATAAGAGGTGGATTCGCTAAGGAAAAAACGGAGATAATCCAAAAATCAAGAGAAAATAAAGCTGTTGATAATGAAAGAATAAGAACTGATTATGAAAGAAAAATGAATGACATCAGAACAACCTTTCAGAAAAAAATTGAATTTCAAGATGTAGAAAAAGAACGAATAGAAGGTCAGTTATCTGAGAAACTTGTGGATAATCAAAAAAGAAGCCAAAAGCAAATTAACTATCAAAATCATATATCAATGCTTAGAGATAATGAAACCAAGAATTTTATGAAAAAAAGGCTTGATACCGCTGAGAGAAAATTTGAAAAAATTTTGAATTCACTTAAACAAAATTCTGATGAAAAGCTTAGAAATTATATGCACAATAGCCAAAGGCAAATAAAAAAGCTTTCAACTGATTACGAAGATGTAATGGTAAGAGAGAGAATGGAAAATAGGCTCGAGCTCGCCAGGGTAAATACTTCAAATAAAGAAGTACTGCATAGGCTTAGAGAGTCTAAAGCTCATGAAATTGAGAATATGCAGACGAGGTTTGATAATCAACTTCAAAATATTCGACGCGCCTATGAAACAAAAATTGACTCACTTAAAAATTCATAGTTTTATATAGTCCCTAAGGGGAATTAATATGGCCAAGAGAAGGGCAAAGATTGTTGGGACACTTGGTCCGTCATCGAGCAGTGTCGAGAAAATTTCAAAACTTATTGAGGTGGGATTAAATGTTGCTAGGGTCAACATGAGTCATGGTACTCATGAAGGTCATAAGCAAACCATCGCCAACGTGAGAAAGGCATCCAAAGAGATGGGTTATGAAGTGGCGATCTTACTTGATCTCCAGGGCCCAAAAATTAGGGTTGATAAGCTCGAAGAACCAATTGAATTAAAAAACGGTGAGACCTGGGCCATTGGCACAATGAAAGCTCATGCCAGCAATACTCAGTACCAAGACTGCTTTATCCCCACTGTATATGAAGACCTGGTAAAAGATGCAAAGGTTGGATGTACAATTTTATTCGATGATGGGCTGATGGAAGCAAAGGCCGTAAAAAAAGAAAAAGATGTTCTTGTCATTGAAGTTATTCAAGGGGGAACTCTAAAATCTAATAAGGGAATTAATCTTCCCGATATTGCTGTATCAGCTCCAAGTTTTACTGAAAAAGATCACAAAGATCTTCTTTTTGGCCTTCAAAATGGAATCGATTATGTGGCCTTAAGTTTTGTAAGAACTGCTGAGGATATAAAACAAGTTAAATACCTGCTTCATAGTTTAAAAACTAATGTCCCTATTGTTTCAAAGATTGAAAAGCCTGAGGCCATTGAGAATATTGAAGAAATTATTAAGGTTAGTGATGCCATCATGATTGCCAGAGGTGATATGGGGGTAGAACTTGGAAACCACCTAGTTCCATCCGTGCAAAAAAATATCATCCACCTTTGCAATAGCTATGGGAAAGCTGTTATCACAGCGACTCAAATGCTTGAAAGTATGATCGTCAGCCCAAGGCCCACAAGAGCAGAAGCATCTGATGTGGCCAATGCTATCTGGGACGGAACAGATGCAGTTATGTTAAGTGCTGAGACTGCTTCTGGTAACTTTCCTGTTGAAGCGGTTGTTATGATGGGAAAAATTATTGAGGAAGCTGAAAGAGTACCCAAAGATCGACCGCTTCTTAGAAATATTGATTTAAGTGATGTTTCGTCGAGTCTTCAAGTTGCAGCTTCAATGATTGCAGAAAAACTTTTTGCCAGGTGGGTTCTAGTTGTCACTCAAACTGGAAATTCGGCCAAGAAAATTTCTCGTTTTAGGCCAAGATCTCCTGTACTCGCTGTTACTAACTCAGTAACAGTTGTTAGAAAAATGTGTTTATATTGGGGAGTTAGTCCCTACCAATTTTCAAATTATCAAGAACTCAGTGAGCTTGAAAATCAAATGCTTCAAGAGCTAAAGAGTAAAAAATTAATAGAAAATGGTGATAAGTTGGTCATTGCCAGAGGGGATGGAAAATTCTTCAGGCAAGGGACTTCAAATACCCTTAGAGTTCACACAATCAATGACATACCTAAAGAGGCCAATAGTTCAAAGGGCCTGCAAGATGCTGAGTTCGATCGAGGAAAAATCTTGTTAGACACAAATATTTGTGTGAGTTGTCAAAACTGTATTTCCATTTGTCCTTTCGATATATGGACTAACTCCAAGGAATTTAACAACTCTACTCGTATTAATGAGGCAAACGCACATAGATGCACCCTCGATATGGAGTGTGTCAATATGTGTCCTGCTGGAGCAATCGAAATAATCTCAAAGGTTTAATAGGCCCCAAATCTGTGGTAGATATTCTGTGTGAATACTACCGAAATACAAGAAATTTTAGATAGCTGTAGCTCTCCACATGTAGATTGGGGCTACACTGATGTGACCGAAGCTCAGAGCTTTGATCACTTTGATGAGTGGCTCAAACTAGGAAAGCATGGTGGTCTTAAATATTTATCAGATCACAGGAAAGATTTAAGAGATGATCTTTCAAGTGTTTTCCCCAATTGTCAGTCCGCACTTGTTTTCTTATTCAGCTATGCTGAGCAAAAGCATATAAGTGATGATTACGTAGTTGAAAAAGGACCAAAACTTTCAGGCTATGTAACCGGCTTTGATGGAAAAGATTATCACTTTGTGATTGGCAGCTACCTTGAAGAGATAGCAGAAAAACTCAGCGCGAATATTGCAGGTTTGGGCACTAAACTAACTCTCGATATTCATCCTGTTCTAGAGCGCGACTTGGCCTACCGAGCAGGCCTTGGCTGGTTTGGAAAAAATTCAATGCTGATAGGTAAAGCTCATGGCAGCTATACACTTATTGGATCTATTTTACTCGATCAGAAACTTGAAATTGAAAACGTCCCATTTGAAGTTGATCATTGTGGAAGATGTAAGGCCTGCGCTGAAGCCTGTCCAACACTCGCAATTGATCCTGAAACGAGAACCATCGAGGCCAACAAGTGTATTAGTAATTATACAATTGAAACCTTTAAGGATGTGGCCCCTCTTGAAAACCATCAAAACTCTAACGGCGAAGTGTTTGGCTGTGATATTTGCCAGGAAGTTTGCCCTTGGAATAAAAAACAATGCTTTGATATTGATCCCATGAAAATTGAGAATTTTGAGGAAAAAAATTCTTTGATCATGGAATATTTTTATCAGGGCTCTATGGAAGATAGCTACCTTAAATTTGAAAAACTGAGTAATAGAGGATTTAAAGATACTTTTAAATTCACTCCCATCGCCAGAACAGGCAAAAAAGGTCTTTTGAAAAATTTTAGATCCTTAATGTCTGCAAGTCAGTAGAGATATTTGAATTCCGCATAAATATGAACAGATGCCCCTTCTGGTTGGTGATGGGGTAGATTTTTTGGCCTTGAAAGGGTGGTGCTGGTAATCCCTTTTTGGATTAATTTTTTCTTCAGTTTTTCAGCACCTTTTTCTCCGACCACCACATCATTTTGTCCTGTAATGAGGTGCACTCTTTCGGCCTGAACCTGTATTTTTTCTTTCTGATCGTGAATCCAATCAAAGAGATTTGAGGCCTTCAAGCAAGGAGAGACTAACTGCTCTCTGACTTCGAGAGTTTTTTTGTAGAAGCGACTCTGAAAAATATGGTTGCCGTCAGTGGATGAAATGCCAAATCCAACACCTAAGAGTATTTTGGGAAGATTAGAAAAGCATTCAAGGGTTGACGAGCGGAAGGCAGTTAGAGCGCCTAATGAGTGTCCGCCTAGTATTAGTTTGCCACTGGGCCCAAGTTTGTAACCATGTGTGAGAAGCTTAGAGTAGGCCACCTCAAAGAGCCTAGGGCTATCATTAACAAAATCATCGAAGCTCTCAACTTCGTAGTAATTTCCTAAGTAGTGGCCAGGTAGATCAAAGACTATGGAGGGGATGCCTTCCTCAGCGAGTCTCACGCCCCACGGCAACACATCGCGCTTGCTAGCGGTATAGCCATGAGTAAAAATGGCGAGATGCCCAGGGCTTGCACCTTCATTGTCAGGGTGGATGAGCATTGCAAAGGTTTTAAGCTTTCCAAATTGGAACTCGAGCTTCTCAATTCTGATACTCATGACGCGTGGCCTCGTGGCTGGTTGGGAAATGTTAACAACAATATATGAGCTTTCAGATGAAAAAAAAAGTTTTAAAGCTATTGACTGGCCAACTTCCTGACTGTAATTTCTTTTACGCTTTAAATATTTAAAGTTATGCCCTCTTAGCTCAGTTGGTAGAGCAAGGGACTGAAAATCCCTGTGTCCGTGGTTCAAATCCGCGAGGGGGCACCAAACAAAAAAAGCCAGACCGAAAGGTCTGGCTTTTTTTGTTTGGACGCCCCTGAGGCACGAAGGAGCCGACCGAATAGGGAGGGTCCGTAGCCGAAGGAGACCCCCGAGCAGGATGCGTTAGAATTGCAATGATTACCCGAAGGCAAAGCCTTCGTCCAACAAGCACCCAACTTTTTCAGCTCTTTAAATCTGACTTGAGTCATAGAAACGACAAGAGAAAACACTTACCTTAAACCAAAAGGAGTAAACATGGATATCTCAACAATAACAACCTTCTTCAAGTTTCTAACAATCGTAGTAGGTTTGATCTATGTCTTTTCGGCACTCATGATTTTTTTCTGTCAAAATTTTATGATTTCCATTCAAAAGAAATTCATTGATTTTGACGATGAAACGATCAAAAAGTTTCTTTACGGTTATGTAGCATTATTTAAAATTATATTTATAGTGTTCGTTGTAGGTCCTTACTTGGCATTGTTAATGATGTCCTAATAAGGCATTGCACAAAGAATCGTAGTTCGATAATCGGGCACATGAAACCCCCGAGCCAAGCCAGCCGCACAGAACACGGTAGAATTGCAATGAATCCCCGAAGGTAAGGCCTTCGCCCACCAAGCACCCTCTTTGCACAGGAACCCACCACCTCCAGCAACAACCAGTTTTCTAACCCACCACAATAGGCTATATATGATATTGGTTAGCGTTCATTCAACTTGCCACAAACAGACATCCCTTTCGTGAGTTAAATTCGATTAAATTTATATGATTATATTTAGACCAAGGTGGCCAGTTGAATAAACGCGCAGTGGACTAAAACCGTGGGCAATGAGC
>JABIHA010000035.1 GCA_018649885.1 Bacteriovoracaceae bacterium
AACACTTTTTAATAATTTATCATCACTCATTTTCTCAATCATCACTTCTAACCTCCAAGCGCTCCAGCAGCTTACCACGTTTTTACCGCCCAAATACTGCACCCATAAAGTACTGCTAGGGCCACTGCACTTTAAATTTAATTAGGGATGCTGAATAATTTTAGTGAAGTACCACCAAGGCTATTCTAAGGAGTATAGCACCCCCTAAAAAGAATCTCATTTCCATTTCCCCCTCTCAAAATAGAAAGGGAAATCATCTCTCAAGCACTTTTTTCAAATAAAACCTATCACCAAAGTCAGCATTTCCAGAATTGAAATTCCTCCCCCAACCCTTTCCATAAAAGCAATCCACAAAACCAGATAGCAACTACAAAATACCCACATCACAAAACTCATCAAAACAACTCTAAACAATATCGTGATAAAAGGGCCGCCACCCAACTAAACCTGAAACTCAACCTCCCCACGGGCCGTGATTCCGATTTTTTTTAATATATGTACAAATATTTGACAATATTTCTAATAAGTACCAATAGGTGAAAGCACTATTCTTATCGTACTCTAAAATTTTTCAATCATTAGTTAACTACCAAAAACATAGCACTGACCAACATTGTTCAAAATGGGCCATAGATCTTTTTCAAGGCCACTTATGTAGATTCTCGATTTCCATTACGATTGGAGAGCACAATTAATTCTCAAGGAGTTTCTAATGAAAAAAGTTGTAATTTTATTTCTTGTAAAAGCTCTCTACTTGTAGCTTCTTCAAGGCACTGATTTGCAAATGACTGTATGGAAAATATTCCCAGTATTATTATCAATAAAATTTTATTCATACTTTCTCCTTTTTTAACTGTTATTAAGTTAGTAGCAAAACTCACTAACTTCCTCGTTATCGTTGAAAATAGAAAGACATATTTAATAGTATTTTAGTGTTTGGTAACAATTCTAAAGAGTATTGAGAATACACAGTTAGACTTTTGGAACATGGAAATGTTCTAATTTCCATGAAGATCGTGGTCCGCCAGCAGAGGAAATTGCTGAAAATTTTGAATATGATTTTGATCAAATTTATTGGTAGGGTAGAGGTGCATCCATTTTTGAAATAACCCCCTCTGATTTTCGCTAGCTTGCAGTAAACCTACATTTTTAGGCGCCATGAAATGGGGACCTTGGGCGCCCGGGGAGGGTCCAAATTGAGATGGCCTTTTTGAGGCCGTCGATAATTAAGGAGGTATTTTACCTTCTCTTTGGTTAAAATTATTAATAATTCATGTACAAACTAGGGAGATACCTTCAAAATATATTTTGGTATGGAGGTATTTGTGAAATTATTTTTGACGACTTTGATGATTACATTCTCAGCATCTTTATTTGCAGCTTCGGGATATGACCTGACAATGGAAATATCCGTCGATGGGAAAGTTGTTTCAACAGCAATGATCAAAGTTTTAGAGGGGCAGAAGGCGACAATGACCAAGAAAACTATGGAAGAGGACAGTCGAACTGAGAAGTTAACGGAGATTACTGTTGTCGCCAGAGAGGGACAGATGAGTGATCATAAAGGCATTTTGCTTGATATTGAAATTGGTCACACCAATGGTCAGGCAAGGTCAATTGTATCTAAACCACAGATTCTTGTACAAAATGGAAAAGAAACTCTTTTTGAAACACATGAAGATGGTGGAAAGAATAAGCTTTCCCTAAAGATTGTAGCTACCAGAACGACTATCTAAAACTGGTACCACTTAACTTTTTACGCAATTCCCAATACCCCTTTCTAGGCCTTATGTCCGATACTGCGATTTTGAATCCCTAGTGAAATTAAGTGAGGATTTTTATGCATTTGATCGTAAAAAGTGACGTACCAGTTTTCTAAAAGGTCCTCTTCTCTGGACCTCGTATCACGCACATTATTCCACTTTTCCAATTTTTATAATTTCGACCAATTCTGAAAAATAACTTACAGAATTCCCTGGCTCATTTATCGTAATTTTATTTGAAAATAAATTTGTATTATTCTCTGGGTTAAATCTCACATAAAGATTGAAATGAGTTTGATTAAATGAACCGGCCAGGGTTTTTAAGGCCAAAGTATAAGTAAATTTATCGCTCGAATAACGACACTTAAACAGAGTGATTGTTGAATATTGAGAGATTTTTTCACCGCTGTATTTTTTGGGGAACCGATTTTTTTGAGCAGCCGGATAAAAATCCTTTTTATCATAACTAATCGCTTGATATTTTCCCAAACAAACCTGAAACCCCATGGATCCAATATCATTGGCGAATTCCTTTTTCACAGGTTTTGTTGGCTCTAGAACTATTGATGATGTAGCAATAATTTCACTAAATTTATCTGGGTTATAACTTTCTATGCTAAGTTCAATTCTTTTTACATTTAAGCTTGTTGCTTTCGCTTGTTTATTTTGCAAACTAAACTCTCTGTCTGCGTTGTCATAAATGGATTTATAGCGACTATAATATCCCAGGCCAGCACTTTCTATTTTATTTTTGAAATCAACCTCAATTTTATATCCATAACATTCTGGAACCGGTGAGGAATAAATGTCATAAAAACAACCTCTATAAAATACGATAGATTCATTTAATTTCCAGCTCGAAAGACCCTTTTTTGAATTTATTTCTGTTTTCAGTTTGAGCCAATTCCAAGTTGGATAGCCAGAACCTGTATGATCTTGAAAACGATAAGATAGATGCCCATCTTTTAAACCTAAATTCAATTTTTTATCACCTTCAACTTTGGTGTTAAAACTTAGATCAAATTGACTAGCGTGAGCCGTTTGATAAAGCATAGATATTAAAACAAAATTGATCATAGAAATTTTCATCTTATCTCCTGACATTGGAAAATCATTATTTGGTTTAGTACAATAATTTAATCAATTTGCAATCATAATAAAATGAATGGACTCAATACGAGACCAAATAGTAATTAAAAATGCGTTCAACTTTAATCATACTTTAATGATAGTTGTTTTAACTAGGTTTCGACTTGAAAATATTGAATTACTACAAGCTAGTTAAATTTTTAACAGAGTTTCGGAAAGAGATACCAGCCTTAAGCTGCCAATCCTTTTTTTATTAGAAGTGCCATGCAGTCTTTATATTTTCTCTTTTTTGCATACCAAAGTGCACTTCTTCCTTTTTGATCTTTGGCATGAATATTAAAGCCTTTGTTAATAATGAGATCCAGGATTTCTAAATTTCCAGTTCCCGCTGCATACATCACTGGAGTTATACCTTTATTATCTACAAAATTAACTCGGTCAACCTTATCCAGAAGGTATTGGCAGATCTCAATATTAGCAGTGCGTATGGCAATCACGAGAGGAGGGTTACCCTCCTCATCAACTTCTTTTAAACTAAATTTTTTTTCTTCAAAGAGTTTAAAAATGTCAAGTGACCCTCCTGCAGCCACATAATGAGCTATGGAGCGGCCATCTTTGCTTCTAAAGGTTAGGTTACAAAATTTATCAAGTTGTTTTTTGACTTCCTCAATATCGAGTTCTAAGGCAGCTAACATAATACAGGTCTGTCCTAATTTATTTTTGCGATCGAGAATATCTCGTTTTAATTTTTCAAGCTCTGTTTTTTTGACATATTTGGGAGTTTTATTTTTCGACTCCTGCGAAAGATCAGCTGGAGGGAGATCGTCATTAGAGCTTTCGACGGGAATTTTCTCGTTCTTTGGAGGAAGGGATTTAATCTTCAAAATTTCATTGGGGTCATGGCCCTCAATTTTGCCTTTGACTCGTTGTAATGATTCTTTTACTGCAGCAGAGCTGAGGCGTTGAATAGCATCATCACTATAATTTTCCCCCTTGATGATTTCTGCAGCACACTGTTTAAAATAATCCTCTAGTCCTTTAATTTCGGTGATAATTTCCCCCCTGTCTTCTAAGCAGCTGATGTGACTAATTTTCTCTTCTATCTTTTTCTTTATTGCACTAATTATTTGTGGACTGAGTTCATCAATAAGAGATTCTAAATTATGTAGGGGGCCCTCATCTTCTAGCTGACTTCCAGATACAGTGGTGCTCTGCTCATCCTCTTCACCACCACCAGATGCAGTGGTGCTCTGCTCATTCTCATCACCACCACCAGATACAGTGGTGCTCTGCTCATCCTCTTCACCACCACCAGATACAGTGGTGCTCTGCTCATCCTCTTCACCACCACCAGATGCAGTGGTGCTCTGCTCATCCTCATCACCACCAGATACAGTGCTCTTTTCTTCTTGGCCAGATTCACCCAGTGATTTTATTAGAGCTGATTCCTCTTCAACTACATCACCCATTTTCGAGAAAACATCTCCCCGTTTTTCTTTGATTCCCGCCAAGGCATTTCTAATTTCTTCGAAGGCGTGATTAATTTGCGGCGTATTCATCGCTTTTATTTTTTCATCACAATACTTTTCAAAATCAATCATATTGGTGTTGGGAAAGTCGCGATTAATAATTATTTCTAAATTGTTGACCATTTCTTTGAATTCGACTTTTTTTAATGTATTGAAGAGAAATAACTGAAATTCGTCATTGGAAATAGGTTTTTTCTTTACCCCCCAAAAGAAAAGAGACATTTTTTTCTTATACTTCTCATCCATTTTCTCATTCATAATGGCCACAGGAATGGGAATCCCCGCTTTTGTCACATGCTCAACAAAAGTGAAACCATGCTTGCCCTTAATAACAATATCGATCACAGAAAAAATGCAATTCGCTTGTTCAGCGTGAGTAATGCCCTCTTCAATGCTTTCTTTTAATACAATGGGGTAATTGTATATTTTTCCAATGGAGCCAATGTACTCCTTTATAGCGGGGTCTGAATCAACGATAAGAATTTCTCTTTCTGTCATTTTTTCCTATTTATTTGCAACTCAATAAAATGGCTTTAAGTTAAATAGATATTGTTATACTCAATAACTTTCGTCGAAAGTACTAAGGATCTTTAAGAAAATAGCAGAAATATTGGGATTTACAGGAAAAGAAAAATATTTTTGCCAACAGGTGCTAGGTAGGTCCTCGAGCAATATTTCTGCAGGTGGAAGACATCATTTCGCTCAATTAAAATCAGGACGTAACAAATGCTGGGGGAATAAATTACCATGGGTAATCCATTGAATTTATAGTAAAACCACCAAAAAACATATCAATTGGTGTATACTGTCGTGTATGGCAAAAAGATGTGAAGTATCGACACTAGCGCTATTGTTCTTATTCCTCTTTTTGAGCTCATGTTCTCTTTTGAGAATAGAGTTAACAGAAAGAGAAATACTAACTTCTTTTGGGCAACCTCAGCAACACCAACTTGAAAAAGAGTTCTCTATTTTAGTTTGGAATGTTTACAAGGAACAAAAAGAAAACTGGCAAACTGAATATAGAAAATTAAAAGGGAATTATGATATTCATATTTTTCAAGAAGCAATGTGTTGCCAGACAAAACCAGAGCGAGGTTATCAGCAAGTATTTGCCAAGTCTTTCATATATACAAATACAGGTGTTGCTACTGGTGTCTCCACTTCATCACGAGTTGGAGCAGTCTTCTCCCAATACTTGAGAAGCATAGGAAGAGAACCTATAGTTGCAACCCCCAAAATGGCATTAATCACCAAATACTCCCTGCCTTACGGAGAGAAATTATTGGTGGCCAACATTCACTCCCTAAATTTCGTTTCAAATAAAGAATGGGCCATGCAGCTAACTGGACTTTTGAGCAAGCTCTCTCAACACAAAGGTCCTTTACTGATTGCCGGTGACTTCAATACTTGGAATGAAGAACGGGTGGCGACCATGCTCAAGTCAACTAATAAGTTAAGGCTTAACTCGGTTAGCTTCAATAATTCGGATACAAGACTTCGAATTTTGGGGTACCCTTTAGATCATATTTTTTATCGTGGTCTCACGGTAAAAAACGCTAACGTCATCAAGAGTAATGGCTCAGATCATCAACCTATGAGCGTTCAATTCAAAGTTAAAGCTCCAGGGCCAAGGTACGCGGGTACAAATGGCAAAAAATGTCAGATGTGAGCAAACATTACTTTGCCAGCAGTTCATCTCTATATCAAGTAACCACCATTGCAGTTTGGCCAGTAACTATGATAATCGTCTCAACCGATTGTTGGTGGTCTTCCGTCCAGCGTAGAGATCGGAAAGTAGTAGATTGTGAGCTAGAGCAATTATTAGGCAAGAGCATGCAGAGAAAGAAAGTAAAAAAGTAAAAAAGAAAAGCAGATCAAATGTAGTGGACTAAAAGTGAATACCTCCCTGGTGCGGTACCTGAATAATAGCGTATTACTGGTACCACTTAACTTTTTATGAAGCGCATAGCAGTAACTCTCAAGTGCTTAAAAAAATCTCTTGACCATCCAAGACGAGAATGAGAAACACTAAGTCAGAACTCAGTGAGTGGGGACTTAGCCAAAATGGCGCTAACCAGACAACAGCAAAAAGAGAAAACTAAAACCTTACTGGTATCAGCAGGTTTAGAAATATTTGCTAAAAATGGAATCCAATCCACTAAAACATTAGATAT
Organism: Bacteriovoracaceae bacterium; assembly: GCA_018649885.1. Taxonomy (GTDB): domain Bacteria; phylum Bdellovibrionota; class Bacteriovoracia; order Bacteriovoracales; family Bacteriovoracaceae; genus JABIHA01. The sequence continues at coordinate 6,556 of JABIHA010000035.1, forward strand.
TGCAAAGAAGGTAGGCGTCTCTCACGGCACTGTATTTGTCCATTTCCCAACCAAGAAGGACTTGCTAATTGAAATAATAGATGGTTTTGGGAGAAGTATATCTGAAGAGTTTAAAAAACTATCTGCTGATGCACACAATCTGAGAAAAATTTTAAAAATACATTTAAAAGTTATTGAAAAACATGAAAATTTTTATGCAAGGCTTTTAATCGAAAATGCCTTACTCCCAGGTGAAGTTAGGGGAACTCTTATTAACCTCCAAACCGGAATTGCCTATTTCATCAACTCTGCTGCCAGAAATGAAATGAAAGCAGGTGACATCCAAACAATGCCAAGCCACCTCTTGTTTAATACTTGGATGGGACTAATTTCTTACTACCTATTAAACAAAGATATATTTGCAGGTGAAAAGTCTGTCATTAAAACCAAGGGAAATGAAATATTAAATCATTTCTTGAAACTAATTAAGCTCTAACAAGGAGATTACAAATGGATATGAAATGCCCAAGCTGTGGTTCATGTGGAATGCCAATGGAAAAACCAGAACATTTTGGAGGAGGTGAAGCAAGTAATACTCATTGTGTTCACTGCACCAATGAGCAGGGAGTTCTACTCCCATATGAGGTTATCTTAAAGGGAAATGCTGAATACTACCAGAAAGAACAAGGTCTTGATCAAGAAGCCGCCTTAAAATATGCAACTGATTTCTTGGGTTCATTACCTACCTGGAAAAACAGTTAGAATAATATCTCTAATCATAAAGGGTTTCCTTTTATGGATTCCCTTTAAGATATTTTGAGAACATCTTCTCATTTTTCTTCAATGATCTCAATAGGGCACCTATCTTTAAATGCTGCGCTTAAACCACCGGGACTTGTGAGTATTGAAGACTTTTAAGTTACTAAATGGTATTTCTGAAGTCTATGGTTACACTTTTGTAACCGTTAATTGCTCTATTTCCCATGTAAGAAATTCAGAAAGTAAAAGTATTTTTTTACTCCATGGTAAATATTGGTCAGCACAAAAATTATCTACCCCGGAGGTTACCATGACTAAGTTTCTAGTTTTGATTGCTTTATTTATTCAATACTCACTACCTGCATTTGCCAATCAAACAACTCAGTTAAGTGATGAAGAAAAACTGCTCACTATTCGCGAAATTAAGGCCGAGTACAGTGAGCTCGACAAAGATCAAAGAGCTGAGTTTGCAAAATCCATTTTTGTAGATTTTCTTTTCCAACAAGAAGATGGATATATCTATAAAAGGGATATCAAATTCATTGAAGATTCTCTTGAAAGAGGTGCTGTAACGGACCAAACATTTGATAAATCTTGGGATCAATTGGATCGAAAAGAGAAAAAATTTATCAGATTATTAGGAAAAGGTAGAGTTTTAAGTCGAGCAAATATTCGAGACAATAGTGGTGAAATTATTTCCGGAACAATTATTGCCATTATGGCAACACTTGTAATTATCAGTGCCAAACACACAAATTTAAATGGTATAGGTTTTGATTTCTCAGGAACAAATACATTTTAGAAGATATAATTAAAACTGCTCACAAACTCTTGTGAGCAGTCCCTGCAAAAAAATTGGTACCAGTTTGACTAGGGGCCAGCTCGGTCTATACTCAGTGGGATATCTCTACTGATTGGTTCTTGGAAAATTATATTATATTTATCTCTAAAGAGCTCAACTTCGGCTTCAAACTCAGAAAACTCAAAATACTTTTGACCAAAATAGGCAACCCTCAAGCCCTGTCCCTTGTAGTTACATGTAAAACTTAAGCTTTGAGAGCACTCATTAACACATTTGATAGCATCTAATTGATCTCGTCGATCCATTTCTTTTTGATAAATCCTTTCCGCTTTTTTCAATTTTCTTGAAGAACTCTATGTAAGTAATAAATTAGCAAGCTCCTCTCCAAAATGCTTGGCTATATAATCAAATTTATACATTGAGTACATTTCTTTAATATCTAACTTGATAACTTTTTGATGTGCTATCTGTCCTTGTACAAAAAATTCCCAGGCAGCACTACAGTGAAGCAAATTATTTTGGTAACTCTGTTCCACCAATGCCAATACCTCTGCTTCGATTAACTCTGGACAAGCAGATATTGCAAGTGAAGAAAACCATGACAAGTAAATAGCGAATAGACTTTTAGTAAACCACACTACTTTAATCGGCAAATGAGCAAAAAAGTAAACCTATTTAGGCTGATACGGAAATATTCTTAGTAAAATCAAGCATGGATTTTTGCGTATTCGATCGTAAAAGATGACATGGTACCAGTTTTTACTGCCAATTATGGATGGCTATATAATTTTTGTTTTCAAGTGATAACTATCTGAGTTTATATGACACCTCTTCAATTTTGGAGTGGAAATATTCCTGAGTTATAATTCACACCTTAGCTTTCTTTAACCACGGGATGTAGGAAATGAAGTTCAAGCAGCAAATCATCAAGTTTTGCCTTGTGGGCATATTGTTAATAATCTCTGTTGTGTATTTCAATGGGTCTCTTAGAGAAGATTTGGCCTCTTCAGAAAGTTTGACATCTCTTTCGGGATCAATTTCTGGATCAGTAAGTGAGCAGGGTGCTAGCTTGTCGACAAAACCCTTTGAAGTTAATGGCTCACCTGAAACAGGTCGATTAAAACTTAACCTCAACGGTGATGGTAGAGGATTAACTGAGGTCGTCATACCGCGAGTTATAAATAGCTTAATTTCACCACAAGAACTTAGCCCTGGGGCACTGTTGGCCTCTGGAACCCTAGATGAAATTTTAAACCCAGAAGATGAAGTTGATGAAGATGATAAGCCTTTACTTGATTGGTTTATTAATCGCATGGCCAACTGTCATCAAGATAAACCCTGGCATCTGTACTTAACGAGATTGGATTTAGATTCATTCTACATGGGTAATGAAGACATCCAAATGGATTTCACTGAAAACGAAGACAAAGATGTAATTAAGTTCAATGCCAATGTCCAAAATTTTAAAATAGGTGCAGCTGTAAAATTCGTCTGGGGAGAAGACACGAGTGGTGTTATGGATACCTTACAGTGTCATGGTGAAGATTGGGAAATCAGCTTAGATGTTACTTTGCAAGGTGCTGAGTTAAGTATGAATGTCAATTTAGAGTTAGATCAAGAAAGCAACCGATTAAAAGTAAAAAATATTCAGCAATTTAGTATTGGTATGAGTGAGCTTATCATTAATGATGTTCAAGAAAACTTGGGAATCTGGGACGAATTTAAAGTAAGAACTGCTGTGAAAAGTGTTTGTGGTGTGAAATTTCTAACTAGTATTACCAATGTTGAAACAAGCACCTTCCTTGAATGTATAGAAGGTTTAGCTTTTACTGATGACGACAAAAATGGATTAATGACCCAAATTCAAGAAGGCATCAATCAATCTCTTGGTGATGCATCTGCTATAACGGGTACAGGCACTAATGGATTGAATTATGACATAGATTTAGCTGCATTCGAGTTAGATGAAAGCAATGATCGTCTCAAAACTGACTGGAACCTTGGATTAAGTTCAAGCAATAGTAATAGTTGCGCAGACGGCTTGAGTGAGGTGAATTTAAATAGTTATTCTATGGGTAGTACAAGTAGTGATCTATCTATTGCCGTTCCTTACTCTACTTTTAATCTTGTCGCCTACTTGGTGGCCCAGGATGGAAATTTCTGTAAGAGATTCAACTATGATGTATCAGGCGAAACGCTTCAATTTCAAATTCAACCACAAGGTAAAATTCAGTCCTATAGTGAGGGAGGATATCTTCACCTTGAAATACCTATATCAATGGAAGGTAGTGCTAGATCAATAACGGCTAGCTACACTGGAACTCTTCATTTGCGCTCCCATATAGGGTTAAATTGCAACTCAGGGTTGAGCCTAGAGCTTGAAGATATTGAACTTGATAATCTTGATGGATCAATCACTGTTGCTGGAGTCGCAGTCAGTTCCACTGGACTTAATTCCGCCGCAAATAATGCAATCGATGACATTCTAGACGATTTAAATAGCACTATAACAATTTCAGGGAAAGTGATAAACGGTGGTGAATTATTTGGAATAGAAATTAATGAAACAGTACAAAGTACTTCGGCACTTACCGTTGGCCTTAACTTTATCAATAACCCAAATTCATGTGAATCTGAGGAATCATCAACAACAAGTGGTATAATTGCCACTCCAATGAATGATGATATCTCTGATATTTTAGAAGACCACCCATTACAAGAAGCCGAGACAAATGGCTCACTTGTAAATCAACATAACCAGATTGATGAAGACTCAGCTGTTGGTGGTATCGCAATCGGTAATGAAAATGACCTTATTCTTGATCGGGTAGACCCTTAGCCTCGTTGGTGTGATAGATATAATGACACTAATATAAATTTAATTTGAGTAGGGTATCAGTTTTCAGTTTTAGCACCATGATGCGTATTCTTTGGGTTTTTCGTTTAAGAGCTCTTCTATGTTGGCACGGATTAGTCTGTAGCCCACATTGCCAAAAAGAGTTTGCCTTCCACCGTTGAGAACGTAGCTTGGGCTGCCTTTCAGTTTGTATTTTTCTGAGAGTTTTCGGTCTAGGACTATTTGGGCCATGGCCTCACCTGAGTTGAGAAGAGCTTGAATACTTTTTTCTTTTATCCCGTGAGCTTTCGTGTGCTCAAAGAGCACTCCTAGGTTGGATATGTCTCTCAGCTCTCCAAAGTAGGCCTTTCTGATTTCACTGCAAAAAGAGGGGACAATATTTTCTACTTCACCTCTTTCAATAAGGATTTGGAGCGCCTTAATAAAGAGGTGGCAGTTGGTTGAAGATGTAGGCATGTTTTTGAGGAAAAAATCTTTGTGCACGCTCATGTGTTCGAAGTCAGCAGCGACTTCTCTTACGTGAGCATTAAATTTTTGGGGACTTCCCTCGAAAGAGTTTTTGATTTTGTCTTCGACGTTGCCAAAAACAGAGAGGAAATGGCGATGGATTGCAACCCTATCGCCATACTCTTGTTTGACTTCAAAAACGCGAGCTTCATCCACGTAGGCCCAAATACAAAATACATCTGTGAAATACTCTATATTAATAGGCAACATGTCTTACTCGCAGCTTCTCATTAATGCCATTGCATTAAAATAGGTTAGCATCTTTTCTATATCTTCATCACTAAGAGCAGCTGCAAACCTATTCATGATGGGAGCCACTCTTGTTTTTGTTTTGAATGCGGCCATAGTCTTTTTTAGGTAGCTTAGCTTTTGACCATAAAGTTTAGGTGCAAAGTGATGGAAGGTTCCATGGCAGTGCATACAACTATTTTTTTGAACTAAGGCCTTTCCTTCCCGAAACTCTTTTTTAAAATCAGCTCTTTTATAATCAATTTTGAGATCAAAATCACATGGGTTACTTGAGGCCAAAAATGTTGAAACATTTTCGATTTCTTTATCACTAAGTTTACTAGCAATTCCATTCATCATTTTAAGAATGTGATCAGTACGCGAACCTGATTTAAAGGCCTGTAGAGATCTCTTTATATAGACTGCTTCCTGGCCAAAGAGTACGGGGACATCTCCAAAGTTTACTGATGGATCGTGGCACTTCGAGCAGGTATTCATGAAAATTTCAGCACCACTAAGCTCAGCAGCAGTCGCATAGTTTGAGGTGAAGAACATAAAAAGGGGGATCAAAATTTTAATGAGTTTCACGGCAGTGTATTCCTTTTTTATAATAGACCAATTTGCTTTGAATCAAGAGTGTACGTAGCGTGCAGCTAAAGTCATGGAGTCAGGCGGCGTCCTCAAAGTATGATTTTGCTTAGCTTTATGTTGTGTGGCGCAAAAACAAGTAGTTACAGTAGGTTAAGCTTACATTGAATTGTCCCGATCATTGACTTGAAATCAGTGACAATGTATCACTGACTTTAAGTCATTAAAGTTGAAGTGCCCACGGAGCTTGAAAAACCATGACCAGACAAGAAAAGAAATTACTGACCAAAGAAAGTATTAAAAAGGCGGCAGTCCACTGTTTTGAGAAAATGGACGTCGATAAAACTTTGGTGGGACAAATAAGTAAAGAGGCCGGTGTCGCCCACGGCACATTTTATGTTCACTTTAAAGATAAAGGTGAACTTCTTGATGCTCTTCTCGATGACTTTAACGAAGGGCTATTAAAAAAATGCAGACCCCTATTTGAAGGAGTGAGTTTATCTCCTGAAAGTACATATATTTTAATTCCAAAGCTTTGTGATCTGATTCTGACTCACATGGAGCAAAATAAATCTTTTGTCAGCATCTATGTTCTGCGCATGACAAAGGGAGCTTCGGTTAAAGAATTGAGAGAGGGGATCAACCCAAAAGTAGTGGGATTTTTTAGTGAAATCATGGGTTCAGTTTTTAAGTTAGAAAAGTTTGAAGGGATAGTGTTAATTCAAGGGATTTTAGCACTTTGGATGAGAGTTATTCTTCAATACTTTGACGGAGGCCCTCTCAGCAGAGAGAGAACTCTCGAAATACTACAAAAATCAACAATTGGTGTTTTATCAAATTTTAGCTAGAGGAATGACCATGAAAAATTCTATAGCAGACCTAAAAACGAAAGTTGTCATTATCACTGGAGCTTCTTCTGGCATTGGTAGAGAGATGGCCTTATCTCTTGGCAAGGCCGGCGGAAGAGTTGTTGCTGTTGCAAGGAGAATTGAGAAGTTAAATGAGCTCAAAGAAATAGCAGGTGAGACAATGCTGACTATCGCTGCTGATGTCGCAGTAGAGGCAGATTGCCAAAAAGTTATTGAGCAAACAGTTGAAAAATTTGGAAGAATTGATGTGCTGGTAAATAATGCGGGAATATCAATGAATGCTAAGTTTGAAGAGACAGATATCAGCGTTTTTAAAAACCTTATGGATGTTAATTACTTTGGCTCCCTTTATTTATCAAAATTTTCTTACCCTCATTTATTAGAAACAGCTGGAAGTGTCTTTTTTATTTCCAGTGTTGTTGGAAAAAGAGGGTTTCCCACAAGAAGTGGATATTCAGCAGCTAAATTTGCAGTTCAGGGATTATTTGAGTCCCTCAGGGCCGAGTGGGTTCCACAGGGGATTCACGTTGGAATAATCTCTCCCGGTTTTACTGATACCTCAATTAGGTCCAAGGCCTTTAATGCTGATGGATCACTCAGAGGGGCCGATGGAAAAACTGCTGGGAAAATCATGTCTGCCGGTGATGCCGCTGGGTATATTTTAGATGCAGTCTCGGCCAAAAAACGTGAAGTGATACTAACAGGTGCAGGAAAATTTATTGTGGGTGTGAACAAATTTTTTCCAAAACTAACAGATACAATCGTAAATAAAACTCTAGGATAAAAAGATGAATATTTTTATAACAGGTGCAACCGGATTTGTCGGAAGAAGTATTATGAAAGGGCTCAAAGCTTGCGGGCACAATGTTGCTATTCTTGCACTGCCTAATGAAAAAGTCACTGGTCTAAATGATATTGAAATCCATAGAGGTGATATCACTAAAAAAGAAACTCTAATCGGAGTTATGACAGGGCAAGATGTTGTGATTCATCTTGCGGGTGCAGTTGGCTATGGTCAGGAAATGGATCTTTGCCGAAAAATCAATGTGGACGGCACTGTTAATATGGCCTTAGAAGCACATAATTGTGGAGTCAAAAGATTTATTCACATGAGTAGTGTTGCTGTTTATGGCAGGCAAAACAAAGGTGCTATTAGTGAGAATACTCCTTTTCTCAAAATTGGAGATCCTTATGGTGATACCAAAATTGATGCTGAAGTTGAGCTCAATTCTATTGAAAAGAGAACTAAAATGAATGTCACATATGTAAGACCAACAGTTATTTTTGGTCCAGGCGATGACAAATTTTTACCCAAGCTTTTAGAGAATATACAAAGTGGCAATGCAAAAATCATTGGGGATGGGAAAAATCGAGTAGATCTAATTCATATTGATGATGTGGTTAGATTCTTTGTTGCCATTCTAGAAAACCCAAAAAGTTACGGCCAGGCCTACAATTTAACTAATTCGGAAAATGGCAACTGGGATCAGTTCTTAGAAACTATGGGGCAGGAGTTGAAATTAAACTCCAATGTGGGACATATTCCGTATCCTGTTGCCTACGCTGTTGCAGGAGTAATGGAGCTTGTTTCTCATTTTACAAAAAAAGCACCTAAACTTACTCGTTACGCTGTTCGAGTTGTAGGAAAGCACTATAACTTCCGCACCGATAAGGCCCAGAAAGATCTTGGCTTTATGGCAAAAATTGGCATTAAAGAGGGAATTGTTCCACTAATTGCAAAGTATCAAAGAGGTATCCAATGTTAATGAAAGTAAGACCAATCCTTGGGGTTAAATCTAGTCGGCTTAAAAGTCTTAGACGTCAACTACTTGATGCTCCTTATGAGTTGTGCACTCAAAAATCATACTGGATTACAGATTATTTCAAAAGCAATACACATCTATTTCAAAAGAAATCTGTAATAAGGGATATTGTCGAAAAAGTTCATTACAGGTCTTATAAGAAATCATTATTCTCTCTGGCAAAAGGGCAGGAGTTAGATCAAAAAAAGATTGCTATCAATCACAAACTTGGACAGTTTTATGCCAAAAACTACCATGAACATTTGACTAGCTCGCTGCAAGTTACATACGCCAAGGCCTTGGCCCATACATTAGAAAATATGGAGCTTAAAGTTTATCCAGATGAGTTAATTGTGGGGAATTGTTCTTCTAAAAGAATTGGGGCACCTGTTCACACTGATTTGTCGGGAGTTCTTTTAGTGCCCGAGCTAGCAGACTTAACAACAAGGAAAGTAAACCCTATTGAGATGTCTAGTCAGCAAAAAGAACAATTAGAAGATGAAATTTTTCCATTTTGGTTTAATAAGTCAGTTCTATTTCATACTTCACAAACTTTTGATGATCCAGCACTGCTAAACGATATGCTTAGTGGTGGATATTTTATACTTACCCAAATTGCTGGGATTTCTCACTTAACACCCAACTACCAAAAAGTTATTGAGGTAGGTTTTTTAGGGATTAAACAGGAAATTAAAACAGAAATCGAAAAGCTGAAAAAGCTTGAACAAAGTGATGAGAACGTTACTAAATTACAATTTTTAAAGTCGTTAGTGATTTCAACTGACGCTGCAATTGATTACGGTGTGAGGTGGAGCAAGAAATTGTCAGAGCTTGCAATGGTAGAAAAAGATGAAAAAAGAAAAAAAGAATTGTGCGAATTGGCCGAAATGTTTAAAACCATTCCTGCTAAACCTGCAGAGTCTTTTCATCAGGCCTTGCAATCCATGATGATTACTCATGTGATAGTACATCAAGAAAGTTTTCAACATGGAGTATCTTTTGGTCGTTTGGATCAATTCCTTTATTCTTACTATAAAAAAGATATTGAGAGTGGAAAAATAGATGATGAAAAAGTTGTAGAGCTTATTGGTTGTTTTCTAGGCAAAGCAGCTGAGCTTTTACCTCTCTTTTTTGAAAGGGCGACAGAATATTTTAGTGGGCTTTCATCAGCTTCTGGCATAACTCTTGGGGGCAGCACTCCTGATAGTGATGATGCCGTCAATGAGCTGTCTTATCTGATTTTAAGTGCCTATGACCAAATGAGATTAAGACAGCCCAATATTCATGTCAGAGTCAATGAGAACACATCTCGTGATTTTTTGAATTACTCATTTGAAATTTTAAAAAAAGGAGGAGGAATACCGGCCTTTTTTAATGATCCCAAAATTATCACATCCCTGATAAATCAAAATTACTCTAGTGAGGACGCTCATGCTTACTCAGTTGTTGGTTGTAGTGAATGGGGAGTTCCCAGTAAAAGTTTTCCGGCAGCAGGAGCTGGTTTCATTAATTTGGCCTTTGCCTTAAATATGACCCTTGGAACCTATCGTGGAGATTTTCTACAAGATCGCCGGGGAAATAAGATTTCTGATAGCACAAAATCCATTGAGGATGTGCTCCAGCTTTTCGAACTAAACCTCAAAGAGCTCTTAGATGTGGCGGTCACTGGAAATAACTGTATTGAAAGTGTACATGCAAATTATCGTCCCACTCCTTTTTTGTCAGCGATTGTTGAAGGTCCTATTCAAAAGGCAAAAGATCTCAATGCTGGTGGCAGTATCTATAATAGTTCAGGTTTTCAAGCGGTGGGACTGGCCGATGTGGCCAATTCGCTGATGGCAATACAGCAAGTTGTATTTACCCAAAAGAAATTAACACTTTCAGAGTTTGTAGCGGTTATTGATTCCAATTTCAAAGACTATGACTCTTTGAGATCTTATATATTAAATAGAGTTCCCAAATACGGACAAGACAATCTAGAAGTAGATCAATTTTCACAAAAAGTGAGTGAGATTTATAGCAGACTTGTAAGTGAGCTGACTCATCAAAGGGGAGGGCGCTACCTTCCTGGGTTTTGGACAATGACAACACATCAAGGTTTTGGGAAGAGAACTGCTGCCCTACCATCAGGCCGCTTGCATGGTGAGTGTTTATCCAATGGGATTTCACCTACTCTTGGAAGTGAGAAATATGGGCCTACTGCTGCGCTTAATTCGGCCAGTAATGTGGACTCTGATTTGGCCGGAAATGGCATGATACTCAATCAAAAAGTAGACAAGCAAAATATTTCAGGTGAGCGCGGTAATGTGATTTTAGAAGGACTTTTAAGAGGTCATTTTAATGGTGGAGGGATACAAGTACAATTTAATATCCTTGACCAGGATACGCTACTTAAGGCCCGCAAAAATCCAGATCTCTACAAAGACTTAGTTGTGAGAATTTCAGGTTACTCTGCTTATTTCAATGATCTAACAGAAGATATGAAAGATGAGCTGATTTTGAGGAATACTCATCATGTCTAGAACTCTCGCGAACATTTTTGATATTCAAAGGTTTTCTATTCACGATGGGCAGGGAATACGAACAACTGTATTTTTTAAAGGTTGTAGTTTGAATTGTCAGTGGTGCCAAAATCCAGAGTCTAAGGCGCCAAAAAGTCAGCTCTACTTTGACCAAGCTAAGTGCCAGGATTGTAAAAGTTGTATTGGTTCTTGCCCTAGTGGTGCTATTTCAAATGGTGCCGGAAAAAGTGATGTTGATTTTAATATGTGTAATGATTGCGGACAATGCGTAGAAAGTTGTCCCAATCTAGCTTTTGAGCTCTTGGGAAAAAGCTATACTGAAGATGAGCTACTTGATAGTTGCCTCAAAGACCAAAGCTTTTATGAAAGCTCTGGTGGAGGAGTTACTCTCTCTGGTGGTGAAGCGGTTCTCCAGTCTGAATTTCTTCAAGGATTTCTTCCTAAGTTAAAAGAAGCAGGAGTTCACATTTTACTTGAAACTGCTGGGAATTATCCCTTTCGCCTGCTTTCTCCATTACTGCCTTATATCTCACATATATACATTGATATGAAATTTTATAGTGAAGACAAGCATTTAAAATACACTGGAAGTAGCAATCAGCTGATACTTGAAAATTTGGGAAAGCTAGTTGAGATGGACTTTCCTTTGACAGTGAGAGTACCGGGAATAAACGGGATTAATACTGACATAGATGAAAACGAAAAAATAGCAAGTCATTTAAACTCTCTGGGAATATCAGAGGTTGAACTTTTAAAATACAATTCACTTTGGGAATCAAAAATATCACGGATTGATACGGCTCAAAAACAATTAAATATTTCTAACAATGAGGACTATCTCCATGAACTTAAAAAGTGCTACAGCAAATATGACATTCGGGCCTAGTCGTGCCGATTCATCTCTAGTAGAAAGTGAGAAGAGCTCATTTTTTTGGAGTAAACTATCTAGCTATCAAAAAAAGCTACTACTCTTTTTAAGTGTGGCCACTTTTTTTGAAGGTTATGATCTACTGGCCTTAACCCAAATTTTGCCTGAAATTAGGACTCATTTTGGTCTCACTCCTGCTTATGGTGGGATTATGGTGGGAGTTATCAATGTGGGAACCATATTATCTTATTTATTAGTAAGAAAGGCCGATATTTGGGGAAGAAAAAAAGTGATGATGCTTACTATTTTGGGGTACACACTTTTCTCATTTCTATCCGGAATCTCAACTACAGTTTATATGTTTGCAGGTTTTCAGTTGATGGCGCGAATTTTTCTCATTGCAGAGTGGGCCATTAGTAATATCTATGCCGCTGAAGAATTTCCTGCCGAAATGAGAGGGACGATTTTGGGTATTATTCAAGGGTTTTCTTGTCTTGGTGCCATTGCTTGTGCAGCAGTAGTGCCACTTCTACTTGAAACGGGATACGGTTGGAGAACGATTTATTTTGTGGGCACCCTGCCACTAATCATCTTGGCCTTTTCTAGAAGAAATCTAAAAGAGACAGCAAGGTTTACTAAGGCCCGCGCGGAAAGGGCCACTCTTTCGACCTCAATGACTGCAATCTTTAAAACAGATTATGTTAAAAGATTGGTCCTTGTCTCATCTATTTGGGCCCTAACCTATACCTGTACTCAAAATGCCATAACCTTTTGGAAGGAATTTGCAACTGCCGAACGAGGTTTAACTAACGGTCAAATAGGTATATCTGTGGGAGTTGCTGCCATACTATCTATGCCTCTCGTGTTCTTTGTTGGTAAAGTCATTGATTCCCTTGGGAGAAAGAAAGGGGCACTACTTATATATGGAGTGGGACTTACTGGCATCTATGGCGCCTATACGCTCAATTCTTGGTGGGCCTTAACTGCGTCTCTTGTTTTCGCTATTTTTGGTGCTAGTTCTGTGATTCCTGTACTCAACGCATTTACTACTGAGCTCTTTCCTACTCATTTGAGAGCAGATGCTTTTGCCTGGACTAATAATATATTCGGACGAGTTGGTTATGTCCTGGCACCTGTATTTATCGGAAGTTTTGCAGGCACTCTTGGTTGGGGCTTCACTAGTAAGTTGACCATTATTTTTCCTGTGATCGCTCTCATCATTATTTTAAAATATCTGCCAGAAACAAGCGGGGTAGAACTCGAAAAGAGTTCTTCAATTTAGATTTTGAAAATACCTTTGTCTGTTTTTGTAGAGGTACTGAAAAATCCCTTTGCCGAAAACAAAATAAGACACAACTAGTGGCGCCAGAAGCCATCTTAAGGGTGAGGGAGAATATTTCATTATCAGTGAGCACATGACGATCTCACTTATCTGGCCTATGGGATAGAGGATGATAAAAAGGTTGTAGCGGAAAAACCCTAGAAGTCTCCCCCCAAAGAAGTAATACCCTGATCTCAGAGAATCGGCCAGTGACCAGACAAAAATTAAGGCCACTACAAATCTGGGATCACCTTGATTTTGGAGATAGGCATAGAAGATCACCCAGGCGTATAGGTTTCTCGCTAGAACTTGAATAATAGTAAAGCTGAGAGAGGATTTGACCCATTTTTTGTAGCAATGAAAGATCTCAAGCAGTGAAACCAGGTGGGTTATTCTGACAAGAGTCAGAGGTGTAAAAAACTCACTTTCAAATCCTAAAAGAGCATATATTGAAGAGCCGAGAGTCAGAAGCCATAGCACCATCATGGAAAAATTGTAGGTTTTCAAATACATAGGTGGTTATTATATAGGGCAATTCCCAGAGTTTCAATATTTGGCATTTTTACAGTGCTGATGAATAATAGATTCATTTTGAGTCTTTTATTCTATGATTCGCGCTCACTAAATTGAGAAACTAAATGAGCACTGTTAAGGCTATGATTTTTATCTGTCTGATGGCCCACGGCTTGGGGTTAAAGGCGTCTAGTTCCTGCTTTAGCGCTAGAAGGCTTCTCGAAATAGTAAATCAGCGGTTTTCAGATGCAATGAGCACTGGGGATATGGTGAAGCTCAGATCTCTTGATGGAAGTACTTACACTACCCACTTTCTAGGAGAGGTTTTCGACACAAAAACAAAGAAATTGTATTCTCTATTTTTTGATCCAGAAAATCTTGAAGTTCACTACCTCTTATCAGATCGGATTTCGTACCTAAAGGGTGGCTCCCTTAGAACCATTATAGATAATTCCCCACTTCCCCCGCTTGTAAAACAAGTAGGAGATTCATGTGCGGTCTATGCCATGCGTGGTTGTTTATCACAACTGTCTTTAATACATGGAAACCTGATTCTTCCATCGGGAAAAAGCCTATTTTCAGACCTTGATGGAGTGACTCAACAGTTATTTAAAAGATTGATCCACGAAAACTCAGCAAGTGGTGCTGAGCAGATTCAAAAAATGCGAAGTCTTTTGAATGAATTTGGCATTGGTCATCGTATTGATTTTTCAAATTCTGGAGTGACCCCCAGTGCTGTACTGGCCCACCTCGAAAAAGGAAAACCTACAATTGTGATGTTTCCCCAAGCAACTGTTAAAGGCACTATCTCTGTCGCCTCTGATTCCGCCGTTACTATCACGCATGGGCTTCGTTCTGGTATTTCCTCTTCAAATGAGGCCATTTACCATGCCGTTGTGATGACAAGTACATTTACCGATAATAAAGGCCTTCGCTACTATGTATTTTATGATTCAGGAACCGGGGGAATTCACCTCTGGAGTGAAGCCGAAATTCTAAATTCTTCCGGCTCTAAAATTTTATACTTACTCGTTGATTTATAGAAGAAAAATATAATCAGCGATGGGCCCAAATTCTTTAGATGGGTTGGTCAGTTCACCAATTTCTTTTTTCCCCATTCCGATTGTATCAATGAGTTTGATCGTTATTACAGGTAGTGATTTATCACGCTTTAGTTGGGCCACAGTTCCTGAAAAATAATCAGTGTGAAAAGATCCAGCTACGACAAATTGTAGATCAAAAGTTGAATTCGTGATTAAGGCCTGTGACATCACGCTGTCAGTAAAACACTGAGCAAGGAAGTAGCCATCTAGTTTTTCTCTTGGAACATGAGAGCCCATGACTGTGTTAAATCGCTTGCGGTAGTTTTTATCGCCAAGCTGAAAATCAGCGGGAACATACTTTGGGTCTACTGCTTTGATTCCACCAGTGATGAGTTTTTTCTTTACAGATCTTTCAATATTTAAACCCAGGAGCTGACCACCGAGATCTTTTACAGCTTTCAAAATGGGTGCATAAACAAGATTGTTTTTTGAAACCGAGAGGCCTTGGAAAAATTTGGCAAGATCAATTTTATCATCAGAGAACATCTCAAAATTGTGATCAATTTCTGATTGCGCTGTATAATTTAAAAACTCCCAACCAACAGTGAAGCTATTTTCAGAGTATGTGGCCTTGACCACGTCTTTTATAATTTGGGCCTGGGCACCTTGGATTAGATGATTGTAATGATATTCGCCTAGAATCACTCTGGCATTTGCTGGGATTTCTTTTAAAAATTGCTCATTAGTTACGAATTTTGAGCTTCCAGATTTATAGATGGAGGTAGCTGAAAATGTATTGAGGGATAAAATTGTCAGGGCCAAAGCAAGCATTGCTTTCATTGATATTCTCCAGGATTTAATTGTCAAGACACGTATGTGGCCAATGGTATTCAAAGTGAGCTGTGTTGACAATGTTAATCGTAATTTCAGCCAGTTATGGCCGTCTGAAGTTTTGACATCCCTGTATTTGCTTCTATCCAGCTATCGCTGAGTGGCCTTCTCTTGATAATGTGGAGCGAACTGCTATAAAGGCTCCCAGGAAGGATTTATGAATACTAGAGATATGCTCATTCCCTATTTTTCTTTTCCCATATTAGACGGACTTGGCCGTAGACATACGGGCCCAGAGATAATGGATGTAGCGACACTTCCTTTTTCCACTACCCAAAAAGTTTATAAGAATTTGAGCATGGTTAATTCGATCCTAGGTGTTGATGGTCCTAGCCTCCTTTTTGTTAAAAAATTTATTGAAGATCATCCAAACCAGAAGAGTCTTCGAATTCTTGATATTGGATGTGGTCAAGGTGATAAGCTTAGAAAGATTCAGGCCCTCTTATTAAAAAAAGGCGTAGAAGCACAGCTCGTTGGAGTGGATCTTAACGAGGATGTTGTAAAATCGGCCACAAAAAGTTCAGGGCCAAATTGTGATATACAGTTTCTTGCTAAAAATGTTTATGATTTTGATGAGACAGTCAAATTTGATATTGTCTTGTGTACTAATGTTCTACATCACTTAAGTGATGAGGATATTTTAAAACTAATCAAGTGGTCCGAACACAGAAGCGAGGCATTCTTTTTTATAGATCTCTACAGGTCTGCTCTGACATTCATAGGCTGGTGGACCCTGTGTCACACACTTTTATCTTTTTTTGGAGCGATCATCAGGACCGATGGATTTCTTTCCATTAAAAAATCATTTAGAGAAGCTGACTTTGTAAACTATGTTCACAAACTTAGTTTTAATACAGGTAAAACAATAATTAAAAAGCAAGGCCTCTTCTTTTTATCCATGACTCATTATTCACATTGCACTGAAGTTAATTTGTAATCCAGCTTAAGTGTCGCATGAGGATTGGGATGTATTTCCCAACGAATCGGCTCTTCACTTTGAATTAACTTAATTTTAGAAATTGAAAGTCCATATCTCCTGACAAATTGTCCAAGGGCCAGGTTTCCAACATGGGGAAATGAGAGCTTGTAGGGATCTCCTGTATAAGGATTGTCATAAGAGAGAATATGCCTTGATGCTCCATCACTCGTCATTGAAGAAAAATCCATAAAATATTGAATTTCTCCATCACCCAGGTCCTCGTATGAACCTGCTATATTTTGATAGGGCCCAACTCCAGGATTAGAAACGCCTATAATTCTCCCCGAGTAGTCATTTCGATATGAGTTGTTTGATAGTGAAACATTGATCTCTCCTGATTTATCAATAACGGAAATATTCCACTTCCCACTATACGACCAGGAGAAGCTTCCTGCAGGAGCTGGCAAATTTGCTTTATGGGAGTAGGAATAATTGAGTCTCCCAAAGAGATATTTTACTGAGTCAGAACAAGATTCAGCGTAAGCAGATTTAATGGGGTTTAATTTATGGAGTAGCTTTTGGAATAGACCTGCACTAGGTGCACTTAATTCTATAACCTCATCAGCATAATCCGATAGATCACTTAGCTCTTGGTCAATATTTTGCTGCCACTCAGTTTGCTTGTCCGGGAGTGAGCCGTGCTCGGTTTCTTTGTCGTAGTGGCAACTTGCTGTCACACAGGGATTAGATTCACCGTAGTATTGATCCCACATTCCGTCCCACAAATCTCTGAAAGCATTTTCAATACCGGTGTTATTACAGCTAAGCAGATTGGCCTCTAATTCTGAGGATTCTTTGAGTGCCTTTTTCAATTTTCGAAGCCAAAGCTCATTCAGCTTCAGGTGATAGGATTCATGGGTTTTAAGTTGGTCATCGAGTGGTATTTTTCTCCAGGACAAATCAGGATCAATTCCACTTTTTAATCCAATCTTCAATTTTTTAGTGCTGGGGTTATGGCACCATGATGTAATATCCCAAGTACCCCATGTAAGTGCATCGTGTGGGGAGTTGGCGTCTGCTCCACCTCGGTAGAATCCATCTTCAACCACCATTGTAGGAGTCCATACAATATCTTCAGCGAAGCTGGAAATCGGTAGAGTGAACAAAATTGTGAATGCGAGTAGTCTAAGATTCATAAGTGGTCCCTTATCAAAAGCTGCCCACAATCTAACACTACTTGTACAAGCATGTTACTAATTCTTAATAAAGTAAGATAATTGCTATTTAACTAGTCTTTTAAAGGTCGAATTGGCCCCAAAATCATAGTTTTTCACACTAGAGTTAATGAATAATTTATTAATACCTTGGAAGGTTATTTTGTGATGACTTTTTTTGACCATCTGGTCGTCTGTGTAAAGAGTGAATGAGTTCCCCTCTACGTCATAGCTGGCCTTCAATTTTGTTTCATCTCCTTTTGTAATTTCAACGACGCCGTCAGAGAACACTTTAAAACTTTTAACAAGAGTCAGTTCATCAACATTTTTCCATTCGCCAATAAGTGATTTTTCGGTAAGTGAGATTAACCCTTCAAAATCTATTTGCTGGTAGATGCAAGCCTGTGTGAGAGATAATTTTTCTATGCTAGTGGTGTTTAGCAGAGATGGATTCTTATGAATGGCGGTCGTGATGTACTTTGTGGAGAGTGAATCAAACCTAGAAGTGATTCTCTGCCAATGGTCATTAGCGGCTTTCCCATTAACCGAGAAGCTCAATGTTTTTAGGGCCCCATTTTCTAGGTTAAGAGATTTTTCAATTTGACTTTTTTGAACCTTTTCAGTTTGATCACTTTTTTTGAGAAAGATATCTTCAACTTCAACTACCATTTTTATGGTAGTGGAATCTATTCGAGTAAATTTTTGTGTGCTCTTTGAATGGTAGTTGTAGGAGTTTGATTCTGAGTGATTAAAAGTTGCCTCTTTCTGAGTAATCAGTATATTTTTTGAAGGGATGTAATTTTGAGTTATTACCCCATTTGTTACATATTCAATGGCCCTGGTTTTTTTGGACTTTAGGTCTCTTTGAATATGTTTGCTACTACATGAATACTGGTACTTTCTAAAAGCTGGGGCCTTTTCAATCTCTAAGTAATCTTCAATATTGTTAAGTGGGTGGTGAAAAACAAAATTGTTACTAGCAAGGCAGAGAGAGGGAAGAAAAACCAAGATCCAATATTTCATAGAGACTCCTAAAATTTACAATATATTAGATTTAACATCGCGGATCGGGGAGTGCCAAGTTTTCCAACTTGCTGCTGCTGTGCTCTTACACTACATGCTGTGCTTTTAGACAGTTTGTGTCGCTCTAGACACTTTCTGGGAGGGGGCTTCGAGATTTTGAGAAGTTATCTCAAAAGCTGTGGCACCGCTCTTGCTCTTTAAAAGAGAGAAAAGAGGACTCAAGGAGGAGACCCATGAACAAAATTTCTTTACCCCTATTTCTAATTTTACTCTCTCAAATTTGTTTAGTTTCATGTAATCAGGCCGTCACAGAGTCTCTTGCTGAAAATGGAGTCGATGTTGATTCTGAGCCACAGTCTCTTCTTGGTAAAGTTATCATTAGTGAGGTTTATCCCAATGAGCCTCTGGAAGATACTGGCTGGGAGTGGATTGAATTATTGAATACTGATCTTATTCACTGGGATCTATCTGGTTTTAAAATGACTGATAACGATGGAAGGATCTATTTTACTTTTCCAGAGGGAACTATCGTAAGGGCCGGGCACATGCTTCAAGTGGGAGCAGAAAAAAGTCTGGCCTCTCATATTCAAATTCAAGGGCTTCGGCTCCCTAACGACAAAGGAGTGTTAAAGTTAGTTTCACCTCACGGTGAACTCATTGACCGAGTTTATTGGGGATACTCTTTTGAATTATTAACTTATTCACGGGCCGAAGATGGGGTGATGTGCAGAACACAACCGACTCCCAAGTTGCCTAATAGTTTTTGTCTCAGAGAATAGGTGAGGCTTAATATTTCGAGAACAATTTTTTAATTTTGATAGATATTTTTTAAAAAAAGGTGCCAGGCTGGCACCTTTTCTCTCAGTAGTACGAACCAAGATCATCATAGTCATCTTTATTGTACAAAACAAGTGCTGGGTTATCTACTAAATCATCAAGGTGAAGTAAAACCGTATCCCAAATTGATTTATGTTCAAGCATTGTCATGTTATTAGGAAAGATTTCATGTGAAACTTGCAAGTTCGTTCTATTATCTGAAAGACTTGTAAAGTCCAATTTGACTGTAGAATTTCTAACGTCGGAATCATTCCAGGAATATTCAATATGACGATCTTGCTCAATTTCAAGATATGTACCCATCCATGAAAATTTTGTACCATCTTTTAAAAATGTTTCCACAGAATATGTCCCACCTTCAGTAAAATCACTCGTTATTTTTGTCCTTAAATAGTCATGTAGATAAAACCATTTTTTCAACTTACTGATGTCTTCAAATTCGGAAAAAAGTTTTTTTACATTAGTATAAAAAATATGAGATCTTTGATAAATCTTTTTCATCACCTACCCCCGGGTTAGAAATAGCTATAGTAACAATAGGATAGAAAAATAAAACGGTATCCAACATGGTAATAACTGTTTTTAGTCAATTCTGTACTAGGGAGGTGATTAAAAGCATATATGGGAAGTCTGGTGCCACGTCGCTTTTTACGATCCGAAGAGGCACGCGTGGGAATGAATAAAATCGAAGTTATTTAAAGGGGATTAAAGCAGAGGTTTTCGAGCGATACTTATTGACGATAGGAATGGTGCGTTAAATTATCCTTTAGATATTCAATTAACTGCTGATTATTTTTCATAACATCATCTAAAGGAGAAGGACCAAGCCTATTTTAGTTATCATAGCAAATTGTAGAATTAATTTTCCTTACTAGTGCACCATCAAATATTTTGTGTTTTGATCATAAACTGCGCGAGGGCCTTTGGTTATTAACTCTAAGCTAAACATTTGATGTGCGACAGCTCTTACTCTGGAGATATCACCATACAAGGATTTTATTATATCTATCATTTGAGAGCTTTTTAGCTTCGATTTTTTCGTCAGAGAGTATCGCCAGGGATTGTCAGAAAAACGATATTCCACTTCATAAACTACCCCAGGGACTTGCGGTGAGCTATAACATGTCCACATTTCGGCTTGGGCCAAACCCGAAAACCAGCACAGAAAAAAAGCTAATTTGGTAATGCTCATATTTTCTCTCTCAAAGATTTGTATTGGTCATAACACATACGCTACAAAAAGTTGCATAGCTAAAAAATCAAGAAATATTTCTTCTATTGTCCTTAAAATGAATGGATATGTGAACGGTAACGCGTTTTTGTACTGGCAATGTGAATCTGGCCTGGAACCTAACATGCTACGCTCTATTGAAAAAAATTCACATCATTTAATTTGTTCTTAAGTACTAAAGTCTCTCACCTTCACAATTCAGTAATCTTTACTCAAAGAAGGCACAAAATCTACTTTTTTGATAAAAGTAGGAAAAGGTGTAAAGCAGGAAGGTCATCTTTAAAAAAATAATTTATTTTCATAGCAGCCTCGGAATTTCGTAGCAAAGGAAAAGGAAGTGAAGTTTTCTCTAATTCTAACAATTCTCTGTTTCAATATATCATCTTCAATTCATGCATCAGAGCTTCTAGCTGAGCTAAATATTATTAAAGAAAGAGCTCCTTTCCCAGGTTATCTCTATCGCCCAAACGATGAAAAACAACACCCTGCAATTATCTTGCTTCATGGGAGTGAAGGTGGCAATGGAGACTTTTGGTATAGGCCAGGCCAAGCACCTACGCGTGTGGGAGAAAATGCAACTCTACCCTTTATTGCCCGATATTTTGCAACACTTGGATATGTAACATATGCTTTTTGTTACTTTGATTGTGAGCACCACCAAGGCTATGAGAAATACCCACCAAATGAATTAAAAGAAGTGGACTTACTACACACAACATACAAGGCCATAGAATGGTTAAAGTCATCCACTTTTGTCCAAGGAAAAAAACTAGCTCTGTGGGGAGGATCTAGAGGAGCTGAACAGGCCATTTTTCTTGCCTCCCAATTAGCTGAACACAAATCAAAGGGAGTAGACCTAATTATTCCTGATACAGTGATAGCGCTTTCGCCATACCAAGTTGTTGCCCCTTCCTTTACCCTGGAAGCAGCACGAGCATATATTAATGGTACAACCCCACCTATGATGACTTTTAGTGCTCCCTGGATTTTTGGCAAGGCACACTATCCGGGGAAAACGATTGAAATTGAGCACTACAAAGGTCCACTACTTGTCAGTTATTTCACCGAGGATACTGTTTGGGGGCCTGGAGCTGATATTCGATCACTTTTTGGTAGATACCTTGAAAGTGAGTATCGATACATCTCCATAAATAATCAATCTGCCTCAGAGTCGCTTTTTAATAGCATTGATTTTAAGAAAAATGACCGTTATTTTATTGAATTTGAGGCTTCGGGACATGTTTTCCCTCCACAAGGAATGCCAACAAATTACTTTTACAATCAAATGACCGTGAATTTTTTGAAATATTTTTTAGGAGGCACACTATGAATTCAATTGCTAAAAAAATATATCTTACATTGCTTCTGCTGAATATTCCATTTCTCTATCTAAGAGTTCACCATTACCTTTTTCCTGACTATAATATCCCTGTACATTTTGAAAGAGAGCGAATCTATATCATGCTTGTTTCTGGAGTAGCATTATTTCTAATGTTAATATCAATTCTTCTCTATAAACTTAGCTGGAGAGTTAGCAAAAATGTAAATAAAGGAAGTCTCAATTTTGTAGTTCCAAAAATATTGGTACTTAATTTACTGGGATTTTCATGTTCGCTTTCAATTTTTATTTTTGGAAATATTTGTTTAAATGTTCTTGTTCAATACCATTTCCTTTCATATATTTTGATGGCGATTTCTTTGATCTTGGCTTTTGTACAATTCCCTCGGAAAAGTAAAATAGATTCGTATTTTGATGAATTTATTTCTGAACCTTCTCTTGGCCGGCTTAAAGTACCTGGGACTAATTAAAAGAGAAAAAGAAAGAGAGTGACTTATTTAAAAGTACAGCCAGTCAAAGTATCAATCACTTTACCTTGCCTATTAAAGCCATCTTGATCTCCAAGAATACCATTAAGGCCGTGTTCAAAGCGGTAGAACATTGTACCGTTTCCAGTAAGCTTATTAATATTGATCACGATCTTATTGAATCCACCCGGACTACAGCAATAGATTTTTTTATAATTGAGATGAAAGCTCTCTTCGTTGTTAATATAGTTACCCAGCCTTGTGAGCTTGGCCTCTCGGTGAGACTTCTCAAGACGGTGGTATTCACCCTTGTTATTAAATTTAACAGGAACGTATCTGTGCTTGTCTTTGACAACTATTAGCTTTCTGCCAAAACCGTCACTTTTGTTGAAATCACAACTGAGAATTTCAGGTTTGTCTGTGAGGTCGTACTTTGCCTCAGCTAGAGTTGGGAGGATTAAGCTCGCAATTAAACATAGCTTTAAGTTTTTCATGACTGACTCCTAGAAGTCGTCAATATAGCATTTTTCTAGATTTTGTAACACGGACTGTGTAGTAATTTCACTCATTTAACTTTGAGGCGTGGCCTAAGTATCCGACAAGTAGTGAAGGCGTTAGTGAGAAGCTAAACTTTTCATGGAGCTTTCTTTTGACGATGCTAATCAAGCAAGCCATGGTGAAAAGCCTAGGTCTGATACCAGTCATCTCCACATTTTTGAGCCCAACACTTTTACAAGTATCAGCAAGCTCATCAGGCCGAATAAAGAGCCTATATATATGCATATTTTTAGGAGTGTTGGGACAAAACCATTCTAATAGTTTTATCGCTACAATATAGCTTAGAGGGTTTCGATTAAAAGTGTGGAAGAAAAAAGCTCCATTTTTACCAATCACTCGAGTGGCCTCTTTAATGACTACACTAGGGTTTTCCACATGCTCAAGTACATCCATGGCAAAGGCCACATCGAATTCTTCGTCATTGAAGGGAAGGTTAGTGGCATTTCCTAGCATGTAATTAACATTTTTAGTGCTGTCATAGGCCCTGGCAGTCTCAAGGCTTGATGGTGAGAGATCGAGGCCTATAACCTGGTGGCCTAGCTCTGAGAGATAGTTACTGAGAAATCCACCTCCGCAACCAATATCTAAAATTTTGAGTTTTTTATCGCCAAATTTTTCTTCGAGAGTTTTTCTGACCCATTCATTTTTAAGCTTTGATTCAGACCTTAGAATGGCCACAGGATCATCGTCTGCTTCATACCACTTTTCGCCGTACTCCTCGTAACAGTCATTGTTGACTTCAAGGACTTGTCTTTTAAAAAATGGCGCGCGCATGGTTTTGGTCAGCACTTAATATCCCCCGAGTTCAGAGCTTTTATGTATAGAATGTGATCAACATCATAAAAATAGACTAGTACAGGAAAGAAATCAAGTATTTCCCTGATAGACTGTCAAATATACACAGTTAACTAGCTAAAATTTTAGCAAAGGAGCGGTTTTTTGAGAAAACACTCATGGTTTAAATTTAGAGTACGATATATAATGTAACCACAATCAAGCGTTACGTAACAGGGGGGGCTTATGGCAAGAAGAGGAATTGAATACTCCGAGGTTGAAACGGCTTGCAGTCAAATTTGGGAAACCGGTGGCACACCATCGGCCAAAAAAGTGCGCGAGCATTTGGGGAGAGGCTCTCTTACAACCATTTCAAAATATCTAAATATGTGGAAAAAGAGAAATGATTCGGGCAGTGACCAGGCCCAGTCCATAGACCAATTAATAGAAAATTGTAACAGCGTTGATCTTAGGGTTTTGTCTGATTTTGTAGACCGCGAAACTCCTCAAGTGGCCGCTATTTTACTTTCTAAGTTAGCTGAGTTGCAGTCAGTAGCAGTTCTGAAGAAAATGGATCTGCCTAAGAGAGAAGATGTTCTCAGTCGCATTGAAAACTTGGGCTTTGTCTCTCCTTCAATATTAAAAATTGTGTTTCAGATACTAGACAGTGAATTGGCCGGATTTTCTCAGGTTAGTGAAGATGCCCACAAGATTGCTTCAAGGGCGAAGAGTTTGAGAGAGAAATTAAAACAAGGGGGGGAGTAGTGAGCGTTCATAATTTTGAATACTACAAACAAAAGGGAAAGTCCTTAGATGAAATAAATTTCTATTTGATGGATATTAAAGATCTTTCATTAACTGAGCTTATTGAAGAAAGATTTATTAGGCTTTTTAGAGTCAGTATATCAAATCTTTTGAGAAATGTTGTGGATCTCAAGGTTAGCTCAAAATCAAAAACCTCCCTTGAAGAGTTCAAACAAAATTCTAGTGGCACTCATTTCTATCTCATCGGAAAAAGTGAAGTTCTGAAAGGACCCATGATATTTCAATTTGAAACGAGCTTGGGACGAGGGATCATCCACCACCTTCTCGGTGGTGAGAATATTACTTTCAAAGAGTGTGATACTGAATTTACTCAAATTGAACTTAGTGTGATGAAAGTTGTTTATGAAAAACTACTAGTAGATTTTAATGAGGCTTGGTCTCCCATCAAAAAATTAGATGTTGGCCACCTTCGGTTTGAAATTAATTCCAAGTTTATAGGTATCGTCAGTGATGATGAGCCTTGCCTAGAACTGGAAATTGAACTCAATTTTTGTCAAAGCAGCGGTAAAATGCGAATCCTGATTCCATTTCAAACTCTATATCCTATCAGAGAGCGATTGTTTTAGTGAAAATGCTTTTACTGAGTGACGGTTTGTCGGTCGAGTTTTTGCATCACTTTTTTGCGAATATAATCACTTCCCCAGATCAGTGGAATTCCAAGCCATGCCAAGGCGTACATAGAGTAGGGCACTCGACCAGTGCCCAGTACTCGTTGTAATGGCGGCCAGTAGAGAACGGCCCATGAAAAAACTATTTGAATGATGATTCCAGTGAGCAGAAGTTTATTTTTGAATAGGCCCATATCAAGGCCTGATTTGTAATGAAACCTTCGACCGATTAAATTGCCAATTTGCATCAGTAAAATTGTTGTCAAGGCCATGCCGGTTGCTGAATGGTATAGTGGGCTGTCTCCGGTTAAGCGCATTCCCCACTGCCATCCACCTGCTTTTAAGATCATAAAAAAGAGAGTGAAAGACCATAGACCTTCAAGTAAACCTAAGAATAAATAGCTATGAACCACCAGCCTTAAACTAAGTAGCCCTTCCTTAGAACTGCGAGGCGGTTTCTTCATCTCACCCGGGTCTGGCGGCTCTTGGCCCAAGGCCATTGATGGAATAATATCTGTCCCCAAATCAATTGATAAGATTTGAATGACAGTTAGTGCTAGGGGAATAGGAAAAAGAATATAGAGTAGGTAGGGGAGAATTTCAGGGCCATTACTGACAAGTACATAGTTAGTAAATTTTTTGATATTGGCAAAAACTGTTCTTCCCTCTTCTATGCCGGCCACAATTGAGGCCAAGTTGTCATCTAGCAAGATAATTTGGGCCGACTCCCTGGCGACATCGGTTCCATCTTTGCCCATGGCAATACCTACATCGGCTGCTTTTAAGGCCGGAGCATCATTGACTCCGTCACCGGTCATGGCCACAACCTTATCTAGTATTTTTAGAGCAGAAATAATTTTCATCTTCTGTTCAGGAGTACTCCTGGCAAAAACTCGAACTCCTGATTTCAGATTTTCAATTAATTGGACTTCACTCATAGTATCAAGTTGATGACCCGTTAGAATAAGTGAATCTCCACAATCAGAATCTAAAATCCCACATTTTTTTGCAACAGCTACCGCTGTATCGGGGTGATCACCAGTAATGAGGATAAAGTCAATTCCAGCAACCTTGGCCTGAGCAATGGATTTCTCAACTCCATCACGTAATGGATCTTCAAGGCCCATGAATCCAAGAAAGATTAAATCTTTTTCCATTTGATCTTGATTATTAAAGTCATCTTTAGCGCTGCATTCACGGTAGGCAAAACTGATAACTCTCATTCCCTGCTTTGCTGTTTCTTTAAGTATTTTATCAAATATTTGATAATCACTTTCACTAAGCTCAGATAACTGTCCTGCACAATTTTTGTATTTTAGAAGTGGGCGAACATCTTCCCAAGCACCTTTGACAGAAAAATAAGTCTTTCCCCTGATTTTTCCAATTCCAGCAGCTCTTCTTTTTTCAGTATCAAAAGGAAAAATTTTGATAGAGGGAAAAGGGGCATCCTTTGAGCTTTCTTGAAGACTTTGCCACTTTTTATTTAAGGCCACATCTAAGGGGTCACCTGTGATTTTTTGTCCACCATCTTGGAGGTGAACATCACAAGACAGTAGTGCCATTTCAAGCACTTCATTTTGATCAATGCCCTCAATACTGTTTCCACTGTGGTCAAGAATTTGGGCCACTCTTAGTTTGTTTTGAGTTATTGTTCCCGTTTTATCGGTACATATGACCTCAACACTTCCAAGGGCCTCGACGGCCTCCATTCCTTTTACTAGAACTTGTCGCTTGGCCATACGTTTAGCACCCATGGCCAAGGCCAGGGTAAATGTGGGAAGTAGCCCTTCTGGTACATTGGCAACAATAATGCCCATCATAAATACTAAGTTCACCCATAAGGGGCGGCCGGTGAACATGCCATAGATGAAAAAAACAAGTCCCATACTCACTGCAATGGCCGTTAAAATGCGAACCATGTGTGCTGTTTCTTTTTCAAGAGGTGATGGGGGTCTTGTCATGGTTTGCGATAGCTGAGCAATTTTTCCAAATTCGGTGCGCAGGCCTGTGGCAAAAACTACTGCTTTACCACTTCCTTTGAGAATACTACAACCTGCAAAGATTATATTATTTGAATCTTGTAGTCGCTTTGAGCAGGGGGCAGAAATGGCCCTAATAGCAAGAGATTCGCCGGTAAGTGAGGCGTTATTTAAAACCAAATCATTACTCTGTATTATGCGCGCATCGGCTGGTACCCTGAGACCTTCACTTACTTGCAGGATATCTCCGGGAACGATTTCTTCAACATCGATTTCACTCTCAATACCTTCTCGAATGACATTGACTGTTAGAGGAATAAATTTTTCTAAGACCTCCATCATTTGTTCCGCCCGGTATTCTTGAAAAAAGGCGAAAAGAGCATTGAGAATACTAACACCAAATAGGGCGTACCCTAATATATCCATGCCCTCATCACTTTTAATTGAATGGGCAAAAAAACAGATTCCTCCTGAAACAAATAATAAGATAGTGAAAAAATTAGTAAATTGTTTAAAAAGAACCTTAAGCATCACATATTTATTTTTTACTTTTAATGTATTTTTTCCCACTTCCCTTAGACGTTCGCTGACTTCACCAGAGCTGAGTCCATCCGGTCTGCTCCCTAAGGACCTGTAGACAAGAGGTATTTGGACTCCTTGAATTTGTTTCATTTATCACTCGTATGATATAAGGCCACATCACAATTACTTCGTCTCAAAATTTGCTCAAAAAGATTACCGAAAAAAGAATGGCGGTTTAGATAAGAGTCAGGAGCTCCCATGAAAATTAAATCAGAATGCCATTTATTAGCAAAGAGAATAACTTCTTTTGATAAGCTATTTGACAGCTGAGCATGAGTTTTTATTTGATGATCCCCTAAATCTAAGGAAGCTTTCATAAAACTAGACACCTCTTCTAAATCTTGAAGAGACTTTTTCCTAAAACGTTCGGCCCTTTTAGGTGATAAATTTCGAAAAAAAAGAGAAAATAATTTTTTTATGTGAAGTAATCTCAGCTCACTAATGCCAGGGGCAAATCCTTTCAAAATAGAAGATGCTTGTTGCAAGTGCAGGTGATTTTTGGCAGTAGGGATTAAGATATTTTTGGCCACGCCCAGAAGACCTGGACGTGTTACACGGAAAATAATTGTGGAAAAGGACTTGTTTTTGATCAACAGCTTTTCAGCAATAGAGCCAGATAAAAAGCCTTTTAAATGACCATGAGATCTGGCTCCGGCGATTAAAAAGCATTGAGAATTTTGTGGGAGATGGTTGATAATAGAGCTGCTGACATTGCCTTTAAGAGGAAGAATGCTTACAAATGGTTCAAGATTTCGCTGTTCAACTTCATCCACAAGTGCTTTTAGTTTTTCATCAAATTTTGAGCGCGACATTTTCCCGTCTTCTACATAGAGAATGTGAAGTTCTTTAACACCAATATTTGTGGCCATATTCATAGCATAGCGGGCAACCCAGTCACTGTGGAGTGAGCCATCGTAGGCCAAATAAATCATTTGAAACATACCTCCTAAGGTTTGCTCATATTCATTTTTCATCGCTTTGTATGGAGAATTATAACATTTTTGGTATAAGAGAGTTTTAAATTTTGTTAAGGAAATATAAGCTGGGCACCATCATCTTTTTTTAGTTGAGTCTAAAACTTTAGTACTTTAGTACTTTAGAAGGAACACTGCAGGGGAGTAAATTAGAAAATTTGTCTGATTTTTGTGACTTCCACACCGCCACAACTTTTGGGACTGCACATGGTCTCAACAAGACACGCTCGCTTTTTAGGAGAGTAAAAGCTCGGCATGCCATTTCCTCTGACCAGGATACCTTCTACAAGTCCTGATATTTTGTTGATAACAGGAGAGCCAGAACTCCCTCCAAGGGCATCAAGGTTGGCGGTAAAAAATTCGGGGTGAGCTGATTTCATCACATGGGCAACATTTATAATTTTAAGAGGGAGTCCTCCCAGATGAGTGGTCATAAATAGTGGGTCACCACTTTTTAGGTCATCAGAATAATTGAGCTCAAGGGGATCACGATCAGTGACCACTCTTTCTAACTGAGCGATGGCATAGTCATGGGATTTTGATTTATCGTACTGTCTTTTTACAATTTTTCTACAGCGGTAAATCTGTCGGTAGTTAAAAGAAATGGAATCTTTTGTGTTTGATTTGTAGTGGTAGTCAAAGAGCCAAAAATTATTTCGGCAATCCATAGTGCTACCAAGACAGTGTCCTGCTGTTAGAATTAAGTCCCGGTCAATTAGAAAACCTGTACAGAGTCCACTCGCTGGCTCAGCTGCAAAAGGGTGATCAGAGCAGACTTTGAAACGTGACTCGAAGTTTAGATCATTTAAATAAAAATAGTCGCCCTTCATGGAGTAGTTGAGATGACTCTGGTAGACCATGACTGCTGTGGCAGAGATCGCTTTTTTGTAAATGCCAGATTTTAGGTCATAGGGTTGCATTCTATTATCCGGTGGATAAATAACTTGCTGTCCAAAAACAGCACCAAACTGAAAAATGGTAGCGATCAAAAAAGTCACTGGCATCCTTTTGCCTGATTATAAAAGCTTTGCTACATTTTGCCCATGAAATTGGCCTTCCTTATATGTAGCGATTTATCTGGGTTTTTCGTCGATGATAACCTAGCGATAACACTTCTCAAAGAACGTGGCATCGCGGTGGATCCTGTGGTTTGGGATGCTCCTGACACCAATTGGGGCAATTACGATGCGGTGATCATTCGTTCTACATGGGATTACACCAAAAAGATTCATGAGTTTATTAAAGTGCTAAAGACCATTCATAACAGTGGGGTGAAACTGTTAAATGAGCTGGAAACTGTTGCATGGAATTACGATAAGAACTATCTGAGTGAACTAGGAGAAAAGGGGGTCTCTGTTATCCCTACAAGATTTGATCTAACTCTTGATCGTCTTGGTGAGGCCTTTGATATATTTGAGTGTCAAAAAATTATTGTCAAACCTACTATTGGGGCAGGAAGTGATAAGACCTATCCCCTTGAAGTGGCCCAAGTTGAACAGATGATGCCACAAATGGCCTTTGACTTTGAAAATACTCCCTTTATGGTCCAGCCTTTTATTGAAGAGGTCATTACTGTCGGTGAGTACTCTGCCCATTTTTTTGATTGCAATTTTTCACACGCCATAACAAAAACTCCTAAAAAAGGTGATTACCGGGTTCAAGAAGAGCATGGTGGAATACTCGAAGCAGTTGTTGCCACTAAGGAGCTTACCCAACTTTCAAAAAAGGCCATTGAGTGCGCACCTGGTAGTCCTTTATACGCAAGGGTGGATTGGTTATACAAAAATGATCAGTGGCTTTTAATGGAGCTTGAACTGATTGAGCCAGCACTGTACCTTAGTCTTCATCCTGAAGCTCCAGCTAACTTTGTGCAGGCCCTTTTAAAGAGAGTAAAGCTCTAAGAAAATTAAGGGCAGATACTTCAGTGGCCGTTTCATCACTGACGTTTCCTCCGAGGTAGGTAATTGTAAAAACTACCAATAAAATCCTTAAAGCTTTGGTTTGTTTTACAAAATATTGCACCTTGGATAGTGTGTAAACCATGCTTAAAAAAATAACATTACTTTTTATTTTTGTTTCTTCTATGAATTTATTCTCTCATGAAGTTAAACTTGGAATCGATCGTCTACAAAACCCTGAGATTTTAAAAAGTTTAGAAGGTAAGCGAATTGGAATGCTGATTCACAGGGCCTCAATCAACTCTGAAGGGAAACACTTGATTGATCTAGTTAGCGAAAGTGAATTACTAAAGGGCTCTTTAATATTTACTCCTGAACACGGACTTCGTGGCGAGGGAGATGATTTTATGGAAGATGGTGTAGATCAAAAATCAAAGCTTCCTTATTACTCGCTTTATACAAAAAAAAGAAAGGGACCTTTAAAAGAGCATTTAGATAAAATTGATGTATTACTTGTAGACCTTCAAGATGTGGGGGTGAGATATTATACCTACGTTTCAACTCTCTCACTAGTTCTTGAAAAGATAAGCTCCTTCAAATCAAAGGTGAAAGTCATTGTACTCGATAGACCCAATCCCATTGGAGGAGAAGTTGTATCAGGTCCAATACTAAGTGAATCCCTCATAGGTCCATTAATGGCCTATCTTCCAATTCCTTTTCAGCATGGAATGACTATTGGAGAGCTAGGAGAGTATATAGTTCAATTAAAAAAATTAGAGGTTGATTATTCAGTGGTAAAAATGAAAGGGTGGCACAGACAGATGAAATGGTCTGATACCTCACTACTATGGACAGCCTCATCTCCTGCACTTCCCTCTATATTGCAAGTGGAACTCTATTCATTATTTGGTCTGTTTGAGTCCTTTAATTTAGCAGTAGGCAGGGGAGTCACCAATGGAATGGCCTTTAAAATCTATGGAGCTCCTTGGATTGAAGGCCATCAAGCGAGTGCACTCGTAGAGAAATTGAATTCTCTCAATCTTTTTGGACTTAAGTTTTTTTCTGTTTCTTGGATTCCTACCAGAAGAGAATATCTAGGGCAAAATTGTCATGGCCTTAGAGTTGAGTATGATTCCACCATTCATTTATCAAATCCTTTCAAAATTACTTGGGAAGTTGCCAGCACCTTGATTCAATTTTTTGGAGATAAGCTCCGCTTTAAAAGAACAACTCCACTTATGATAGGAGATGATCTTGTTTTTAGAGCGCTAGGGACTCAGAGTTTCTCATTTGCTAGGAGTTTATATGGTGATCAGTTATCTAAATTTAAAAGCGAGCGGCAGCGGTTTTTAATTTACCCAAATTAAGTAGAACTTGTCAGTGCGAACTAACCCACTGATTAATTTGTTCTACAACTTTTTCGGAGGATTTAATCCAACCAAAGTGGGCGGAACCCTGAAGCTCGGCAATCATTAAATTATTATGGGTAGAATTTTTTGAACCTATTTTTGATATGAGAAGATCTACAGCTTTTGGTGGAGCGAAGATATCTCCTTTAATAGATATGGCCAAAATGGGGATGTCTAGATCTTTTAAACTTTGATCGTAATCTATCCCACAACCACTGAGTTTGTATCTCCCAGTTCTTCCATTAAATGACCAATCTCTCATGACAGAAACGGCTTCTTGTCCCCCAAAGCCTAATTTCCTTCCAGGGAAATGACCTACGATTTTTGAAATTTGGTAGGCCAAATGCGTTCCACCTAATATCGCTAGGTTTTTGGGGAAACTCCATCCTTTATAGTGAACTAGGCATGCTGCCACTAGGATTAGTCCCTTGGCACTCTTGGGATGTTGAGAGAGATAGAGCGCGCTGAGCTGACCGCCAAGGCTGTGGCCACATAGATACAGCGGAAGACCATCAAAAGTTGAACCAGCAAGCTCGACATACGCCGGCAGGTCATATTTTAGGAAGTGGGCGTAGCCGAAGTCCACATTTCTCCCGGGCCTAATACTACTTGAGTCGATTCCTCTAAGCTCGAAATTGATTACATGAAATCCTGCTTCTGACAATTTCTGGGCAAATGGACGGTATAGCTTTCTAGGAACTCCCATGGCCGGAAGGCAAACAATGACACCTTTTGGGTTTTCACAAGACGAGCGGAAAATCTCAGCAATTGAGCTGGCACCATCGTGAGATACTACTTTGACTTCTTCCATAACTTCTCCTGAAAAGAGTTTACCTTTAATCAGAGAAAAATTGAACTACAGAATTGGTAATGGCGGTTGCAAGGAGCTTTAATCTAAGAGATCGTTTTATGGGGTCAACTAGGTTTTTAACTTCCTGTGCCTGGTTGTAATAGAATCCCTCAACAAGAGCGTGGGTGGTATCAGGAAAGTTCTTTGTTAGGTACAACTCGCGCCCATAAACACCGTCCTCATGGAGATCACTATCCCACCACCAACCTGGTCTTTCATCAATCCCGATTTCGAGTTTACTCGATATTTCATTTGTAATGCTTTGGCCTAGCTCTTTTGAGTTTTCAAAGGATAAGGCATTTTCGTCTTTTGTGATAAATACTTTTGCACTTTGAGTGATGCTATCATTGGGATAATGGGCCCGGTCTTTTTTGTAAATTGTGTCAAAATGCAGCGATAAAAATAATTGAGGTTTTTTTGAAATGCTGTAATCATATCTTGCCTTTAAATCCCCACTCAATCCATCTTCTGGTTTTATATCTGCTACTGGAAGAAGCTTCGATCTAGTTAGAAATACTTCAGCTCCTAATTCTTTTAAAAGAGGAGAAAGTACCAGGGCCAATTCCAGTGTTAGCTCTCCTTCTGTAATCATTTGATCCTCATCTGTTAGGATATATTTTTTGGAGACTAAGGCCCACTCACTAGTCCCAATATGTCCTGGGTCGATGACAATAGTCTTACCAGAAAGGACTTCAGCTCTTAGCTGAAAACAAAGCAATATAAAAAAGATACTGATAGAGATCTTCATAGAATGAATTTGGCAATTTGGTCGCCGTTAGAAAAGACGCTGCGCTTCTTCAGCAATGGTGAAATATGTAAAAACTATCTTATTGGTAAGGCAAACTGTTGTATGTTCCCGTCATCAGGATGCTGAATTTCTAAAATCACATTTCTATCTTTCATGTGGGGGTGATTAATCGCATCTTCAAGGGATAGCACTGGGGTAAAACAAGCATCAATATCACAGAAAATTTGCTCCCATTCACTTTGAGTTTTCTGGGCGATTTTGGATTTAATTTGCTGGTGCTGTTTTTCATCAACGCATAGATGATGTTCTGTCAGTTCAGGTAAGTCAATTCCCATGCAGAAACGATCCCAGAATTTTTGTTCAACAGCACCTAGTGCCATGTAGAGTTGGTCTTTTGTTTTATAGACGCAGTAGTTTGGATTTTTGCCTCCCAAAATATCGTATAATCCAGATTTTGGCGCTTGGAGATCTGCTAGTGCAAGAGGGGAGAGAAAAAGCATTCCCTCTAGCATTGAGACATCAAA
The DNA here is from genome assembly GCA_018649885.1 of Bacteriovoracaceae bacterium. Lineage (GTDB taxonomy): Bacteria > Bdellovibrionota > Bacteriovoracia > Bacteriovoracales > Bacteriovoracaceae > JABIHA01. Next base: position 40,864 of record JABIHA010000035.1, read on the forward strand.
GTAGCATGATTGTTTTTTTACTTTAGAAGAGAAAAGTCCTGTTAGTACTGCGATCACTGCCCAGAGAGATCCACCTGCAATATCTGCAAGCTGAGATTTTGGCACTGTTGGTCTGTTGTCTTCATCTAAAATTTGACCAAGAAGACCTGAAAGCGCCAAGTAATTTATGTCGTGGCCTGCTTTTTTTGAAAGAGGACCAGTTTGCCCATACCCACTTATTGAGCAGTAAACAAGTTGGGGGTTTAACTCTTTTAATGTTTCGAAGTCAATCCCAAGACTCTTCACTACTCCGGGTCTAAAGCCTTCAATGACCACGTCTGATGATTTGACCAAATCGTAAAATACTTCAAGATCACCTCGGTCTTTGAGGTTGAGAGCTCGGTAGTTCTTATTGCGATTGAGAGTAAGAAAGCTATAGGAATTCTTATTTTTGATCGGAGGAATATGTCTGATGTAATCACCACTTTCTCTATCTTCAATTTTAATAATCTCTGCACCCAGATCACTTAAAATCGTTGTAGCGTAGGGTCCTGGCAGAAGTCTTGTAAGATCTAATACCTTGATGCCCTCTAGTATTTTATTCATCTGATAAAACCCGTTTTCCCTTCATCAATTAATTTCGTTAAAAGGGTAGGTGGTGAGAATCGATCTCCAAATTGTGTGGCGAGATTAGCACATCTATTTTTAAATACGACAAGACCCTCGCTTTCAACATATCTGAGAGTGCCTCCTTTGCAGGCAGGAAATCCCCAACCAAGGATTGAGCCAACATCTCCGTCAGTAGCATTTTCCAAAATACCTTCTTCCAGACATTTAATGGATTCAATACATTGAATGGCCATGAGACGCTGTTTTAAAAGATCTTCATCGACTGGATTTTTACCACCAAAATGCTCAACTAGAAGGGGCGAGAGAATATTTTTACCATCACTTTGATAATCGTAGAATCCACTAGATGATTTACGGCCTACTCTTTTTAATTCTTCTACAAAGAGTTTTATCGCCTCAAAGCAATTTTTATCAACAGATGCTTCACCTAGATCTTTAATCGTTTGGTTGTAAATATGGTGAATTAAATCTAGCCCAACTTCATCCGCTATTTTTAAGGGGCCAACAGGCATTCCAGACAATACTCCGGCCTTCTCAATATGCTCCGCTGGAACTCCTTCATGAAGTGCTCTGATTCCTTCGTTAATATAAGTGGTGAAAACTCTTGAAGTATAAAATCCTCTGCCATCATTAACTACTATGGGAGTTTTTTTAATTTTCTTGACGTAGGCCAGGCAATAGTTAAGGGCGTGTTCACTACTTTTTTCTCCTTTAATGATTTCCACTAATGGCATTTTATCTACGGGTGAGAAAAAGTGAAGGCCAATAAAATTATCTGGTCTCATTGATGCGGTTGCCAGCCCTGTGATAGGGAGAGTTGAAGTGTTAGAGGCAAATATTCCGGTTGAATCCATTACCGCTTCAGATTCTTTTGTGACAAGCGCTTTAAGTTCTCTATTTTCAATAACAGCTTCGATTACAAGGTCGCAACCGGCCATGATATTAGGATCTCCACTGGGAGTGATTAATGCTAATACCTTTTCTTTCTTAGATGGATCAAGTTTTTTTTGCTTTACGGCCTTTTCGAGGATTTTCTCTACTACCAATTTTCCTTTTTCAGCAGATTCTAAGTCACGGTCTTTGAGCATGCACTCTATTCCCGCCATCGCCGTGGCATGGGCAACTCCCGCACCCATCATGCCTGCTCCTAGTATGCCAACCTTTTTTGGAAGATTTTTGTACTCGGGTGATATTTTTCTTTTATTACAAAAGCCTATACCAAAAAATAGTGTGGTGATCATATTTTTGGCCTCTTTAGATAAGGCAAGTTCTGCAAAAGCATTTGCTTCAATTTTTATGGCCTCTTTCATTGTTGTTTTGAGGCCTCGTTCCAAGCAGTCTATAATTTTCAAGGGAGCAGGGTAGAGCCCGTGGGTTTTCTCCATCACCATTTTTCTGGTGACACATAGGGTGCTGTCAAGATTAGGAAATGAGCTTTTGTAGTTTTTGTCTACATTACCACTTAATAATAATTTTTTCGCGCTCTCTATCATGTGATCCATTGAGGGGCACAACTCAGTTATCAGGCCTAATTGGAGGGCCTTTTTTGGACCAATTTTTTTTCCTTCTAAAAGAAGTGGCAGTGAGGCTTCAAGCCCGATAATCCTTGGCAGTCTTTGAGTTCCTCCAGCTCCTGGTAAAAGGCCTAGAGTAACTTCTGGAAGACCTAATCGTAATTTGGGATGATCTACGGCAATCCGAACGTGACAGGCTAGTGCAACTTCAAGTCCTCCTCCAAGTGCCGTGCCATTAATGGCCGCAATGGAGGGAGTGCTGCTAGTTTCGATTTGTTCAAAAATGCAGTGAAGTCTCCACGAAATATTGTGGGTCTTTTCATAGTCATCTGCTTTTAAAATCATGGCCAGGTCGGCACCAGCAATAAACTCAGGCCTTCTTGAAGTGAAAATCACGCCTTTAGTTGTATCATCGCTATATATTTGGGGGATGGTTTTTTCAAGCTCGGTGAGTAGACCTTCGTGGATGACATTCATGGGCCTATCAGAAACATCAAATTCAACAATCACAATTCCATCATTTTCACGGGTAATATTAAGCATACTGACTCCAAGACTTTTTGATTAATTTAACCAAATAGTCTTGGAAGTGGATATAGAGAAATGGCTGCGGTAAAGTTAGCTAAGGTGCCTCAGGTTTTATAGTACCCGAGTACGGAGCTCTGAATTAGTCGTCTTTTTTAACGATAGTCAAAAGAGCTGGGGAGGCATCGTTCATGGTGCCACTGGACGCTTCACGTTTTACTAAAAAGGTAATAATATCTGCAGCATTAAGATTTAATAAAGGAAACACCAGGGAGCAAGTAGTCTCAAGTGAGCCTTGAGAATTTCTTTGATAATGAGTTTTACACTGGCCACCTGTGACGTCCCCTCCATTGACCTGGATATTAACAATGGGATTATTTCTACTCGAACTTCCTAGTATTAAATGATCATTGTAGATCACCAGAAAATCTCCACCGGTAACGACAGTGATTTGATGGTTGGAAGCCGCTATATTGTGGGTGAACTCAGCTGCATCTTTATAGTAAGAAGTGTCCCACTGAACTTCTGAGCCAGCAATTGATGAGTTCCAATTGGTAGAGGCAACAGTTCTGACTCCACTTAGCGAGATAATATCAGTAGGTGTTGCGTTGTCTATTTCTTCAATAAATAGTGAGCCCGTAGTACTAGTGGGAACATTCACATCATCAAAATCCGTTCCCTCGGCGAGGGCGCTAACTCTCATCACATTCCCGGTACTGATTCCTCTTGCTAAGGCACTAAAGTGAAGACTGGATTGGTCGTGACTGGCAGTACATCTGATATAGCCTTGAGAGGCATAGCCTCCGGTTATAGTTGCGGCATCGACTTGAAGTTGAAGCTGGGGTGCTCTTCTGTCATTTCCATCGGCTCCTGTACATCCAGCTCCTCCATCAAGTGGCATATTGATAAATGTTAGATAGTCTTTAGTTGTGGAGTTTGTAATGGTAATTTCATCTGGAGCTGATGCATCATCATGGGCAAAAGGAGTATCTTCAATAACTTCTGTCCACTCTACAACATCTGGTACGGCCAAATTTATTCCAAGGCCGCCGGCCGTGTTATCTCCCGTAGCATAAAAAATATTTCGGTCTTTTTTGATGTATTCTACATAAAGAGTGGCCGCAGTCGTAGTAACGGTTCCAGCTTGGTCCTTCAGTTGGACATAAACTTCAATATAATCCCCGGCCACAATACCGGGAAGAACTATCGCCAAATGAAGTGAAGCCTCAGCGTGACCAGAGCTTTGTCTGATATACGATGGAGCAGTGAAGGCTTCAGTGATGGCAGTGCCATTTTTAAAAATAGTTCCTATAACAGATCTTCTTATTGCATCCACATCAGCAAGTGTTAGAGGCACAGTGAGTGAGACAAAATAATCTCCTGCATAAGTAAAGTTGAGCCTTTCTGGATTGGCCCCTCCTGTATCATTAGAAAAGTGGCAAGAGTCAACAGTTGAAGCTGACCATTTTATTTGATAAGCCGTGGCCTGATTAAAATTTGTGGGATTTGCGGGAGCTAGAGTTTCAGTGGCCGTTAAATGGGCAATAGGGTGATCTGTGGGAATTTGCCAAGCTGCTGAGGCCACAGTATTTGAAGCATTCCCGGCGTGATCAATGGCCTTAACAAGAGTGTAGTAATCTGTATTAGCGGATAGATTTTTAACTCCGCTTCCTGTCCACTGTACTGTATTTGTGGCCGGGGCTTCTGTCACCACACCTTTAGTAAAGCTAAATCCTGAAATGATTCCGGCCTCTGTATTTGTGGTACTGAGGGCGGCTTCATAGCGATTGATACCAATACCAGCATCAGTTGATGAATCAAAAGTCGTTTTTTCTGACCTGTAAAGACAGGCCTCACTTTGGTGGGCCAGATTTGATGGATCAGTTGGAGCAGTTGTATCAGTTATAGTGGGAACTGCATTTGAAGCAGGAGAACCAGGAGCGGTCTGCCCAGCATCGCCACCAGCAGCGCCGCCACCTCCACCTGCATTACAGGCATACAAAACCATTAGAAGACCTAAACACAATATATTGTGAATATAGTTTCTAACTATCAATGATTTCACTTGTCCTAAAAATTCAATAAGCGCTCTCCCATTGATAAAGCACCATTTTATCTCAACAACTATTTTAAAATGCTTCTGGTTTTAGACCATCCAGATTTTCAAACTTTACAGTAATCATCTTTTGTTTCATGCCTCTAAGTCCCCAATTCGCAGCTCAGGCCTAAGGGCCCCTAGCCACTAAAAAGAGGCATATTTGGTAAATTACTCTTAACTTGGGTTTAAGGTAATTCCCCCTCTGCTTAATTAATATCGGCTTGAAGGTTAATTTTCTTTGTACTCTCTTTATTATTAGGAGGATTTTGCCTGTGGGAAGTGCTTGAAATTAAGGGGAGCTAAAATAGAGTAAAGCATAGATTTGGAGGAATATTTTGAACAAACTGTTTAAAAACCTGACCTTTTGGGTTCTGGTCTTTGGTATTTTTGGTTACGTACTAGCTTCTTTTATTGGAGACCCCGCTTGGGCCAAAGGTGCTGCTGATAGTGAGATCTATAATTTTATTCTCTTTTTAAAAACAGTGTTTCTCTCGCTTTTAAAAATGCTGATTGCTCCTATGATTTTCTTATCTCTAATGGGAGGGCTCCTCAATATTGGTGGCAAAGAAAAGCTTAAAACTATGGGGAAATCTGTCATCATATATTACCTCTCAACTACTGCCATCGCGATTGTAATAGGGCTTGGGTGTGTGTTTTTTATTCACCCATGGGAGTCTGGAAGTTTAAAAAATATGCAAGGTAGGGAGCAGACTAGTGTGATGGGTGGAAAGTATGTGAAGCCCAAAAAATATATTAGTGAAGGCTCGGATTCAATAATCTTGATCCTCAAAAAACTTGCTGAGCGGGCCTTTCAAAATCCTTTTGAGGCCCTGACAAATAATAATATTTTAGGAATCGCCACCATGAGCTTTCTCTTCGGGCTAGCGATGGTATTGACTCTCAAAAATGGCAGCTCCATTCCAGGTATGATTGAAGAGGCCAATCTGTTGATTCACACTATTTTAGGATGGGTGATAAAGACCACTCCTATAGGAGTCTTTGCTATTGCATTTGATTTTCAGCTCAAGGCCACTGGATCGATTTTAACGGAGCTTCTCTCCTTTTTCCTTCTTGTGGTTGGGGCCACGCTTTTTCATGGCATAGTGGTACTGCCAACTATCGCTTATTTTTTTGGAGGGGTGGCACCTCTTACTTTTTTCAAGAAGGCCGCAAGGCCTTTACTAGTTGCACTCTCAACTTCCTCATCGTCGGCCACACTGCCAGTAAGTATGTCCACTTGTGAGGAGGAGTTTGGGGTTAGCTCAGGTGTTTCGGGATTTGTTTTTCCACTAGGCGCTACTATGAATATGGATGGGACAGCGCTATTTGAGGGAATCGCTGCGATCTTTTTGGCGAATCTCTATGGAGTAGATCTCTCTGGCTTTTCAATCTTTATTATTTTCTTTATGTCGATGATTTCAAGTATTGGTGCTCCTGGGATGCCTTCTGGTTCAATGGCCGGTATGCAAATGGTGCTTTTGGGTGCGGGTATTCCGCTTGAGGGAATAGGAATTCTTTTAGTGGTAGAAAGACCGCTTGATGCCATTAGAACTGCTGTCAACGTAGAAGGGGATATGATAGGCGCCTTGATAGCACAGAAGCAATTAAAAGAAGTTTAAAGTACATTAACTCAATTCGACTTTGATGATTTGTGTTGGGGAATGTGCTTGTCTTTTCTGTTGTTGAGGTCATTCATTACTTTGTGCTTAAAGTCTTTCCCCTCGCTTTTTTTCATTTCTGCTTTATAGAGATTGATGTCGAGAATTTCCAAATTCACTCGAAGTTTTCTAAAAATATGAATGGTCTTTTCACCGGGGGCCTGGACATGGTGGAGACCACCACTGTAGGCAATTAAAATTTTACCACCATCAAGTTTCTCTAAAATATCTGAAACTCCCCCTCTGACTTTCATCGGGTTTCCATCTTTATCTAGTCCAGATCGTCTCATCATCCTTCCCTCTGGTGCCATCACAATGATGGATTCTGGATGGATGCTGTGTAAAAAATCAAACCAGGTGTCATCTCTTTTTCTGGTGATTGTGGCAATTTGGGGGAATAGGATTTTGTAGGCCCTGCCGACAATGGGTCTGTTAAGTGTAATATCAGCGCCGGGGACCACCGAGAATTTCGCCAGACGCCAAATATAGTTATAGGGAATCACTCCCAGAAATAGCGGCTCAAATAAAGATGTGTGATTGAGAAAGAGCAGCAGTTTGACGTTTTTGAGGTCTTTTTCATCGCCACTCAGCCAAGTGGTTTCAAAACGATAAAATATTCGAGACAATATTTTTACCATCAAAAATAAAAGGGCACTGAAGAGGTAGCGCATAGAGCTTCATGGTAAGATAAATTGAAGCATTTGAATTGACCCAGTGAGGCTTAGGGTTTTATATACTCCAAAACATAAAAAGCTGAACAGCTTTGTTGGATTCTTTTAATAGTCTAAGATTTAGCTCATATAAAGCAATTAGATCATGGTGACCCAGTGACGCCTGGCCTGAATTGATGGCCACATTGATAGTTTTTTTGCAATTTCCCCAAATATCGTAAACAGTACTTAGCTGTTTGATCAGCTCTGGGTCATGGGTTCCAGGAAGACCTTGATCACTATCGCCCTTTAGCAGTCCATTTAAAGATCTTTCAAAAAGAGTCATTGAGTTAGCTAGCATCCTGCGATTGTTTTCTGGTTCAATTCCGCCTGTGATTAATAATAGCTCTTTGGTTATTTTCTGGCTCAGCATTCGTTGGCGACCTGAGATATTTAGGATATTGGCCCCATCACTTTTTTCACCGTTTCCGACACATTTGTTTGAATAGTCTTGAATTAAATTAACGGCCTTATTCATATTATCTAGGATCAGTGGGTTTTGGCGGGCCAGCTCTCGAAGTAGAGTAGAGTTTATTTGACCTTTCTCTGCACCGTTAATGAGTGGAAGAAATTCACGCCAAAGTCTTTTGACATATCTAAGCTGCTCTGTGATTGCTGGCTCTTTGATTTTAGTTAATCTAAGTTCCTTACTTCCATACAAAAGACCATCTAAAACCTGGCCAAACTCCTGTTTCGAGATCTTGAGATCACTCAGGGCATCTTCTTTGTTCACATTGCAGGATATAAATAAAACATCTTTGGAGATTTTCTGGATTAGCATTCGCTGTCTGCCCGCTAAATCAATAATAGATTTTACTTCGTGCCTAAATGATCGCCCTCGACTAGTGACACTAAACTGCCTAATATCTTCGTCAATCGCTTTGCACGACTGGGCCAACTGTTTTGAGTTTTCAGCACCAGAAAGAGAAATACTGCAGTTTTCGTGAATGCTTTTATCTAGTTGACCTATGGCCTTCATAACCTCACTTATACCAATTTGCTGTTCTTTTGAAGAAGCGGCAATGCTATTGATATTGCCGTATACTTTTTGAATATTTTCAACGATAAAACCGAAGACCCCTTGTGCGTGGAGTGCTTTTTCGTGTCCATCATCAATTTTGACTTTAGTTTCGCTAATAATTTCTTGAATCTTATTTTGGCCATTTTTAATATGAGCATCTATGTCTTTTGCTGCCTTGGATGTATTGTCAGCAAGTGCGTTCATCTCTTTTGATACTACAGAAAATGACTTTCCAAACTCCCCAGCTCTTTCAGCTTCAATATTGGCGTTACATGCCAATATTTTGGATTCAAAAGCAATCTTGCTTATAATCTCCGAGTTATTTGATATATTGGCAATGACTTCTAATATTTGCTCAAGTGCTTCATTGGAATTTTGGATCACTTTCATGGAATCCATCAGCTCTTCCATCATCTTTTGACCTTCAATGGTCTTTTCATTGACTTGTTTAGTAAGAGACTCGGAGCTTTGGGTGAATTCAGCATTTTTACTAACAGTTTGGGTAATTTGTTCCATGGCATTTACACAACTAAGAGAGGCCTCTTGTTGCTGTTCAGAGCTTTGGAGAATGCCGAAGTTAAGATCAGATAGATCCTTTGCAATATGCATTAGCCCTTTCATTCCATTACCTAGTTTACTTGAAACAAGACTTAAATAGTTTGATAGTTTTTTCACTGAAAAAATCACCGGAAGAATGAATATAAAATAAACTGCCAAAATGGCCAAGTGGGGAACTTTGTACCAATTGCTGTCAAAATGTACTCCCTCACTTTGAAGGCTCAATTGAAGCAAAATAAAAATAGCTGGGAAAGCAGTGAAAAAAATAATTTTTTTGTCAAATCTCATTTGGCCAACTTCAAAATAAACTAATGTAAAAATGATTTGTATCTTTAAACAATGATAGCAGCATACAAGTATTATTTACAAGTAAATGAAATACCTTGTATTTTGTGGACAAATATTTTGCTTTGTTTTTTAAATATCAATACATTTTATTTCATCTAGGGTGGGAGTGTGATCTAGGTCATAAAAAATTGTTGTGCACCATTTTTAACTCATTACACTGAAACTCCCTTAATAGTTTCAGCAAAATAGCCGAAAATAAGTCAGAGAAGAAGGAGTAGGGATTGAGTACTGACGATGAATTTTTAAAAGAAATTCAAGAAGATTTTATCAGTGAGGCCAAGGATCTTGTAGAGAGAACTGAATCTTGCTTTCTCAACTTTGAGAAAAATCCCACAGACCAAAATTTAATGTCTGAAATTCTGAGACTTTTTCATAACCTTAAAGGCTCAAGTAAGGCTGTTGGCTTTGACCATCTTGCGAATTTTTCTCATCAGGCCGAGGATTTTCTCGTTGCTGTGAGAGATGGTGGTATTGAAAGTGGTTCAAGTGTTGCGGATATTTTACTGAAGATAAATGACACTTTAGGAAGTTCTGTGCAAATGCTTGAAGAAGGGGAAGATCCTTCAGATATATTTGTGCCAGTCCTTGCTGATATTGCTAAGGTTAATTCAGGTGAGATTGAAGAGAATGAAACACAAAAAGAATCAACTCTTGTTTTTCATACACCAAAAAGTGAAGACTTTGACGAAGAGATCTCTTGGGATGAGGGCGCAAGTGTAAGTGATGAAATCCCACAGGTGAAAGAGGATACTCCTTCAATGAGTGATGATGAAGCCCTGGCCCTATTGCAAGAAATGCAGCAAGAATCAACTGAAACAGTAGAGTCAATTGGCTCAATCAATTTTGAGAGTGAGGATCCAAAAATGGACGAACTACCTCCGGCCCAGGCTTCCATTGCAAATGATATCGTAAGAGAAGTTAAGCCAGTAGAGACAGAGAAAAAGGCTGCTCCTAAAGCGGCGGAACCAATAAAAGTTGGACTTGATAAAATTGATAAGATTCTCAATTCATTTGGAGAACAAGTTATTTTGCAGTCAAAATTGGCCCATTTAGTTAAAGGGGTTAGTGATGTAATCCCCAGTGAAATTTTGAGTGTTATGTCACAACTTGAAAAAATCACATCAGATCTCCAGGCCACTTCAATGAATTTGAGAATGGTATGTATTAAAACTGTTTTTAACAGAATGGAGCGAGTAGCAAGAGAAACTGCAAAGGCCACAGGTAAAAAAATTGTCTTTACTCAAGTTGGTGCTGATTCAGAGTTGGATAAAACCATAGTTGATTCACTAATTGACCCATTGACTCACATGGTTCGAAATGCCATTGATCATGGAATTGAAACTTCAGAAGAGAGAATTAAAGCAGGAAAAAATGAAGAAGGTGAAGTTATTCTTGGTGCTAGAAGGCAGGGAGGATTTTTCGTTATAGAGGTTAAGGATAACGGTAAGGGTCTTAGTCGAGAGCTTATTGCAAAGAAGGCCATAGAAAAAGGTCTCATTGCCAGTGATGAAGGAATGGATGATAGTGAAATATATAATTTAATTTTTAAAAATGGATTTTCAACAAAAGATGTTGCCACAGATGTTTCAGGTAGAGGTGTGGGAATGGATGTTGTACGAGAGATGTTCAAGAAACTTAAAGGTACCTGTGAGATTCAATCAATTCTTGGAGAGGGCAGTGTCTTTACTGTAAAACTTCCTCTTTCGCTCGCTTTATTTCAAGGAACAGTAATTGAAATTAATGGTGAGAAATATATTATACCTAATTCAGATTTTAAAGAGACAGGTGTGGTCGATTCTGATGGACTCGAGCAAACTTCTTCTGGTGACAATGTTCTTAAATATAAAGATAGATTGATGCCTGCTATTAGTTTGAATTCCTATTTCCCAATTAAGGGAGGAGAAAAAAAAGAAGGCACTTCTTCAATGGTTGCTGTGGTAAATGTGGCCAGGAAAGAATATGCCTTGATTTTTGATGAGATATTATCTCAAGAAAGAGTAGTGCTTAAGAAACTCGATGTTGATGTTGAACAGGTCAAAGGAGTTTCTGGGGGAACGATATTAGGTGACGGTAAAGTCGCTTTGATTTTAGAATTGAGTGAAATTGTTGGACAATTTTACGAAACGGGTTAGGTGAGAAATGATTGAAGATGAGAAATCACAGGAGAAAGGTTTAGGGAAGAAATACCTCAACTTTTCAATTGGCGAGAGAGTCTATGCTGTACCTCTTCTAAAAGTAAAAGAAGTTGTCTCAGATTTTGAAATTACTCCAGTACCAAAAGTTCCATCTTGGTTTAGGGGATTAATCAATCTAAGAGGAGGAATCCTCTCAATTATAGATCTCAACACCAAATTAAATCAAAAAGAAACTGATCTCAGCGTGAAAGAAACGTGTGTGGTCATTTTTGAAATAGAAGAAGTCGTTATAGGCGTACTTGTTGATGAGGTGATTAAAGTATCAAATTATTTTCCAGATCAACTTTCTTCTGGAGATGTGATTAAGAGTTCTAATAGCAATAAATTTATAGAAAGTGTGATTAAAGAAGAAGATGGAAGCCTAACCTTTTTATTAGAGGTTGAAAGTGCTTTGGGAATAGAAGAACTACAAATATTAAAAGAAAAATTGGCCAGCTAGGAGATAATAATGAAAACGAGTTTTTCACTAGGAAGTAAAATCTATGCATTTATACTTCTTTTAACAACAGCTTTAGCAATTTCAGCTTATCTTTTGATTAGCTCGACTTTGAAAAACATTGAGGGAGATAAATTATCTTCTCTGTCAAATCAACTTTCAGATCGGCTGATAGAATCAACTGGCTTTAATGCCATTGTAAAGAGGAATAAGTGCCACAATACTTTCTGCCTCTCCTGAAAAAGCTGCAATACTACATCAAAAAGTTTTGGGTCTTCGTAAAAAAGGTGATGAGAAATTTAATCAGGCAACCGCTTTTACGGAAAAATATCTGGCACTCAATGATCACAATATTTCATTTGCAGAAAATCATAGAAAATTGCAAAGAATAAGGTCAGAATTTGAAGAAAATAGAGCAACGATTGATAGATATGTCAGGGGAGAAAAAGTAGGATTAACTCCTAAGGCCTGGATTGCTCAGTCAACAGCATATATTTTTGCACAAACTGATCTTAGAAATGCAGGATTTCACTCAGATCTTGCAAGTGCTAATTCAGCTTTTCTCAATGTCACTCTAAAACAGAGGATATGGGAAGCTGGAGAATATTCAGGTCGAATAAGGGCCATTATGGGTGGGCATATTTCTGGAGGCAAAAGACTTAATCAAGCGACATTAAGTAAAGTGGAGCAGTATTGGTATCTCAGTGTCAATAATTTAAATGAAGTGATGAAGGTTAAAACTCAAAAAAGTATTGACCCTAAGTTAATTGAAAGCATTGAGGTAATGGAGAATAAATTTCTAGTAAATTTCAGTAAACTGAAATCCCAGGTATTTAAAGAAGGCTTTGAGTGGGAAAATAGTGGGTACTCATTAAGCGCAGGGGACTGGATTAAAAAGTCTACAGAAGCGATTAATTCCATACTAGCTGTGTCAAATGCAGCATCTCTCAAACCTGCTCATGAGTTAAATACTCAGCTTGCTGGAAATGATAAAAAAGTAAAAGTTTTGTGGGCCACAGTTGGATTTATGGCCATCCTTATCGTTTTTGCGCTTGTTTATTTCAGAAAATGGGTTTTGGGGCCTTTGAATAATTCAATGGAGCTTTTATCAAATGTGGCTTCAGAAGTGACTGTTTCATCTAGCTCCTCCTCAGAGTCATCAAATAGTCTTTCCGAAACGGCCACAGAACAGGCCACGTCTTTGGAAGAGACTGCTTCATCACTGGAAGAGCTTTCCGCCATGGTAAAAAATAATGTGGGACAAGCTGAAAGTTCAAGAGATTTGGCCACACAGATGAAAGAAGTTTCTGATTCTGCTAAATTTACTGTTGAGTCTCTTGTGGGATCTATGAGCAAAATTAATCAAAGTAATAATGATATTCAGACTCTTGTTAAGGTCATTGAAGAAATTGGTGATAAGACAAAAATTATCGATGACATTGTTTTTCAAACAAAAATCCTCTCATTTAATGCTTCGGTGGAAGCTGAAAGAGCTGGGGAGCATGGAAGAGGTTTCTCAGTGGTGGCCCAAGAAGTAAGTAATCTGGCACAAGTAAGTGGAAAGGCCGCTGGAGAGATTTCTGCGATGGTTAAAGAGAGTGTTAAAAAGGTTGAAGAAATTTCAGCATCAAATAAAGATAGAGTTGAAGAGGGGAATGGAAAGGTTTCTGATCTATCCACAGTACTTGACGATATTTCAGATAAATCGGGGACAATCCTTGAAAGTAGCGACAAAATTGTTGTTGCCTCAAAGGATCAGTCCACTGGTATTTCACAGGTCAATGAGGCCATCTCTCAACTTGATCAAGCGACTCAGATGACGGCTGAGCTTGCCAGGTCAGCTTCAAACCAAGGGCACGAACTTGATCAGCAAGCAGGTAATTTGAGAGGTCTGATGGCGAATTTGTCCACAATTATCTTCGGTGGAAGGCATTCTCAAGTAGCTGTGCAGTCTCAACCTGTGAGCCAAGTACAAAATAATGTTGTTCACCTAGATTTAAAGCGACCAGAAGAAAAGCACCAACATGATGGTATAAAAGTAGTCGGTGGAAGTTCTCTAAATCTTGATGGCGGTAAAAGTGAGAGCACAGGCCAGGATGATGAATGGGAAAAGCTCTAGTAAAACCCTCTAAAGATATTCCCCCAATTTTAGAAAGGGAATTTAGAGATCTATCCAAATATATCGTTGAAATAACGGGCGTAAAGCTTGTGACCGGCAAGGAGAATTTGTTGGAGTCGAGGCTTTCCAGGAGGCTTGGCCAACTTGGTCTTAATAGTTGGAGGGAGTATATAAGCTATCTTGAAAGTGGCATCGATGAAAATGAAAAGCAAGTTTTAATTAATTTAATCACCACCAATAAAACTCATTTCTTCAGAGAATTGCCTCATTTTGATTATTTAAAAAAAGAATATATCCCAGAAAGATTCAAAGATTTCCACGATAAGGAAAAAACAGTTTTCATTTGGTCCGCAGCTTCATCTCGTGGGCATGAGGCCTATAGTATGGCAATGCTCCTTGATGATGAAATTTGTAAAAGAAGCTTACAGCACAATTTAAATTACAAAATTCTGGGAACAGACATCAATACCAATGTGATAAACCATTCACAAAGAGGAGTTTATCCCGGCATTGAAGTTGAAGGGGAAGTTCCTACCGAGATGGTTCAAAGGTATTTTTTAAAAGGCGAGGGATCAAATGCGGGGAAGTACTTAATCTCAAAGAATTTAGCGAGTAATATTAAATTTAGGTACCACAACCTTGTGGACCCTCATTCTATGCTCAATGTAGAGTTTGATGTCATTTTAGTCAGAAATGTTCTGATTTACTTTGATCGTAAGACTATTGATATTGTAATTAAAAAAGTGTGTGCTCATTTAAAAAGTGGAGGCCTTCTTATTCTTGGCCATTCAGAGCATCTAGAAAGTGTTCCTAAGGAATTAACCTATATGGGATCATCAATTTATAAAAAGACATGAGTGATTTATTAAAAGAAATCTATTTAAAAGAAAATGAATTCTACTTTAGTAGTGAGGAGATCTATATATACACAAGTGTTTCTTCATGTGTGGTAGTTTCAATTTTTGACACTGAAAAAAAATATGGAGGGATATGCCATATCTCACTTGGCAGCTCAAGTGCTGAGAAGGATCATAAAACGGCAGAGTTTTTGATTAAGGCCCTTCTTAGAGAATTTAAAGATGGTGGGTCAAGACCTGAAGCTCTTGAAGCAAAAATTGTAGGAGGGTGTGACTCCCTTCGATTTACAGAGTTTCACCCTTCACAAGATAATATCAATTCAACAATTGAGGTTTTAAAGCGTTACAATCTGAAAGTTGTCGCCAACTCAACAGGGGGAAGTTGCAGCGTTGATATAAAGTTTTATCCAACAACAGGTGAAATAAGAACTAGGGAAAAAAAGGAAAAGGCGAGGGCCAAAACGAAGGTTCTTATTGTCGATGATTCAAGAACTATTCAAAAGTTACTGAAAAAGATAATTAGTGAGGACCCTCGCTTAGAAGTTTCCGGTGTGGCCTGTGATGCGGCCATGGCCGAAATAGAGATTGGTAAAAATCGGCCAGATGTTATTACTCTCGACATTCAAATGCCGGGATTAAATGGTGTTGAATTTTTAGAGCAAGTCATTGTTCCCAAGTACAAAATTCCAACAATTATGGTCTCTTCACTTAAAAAGAGTGAAAGTGAGCTTGTTTTAAAATCACTTGAATTGGGTGCGTTTAGTTATTATGAGAAACCTTCCTTTGATAAGATTAACCAAGTTAAGGAAGAGCTGACTGAGCTTTTATATACGGCCGGAAAGAGTGAGGTGAAACTTGCCAATATTCCGAAAAAAGGGCACAGACATTTTGCCGAAAGTGGACAAATTGATCTAAAAAATTCATTAATACTGATAGGTGCTTCCACCGGAGGGACAATTGCTTTAACTGAGTTAATTTGCTCTTTTCCTCCCAATATTCCTCCTACACTTATGGTGCTCCATATTCCTGAAGGGTTCTCAACATCTTTTGCTGAGAGGCTCAATCAGCAAACACCCTTTTTAGTGAAAGAGGCATGTGGAGGTGAAGAGTTATTACCCAACCAAGTACTACTAGCACCAGGCGGAAAGCAGATGAAAGTTGTCGAAAAGAGAAGAAAATTTATCATTGAAATTAATGATGATGCTGAGGTAAATAGGCACAAACCATCTGTGGATTATCTCTTTTTTTCGATTACCCAAAAAGTCAGAAAGAGGATGGCCGGCTGTATCCTTACTGGCATGGGGGCCGATGGTGCTAAAGGGCTTCTCCACCTAAAAAATTTGGGAGTCTACACTATTGCTCAAGATAAGGACAGTTGTGTTGTTTTTGGAATGCCTAAAGAGGCCATTAAGCTAGGAGCAGCTGAGAAGGTGCTCCCACTTAGTAAAATATCAGGCGAGTTATTTTTTCAACTGTCTAAGCGCAAGAAGAAATCTGCTTAGTTTAAATTATATTGACTGAGTGGATGGAATATCTAACTATTTATCTATGGAAGAAAATGAAAGAAAAAAATTCAAAATCCTCATTGAAAAGTCTATTGAGGATGAGCACGACAATATCGAATCTTTGAAAAAGAACACTCAGCCTGTTTCACCCGATAATGCCATTGGTAGACTCTCTCGAATGGAGGCCATTTCAGAAAAAAGTGTATTTGATGCTTCACTCAGAAAGGCAGAATTGAGACTTCGCTCTCTTGAAGGTGCTCTAAATCGAGTCGAGTTGGAAGATTTTGGAATATGTTCTGAGTGCGCTGAGCCAATTCCTATGAAGAGGCTCCGCGCAGTACCTTATAGTAGTAGTTGCATTTCTTGTCTGGAAAGTCATGATGGATAGATTTAGTTATCTATTAAGCACAATCTTTTGATCATTCTTTGCTGTTTTGCTCTTAGCTTTTTTGATATCTTCCATTCCTACAACAATTGTGTCAATCGCCAGAGAGGTTCCACTGGCCATAGAGCTATAGACTTGGCCAACAGCGATATCTTTGTTGAGTAGAAAGTGATCTGTTTTTGAAAGGTAAACATAATTAACCAGTGTTTCTCCAGGAGCTATTTCAGTTAAAGTATATGTTCCTGTAATAAAGTCAAAAGGCTCATTATTATCAGCTGGGTTATCTATATATTTCTTAGCTTCTTCTTCTGGAATCATAATGTGTTTGATTTCAACTGTTTTTTGTTTCTTAGCATTTTCAAATCTTTTAATTGTTAAAAGGTCATTGTGAACATAGGTTCCTCTTTTATAAACCCTTCTTTTAATAACCCATCTATCAGTTTCATATTTTTCTGCTTTATAGACCTTTTTAATATCTCTTATAACAAATGATTCAACTAGGTTTTGATTTTTATAGGGACATTCAAATTTTCTGTCGAGATCCTTTCTTCTTCTTTTATATTTGTTATTACATTTTTCTTCAAAATTTGTGATCTTTGTCATGACCTCACTCATGGGGCCTTCTATTTCTTTGTTGATTTCAGCGCGATAAATTCTGACGTCGCCTTTTTTACCACTTTCTAGAACCACACCTTTTTCAGTTTTCTTATCACCAAGTTTGATTCCATCGACGACAGTTTCCGAAAGTGCAGCACTGATGATGAGCAAACAACTAAATGTAACAACTAAAGCTTTCATAATTTCATCCCTATATATTTTGATCAGTTCAGCTAAAATCATTATAGTTCCTTTATGCTAAGTTGAAAGGCCGGCCGATGTGGCTATGAGAGCGCCTTTCTCAGGTATTTTAATAGTAACCTAAATCTAGCCAAAAACCACGCAGTGCGCCATTAAATGATGCCAAATTGTAAAATTTCCATTTCATGTGTTTCTTCTCTGCCGCCTAGACCTCGGCATCAAGTCACCACATAATAGATAGTTATGAAACTACCTATCAAATTTACGACATCGATCATTTTTATTGGCTCTCTATTATTGGCACTTTGGGTGGGAATGACCCAAGATCCAGTCTTCCGGGTGGAGAAAATCTCTTTGGATGTAAAAGAGGATTCTAGAGGTCTCCATTATACCTATAAGGGGGAGCCCAGCTATTTTACGGCCATGGAACAGAAGCTTTCGAGCTTAAACCCAGACAGCTTTAGTCAATCTGTTGGAAAAATTCTTCAGGAAAAGAATGTTAAAGAGGAATTCATTTATATCCAAAATGATGAGGGAAAAAGCTATTTTAAATTAGCGTTAAAAAAGCATTTTAATTTCTTCTCCCTTCTTCCTGCTCTTGTGGCAGTTTTGCTTTGCTGGCTTACAAAGGAGCCGGTGGTTTCCCTTCTCGGTGGTATCTTCTCGGGCGCATTTATGTTGGGTCTATACGATATTACTGAAGAAGTTTTTATTCCTACATTCATGACCAAGGGAGCAGCCTCAATCCTTCTTTTGTACCTAATACTCCTCGGTGGAATTATGGGAGTATGGGCAAAAACGGGAGCCGCTAAGGCCTTTGCTGAATTTATGACTGTTCACTTCGTTAAGGGTCCAAGATCTGCAAAGCTGGTCGCCTGGGCCTTAGGAATTATCTTTTTTCAAGGGGGAACTGTATCAACTGTTTTGGTTGGCACAACCGTTAAGCCCATTGCTGACAAAGAGAGAATTAGTCACGAAGAGCTCGCCTATATTGTAGACTCAACAGCTTCTCCCATTGCTTCTCAATTGGCATTCAACGCATGGCCTGGCTACATTCAAAGTTTTATTTTTGTTTCAGGAGTAGCATGGCTTTCAACTGAAGCAGATCGTTTAACATTTTTCTTCAAAAGCGTTCCTTTTTGTTTTTACGCAATCTTTGCTGTGCTTGGGACTTTTTTATTAAGTATCGATAAGGCACCTTTTCTGGGTAAACAAATGAAAGAGGCCATAAAAAGAGCGCGAACAACTGGCCTTCTTGACCACCCCGATGCGGAGCCACTAAGTGCAAAAGAATTAGAAACTGAGAGTATCCCTGACCACTACAAGCCTCATATCATCGATTTCTTTTTGCCACTTTTAGTTTTGATAGCTGTGGCCATAGGTACTTTTATTAAAAGTGGATCACCTCAGGTTAGGTGGGCCTTTGGACTTAGTTTAAGCTGTGGATTTGTTCTCGCTTTGATTCGAGGCATGGGCATCAAAGATCTAGTTGATGGTGTGATTGATGGAATCAAAGGGGTGAGCCTTGGGGCGGTGATTCTTCTTTTGGCCATTACCTTAGGCTCTATTTCAAAGCAAACTGGGGGAGGAGACTACCTGGTTGAGATGTTGGGCCCAACCCTTCCTTACTGGTCCCTTCCTGTTATTTTACAAATTCTCACCATAATCATTGCTTTCTCTACCGGGACCAGCTGGGGGACTTATGCCATGGCCTTCCCGCTGGCAATGCCATTATCTTGGGCCATTGCAAACTCACAAGGGCTTGCGCATCCAGAGTTTTATATGACAATTTGCTTTGCTGCTGTCATGGACGGCTCTGTTTTTGGGGATCAATGCTCCCCCATTTCGGATACCACAGTACTGTCTTCCATGTGCTGTGGGTGTGATTTGATGGATCATGTGAAGACCCAAATCCCTCAGGCAACAGTGGCAGCTGTTCTGGCAGCGGTTTTATGGACTGGAGCTGTCATAGTATTCGCATGAGTGTTTCAAAAGTGTTGAAATTTTAAAGATCTAGCACCTGGTAAACTTTTCTAGAAATTTAGCTGAGCTTTGTTTAGGGCCTATACTGCCACCGCACCAACGGAGGAAATTATGCCCAAACATTACAGACGACAAGGCCGAAGCTTTTATAAAAGATGTGATTCATGGACAATCGGAAAACAAGTTGCGGGAAGCGAATCGGCCAGTGAAGGGGAGGCGCAAGTAGTTCAAAAGTTATCAGAGCAAACTGCACCTACTGAGATTAAAATAACTTTAAACTGGCCCCTACATTTTTGGCTTAGAGCTACTAGTATCTCGAGG
Source organism: Bacteriovoracaceae bacterium (assembly GCA_018649885.1). GTDB lineage: Bacteria > Bdellovibrionota > Bacteriovoracia > Bacteriovoracales > Bacteriovoracaceae > JABIHA01. The sequence continues at coordinate 60,504 of JABIHA010000035.1, forward strand.
TTCTAGAGTTCTTTTTGATAGTTTTGATTCTTCTTTTTTCAGCTTGCTCAAGCTTTTCTTTTTTTCTAACGCTTGGCTTTTTGTAGTCTTTTCTTTTTTTGTATTCTTTTAGGACCCCAAAGTTTTCACACTTTCTTTTAAACTTTCTGAGGGCCTTTTCTGCTGGAAAATCGCCGCTAATTTCTATTAACACATTCATGCGTTTATTCAAAATAAGACTCCTTATGATTTATAGATGGGCGGTATAGTAGCACCATCTTGTATTAACAATCAAATTAGCGGCATGCTCACTGTGACCTTGGGGGAGCCGAGCTTTTTGTCCATATTGACGCTTGGGGTCATTATCATTTTTTCAAAAACCCGTCTTTTTTAAAAAATCACAACGCGCGCGTGTTAGAAATTTTCGCAGACGACAATGAGGGATTAATAATGAGATATTGCATACTTGCCACTACAATTTGGGTTTTAGCTTTTTCTAGTTATGCGAAAAATCCCTGTCATGTCACTCGTGCCGCCATTGATGTGGGTTCTGGGACTACTAAATTTGCACAGGCCATTGTTGATAAATGCAATGGACGGATTGTTAAAATTCAAAAATTTGAAAAAAAACGTGTTCCCCACGCTGACTCACTGGCAAAAAATAATAACTTCTTTGATGAAGAGGTCCAAAAAATGGGAATTAAGACCCTCAAAGAATTTTTAAGTAAGCTTGATAATGGTGTTCCTGTTGTGGCCATTGCAACCTCTGCTTTTAGAACAGCTATAAATAGTGACGAATATGTCGAAAAAATTATCAGTGAAACCTCTCTCAAATTTCATGTTATCTCTCAAGAGCAAGAGGCAGCTTTTGGTCTAAAAGCGGCCAGCTCCCTTGCCGGCGGAAGGCCTTCTGACTTTCTTGTTTGGGATATTGGCGGAGGCTCAATGCAAATAAGTAGCGCAAACTCAGATGGAGCACAAGGCCCTCAGCTTTCTACTTATTTGGGACATTTGGCATCAGTGCCTATGAAAAATTTAATGACTACTCAGGTGCAGAAAAAAGGCAGTTCAAATTCACCCAATCCTGTATCTAAAAAAGAATATAGCGTGGCACTTGGTAAGGTTGTGGATCTGGCAAAGAGAAGTGTTCAAAAAAGTATTCAAAAAAGTGTGGCCCAAAAAAAGGTTTTGGGGATAGGCGGTGTGATTTACTACAATACCTGCAGCAATATTCCTGGAAAGAAAAAAGGATGCAGTTTTACGGCTGGGGAGCTAGAGCGCTCTATTGCCCGCAAGCTTGGCAAAAGTGATGAAGAGTTAGGCGGAGGTAAATTTGTTGATGAATCAGTTACTAATCCAATTTTAGTACTTGGCTTTATGAAAGCACTTGGTATTGAAAAAATGCAAACCCTTAAAGTTTCTATGGCGAATGGTGTTCTAATTGATGAGCTTTTTTGGAAATAGAGCTGGAAGCTATTAATACTGCGTATAAATACTTCAAAATACTACAACCCTGTCGGGCTTTGTTGTAAGTTCTCTCTTGAGAGAGACAATGATGGACCAAACACTCAAAAATTATAGATATTTTAGATATTTAGCAATCTCGGTACTGATTGTGATGACTCTTTTTCTTGTGGCCACTTCTAAGAATCCACAAGGTTTCTTTGGAATAAATTCCGCGCGTTCAATCCAAAATGAAAGTGTAAGTCTTGATGCCACTATCTATTTGGCCTTTAGCTCCTATTTAAATGCCTGTGTTAAAGCAAATAAGGCACTGAGACCACATATTGAGGCTTTTCCGGCCTGTAAAAAACAAGCAAATGATTTCATTAATACTAATGTGCACGCTATTTTAAAGCAGTAAAAATATGAAAAATTTACAACCAGGACACTGGAATCCACGAGTGCGGGCCATATAGAGTAATATGGAATACGCGTGTAGAGCTTTTTTGGAACCTTTGTAAGGATCATGATTTGATGATGAAATTTATTTTATTCACCATTTGTTTTCTACACACGTATTCGCTACTGGCAATTCCCAAAAAACCTATAAAAGTATTTTCTCATCCCATTAGGCAAATTAGATTCTGGGATCTTCCCAGTCAACAAAGTGATCAATTGGTAAGGCCTGCGGGCACGGCGATGATTGAATATCTTAACTCTTACTCAAGACTAAATGGACATACTGATAAAATTAAAAGCATTCCCATAAGCTCCCCTGGGTACAAATTGGTATTAAAGGCCTTTGAGCAGATCCCCACCAAGGTAAAAGACCTTGTAAGAGGAAAGTTTTTGGGCATTTTTTTAGTTAAGGGGCTCCAAACAACAGGATTTGCAGAATACGTCCAAAACGCCCGAGGAAGACCTATGGGCGGTTTTATTGTGCTTGATTGGAGTAAAATTGTAGGTAAATCGGCAAATGACTTCGCTAGTTGGAAAGAATCTCTACCCTTTGAAGACACTTTGGGAGAATATCGATTCAAAGTAAAGCTGGAAAAGGACCAAGACAATAATACTACAAGTGCAATTCGCTACATCCTGATCCATGAACTTGGACACCTGATTTCTGTGGGGAGAGGATTTCACCCCTCTTGGTGGTCTCATCCCAAATACTTTACTAACTCAACTACCAGCTTTCCATTTACTCGTTTGAGTTGGACTACGAATGTTGAAAAAGATCGATACCAGCTAAAAGATGAATTTCAAAAAGAGGCGAATGTGGGTTTTTACCGTGGAAAAAAACTTTCTGCTAAACTTATTGAGGTGGTCTATAAATCCATGAAAGTCACTCCCTTTCCAACTCTTTATTCTATGCAAAACCCATTCGAAGATTGGGCAGATGCCTTTGCTAATTACGTTCATACCCAAATTCTGAAAAGACCTTTTCGGGTGGAAATCTTCAAAAAAGGGAAGCTTATCCATAGTGCCTCTCAGTGTTGGAATGAAACGCGCTGCTTTCCAAAAAAGAAAATGTTAGACCGCTTCCTTAAAACTATTTAAAATGGGTGGATGATCAGGCCCTTATTACTCTTATTTTCCATTTTGACCACCATACTCATCTATTCATGCGCCAGCAATGTAGAGCAGAAATGTCAGCAGCTCTCCTGGAGGCATCTAGGGAATATGCACGGTGAAGAGGGAAGGGGAGCAGGTGCCTTTGAAAAATTTAAAGAGAAATGTGAAACCGTTGAAGTGGAAGCGGATAGCGGCGAATACTTCATTGGTCGTCAAAAAGGATTAAAAAAGTTTTGTACCTATGACAGCGGACTTCGCTACGGCAATAGTGGGCGCAAGTATTTTGGAGTTTGTCCCAAGGAAACTGAGCAGGATTTTCTGAAAGGGTACCTTTTTGGCAGAAAAGAGCAAAAACTTAGAAAGAAGCAACGACAGCTTGAGGTGAGAGAGAGAAGGCTAAAGGCCAAAGAAATTGAACTCTATCGCAGGCTTCACACTAATAAATACAAAAAGGCCTGCACCTTTAACCATGAATGCACTATTAAAGATGATTGCTTTAAAGGAACGTGTAGGATCTCAGGAAGAAATTGTAGCTTTGATTCAGATTGCCATTTGCCAGGCGATTGTAAGTTTGGAAAATGTAAATTTTGATGGATAAACCAATCGCGGTTTCATTGTCATCTGATTATTATTTAAAAAACTATCTATTTTTACTCAATTTTGTGAAAAAAAATATCACAAGATCTTAAAAAAAAATGAACTGAAATTTTTGTCACTGTTCTCTGAGTGTTCTAAGAACTCTCAAATGCTGTATGTTAGGTTAATTTCAAGAAAAGGACCTATTTTTAGAATAAGCAAACTCAACTACCCAGAGATTGCAGAAATTGAAAAATGTGCAGGAGAGTTAGTTAAATGTGGTCTTCTAGAGAATGAAGATATTGATGAATTAGATTTAATAAGTGTTTTTACAAAAAAAGAAATTTACTCAGTAGCAAAAGCACATCTGGGAAACACCATTAAATCAAATGATCCTCGTGACCTCCTAGTCTTAAAGTCCCTAGAAAACCAAAATGTGGTTGCTGATTTAATAAAGATGGATCATTTTTTGTGGACTAGCTATATTTGTGAAAACGAATTTTTCCATCTTCTCTTTTTTGGAAACTTGGAGCAAAGCTTAAGTGATTTTATTCTAGAAGACATAGGTGTTTTAAAGTACGAGCCTTATGAAATCAGGACAGAGGATAGGCTCTTTAAAACACGCGTTGTTGCAGATAGGCTCTATGATTTAATTGGTTACCAATATGAATTGTGGGAAGCAAGGGAAATGGAAGATACTTCTTTAGTATTATCGATTCTTAAGGCAGTAAACCAGCTAAGTCTCACTAAGGCACACTTAAAGACAAAGAGGGCCAAACTTAATTTAAGAGGAGCTGAATACCTTGAGAAAATGGGTGAGCACAAAAAGGCAATTAAATATTACAAGCTTTCACTAGTCCCCCCAGCATCAGAGCGCATGGTCCGAACCCTTTTTAAAATGGAAGATTATAAACAAGCTCTACGTACATGCGAGGGAATTGAAAAATCTCCACTTAATTATTCTGAGGTAGAATTTGCAACTAAGTTCAAGCAAAAGATACTAAAAGAGCTCGATCGTCCCTTTGAAAAGATTGAAATATTTCAGTGCCCAATTAGTGAGATAAAAATTGCCAAAAACCCGCAAAAGAAAATTGAGCAATTGGCCTTGGATTATTTCTCCAAGAAAAAAGTCAAAGGCATATATAGCGAAAACTATTTATGGCTTTCATTATTTGGCTTATGCTTTTGGGACATAATCTTTAAACCAATGGATCAAGTCTTTTTTCATCCTTTTCAACGGGGACCAAAAGATTTATTTTGGCCTGAATTCCATTTGAGAAGAGGTAGTGAAATCAAAAAACGCATAGACTCAGTTAGGAGTAGAGAGAGCTGGAAAGAAGAGCTATTACAGACTTATAGAGAAAAGAAGTGGACTGCCAACTATCTCGTGTCTTGGAAAAAAGTTGGGTTAACTGAGTTAAAGCTTGTTCTTTCTAAAGTTAAATCTTCTCAGTTTGCTGCCATTTTTGAGGCCATGGCCTTTGATTTAAGAGACGCCAAATCGGGTTTTCCTGATCTTTTTCTCTATGATCCTAAATTAAAGCAGTACAAATTATGTGAAGTGAAAGGACCTGGAGATACTTTAAGGCCTGGACAAAAAAGGTGGATCCGATTTTTTCAAACAAATCAAATTCCTTTTGAATTACTTAAAGTGACTTACCTCTAAAATCTTTGAGATTCCCAGAATGATGACTTTATTCTTCTAAAAGGGCCGTGATTCTTTCGCATCTTTTTTTAAGGTAATCAATTCTGGCCTGGATTTCATTTTTTGAGCTTTCCGCGTCTTTATCGTCACTGGAATTTTCTAGTTCTTCGATTTCACTAGTAAGCTTTTTGAGTTGTTCTTTTAGTTTTTCAGTGGAAACAGCTTCGTCTGCTTTATCGAACATTAATTCTTCGGCGACAACTTCTACGACTTTTTTCTTTTTAGTTTTAATTTGAGGGATAAATTCTTTTTGCGAGTCGTAGACTCTTTGGTTCATGAAATTAGGGGAGACAATTTCGATCCGGTGGGTATGGAGTGCGTCGAGTATATTGGATCTGAACTCACTTCTTTTTGTAAGAAGAATTTTTATATCCTCTAGAAATCCAAATGCTTTATAGACAACGGCGTGATCGAGAAGTTCCTTAATTTGGACAAAGGGGTCTTTTAGAGAGGTTTTTTCGGCTGCTTCGATTAAGGCCTTTTCAATTGATTGATGGTGCACATCATAGCCAAGGGATAGCTCTACTGCCAAAAGGGTTCCGGAGTTTCTTATTACTTTTACGGGATTTGTGACGAGGTAGATATTGGGAAGTGTCGTCAGGTCACGGTCTTCTGTTTGAATTTCAGTATGTAGCAGTCCTTGCTCAGTGACTCTTCCAAAGTTGTCCTCAATTTTTAAGAAATCTCCTACCACTATTTTACCTAATGCCTTAAGCATTAAGCCTGCCATGATATTTCCTAGAAATGTTGTGGAAGAAAGAGCAATGGCAGCAGTTAGAAGAATTCCTAGAAGGCTTAAAAGCTGGCCCCTTGTGGTTTCATTAATAGGTAAATTCAAAATGAGAGTGATAAGGATAGAAAAGGCGACAAATAGTTGAGCCAGTTGAGGGATAAGCCTATTCCTGATGGGGAACTTTTTCTTTCGGTAGGCAAAGAACTTGCTGACACCGATAGATATAAAAATACTTAATAGTAATATTCCCATAAAGGGAACCCAGGGAGTTAGAAATAATAGTATTTGTTTCATGGGTTAAATTTTGGACCTAAATTGGTGGCCCGTCAAATTTATGTTTTTACTTTGCTATTATCCAAAAAGTAAGATTAAAAAAGGCTCGGTTTTCTTAATGAATTATTCGGAGGAAGGATACTATGTCGACGCCTGACGGAGTAAAAGGTGGAATATTTTCTAAGTATTAATTGGAGAAAAGGGTAGGGATTTCGCAGATAGACGAAGTGTTTAAGAAGAATGAATTGTTTTGACGAGCTGTTGTTAACGGCGCTAGGAAATCTTGAAGGATCTCCATATTTGGAGAGCTGTTAGGCACGGCGCTAGGAAGTCTTGTAGTGGGAGACGCGTTTGGAGAGCGCCTACTATCAAGGCGGAGTTTTTTAAGCGATGGAGTAATGTATTGATGTATAGTTGTAGCTGGGTTTAATTGTAGTGGTAGTTGCTTTTATGGAAAGGTTGAATATGTAGTCTAGTGGTAGTTTGGAATTTTCAGATTTTTTTTCGTTTGGTAAAGAGGTTGCGTGAGCTACGTTCCAGGACATTCATTGATGAACTCGAATTACTGTAAAGTGCTTACTGTATTGTCTTTTAGAGTTTTTCATTCAGGATGAAATTGTATCTTTTCATTTAATTTATGTGATTAAAATGGTATGCTATTGTCCTCGGGAGGTTGCTTTGCCATTACAAAATTTATCAGATGAAAGACTTATTGCAGACACTAAAATGTGGAATGAAAAAGAAGAATACTGTACTCGCCAGTTTCTTAGGCACATAAATGAAGTTAATAGAAGAAGACTTTTCTGTGATGATAAGACAGGCTCACTATTCAAATATATTCGCAAAAACTTTAACAAAAGTGATAGCGAAACAAGTCGAAGAGTTTTAGCTGCAAAAACACTAAGGCATATACCTTGTGCAGATAAGGCCCTCGCTAACAAGCAGGTGACTCTTACTAACCTTGCAGAAGTCTCAAATTTAGTGGGAAATATTAAAAGTAACAAGAAGAAAAATGAGATTCTTGAGAGCATTAAAGGCAAAACCCAAATTCAGACAAGGGAGTTGGTGGATGATTTTACCGGGAAGAAACGTGCTACAAGATCTAAGACACACTCGCATTCAAATGGAACCCTTCGCATTCACCTAAGTTTGGTGGGACAAGCGGCAAAAGATTATCATTTTATTAAAGAGTAACTTTCTAATAGTGGAATCTATAAAACAGAGGACATTATCGGAAGGGCCATTCACTCTACAGCAGAATTAATGCGGAAAAAAATAATGAAGATAGGGTCTAGAAAACCTAAAGCAATGACAAACTCTAGGACCATATCGGCAGCTATAAAAAAAGCTGTGATGATAAGATCTTCTAATAAGTGTGAAAATTGTGGATCAAAATACAACCTGCACTTTGACCACCAGATACCATATAGCATGGGTGGTAAATCGACGATTGGGAACGTGCGCCAGTTATGCTCAAACTGCAATACGAGAGCTGCTATTGTGGCACTTTCACAGGAAAAAATGGATCTTTACATAAATCAGAGCTAGAAATCTTACGAGCACCCCTTAACTTTATCTCTTGGTCTCCAACTGCTACAACGTTGTGTCAAAAAATCGTTCCACTGAACTGACTATACTTTACAAAAAATCAAACCGGGTTCGCGGTAGAACATATAAAAAAAATAGGGTCAATTCGACAGAACCATTTTGCGCGTTACTGCTGAGGAACGGTTATAACTTTATCACTGATTTTTAGTATTCAGATTAAAACAGACCTTCAATATCACTTAACTCATGTAGATCATTCAACTTTTCTATAAAGGATACCATCTCCTCCAAATTGAGTGTCTTCATAAGAAATTTTTCGGCACTGAAAGAATATTCTTTTTTGGAATTCTTACAATCGAGATCAGGTAAGCAAAATCCATGGACGGCCCAATACTCAAAATTGTCTGCATTACTAGCAATATTAAATGGTCCATATTGATTTCTGGGTGATCGATTGTATTCGAAGTCAAGGGTTCCACAGCTATGAGAAACTTCATGAATGACGATGGCAGCTTGTTTTTTGATCCCTATTTTAAATTCCTTATTGGCCTTTTTTTTAAATAACTCATCACATAAATGTATCTTAGCAGTACGGGGAATGCGTTGGGTGGCCTTAACAGAACCTTTGCAGGCTCCGTCATGGCCACAAAGTATCATTGTTTTGGGTAGCATTTTTTTTATGCACTCATAACGCTTTTCAATCTTTTTTATTTTTTTCTGTGTTTGCGATGCTCTCGAACTTCAGGTTTTTTCTTATAAGCATAAATTTCTTCTAGAATGCCATCTACTAGCTCTATCGCCAGAGACTGGAGTCCTAGAACATGATTTAATCGATCTTCACAGTCATATTTATCTTGGTAAAGAATTTTGCATCTTAACCGTGTGAATTGTCCCAAGCCTAATACATGTGCCCTTTCAATATAAGGCCCTAAATCTAAATCTTCGGCCTGAATTGATAAAGTCAGGCATAGTGATAGGATCAATAGTATTTGTTTTTTTTAAACCACACAGGGTGTTCGGCTTATCCAGAAAAAAAGATTATGAATAATTAAAGTTTTGTAATATCCCAGCTACTATGTCCCATCTTATTTCCTAGCGATTATGGGCCAAATGCTTAGTCAGCTATCCTTGATTTATTCTTTATTGTCTTTTCGCAGTAGAAATTTAAAAAGCAATCTGATCAACTTTTTCTGGCACTCTCAAGCTCTGATAAATCCCACTAAATATTTTAGCGCCTTGAATAGCATGCAAGCTCAACTGATTCCACTAAGGTCTCAGGCTCATCTGTATGCACTCGCAATGATAGATAATTTAAATTTAACTTGAAGCAGAATCGTATTGATCAAGACCTTTTTTCCAAAAATACTTGAGTACAAATGAAAATATCACGATGCAAGCGAGAAGGTAGAAAATGTAGCGAAATGAATTTCCTTCGAGTAGAAAGTGAGCAGGGGCGCTTCCCACCATCAAGATAGGGAAAATTGTTGTGAAAATTCTTTTTGGGTAGCTTGAGTAGACAAAATCAGGCCATCTTCCCAGGCTTTGCAGCTGCATTCTAACAAAGTTGATTGAGATGGTTTCCACCATCCAGAAGGTGACGGTGGCAATGGCAAACTCCAAAATGATTCGTAGAGTAAAGGATAAGAAGATTAGTATAGGTAGCATGATCCAATTGAATAGGGACAACTCAACCTTTAGGCCGTGATAAATGAGGATACTTGAGGTTACAAAAAAAAGTGGGACTCCACTGGGCCTGACATATCTAAAAAATACCGAAAACAAAATGCTTATGGGTTTTAAGATTTCAAAATCAAGCTCGCCTGTTCGTACTTTAAATGAGAGCTGCCAAAAAGATTCACTCACGAGGCTCATATGTAGGTAGTCAATAAAGAGCATGAAAGAGAGAAAGAACATAAGTTGGTCTCTCTTCCAGGGGCCAATGGTGGTCACGTGGTCGTAGAGAATATCAACAGATGCTAGCGTGGTTGAGTAAAAGCAAATATCGAGAATAATCAGAAGAATGAAATTCAGTCTAAAGTCCATCGCTTTGGCAAAGCTAGTTGAAGCAAAACTCATGTAGACACTTAGGTAATGTGAAATAGTGGCGGTAATTTTATTTTTCATCACATTCCCGCCGCCGTATAGAGCCGAACTCCCTTTTTAAAAATAAGACTTCCCACAAAAAAACTTACGAAGCTCCAGCCAATGAGAATTGCTAGACCTGAGAAGAAATGGGTTGTATCTCCCATGAATATTTTTACGGGATAAAAGCTTAAGTAGGGAAAAGGGGTGTAGGCCAAAATATCAGTAAGCCAGCTAGGGTAGAGCTCAAGGGGAATCAGGTATCCCGATAAAAAAGAGGTCAAGGTGATTAAAATAATCCTAATGGACCAGGTTTCGTTCAGCCAAAATGCAATAAGCCCTACGATAAATTGCATCGAAAACCAAAAGCATGCCACAAAGAAACAAAAGATAAAACCAAGTACTGTATGCAGGGCGGAAACATCAGGTAGCACACCAATATAGAAGAGGATGACAAGTGTGATGCTTGCCACTAAATATTGAATCACTTCAAAGGCCAAAAAACTTGCTGTATGGAATTCCCAAAAATTGAAAGGGTAGATTAGATAGCTTGAGATCTTGCCTAGCCTTATTTCTTCTGAAATCCCCGCACTATTATTTGAAATTCCCACAAGTCCCACTACTAATGTCCACACATGGTAAGTGATCATTTCAGGGAATCTGTAGCCAGCAATGACAGTACTCTCATCACCTGCGTAAATTGAATTCCACAGATTATATTTGATAAAGAAGAAGACCAGGGCGGGACCAATAATTTGCATCAAGAAATTAACCCGATAGGTTAATGTTTTTGACCAAGAAATTTTAATGGTCTGCCACCATTTAGATATATTAGGGTGCACTGCGATCCTTTAAAAGGATATCTGGACACTCCACCAAGGTTTTCATCACTCTTTCAATAGGAAGTTTCTCAGTGCTAAAATCGATTATAGGAAGTTGTTGTAAAATTTGGGCGCCAATCTCTGAAAGCTGATCTTCAGGTATTTTGAGTTCTACTGTTCTAAATTTATTTGAAAATGTTGGTGAATAATTTGCTAGCAGTGGATGATCAAGGTCAATGGCCTCAGAGGATGTAATACTCAATATTTTTTCATGTCCCAGTATTTTTTCAAATTTTTCGATTGGTCCATCAAAGCCTTTCATTCCATTAAAAATAAGGACTAACCTTTTACAAAGGGCCTGAACGTCGGCCATGTAATGAGAAGTTAAAACAACCGTGACCTTATTTTCAGCATGATAGTCGTGGATAAATTTTCGAATATTTTCTTGTGCCATAACATCAAGGCCTATGGTGGGCTCATCTAAAAAAATCACTTCAGGTGCATGTAATAAAGAAGCGATCAGCTCCATCTTCATTCTTTCACCAAGACTCATTTTTCTCATGTGAACGTGGAGGAGATCTCCTACTCTGAGTATGTCATTCATGAGATCAAGTCTTTTTTTAAAGGCCTTGGGCGGGATTTCGTAATATTTTTGAAGCAGCAGAAAAGAGTCCATGGCGGGAAGGTCCCACCAAAGTTGGGATTTCTGACCCATGACTATGGCAACCTTTTTTCTGAACTGTTTTTCACGAAGAAAAGGTTTGTGTCCCGCGACTAAAACTTCCCCATCAGATGGCACAATAATTCCAGTGAACATTTTCATTAGGGTCGTTTTTCCAGCGCCATTGGGGCCTAATAAGGCCACCATTTCGCCTGTTTCAATACTTAGGTCGAAGTCTTCAACAGCATTTTTAGTTATGTATTCACGATGGAAGAGCGATTTCACAGAGCCCATGACACCAGGTTCTTTTTTAAAGGATTTAAAAGATTTTCTTAACTTTTTTGTCTCTATCATATTAATGGATATAGGGCACATGGCCTATTGTGGCAAGAGCCTGGTTGTTATAAAATGGGCCCATGAAGAAAAACCAAATCAAAAATTATATCTCTCTAGGAGGACTCAAATTATTAAAAGATGAGTACCATGAGCTCCAAAGTGTGGAGAGACCCAAAGTGGTAGAGGTTGTCACTTGGGCGGCCAGCTTAGGGGATAGATCTGAAAATGCTGACTATCAGTACGGCAAGAAGAGGCTGAGGGAAATTGATAGGAGGATGAGGTTTTTAAACACCAGAATCAATAGTGCAGAAGTTGTAGACTACACACAACACATAGATGGCGTCATTAGATTTGGCGCCACTGTTGCTTTGATGGACGAAGATGAAAAAGAAAAAAATATCATCATTGTAGGTGCCGATGAAATCGATGCTGAGCGTGGAAAAATTTCCTGGAAATCTCCACTTGGGACTACAGTTATTGGAAAAGAAGTAGGTGACACCGTTTTGGTTAAAACACCTTCAGGAGAGCATGAGTATGAAGTAGTCCATGTAAACTACCCAAAATGGGATAACTCCTAAGGCCAATACCTTGAAATCACTTATAAGTAATCGAGATCTCGCCGAAAAATTTACAAAATCACTGAAATAGGGGGGAGATTTTGGTAAAACTATGTGTCGTTTATCACTAAGGATACTAATTGCGTAAGAGCGCTCTGACATTGCTATTGCTCACTTTTGCCCCCATTTTGCGGGCCGAAGTTTCAGTGCTCGATTGTGATTATGGCGCCTTAAAAGTGACTCAATATAAAAATAGAAAATTCAAAAATTGGCCATTTTACAAAGTTGTTTTTGGAGAAGGAAAAACTAGTAAGGACTTTATGAAGCTGGGACTTTTTCCTGGAAGTAAAGTTACTAAAGGAAAGCTTGCCTTCAACGGACTCGAAATTGATAGGAATGGAAACTTAGTTAAGTACCGCTACTTAGATAGTCGTCTTGGGGTGAAATCAAAAATTAAATATCAGGCCCGAAGGATTCCTGGCGGTATTAAATTTGTGGCCACTAAAGAATCTAAGAAAAATGGGAAAAAGTACAAAACCGTTTACGCAGAACAAAGCTTTCTAAAATGTGACAATCATAAGCCTGAAGTCTTCTAGCTAAAATTTTTCACCATTTAATCTAACTTCATAGCGTGCTCAAGTTTTATTGCTAGCTCTGTTTGGAGTAGGCAAATCTTTTTCCTCATTTCTTTTATTTGAGGGTCGCTCATATTTTTTTGGTTTTTTTCAAGCTCTGCTCTGAGTTTTGTAATGTTGTTTTTAAGGGTGATCTCTGGGGGAGTATAGCCTGCATTTTTTAGCATTTTGAGGCAAGTGGTGAGCTCTTTTGGTAGGTGAGGGTTAGTGGTTATTTCAAGTGGTTTTCCAGCGCCTTCAAGGTTTTCAAATAAACCTTCTCTATAGGCCTTTTTGACTTGTTCTTCAATCATGGTTTAGCCTCCTTGTTTGATTGACTTCACCATAGCAAACCCATGGACCTGGGTAAAATTAGAAATTTTTAAAGCTTTTGTCTGAAAAACTTATTACTTGGAAGTTAGGGTGTAAACTCCATCCCAGTCATCTCCAGGAGGGTTTTCCTTGTATTCTTCGGCCCTTTTTATATAAATCTCTGAAGGGTTGGTTTTAACACCTTTGAGGGCCGGAAACCTGAGCCACTCAAACTCAAGGGATTTTTGAAAAGCTGCTATGGCCTCGTCCCATTTTTGAGACTTATAAAGCTCCAAGGCCTCTGAAAAACTATTTTTTAGATTAAGGGTGACCTCATCAATCTCTGTCTTTAATGCAAGGAGTTCGAATGTTGTAATGGGTTCACTCTTTCCAACAACCCTAAGAGTATCTAGCTCACGCCATTCAAAAATATCTTCACATAGCTCTTTGGTTGCTTTTGAAACTTGAGTGAATATCCCGTATTGTTTGGCCGCTTCTTCAAGCCTGGCCGCCAAATTCACTGAGTCTCCCATCATGGTATAGTTCATTCTCTGGGTACTGCCCATATTTCCAGTAACGATTTCACCGGAATTAACCCCAATTCTCATTCGCATGCCATGAACGATTTCGGGCCACTTATCACCTTCTGAAACCCATTTTTCTCTTAACTTAAGAAGTGAGGCCTGCATTCTTGCAGCAACACGTACGGCCCTGGTAGCGTGATCTTCCAGGGGAAGGGGAGCTCCAAAGAAAGCGATAATGGCGTCCCCTTCATATTTATCCAGAGTGCCTTTTTCCTCAAGCAATATATCTGTCATGGCCGTTAGGTATTCATTGAGAAGCTCCACTAATTTTGGTGCTGTCAATTTTTCAGAAAATGTTGAAAATCCTTGGATGTCAGTGAAGTAGGCAGTTCTCACTCCTACATCTCCACCTAGGCTTGGAGCTTTTCCACTGGCATACATCTCATCAATAAGCTCGGGAGAGATGTAGTTTCCGAAAGCACTTTTTAAAAATGCCTTGTCCTTTGATGCCAAGTAGAAATTCAAAAATGTATTCCAACTATAGGTCCCCACCACCGAAAGTAGTGAGAAAAATAGTGTGATCTGATAACCCGCGGGAAGAAAGTAAAATACATCAGTGGCAAAAATTCCTGCACTAAAAAGAAGGACAATAAAAAAATCGAGTACTGGGTTGTGAAGGAGTGAGACCATAATCATTATAAATGTTCCCAAAATCAAAATACCCCATGACCAAAGAAGAGATTTGTCTCTTGGCTGGTAGAATTTTGCATCGAGAAGCATTTTCACCATATTCATATGGAAGTAAACCCCAGGCAGTTTGGGGTCAACTGGTGTATGCCTGAAATCGTGAGCGCCAAATGAAGTGGAGCCAATAAAGATCAGTTTATCTTTAACTAATTCATGAAAATCAGGGTCATCATCTCTTGCTGTGTATAAATCGGCGAGGCTAAAAGTGGGAAATACTTCAACACCGCCTGCCCATCTTATTTTTGCCTCACCAGAGTAATTGAGGTCGAGTTGTCCCGTTTTTGTTTTTAGGGTTGCATTTCCTGCAGGGTCAACGTTGAGCTTTGGCACATCACCAGTAAAATACTGATAAGATAATAGTGAATATGAGGGGAAGTAGAGACCATCTACATTGACTAAAAGAGGGTATCTTCTAAAAATTCCGTCAACATCTTCTGTTCCTTCGATATAAGAAAGACCAGGTTCAGCTTTTAAGAGCTGTGGGATAGGATATGTGGTTGATTGAACTCTTCTTGGATATGTTCCTAGACTTCCAGCTTGATTAGCGTCCATAATGAAATTATATAATTCAGGAGGAACTTCTTTAAAGGCAAGTTCGTCGTATTCTTGTCCGTGATAGGTTAGAGAATAAGATAATATCACTTTTTTTCCTTGCTCTGCTTGGAATTCTGCAATGGCCTTGGCCATTTCAAGGTCGGGACTAATTCCATCATAGGCCCTTTGAGGTTCAGAAAAAATGACATCAAAGGCGATAACTTTTGCTCCAAAGTTTTTTAATTTCCTTATGATCTTTGCCCAGTGAACTCTATCTAGAGGCCATGAGTTGAGCTCTTTTAGTGTTTTTTCATCAATGGCACCCATTACCAGCCGATCATCTGCCTGGCTTCGGTCAATTGTTAAGTTCATCCTGATATCATAAAATCTATCTTCAAAAAAAGATGGGTATTTAAGAAATGACTTTGCCCCATCTCCAATCAAATCAGTAAGGATGATTTCTTTTTGCAAGTTAAAAACCGCTACACTAAAGGCGCAAAAGCCAATAATACTAAAGAGTCCAATTATCCTGATGAGCTTACTGAGCACACATTCTCCTTCAACAATTTTATGTACCTACCTTTCGGTATCTGCCTTAAATATTTGAGGTTTAGCTGACTTGCCCGGCAGGTGGGGATATGACCATTTCGCATATTCCATAAGCATTCCTTGAATGATTCACGCGGTTTTTCGGCGGCTTAAAATTAGCTTATAAATAGAACATTAAATAATTGATTTTCATTACTTGGTTTTTATTTCAGCAGGGGGGCGGTTTCCACTGAAAACCATGGAGCCATCTTTTCCAATGACAAGAGTTCTAGGCAGATTGAAAATTTCCAGTGATTTTGAAAAACTTTTATCAGGGTCGAGTAAAATGGTATAAGGGAATTTATGGCGCCTGTTAAAGCGCTTTATATCTTTTTTTCTCTCACCCGCATTGATCCCAAAAAAGACAATATCTTTATTTGCATATTTTTTTTGAAGCTCTACTAGCTGAGGAAGCTCTCCAATGCATGAGGTGCACCAACTGGCCCAAAAATTATAGACAATGATTTTTTTACCGCGGTACTGTGATAGGTCGTGTTCAGCGCCGGTTTTGAAATCCTTTAATTGGGGATAGTGGTTTGCTTTTTTTGCGAGCAGAGTTTGGCAAAAAAGAAGTGTGACTAATAGTGCTAGCTTTTTCATGACTATGTTTGACCTTTTTTCCCAGCCCTTGTAAGGCCCTTGGTGAGAGTTTAACGCTTCCATCGTGCTTAAGCCAGATACAAAAAAGTGCCTCTTTTTCAGCATATTCATAACTTAAATCTTTTCTCTTGTTCATCAAAATTGTTGCCTGAACGTCGGCTTCCATCGCCGTGCTGGCATATACACTGACGCTAGTAAAGTCTCCTACAAATAGAGGCTCTTTGGGGTTGAGTATGTGGTGGTGGCCTTTTAACTCACTTTGA
Source organism: Bacteriovoracaceae bacterium (assembly GCA_018649885.1). GTDB lineage: Bacteria > Bdellovibrionota > Bacteriovoracia > Bacteriovoracales > Bacteriovoracaceae > JABIHA01. Next base: position 76,972 of record JABIHA010000035.1, read on the forward strand.
AAGGTGTTGACATCATTTCCAGAGGTGCAAATGGCCCCACTCTCAATTTCTAGTAGCCCCATAACTGCACCGCTATCACTGTGAAAAGGGTTTCTAATACCAAAGCGCCACTTGCGGGGAGCTTCTTTGTGGGAGTGAACTCTAAGATCACCGCTGCCGTTGACCGAGAAATTTATCAGTCCTGCATCTTCTAAAATCTTAAAGGCCCTATCAACAGCGTAACCTTTTCCAATGCCTCCTAGCCCTAACTTCATTTCTTTTTGTGGTAAAAAAACTTCTCTTTTTTTAGAATCAATTTTTACAAGGCGGTAGTCAATCATAGAAGACAGCCTTGAGATTTCTTTTATTGATAAGACTTCACCTCGTTTTGCAGACTCCCTCAAAGGGTGTGCAAGTGTGGGATAGGTCATATCAAAGATGCCACCTGAGCGTTCAGAAAAACTTATAGAAGTTTCAATTAATGAAAGGGCCTCTTGTGGCAGGCAAACAGATTGAATCCCCGAGTACTCGTTGATTTTTTGTAATGGTGATGGCCTAAATTCAGTTAATAGATTTTCGATTCGCTCTACTTCATCAAAGGCGCTCTCAAAAATTTTGAAACACATCTCTTTTGAAAAGTGGGGTTGGGGGAAGCACTTTATTTCAAAGACTCCACCCATGCACTTTTTTTGAGATGAGATACTTGGATCCATTAAAAGGTAACTCCTAGAGAGGTTTGAACAAGATCGTAGTGAAGTTGGTTAGACCTTTCATAATGAAAGTATGAAAGGGTGTATTCAAAGCGCTCAAAAAATTGATTGAACACACTTTCACTAAAATCATAGCTAAAGTGAACTCCAAAGCGATCGGAGTGAAAGCCTCCCAGGTCTGAGTCAGAGGTCATCGCCGTTTGTGCTGAATTAAATGACTTGGCAAAGTACTTGGATTTCTTCTGCGAGTAAAAGCGGTAACTTCCTTTCAAAAAGGCCTTGTCGTCTAAAAAACTAAAAAGCATTGACGGCCCCACTGACCAAGCCGATAGGTCCCAATCATCTTTGTAATACATAAGCTCCATGTGGTTTGCTAAATCATAACTCCAGGCATGGGCATAAGTTGTAAAAAGTGAATGTCTAGCTCTCTTATTGGGGAGTATTTCAGCAGTTCTGCTTCCAGACGCCAGCACTGTATTTGAGATATTCTCAAGAGCGCCCTTTTGAACAACATAGGTGTAGCCTCCGCTGATGGAGTCTTTAACCGTTAAAAGCTGTGAAAGAGAAAGTGTCGCGCTATAGATATTTCTATCTTTCCAAGTGATTGCACTTTGTTTATCAATATCAAAGAGCTTGGTCTGGTCGAAATAGGCATTTAAGGATAAGCCTATTTTAAAATTATCTTCTGCAAGAGATCTCTCTCCAAATAGACCCACATTTTTTGAACGATAATCCCATTCACCTGAATATCCGAGACTTGCTCCCCACTTCCATGGATGATGGTCGTTTGATATTCCTAAACTTCCAGAGTAGCGGGACTGCCAACCAATGCCGGCCCCACTTGTACCCGTTTTGCCATCGAGCTTAGTGTCGGATGCAGAGCTGAAGGCATCAACAATAAAATTTCCACTCAAGTTCGTAGTCTCAGAAATTTGATGTTCGATAAAGAGCATGGGCTCAATGACCTCGACCTCTTCATCATTAGAATTGTCATAGATTTGGCTACCTTCATTTCCATCTTGAGTATAGGCATTGAGAAGAAGCTTGGTTTTAGTTTGGCCTTTTAAAAGCTCCTGAGAAAAACTGTGATTAATTAAAAACGAGGAGACTAGTATCCAGAAGGTAAATTTTTTGGCAGGATTAATTGCAACCACACCCACCTCCTACTGCTTTAGATCCACCAATTGCACCTTCCCTATAGGCCTGAACTTCTTGCAGGAAAACTTCTTCTTCAGGGTGGGAGATATGATTCATTATTCTTCTGGAAAGAATCCCTCGGTCAATTTGTTTAACATTGGCACATGACAAGAGGCCTAGCATCATAATTAAAGGCAGGAGGTGAGCTTTGATTACACTAATCATGGTATTTTCCCAAGTTTAAAATTTTCAAAATATTCTCACTTGTCATGCATGCTTGGCAAGTGAGGAACAGCGTCAATTGAGCAATCCATGTTTCGGATATTCCTAGACAGTGGTGAGAAAATTGATGCTCGGTTTGGGGTTTGATATAAATACTTTCAGCGTTTAACAAAAGAGAGCTTGTGTATAAGAAAATTGTGGTTTTGACTGGGGCAGGTATCTCCCAGGAATCAGGTCTAAAAACTTTTCGTGGTTCAGATGGTCTTTGGGAAGGTCACCGCATTGAAGAGGTTGCTTCGCCTGTAGGATTTGAAAATGACCCACTAATGGTTTGGGATTTTTACAATCAAAGAAGAAGACAGCTACTCTGTGATGAAGTTGATTACAACAATGCCCATAAATCCCTTGCTGAGTTTGAGAAGAATTTTTGTGGCGACTTTTTACTTGTGACTCAAAATGTAGATGACCTTCACGAAAGATCAGGCTCACAAAATGTCCTTCACATGCACGGAGAACTTTTAAAAGCGAGATGCCTCGATACAAGCAGAGTTTATGATTGGACCGAAGACCTTGGTGAGAAAACATCTCATCCCGATTTTCCTGAAAAAGTGGGGAGACTCAGGCCTCATATTGTTTGGTTTGGAGAGATGCCTCTGCATATGGATAAAATATCCCAGGCCCTAAAACAATGCGATCTATTCATTTCCATTGGTACATCTGCTCAGGTATATCCAGCTGCTGGATTTGTTTCTATGACCTCTCGTAGTTGTCACCGAGTTGAGCTTAATTTAGAGGACACGCCAAGTTCCATGATTTTTGATGAGACTCACAGAGGCCTTGCTACTGAAGTTGTCAGTAATTATTTCAAAGACCTATTGTCTTGAAAGAATTAGAGATGCTGATTGCTTTATAGGGATGAATAGAAATTATCTTCTCTGAGATCTGCGTCCGCGCTGTCTATTTTGTTGCTTGCGCTTAGGCCCTTGCCTGGTTTCTTGTCTTTTCCGTTGTTGCTTTTGGCCTTGAATCCAAATTGCATCAACCCATTGGGGATAATCTATCAGAGGGTTTCGATTATTTTGATAGGTAAAACCCACTTCATTTCTTCTTAGTTCGTGTGCACTGACTGGATCTGCTTTGTGCCACTTAATTAGGATATCGAGAAACCACTTGCTGTAGACTTGGTCACGAGTGTTATCGATCATATCGTGTTCCCAATTAGCGACGCGGTCTTCATAGCGAATGGCAAAATACAATAAGGCCCTGGCAATATCACCTTTAAATTCATCAATGGGTTCAAAAACTTTTCCACGGTATGGGCCGCTGCAATTGGTCCCTACTTTTGATCCATTAGCGGACACCCATTCTGGATTATCAACTTCACCAAAAGGAAGTCGTCCTCTTCTATTGTTGACATAGCCATCAGTTGGAAAGACATGGAAAAAATCAGATCTCATTGGACTTTGTTTTCTAAAAATACTTTGGGGAAATAGATGCTCTCTATTGGCGCAGTCACCTTCTTTACGATAGTTACCACACTGATGTGATCTCTTGGAGTAGTTATACTGGTCGGGGGCCTTGGCATTTTCTGAGTACATATCAACGATGGATCCATCATTTTCATATGTTTTATCTACATCACTTTCTAAGTATATTTGATTGAGAGATCCATAGGACCTAGCGGTATGAGTTTGTCTCAGAATTTGCTTGAGAGCACTTTTTAACTCATAACCAGAAAGGGTGTTGATGGAATCAAAATCATAATATTCACTTTGGGGGCTAGCGTAAGCGCCCAGCGTTAAAGACTTCAGGACAATAAGGACAAAGGCTAAATTCATCAATAATCCGTAGTTGCGTAATGTTTAATATTTCTGAACTAGTGTATTCACACAAAACTAATAAAGCAATACTTATATAATCTATTAGTATTACTTCTAATCGCTTCGATATGCGCAACATGTTGGCCAAAAATTTAAACAGTAGAAAGCTTTGCGTTGATATACCCAAATTGACATAGGGAAAAGCTCATCTTAAAACCTTATACCAACCTACATTAGAGCATTAAAGATACTGTCCAAATAAATTGGAGAGACTAGATAAGGAAAGTAAGAATGGAAATTGTAAAACAAACTAACGAGTACACAATCTTAAAAAAACGAAGTGGACGTTACGGCGTAAGATCTGCAAACAAGAAATGGATCAGCGGAGAAGAAAAAGTCAAAATCCTATTAGGCGCGGGACTTATCAAAGCGGTAGTCGCTGCCAAAAAAGAAGAGCCAGCAGCTCCAGAAGCAGAAGCAACTAAAGAGTAGATAGTTTCCCAGAGGCCTAAGGCCTCTGGTTGCCTCCATTTTTGGCCTTGGGCCTGTGTCAGCAGTTCCCTCCTAACCCCTCAAAATCAAACCTATAAACTATTTTTTAGAATTAACCGATAAATTTCATCATATAATAGATGAAACTCTGAATAGGTGGGGATATGAAGAAATTGTTTATAGCTATAGTTCTAAATATATTTTGTTTTAGCGCTCTGTGTGAAGACGTTAACAAGGGCCAGGTTTCAAACCTCATTGATCAATTTGTTGAAAAAGGTATCTTGACCAAAGAGCAGGCAATAGGTGCTAAGGGTAGGCTTGGCAATGTATCAGATGAAGAGTGGAAGAAGGTCAATAAATCGGCTGCTCTGAATTCTAAAAAGATGAAAAGCAAGTACCGAAAAAGTGCAAGCCTGAGTGTTGATGATGCGGCTGAAGGAATTGATACTGAGTCCCCTGAGTTTAAAAGAATTCAAAAAGAAATGGGCTCAATTTTACATAAGCACAAAGACCCAAATGCAGGATCTTCTCAGTAGCACTCAAAATATGTATCATTGTGAATATGGACTCTGACAAAAAATGGATTGCCACTTGTGTGGCCTTAATTCCCGAGATAAATGATGAATCTTTTCTATTTGAGCTAAACCGAGCGCTCGCTGGTGGATCTGAATCAAGCTTCCTCTTTGATGGTAATCACAGGCCGCATATCACTTTGATGCAAGATTTTATAGAATCATCAAAACTGTCTGTTCTAGAAAAATCACTTGCTGACATTGATTGGCAGGGGATTTCTGAGCTCACAGTATCTGGAGTAGAACGAAGCTGCGAAATAGAAAAAGGGGTTTTCACTCCATGTCTTGAAGTTTGCGATTCTGGTGATTATCTATCTAAGCTTCATAGGCAGGTGATGGATTGTTCAAGTGCTTTGTCTTCAAACAGCGAAGTTTTAAAAGGCGAGTTTTGTGACCACGTGGTACATCCTAAGTGTCACCACTATGTTCAAAATTTTTCACAATTTAAGTCATATGAAAATTTTTATCCGCACCTAACGTTGGGAATTAGCAGAAATCTATCACAGATGGTTTCAGTTTTTGAGAATATGACTTTTCCCAAAACACTAAGGGTTGATAGTGTTGTTTTGGCACAATTAGGTGATATATGCACAATCCCTCTCAAAACTTATTGGGAAAAAAATCTTCCCTAATATAAATCCGAGAAAAAAGACTTTGTTTTTATATTTGAAGTTAGGTTCCCAATATCAACTCTTCCTTTTTTTGAGAATTCAATTTGTACATGAGGATAGATCAGAATTTTTCTTACAAGGCCGAAGTCCATAAACTCAGCATCTCTAAAGCGAAGCCCTCTCCAGAGTTTTAATTCAGGTGGCGCCATAATAATTTTATAAATTTGTTTTACTCTAAAATCCCTTGAAGGGAATCTTGAGTGGTAATGATCTTTTAAAAGAGATGTTTCAATATCAGTTGTCGAGGCAAGCCATAGATGGTCTTCATTGTCTCCGATACTTCTGTCTTTTATCACCAGTTCAATATCATTACGACCTGATAGGGAGAGGATAAAGTTGTGCCGGTAAACTTTTGGAATATCAGTTAACTGAATTCGCCCCTCTGCTTTAAGGACTTCCATGAATTTTTTAAAAACATCCTGTTCTTCTTTTAGGTACACATCCATCTCCTTGGATTCAAGTGGTTGATAAAAGTGAATATTGTTATTATGTCTTTCAAGTGCGGTTTGTAGGTGAGAGTCTTTCCTTGTGAGCCATGGAGCGAATTTTTCTAACTTATCAAATAAATCGCCATGGGATTCAATTGCGATCAATGTGAATGGTTTTGACTTTGCAATTTTTTTCAGCTCTCCCAATACTCGGTTCAACATTTTTCCTGCAGGTAAGTAGATAAAATAGTAATCGGCTACAGGGATTTCAATTTCATTTAAATCTCCACATATTAGACCTGTTGTATCTAATCCAAAATATGAAAGAGATTTTTCACAGGCCTTTAGTCTCCCTTGCATTTTCTCAATGCAAATAACTTTAAGTTGAGGGTAGATAAAGGAGTACAAGAGCTTGGATCTACCCACTCCTGCACCTAAGTCTACAAAAGACCCACCTTGATTAAAGTCTAGCTTTTTGGCGATATTGAAAAAATCGAGGTATGAGGTATAAATGGCCCTTGGGTCCAAAGGCGCCTCCCCATAGCAGTCCTTGTCTTCAGAGGACACAGTACTTTCAATCTGATAGTGCTGAATTTTAAACCAATCATCTAAAATTGCTTCTTTTTGAAAAATAGATCTATTTGAAGATAAAATATTTAATATGAATTCTTTTTTTCTATTAAAGCTCATAATTTTTTCTCTCAAGGAATTGGGTTTTGGTCAAGCGGAAGTTTAGCTACCACCTGTGTGGTGTTAAAAATATTGTTTTCAAGGTTAGCTTCTTTTCGGTATCCCACATCTCTTATCTCCATAACCGTCATAAAACCATAGAATCCTGGTGAGGGGCGGGGAATTTTAAATTGAAATTCTTTTTTAGCGGAAGTTTTGAGTTCACCTAGTGGGAAGTTGACGATTTTTTGATAGTCAAAGTAATTACCCTCTTTGGTCATTTTAAGTTTGAATGTTAGCCTGCGTGCATAGAAAATTTTGTTTCCAATATTTGATACTGTTGTCACAATATTTAAGTATCTTCCAGCATTTGCAGGTGTTCTTTTTATTAAAACACCTTCTAGTTTTAAATCTCCAAAATCTGAAACACTATGAATCCTATGAACAAAAGAGAAAACTTTGTAATTAGAAATCAGTTTGATATTGGGACAAAGAGAAGGAAGGTTTTTCAATTTTGCATAAAGTGTATACTTCCCATAGGGGAGTTCTCTGGGATGGCCTGGGTCAAAGAAGTTGAACGAAATTTGTTTTGAACTTTTCGCCCTCATGCCTTCACTTTCAGCAAATACGATGACATTTTTAGTATAAATTCTTTTATTTTCTTTCATAAAATCCACCTCAATTTGGATTGGGGGATTACACTCTGGTCGGTTTTGATCGTGATTCACAATCTGTGCTTTTATGTACTGGCCATGAGCTGTGGAAAATACTTTGAGGTCTGTCAATTCAACTCCTGTTTGACGAGTTTCACTACCAAGAGGTTTGGGAGTGAGGGAGAAGGTCAATAAAAGTAGTTGAGAAAGTAAAAGTATGATCCATTCCTTGGTCATCATCTGTATAAGGCCATCGTGACCTTACATGCACTAAATGTGCAATCTAAGTGCCATTGTTTTTTTGATACACTTTTAATGAAGACAGCAGCTTGTGAACTCAATTTTTTTTATTTGGCCGTATGGTTTTTAAACTATTAGTCACATTGCTTAGGAAAGTGGACTCTTTTTGTCAGAAGCATGAAGGTGATATTAGACATGAGATTGGATAGATTTATCAAAAAATTACTTATTTCTTTAGTATCATTTTCACGAGTAGTGATACCATACTAAAATGATGGAAGAAATCTCAAAAAAGGTCGCCATCCATTTGGCGACAGAGGCATTGAAGGGTTATTTAAGGGACGGTATTCCTGCTCAGGTGGATAAGGGTGAGCTGATTAAGCAAGTGGGGCCAAACTCAGTCTTATTTCAAGACAGAGGCTGTTTTGTCACACTTAAAACATCTGACGATGTTTTAAGAGGTTGTGTGGGCACCATTGTATCTGAAGACCCTCTCTATCAAAATATTATGGAAAATGCCATTTCGGCGGGATGTAAGGACAACAGGTTTAACCCAGTAACCTTTGATGAGGTTCAAACTTTAAAATTCGAAATAAGTGTGATGGGTCCGCTTCAAAGAGTTCACTCACTTGATGAGATTCGAGTAGGGGTGCATGGACTTATTATGATCCAAGGGGATGCCCAGGGCCTTTTGTTACCTCAAGTAGCAACTGAATGGGGTTGGGACCGTGAAACTCTTCTCAAACAAACATGTATTAAGGCAGGTCTTCCAGAGGAAGCCTACAAAGATAGTAACACTGAAATTTTCTCTTTTTCTGCAGAAATTTTTTGTGAAGATGATGTTGAATAACGAAGTTAAAAAAATTAAAACTCGGCTTGATAGTTATCCCAACCTAGCTCCAATCTAGTTTGACACGGACAACTGTGCAAAAGAATGCTAAACATTATTTTAAAAAGCTTATTGGATCTTGTCTGCAAGACTCCAGTCTATTTCTTCAAGGGGGCTGACCCCAGCAGCACGCAATTTTCAATTGCCTCTTTGTTTTTAGACCCTGCTCGTAAGCTTACTTGTAAGGCCTGAGACCATATACTACCATTTTGTAACGTGAGTTGAATCGGTCAGGAAATCTGTTTACGAGCTCTTTTTTCTGCGTGATTTTTTTCTAAAGATTTAGCACCAAAGTCTAAAACAAATTGTCTGGTATTGTGGTTCTTACATACAAGTCTTAAATTATCTAATGTATTTTTCCCTCCCTTTGAATAGGGGACGGCGTGGTGATCAAATTCCAGGTTTCTGGATTCGGTGCACCTTCCTCTGTGCATGCTAACATGTTCGCAGGTGTAGCTTGCTCTTTTTCGAATTTTTCTTTTTATCACTTGGGGAATATACCGAGATCTTGTACTTTGTACTGGAGAAGGCCTTCGAATTGCTTTTAATTCACACTTCCTAACTTGTTTCAATTTACTTTCAAGGGCCACTTCAAGTAATTTGCTCTGATCCTCTCCTGTGAGATCTTGCAGCTCATTCAAAAGTTCCAAGACTTTTTTCGAGACCTTTAGTTTAGGGGCGAGCTCTTTTTGTTGAGAATGCGAAGGCCTTGATGGTGCTATAGACAAAATCTCTTTTGCTTTTGATATGGGGACTCCCACTATTTTTGAAATAACTTCCTCTTTTTTGGCCACCGATTTATCAGGCTGCTTTGTGAGATAATCGTGGGCCACAACCGCAGCAGTTAGTGAGAGCTCTCCTTTTTGGATTGCCTTTTCAATTTGATCCGAGTTTGCCATTAATTTCATGGCCGTGACCCGGTAATATGCTTCTCCTCGAGTATAACCCAGCTCTGTTACACAGTACTCATTAAGTGTTTTGCGGTTGTACTCAGTAAACAATCTTCTTCTGTAAATTTCTTTCAAGTGGAGTAGAACAATATGGAGCTGATCCTTTTCTTTTTTAACTTCTAATAGAACACTTTTTAATAATTTATCATCACTCATTTTCTCAATCATCACCTTTAACCTCCAAGCGCTCCAGCAGCTTACCATGGTTTTATCACCCAAATACTGGCTCCATAAAGCACTGCTAGCGCCACTAGACTTTAAATTTGGTGATGGACGTTGAATGATTTTGTGAAGTATCAATAGGCCAGCTCTCAAGGAGTATAACACCCCCTAAAAAAGAATCTCATTTCCATTTCTCTCACTCAAAATAAAAGGCGAAACTATCCCCCAAGCACTTTTTCCTAATAAAACCTATCACCAAAGCCAGCAATTCCAGAAGTGAAATTCCTTCCCAACCTCCCCCTTGTAAAAGCAATCCTCAAAACCATATATCAACTAAAAAACACCCACATCACAAAACTCATCAAAACAACTCTAAACTATGCCGTGATAAAAGGGCCGTCACGTAACTAAACCTGAAGCTCAACCTTTTGTCGGCCCGTGAACTACAAATCCTTTATATGAAGGTCTTGATTCTTTGAAGAAAATTGAAGGTACATCCAATACGGCCAAGTTACTTATAAACGATGTAACTTCCATATCCCACTACTTGATCTTTATCACCAGCAGTATCACCAGAGTTTCTTATATCTATTGCTTTCACTTTAAATTTTAGAGACTGGGCCCATTTGAGAAGCCCACTAAGAGGATAATATCCACAAGCATCATCACCTGTGATTTTTTCAAATTGGCAGCTCTCAATGAGAGATGAGGTAGATGAGTCTTGCTCGCGGGCCTGATCATAAGAGTGAAAATGACTTAAGTCGCTACTTATAATAATAAAGGCACCACGAAGGTGAAGACCATCAATGATTTTTTCTATTTCACCAGGTGAGCATCTTCCAACAATTAATGGGACTATAGAAAAATCAGTGAGATACTTTTGCAGAAATGGCAGGTGTACTTCAAGTGCGTGCTCTCTTTCAAAAACCTGATCAATTATTTGTACTTGTCCTGAATTAACAAGCTCATTTTTTAAAGGCTGATTGACTTCTATTTTTCCAAGAGGTGTTTCAAAGCATTCAGCACCGTGAGTGGCGACTCCCTCAAAATTAAAATAGTGTGTAGGTGATAAGATCGCAATGGTTTTTGGGGCAAGGCCTTGAAGTAGCTGATAACCAGAGGCCGCAATGGGCCCAGAAAAAACGAGACCAGCGTGGGGCGCGATTAGGGCCACTGCTGAGTTGTACTCTTCTTGCCCCGTTTTAATTGAGTTGTCATCACATGCATCGAGGAGTTTTTTAAGCTCCTCGCTATTTTCAGGATAAAATGACCCAGCAACATTACTTTTTTTGACAGTATCCATAGGTTTTCCTATTCACTATTAAGCTAGGAAAAGTATAATAGAAACCTGGTCAGGAGAAAAGAGTGGATAGAGTAAGTAAGTATGTTGAAAAGGCTGATGGGGGGAAGATCAAATGCACCCTTTGCCCCCGCTACTGCGCCCTCAGTGATGGGCAGAGAGGCCTATGCTTTGTACGGGGGAGGCGCGGCGATGATATTGTTCTCCACACTTACGGTCGATCAAGTGGTTTTTGTATCGATCCCATTGAAAAAAAACCTCTCAATCATTTTTTACCAGGAACGCCCACACTTTCATTTGGCACCGCCGGTTGCAATTTAACTTGTCAATTTTGCCAAAACTGGGACATTAGTAAATCAAAAGAAATGGATAGGTTGCAAAGCAGTGCAATGCCCGAAGATATTGTGGCCATGGCAAAGTCTACAGGTTGTCGCTCACTCGCCTACACCTACAATGATCCGATTATTTTTTTAGAATACGCTAAAGATGTAGCACTAGAGGCAAAGCGCTTTGACATAAAATCAGTGGCAGTGACTGCTGGTTATATGACTCCAAAAGCAAGGGAGGAGTTTTTCTCTTTTATTGATGCTACCAATGTTGACTTGAAAGGATTCGATCCAAAGTTTTACCAAAAAACTTGTGGGGCCGAGCTTGAGGTTGTTCTTGAAACTCTCTGCTACATTCATCACCACACCAATGTATGGCTGGAGCTCACCACCTTGTTGATTCCAGGACAAAATGATTCTGAGGCTGAGCTGAACAAACTTTGTGGGTGGGTTGCTGAAAACTTAGGTCTTTTTACACCCATCCATTTTACTAGTTTTCACCCTGATTATAAAATGACTCATCTTGAAAGCACTCCCACCTCAACACTTCTTAGGGCATATAGTATAGCAAAGAGTTATGGACTCAAATTTGTATACACAGGAAATGTTCACCACGAGAGTACCTCCAGCACATATTGTCACCATTGTGGGGAGTGCTTGATTGCAAGAGATTGGTTTAATCTGAAGTCTTGGAATCTAGTTGATTCCGGTAAGTGCAAATTTTGTGGAACTCAGTGCCCAGGAGTTTTTGAAGATGACTGCGGAAACTGGGGAGACAAAAGGCAACCTCTTGAGATAAGTAACTTATTCTAACTGTTTTTACAGGGACAAGCCTTGACGGTGTATATTTTGCTATTATCTTAGCTTGTCTGTGTGTGTTCATGCACATCTGATAAATAGCAAAAAATGAAGATTTGGGAGAAAAAAAGATGAATAAGGCAGAACTTAAACAAAAACTAACTAAGCTGCAATATAAAGTGACGCAAGAAGATGGAACTGAAAAACCTTTTGATAATGAATATTGGGATAATAAGGAACAGGGAATCTATGTCGATATTGTCTCAGGAGAGCCACTTTTTAGCTCTAGCGACAAGTACCAATCTGGAACAGGCTGGCCTAGTTTTTACAATATTTTAGAAACAGAAAATATTGTTAAAAAAGAAGACCGCTCATTCTTTTTTAGAAAGCGGGTGGAAGTAAGATCTAAAACTGCTAATTCTCATCTTGGCCACGTTTTCAGTGATGGGCCAGCTCCAACAGGGCTGCGCTATTGTATTAATTCAGCTTCCCTCAGATTTGTTAAAGTGGATCAACTTGAAAGCGAAGGTTATGGAGAGTATAAAAAAATATTTGAAAAACCAGATTTAAATACTGAGCTTGCTACCTTTGGTGCTGGATGCTTTTGGGGGGTTGAAAGCTTATTTGAGGCAGTAGAAGGGGTTTCTTCTGTTGTTTCAGGATATATGGGCGGAAGTGATAGTAGTGCTAACTATCAAAGAGTCAGCTCTGGAGATACCTTGCATACTGAGGTTGTTCATATTGTATTTGATCCCAAGGTTGTGACTTATGAATATTTGATAAAGTATTTTTTTAGACTTCACGACCCAACTCAAAACAATCGCCAAGGGCCAGATGAAGGGTTTCAGTATAGATCTGTGATATTTGCTCATAGCGAAGAACAAATGGCGACTGCCACTAGTGAAAAGCAGGTTTTTGATGATTCAAAAGTTTTTGATAAGGCCTCCGTGACAGCAATTGAAAAGGCCATGAAGTTTTATCCTGCCGAAGACTACCATCAAAATTTTTACCAAAATCATCCAGAGAAACAGGTTTGTCACATTCTTAGAGATAAGTGATTTTGAAAAGACCAACTTTTGAGACTTTATTGGTCGCAAAAGTTGGTTGTGGTTTTCAAAATTTAATTTCCAAGCAATTCATTCATAAATTTCTTATTTTTAAAAAATTTAGCGGCGAGGTAGTCGGCCAATTTTTTTCCAGCACGTATATCTGAGGGATAGTGAACCCCACCTAGCATTCGATTTTTTGCAATGGCATTGGCCCTTTTAAAAAACTTCTTGGCCCTTTTTGGAAATTTAAATGAAAGAGCGTAGGCCATGATTCTTGAAACACTTGCGTGTCCACTTGGAAAACTCTTTCCAGCAGGGCGTTTAACACATGGCTCAATTTCTTCAAATTTTACAAAAGGCCTAGGCCTTTTAAAATGGTTCTTTGCTTTCATGCTAGGAATGCCTGCCTTGAGAAAGTACTTTAAGAAAAATGGTCTCAGCTTTCTCACTTCTTTTTTTGTAAGTGGACCATCTTTACCTCCAAAAAAATTCTTTAAGCTTACCTTTTCTTCCTTGGAGGCCAACTCACATTCTTCATCTGTTCTGGTTACTTGATAGTTCATCAATGTATTGTAGTCCTCTTGTTCTTCCACAGAGCTGTCTTCAGGAGGAGTCCCCAGTATTTTCACCCAATCATGACCAGGTTTTGCATGAGAGTTTTGCGCTGAAAAAACAGATAAAAAGAGTAGCCCAATAATAAAAGAGGACCTCGCCATTACTAATATGTTCATAAAAACATCCTTGTTCCTTAGTTTGGTATTAGGAATTTTTCGGATGCAAGGCAAATGGCCTTAATTTGAAAGATGGTTTTCTCAGATAAATGAAATATTCAGAAAAGTTTTCCACCTTTTTGATTGCTGCCCCAGAAATTAGAGCTTGGTCTTAAACTTTTTTCCGATATAACTGACTATGGACATGTTTCACTGCTGGTGAAAATTAATAAATAATTAAGAGACTAGGGCCCTACAATCTTTGCCCTCTACTTTATACCTCGCCTCCCAAAACTTGATCTAGACTCTAAAGGTCCATTCTCGACACATACTTTACATTTTATTCTCGATACATGGTTTACACTTTTTAAGGTACTGCAAACAAAGGGGGTTGCATGCCTTGGAAGGAATCTTCGGTTATGAATGAAAGAATGAAATTCGTTATGAGAGC
>JABIHA010000111.1 GCA_018649885.1 Bacteriovoracaceae bacterium
AATTGCTTATCTGGTTGATTCTCAGCTATCGAGTTGCGCAAAAATATGGCTCGGTAATTGCGAATTGCTTATCTGGTTGATTCTCAGCTATCGAGTTGCGTAAAAAAATGGCCCGGTAATTGTGAATTGTTTATCTGGTTCACTCTCGGCAATTGAGCTGCGCAAAAAAACTATTATAGAATTAAAAAATCTTTTTATCAGATAAATAAATTTGATCTCGATTCTATTTATAGGGGCCCACCAAAGGCCAGCACATGGCCATCTGGGTCTATGGAATAGGCAACTTTCTCACCCCAATTTCTTGGCTCAAGAGGGCTTAGCTCTATTGCTCCTGCCTCTAGTGCTCTTTGGTGTAGTTCGGCTGGATTATTTACGCTTAGGTAGAGTTCTACACGTGAAAGGCCATTGGACTTACAGGGATCGGGAAGTTTGTCTCCCAAAATTTTTTTTATACCAGTTTCAGGCATTAGCCCCAGTGAGAGTGCATCTGAAATTTTAAAAGCGCTCATTCCTGGCACGTCGAGTTCGGGATCTTCTAAAAAAATCTTTTGATAAAAATCGCGACTCTTTTTTTGGTCTTTCACATAGAAAATCATCATGGTGGTATTTAGATCTATCACTTGCGCTCCAAGGTATCTTTTCTCGGATAATAGAACCGGGTAAGCACAATTTCAAAGACTATTTTCTTACATTTGCACAGAATATTCGGGCGGGCCCACAAAGTTTATGACCCGCTCGAACCTGAAACTTCTATTTGTTTGATTTTTGTTTGATTTCTCTTGCAAGGCCCGCGAGTTCGAGAAATTCTATGCGGTGGCCAAAATTATCAGCACCTTTTGCAGATTTGCCAATGTCTATGACTTCTTTAAGAGTCATATCTCCAATATGTGGATTGTCTCTAAGGATCATTGCGTAAGAGGCCACAGCAGTAGCAAATCTAAAGTCATCTGAGGCCTTTTCAAATTTAGTGTCACTATCTTTAAGGGCAACACTTAAAAGCTTACTTTTTGATCCAGTAGGCTCTTTGTAACGGACTTTAAGTGTAAGGAGCTCATCAGTAAAAGAACTTTCAACTTTTTTAGAAGTCTTTTGGTACTTGAGCTTATCGACTGAAGGCAAATCCATTTTTACATTAGTAGGGACAATTTCATAAAAGGCGGTAACAGTGTGACCAGCTCCAATTTCTCCCGCATCTTTTGTATCGTCATTAAAATCCCTGTCTTCAAGTTTGCGATTGGCATACCCAACAAGTCTATAGGCCTGAACTTTTGTGGGGTTGAATTCCACTTGGATTTTTACATCTTTGGCAATTGTTATAAGTGTGCCATTAAGGCCATCACCCAAAACTTTCTTTGCCTCATTAAGAGTATCTAAATAGGCATAGTTTCCATTTCCTTTGTCAGCCAGCTCTTCTAGTGTGGAGTCTTTGTAATTCCCCATTCCAAGACCTAGTACGCTTAAAAAGATATTCGATTTGGCCTTATCTTGAATCAACCTTACAAGAGAGCCACGGCTTGTAGTTCCTACGTTAAAATCTCCATCTGTGGCCAAAATAACTCTGTTAATTCCACCTTCTACAAAGTTTTCGCGAGCGGTTTTATAGGCGAGCTCAATTCCTGCTCCTCCATTGGTGGAACCACCTGCCTTCAAGTTGTTTAAGGCCTTGATGATTTCTAGTTTGTTTGAGGCCTTAGTGGGAGGAAGAACAAGACCTGAAGCTCCGGCATAGACAACAATGGAAATAGTGTCTTTTTCACCGAGTTTTCTTATCATTGATTTAATGGCTTCAGTCAGAAGTGGTAATTTTTTGTGGCCACTCATGGAACCCGATACATCTAATAGAAAAACAATATTTGATGAAGGACGTGTAGCACTATCAAATATTTTTCCTTTGAGTCCCACTCTTACTAATTTGTACCCACGATGCCATGGAGAGCTTGCTACTTCTAGATTTGTGGAAAAAGGTCTATCTGTAGGTGGTGCTTTATAGTTGTAGGAAAAGTAATTGATGAATTCCTCAACTCTCACTGAATCTTTGATGGGAAGAGTTCCATTTCCGATAAAGCGTCTCATATTGGAGTAGGAAGCTGTATCCACATCAATAGAAAAAGTAGAAAGAGGGGAGTCGAGCACTTTGATAAAGTCATTGTTTTTAACAAAATCATAACTTTCAGTATTAAATTCTGTGGGAGGTGTGCTGGGGATAAATCGCGCAGATGGCATCACTTCCTCTTGGGCCAATATCATTGGTTTTTGTTGAAAATTCCTTTTCATTGCCATTTTCATCTTAGCTTTTGATCTATGAGGGGCAATTCTTCCAGAGGCCACTTTACTCGTGCTCTCCTTTTTTAATGCCATATCATAGTTAGCTGAGGGGGAGTTTGCCTGTCTCTTTCTATAAGCTGGCGCAGAACCTTTTTGGTCTTGTTTGCCAAAAACTCCATCTGTTAAATTATCAAGCCTAGTTGTTGGAGTTTCCATATTCTTTAAATTAATAAGAATAAATGAAACGGCAAAGGCAACTGGGAGGCCAAACTTAATCATGGGAAGCTTAAACCATTTTCGTAGGCTGAATTTTTTCTCTCCCTCTTTTTGAAGCAGATCAGATATATTTGAATCTATTTCGGGGGTTTTTTCTTGTGAGAGACCCTCACTGAAAAATAGTGCTGTTTTTTTAATCTCTTCAACTTCTTTTTGTAGCTTCTCACTTTTGTTGACTTGCATTTCAATCTCCTTAGCTTCAGGACCTGATAGTTCTCCGAGGGCAAAGGCGGTAAGCTTTGGATCGTTTAAAAGACTCATAAGTTTTCCTCCTCGTTTTGACCCTGGAGTGCGCCTCTAAGAGTGCTGATCCCACGGTGGATAAGAAATCCAACATTTGAAATGGAGTGTCCTGTAATTTTTGAAATTTCTTTATAGCTAAAGCCTTCTTGAAATTTCAAAAGAATTACCTCTTGCTGTGAGGCCGGAAGAGACTTAATCATCCTGAAGATCTCATTAATCTCAGTGGTTTTATCATCCAAGATAAGAGCACTGGGAGTTTGAATATCCTCAAGTGAGTCCACATTTCCAACCTTTCGCAAATGATCCATACAACTGTTGCGACATACTGTGTAGAGCCACTGGACAGCATAGCTTTTGATCATTCTTAGATCATCACGCTTAATAAGCTTGAGCCAAGTTTGTTGAACAATCTCTTTTGATTGCTCCAAATTTCCAGTGAGTTTAAAACAGTAACGAACAAGTAGCGCCTCTTGAGAGTCAAGAAGTTCCAATATCCAGTTTCTGTCATACTCACTAAGCTCATCTGTCATTCAAGCTCCATTTATAGACACAACGTATGAGTCAGGATTTTCTTAGAAAGAAAATGCAAGAAAGTCTATGTTATGAATGAAAACGTAGACTTACAAGTGAGAATTTTTGTGAATAAGCAGTCTTTTATAGGGTGATTTTATTGAGGGTCCGACTTAATGGTGAGATAGCAAAATCTCTTGGTCTCAGAGGTCGGTATCTCTAACCGACAAGTTGCAGTGGCCCTTCCACCACAATAAACGGAATCTAATTCAGCTCCATGTTTTGTGAGAACAAATTGGCACGAGACATAGGGTGGGTTACTACCTGCATGGTCAGTTTTTGTTTTGGTAAAATCAAAACCTGGGTCACCATCACATTTATCGTGCATGTCCATTTTGCTACAATCAGAGTCTACAAGAGTTGATCCCGTAGGACATTTGGCACTAATTGTTTTATTGATATTTTCAATTTTAAACAACATTGTAGTGTTGTAGACTTTAAAATCGACGTTTGTAGAGCTTTTGACCACATTGAGAGTTTTGCACTCGTATCTCAGTAGGTGGATGTTACTTTCCATGTCTTTAAATTTGTAGCTACCAAAATTGGTGGTTGTCCCGCCACTACCATCATTATCAATTAAGAGATCGCTTTGAAGATTGTCGAGATAAATAGGGACTGTGAATCCATCGAGAATGGAGCTATTTAATTCCACACCTGTTAAATCGGTGCATATTCCATCCTTGTAACCAGCACGATCTCCAAATAGATCTTTACATGTCTCATCAAGGTCAGCTCCTGAGGCGCTACAGCTTACAATGATTCCTCTATCACCATCTACAGTCATACTAAAAGTCATTGGCACATCAATATTTCTTTGGACTGTTTGTTTTCCAATTGTGCTTTCGGTGTAAATCTTTAATTTGCCAATGGCCGTTACGCCACCAACTTCATAGTCTTCAACATGCAAGGAATATGACTTCATTGTGAGATCACCATACTTTTCACCAGCATTTATTGTTTTTTGTCCTATTTTAATAGAGGTCACTGCAATCTCTTCAGGCTGATCTACTTCAGGGTTTACGGCTCCCACACTTTGACCAACTATCTCCGAAAGAGATTCTGTACAACTGGTAGGGCTGGCAAGGACCCCCAAAAGGGTGTTGGCAGGAATGCTGCTAACTTAAGAAAATAGTTGAATGATTTCATAAAACTACGGCCATGCGTAATGGCCGTAGTTAATTCTTTTGATATGATTTTTATCGCCAAACAAAAATCCATCCAAAAGGAATATTA
>JABIHA010000054.1 GCA_018649885.1 Bacteriovoracaceae bacterium
GACTCGGACTCGGACTCTAGGTTGAAATATATATCAAATATTTTTGAATATAATTTATTACAACAAATCTACAAATCTACAAATCCGATTTCAATTCATTGTGATGACGACATAAGAGCTGTAAATTCTCGATTTTTCCTCTTCCTCCGCGACTAACAGGTACAATATGATCAATCTCAAGCCCATAAGTACTACCGCAACCTGGATATTGACAAATATCTTCAGCATTTCGGATTACTTGTCGCCTAATCTTGGCGGAAATATATCTCGGATTATTGCTTTTTAGCGGTGTTGCTCTGTGATAAACACGAACTTCTTTAGTTTCTGCAGATTTTTCAAGTGAATATAAAAAAAGCATTTCATCACTCATGCGCTTGGCCACATGCTTACCTTTATATTGAATCCATTTTTGATAAGACTCCTCACTCATCTCAATAGATAGCATTCTCTTTTTTACTGGAAGTTCGAGTTTCCTTCTAATAATTTTTTCTGACTCGCTTGATGATTTATTGCTGACTAATTCAAGAAGTTGGTTTTTGTCCCTAGTGCTTGTTTTCTTATGTGACTCTTGTTCCTTTTGATCAATCAGTCCATTCAAGGTGCTGGCGGTTGTAAGGTTAATTGCACCTGATTCAATTTTTTCTACAACCTCTGGAATTTTTCGAACAAGCCTCAGGGCACTGATTCTTCTATAGCTAGCTGACTCAGAGTAGCCAAGCTCTTTTACACAGTAGTCGAGAAGAGAGTTGTATCCCATGGTAGTAAAAACTTTTTCATCATTGATGATTTTTAGATGTTCTAGAATAGAAACTAAAATTTTCCTTTCATTTTTGACAAGGACTTTTAATTTTTGATGGCTTTTGTGCATTGAAGTTCACTCCCTTATAAACAGATTGTTTATAACATATTTGGGAGGTGAGGGCATGAAAAAATTACAAAGTTTTTCTATTTTAAATAAGTGGGAAAAGTTGGTCAGAAGTATGTTTTTAAAAATAGAATTAGAATTGAAAATAAAAAGTAACTTATGATGTTTGTTAGTTATGATTAAAAGAAAGCGACACTGGCTAAACCTAAACCTAGGTCAATGTCCAAGTCAAGGTAGCTTGTTTGTTCAAATGATTTCTAAGAAGCGTTCTTTACATACCCTTGATACTTAGAAAATAAATTGCCATCGAATTAAATTGGTCATGATCAAAAAAGCGACACTGGCTAAACCTAAACCTAGGTCAATGTCCAAGTCAAGGTAGCTTGTTTGTTCAAAAGATTTCTAAGAAGCGTTCTTTACATACTCTTGATACTTAGAAAATAAATTGCCATCGAATTAAATTGGTCATGATCAAAAAAGCGACACTGGCTAAACCTAAAACTAGGTCAATATCCAAATCAAGGTAGCTTGTTTGTTGGATATTATTTCTATTAAAGGCCTTTTTCAGAACCCTATTTTTTTAGCTGACTTTCAATACAACTATTTCCAAAACAATTCACAGATGATCTAAGTCTGATCATGATCCAACGAACAACTTCATCAAAAGTATTTGAATAAATTCCCATTCTTGATTGATTGCCCGGTCTTCGAATCCAGTGGTAAGCACCTTGAGTTGTCTTAGAGATTAAAGTTTCAAGATCTTCTTCAATATTGCCAGCTCTGACTTCGAGAAAAATTCCTAGAATGATTTCGCTAATTTCAATATCAAGGTGTTTAACATATTGACCACCTTTTCTAGTTTCATCGTAGAGATCGCGGTAGCCTTTTAAAATTGCGGTTAGTCCAGTGTCGTTAACATTATTGACTGCAAAGGGAAGGAAGGCCCCGTTGAATAGTTCTTGGATTCTCCATGGTGGTGCTGTTTTTACGTTGAGGCGATCGAGTTTTCCGCTAAAAAACTTCTTCATACCAGAAACAGAGTCAAACTCTGCCCACATTGGTGTGCGGGGGGCAGGAAGCTCAAAGGGTTTGGTCACAAAGTTTCTGCTGAGTATATCGTGCTGGCAAGTAAGCATATTTTTATAATCATCTTCAGTACGTGCAGTTTCTTGGTAGTAATACTTCATGCAATTTTTAGCATAGAGTCTTCCTAAGGGACTAAAAGTAGAAAAGAGTCTTAATTTCATTGTTTGCTTTTTTACCCCCCAAAGCTTAGGAAGAAAGGCCTGTAGAAATTGATGAAGGTTTTGTGGTTTGACTTCATGAATAGCTTGAAACATCTCGCGGGAAAGGTTTAACTTTAAAATCGTATAAACAATATGAGCTACTACTCCCTCTTTACTATAAAGAGTATCGGTATTGTCTTCTACCTGCCATGATTCAACATTTGAATAATCATAGAGGCTAAGGGCCAGCGAAGTGCCGTAGTGGTGAGAGAGATTGTTGAAATCTCCCTTTAGAACGTAATGGTTTTCTCTAATGGCCTTCTGCCTACTTAGTTTTAAAAGGTCAGTGCTAAACGCAGATATATTTTTTAATACCTTTAGTGTTGTTTTAATTGTACGAGGAAGAGCTGCCAGAAGACCTTTTGGTTTCTGGATTGGCAGCTTGAGTGCCGGATATTCACTTATAGGCCTTGGGTCTATTTGAAGTATTCCATAATCTTGAGCTTGGTCGAGACTATTTTGAAATGAGGCCATAAGCTCATCCATTTCAGGAGTAGAGTCCAAGGTTTTTTGATCGAGGCTTGTTTCTCCTAAAAATGCTTCAAAACCTTCAGCAAAACCCTCAATCCAGGCAAGAGTCGGATCTGTTGTACTTGAAACCATGTGCCAGTCTTTACTGTGGAGGTTTGGATAGATTGATTTTTCAAAATCTTCCGCTCCGTATAGATCTTGCATCAGATTATGCGCTAGTTCGTGGGCGACAACTATATCAAAATATCCACCTGATCTTAAGTCTTCCTTCTTAAGTGCTTTGAAGGGAAGGCCTCTAAAGTTTCCAGGCTCTATTAATAATGCATTTTCATAAATTCTTCCGTTTAGATCAAACTTTGTAGAGTCTAAGAATACGGGACCTAATCCAAATATTTTTTTCTTACCCATATAAATAAGAGTTGGAGAGCATAATTTGTTTTGGTCCCAACCGCTTATTTTTCTGGCTTCGATACGCATATTGCTCATTTGTTGAAGCACAGGTGAATCTTCTAGAGGGCTGATTAGCCTATCATAGTCAATTGAGAAGTCTTTTTGTACTTTTAATACAGGAAGTTTTGTATTTATAGATTCATTTTTTTTAATCTGTGCATATGATCGTAGTATTTGGCAATGGGTGCGATCAATAGCATCATTGCACTTAATCTTTTGTTTTGATTGGTAGAGTTGTGGTTTGATTGCTAGGAAACGAATTCTTTGGCATGCTCTTTTTGCGAAGGTGTTGTGACTAAGAAGTACAAGTAGTAGACAAGTGATTGTATTTTTCAAACAAATCCCCATGAAAAAAATTACACTAAATCATGTTGATGTTTTTTATACTGAGCACATTAAGCTAGCGCAGTAACCTGGATTTTTTTGAGCCAGATTTAGAAATATCAACACGATCTAATTTCATAAGGTATCTAAACAAAAAAGTTTTGAAAGAGAAAATGGAAATTTAATTTTAATGCTTATTTAAAATAACGGTAAAAAGTATAGTGCAATAATTTTAGAGATCTTCTTTGAAAATTAATTTCTTATTAAGATGCTCCTATAGATTTGATATGCAAGTAGTGAGCGTTGAAAAACGGGCAAGCGGAAGAGATCTTCCCCTTTGATAAACGGCGTACCCATATCCATCCCAGTTACAAACAAGTCCTCTTCTGGCACCAGAAATAGTTTGGTTGCAGTAGCTTAGAGTTTTAAATCCAAAGTTTTCTTTTCCAATGTAGCTTCCGTCTTTATAGTGTGGTTGATAGTTGAATCCATTCCACTGACAGGCAAAACCATATTTGGCAGAAGTGGTGGCACTTGTACAGCTTGCTAGCGTTGCAAAACCAAAGTCGAGTTTTCCAATATGGTTTCCGGCCCTAGAGTGAGGCTGATAGTTTTTTCCATTCCACTGGCAAATGATTCCAGATCTTCCTTTTTCAAGAGTCGAAAGACAGGTATTTAAATGTAGCCATCCATAATCTAGCTTTCCAATATGGCGATTCAACCTTTGATTGTAGGGTTGATAGTTCTTTCCATTCCACTGGCAAACAACTCCCATACGAGAGCCCTTTCTTGTTTGTTCGCACATACTAAAACTCACAAAACCAAATCTGTGTTTTCCAATAAAAGTTCTGTTTGCAATATTGTAAGGCTGGTAGTTACTTCCATTGAAGCTGCAAAAAAGTTCATGCGAAGTATCTCTATTTCGACTGGAGCTCAAAAAATTTAATGCCTGTGCTATAGAACTAAGTCCTACTTCCTGAGTAGTCGAATATTCACTAAGCCTAATAGTGTCAGAGGCATTAGGATTATGGCCTAAGTTATTTGCATAAACGGCGTGTGTGATAAGTAAGCAAATAGTAATGGCGATCTTTTTCATCCGTGTCTCCTATAAATTTGGTGATGTGAAAATGTTAGATATATAAACGGGCAAAGGCAATGCCATGACAGACGATGTGATGAAAAAACTGCGCGATGCTCTGAAACGCTTAAGAGTTTTTAATGGCTTATGAATCAAAGTGGTTAGTGGATTTTTAAAGGCCTATGAATCAAAGTGGTTAGTGGATTTTTAAAGGCCTATGAATCAAAGTGGTTAGTGGATTTTTAAAGGCCTATGAATCAAAGTGGTTAGTAGATTTTTAATGGCC
>JABIHA010000112.1 GCA_018649885.1 Bacteriovoracaceae bacterium
AACGGAAATGATCATGCCTGGAGACAATACAGCGTTTGATGTAGAGCTTATCACTAAGGTAGCAATGGAGAAGGGACTAAGATTTGCAATCCGTGAGGGTGGCAGAACAATTGGTGCTGGAACTGTTTCTGAAGTTGTTGAATAAATATGTTCCCAAACAGGGGGCTTTGTGTAATAAAGGCTCCCTGTAGATTTTTTAATTACAAAAGAGAGTGGAAATGAAGTCTAATAGATTGAGAATTAAGCTGCGCGCCTATGACCATCAAATACTCGATGCGTCAATAAAGGAAATAGTATTAACAGCTAAAAATACAGGTGCAAGAGTTGCTGGGCCGATTCCACTGCCTACGGAAATTAATAAGTACACAGTTCTTAGATCTCCTCACGTTAACAAGAAATCGAGAGAGCAATTTGAGATGAGAACACACAAAAGAATGGTCGATATTATTGACCCAACACAACAAACAGTTGATAGTCTAATGAAGCTCGACCTATCAGCCGGAGTTGACGTAGAGATTAAATACTAGTATAGATCGCTTACAACCTAAAGCGTATCTAAATATTAACCATGAACGCAGCCCTGAGATAGGGTGATGCTGTGGAGGAAAAAAAATGTCAGAAGAACAAACACAAGAGACTGCCGTCAAGGTTCACCTACCTGCTTTTTATGGTTTGAAAGCTGGTATGACTAGAATTTTTGATAGCAACGGTAATCATGTTCCAGTAACAGTGATTAAATTATTACCGAATTATATTTCTCAAGTTAAGGCTTCAGAAAAAGATGGCTATACAGCTTATCAATTAGCCTATTATGAAAAAAGAGAAAAATTAGTAAGTAAGCCTAAACAAGGTCACCTCAAAAAAGCCGGAATTGATTCTACGTTTGCAAGATTTGCAGAAGTAAGAGTTGACGAGGTTAATCCTGAATTTTTAGGAAAGCCTGTTGATTTTGATAATTTTCCAGAATCAACTTACATCGATGTAACTGGCTTTACTAAAGGTAAAGGCTTTCAGGGTGTTATTAAAAGGTATGGCTTCAGTGGCGGACCAGCTACGCACGGTTCTAAATTTCACAGAACAACTGGTGCTATTGGAAACAGAGCAACTCCTGGTAGAGTTTTTGCTCTAACTAAAATGCCTGGTCATATGGGAAACAAGAAAAGAACTATGCAAAATCTTAAAGTGGTTGAATTAAATACCAATGACGGATATTTGCTAATCAAAGGTTCAATTCCTGGTTCTAAAAACAGCATTGTAAAAATTCAGAAAGCGATTAAGGCGTAAAGGAAAAGAACATGTCAGATATAACAGTTTTAAATTCAAAGTTTGAGACATCTGGATCGCTCTCTACTGAAGTTAGCCTTACTCCGGAAGATATTAACATTGCAGTTGTTCACCAGGTTGTAAAAGCAACTTTGGCAGGTAGAAGACAGGGAACTGCTTGTACTAAGAACAAAGCACTAGTTTCAGGTGGTGGAGCTAAGCCTTTTAAGCAAAAAGGTACAGGTAATGCCAGGCAGGGTTCGAGAAGATCACCTCTCATGCCTGGTGGTGGGACAACATTTGGTCCAACTCCTAGAGACTACACTCAAAAAATAAATAAAAGAATGATGGGTAAAGCTATCCAAGCAGTATTGGCCGATAAACTTCAGGCGGGGAAACTCACTGTTGTTGAAAAACTAGAGTCAACTGGAAAAACCAAAGAAATGTTTTTGGCATTGGATGGAAAGGGTTTGTTACCTGCTTTGGTAGTTACAAAAGACAGTGACTCGAAAGCAATTCTTGCTGCAAGAAATTTGAAGCGAGGAAAAGCAATACCTGTTGATGGCTTCAGTGTTTACGAAGCGGTTAAATTTGAAAATCTAGTAATAGAAAAAGAAGCACTAGAATCGCTTCTTCAAAGGTTAGGATAGAGTTATGGCTCATATTGAAGATGTACTCGTAAGGCCACTTCTGACTGAAAAGTCGACTAAAGAGGGTGAGAAGTTTAACAAATACCTTTTTGAGGTTGGTCTTAAGTCAAATAAGCATCAAATCAAGGCTGCTATTGAAAAGCTATACGATGTAAAAGTATTAAAAGTTAATACTTCTATTACTCCGGGTAAGCTTAAGAAATATGGTAAAGCGGTTAAGAAAACATCTAAATATAAGAAGGCTGCAGTTCTAGTTGAACAAGGTCAAAAAATAGAATTTTTTAGAGATATATAAAATAGAGGCTGAGCATGGGAATTAAAAAGTTTAGACCGACATCTCCTTCACTTAGAAAGATGAGAACTCTCACGAGTGAAGGGTTGACCAAGGGAACTAAGCCACTAAAGTCACTTTTGGCACCACTTAGTAACAAGAGTGGGCGAAATAGCACGGGTAGAATTACTGTTCGTCATCGCGGTGGAAGAGTTAAAAGAAAATACAGAGTGATTGATTTCAAAAGAAATAAATTTGAGATCCCAGCTACTGTTAAAACTATTGAGTATGATCCAAACAGAAACTGTAATATTGCTCTTCTTTTTTATAAAGATGGTGAAAAACGGTATATGTTGGCTCCGCTTGGATTGAAAGAGGGCGATGTTGTTATCTCTTCTGCGACTGCAGACATTAAGACAGGTAACTGCAAAGAACTAAAAGATATTCCAGTAGGTACATTGGTTCACAATGTTGAGCTTTACCCTGGTGCTGGTGGCCAGTTAGCAAGAGCTGCAGGAGCATACGTTCAATTGATGGCAAAAGAAGGAAAAGAAGCTCTTCTTAGAATGCCTTCAGGTGAAATTAGAAAGGTGAAAGACAACTGTAGGGCAACAATTGGCCAGGTCGGAAACTTAGAGTTTGAAAACGTTAATTGGGGTAAAGCAGGTAAGTCGAGACATCGTGGTATTAGACCAACTGTTAGAGGCGTTGCTATGAACCCAGTTGATCACCCACATGGTGGTGGTGAAGGAAGAACAAGTGGTGGTAGACATCCTGTTACTCCTTGGGGCGTTCCAACTAAAGGTTACAAAACCAGAAAAAATAAAAGAACGAATAAATTTATAGTTAAGAGAAGAAATAAAAAATAAACTGAAGGATAGTTAGATGGCAAGATCGTTAAAAAAAGGTGCTTTTGTAGATGAACATCTCATTAGTAAGGTCATGGACCTACAAGACGACAGAGCTAAAAGTGCAAAAGTGATTAAGACTTGGTCGAGAAGATCTACTATAGTTCCAGAATTTATTGGGACAACGATTGCTGTACATAATGGGAGAAAATTTATTCCTGTTTATATTACAGATCAAATGGTGGGTCATAAACTCGGTGAGTTTGCAATAACAAGAACATATAACGGTCATGGATCGGATAAAAAAGGCAAGCGATAAGTAGGTAACTAATTATGTCTATAAAAATGAAAAATAGAAATTTTGGTGTTGCTCCTCGGAAGGTAAGGCAGGTTGCTGCTCTTATTAGAAGAAAGCCTGTTGATGAAGCACTTGGAGTTTTGAGATATTCTCCAAAAAAAGAAATTGCAATCATGTTAAGCAAATTAATTAACAGTGGTTTAGCAGTGGCTTCAGAGTCAGAAAAGTATGATTTGGATAATCTTGTAGTTGATATTGTCATGGTTGATGAAGGACCTACACTAAAGAGAATTCAACCTCGTGCTCAGGGCAGGGCATTTAGGATTAGAAAAAGAACTAGCCACATAACTGTGGAACTAAAAGAAGCTTAGGCTATTAAAGGAAAGTGTAATGGGACAAAAAGTACACCCAACTGGTTTTCGACTTGGTTATATCAAGACATGGCATTCAAATTGGTACATTAAGGACAATTACGCCAATGTATTGCATGAAGACCTAAAAATTAGAAAGTACATTGAAAAAGAACTTAAACCTGCATCTGTTGCTAGAATTGAAATTTCAAGAACTTCAGATCAAGTTAAAGTTACCGTTTTCACTGCAAGACCCGGTGTGGCCATAGGCAAGAAAGGTGCAGGCATTGAGAAGGTAAGAATTGATCTTAAGAAAATTACCTCGGGAACATTGATCTTCAATATTGCTGAAGTAAAAAGACCGGATGCTGAAGCTAAGTTAATTGCTGAAAATATTGCTTCTCAACTTGAAAGAAGGGTTGCATTTAGAAGAGCTATGAAAAAAGTTATGCAATCAGCTTTTAGATCAGGCGTTAAAGGTATCAAGGTAAGATGTGCTGGCAGACTTGGTGGCGCTGAAATGGCTAGATCTGAAGGTTATTCAGATAGGAAAGTGCCACTTCATACTTTGAGAGCAGACATTGATTACAATACAGCCGAAGCTAAAACTACCTACGGAATTATTGGTGTAAAAGTTTGGGTATATAAGGGAGAGGTTTACAAGTAAACCGATCGATTAAGCAAAGAAGAAAATAAATAGAGGTTTTATATGTTAAGTCCTAAAAAAGTTAAATGGAGAAAGCCGCAGAAGGGAAGAATGAAGGGGAGAGCCTATAGAGGTAGTACAATTACCTTTGGTGATTTTGCTCTTCAAGCTCAACACTGTGGATATCTTACCAATAGGCAAATTGAAGCTGCCAGGATTGCAATGACTCGCCGAGCCAAGAGAGGCGGGAAAGTTTGGATCAAAGTATTTCCAGACAAAGCTCTAACTAGCAAGCCTGCTGAAGTAAGAATGGGTAAAGGGAAAGGTTCTCCAGACAAATGGGTTGCTGTTATTAAGCCAGGCAGAATACTGTTTGAAATTGGTGGTGGACTTGAGGAAGAGGTATGCCTGGCTGCGTTAAGGCTGGCAATGTACAAGCTTCCAATAAAAACAAAAATTATAAGAAAAGAAGCTTAGCTAGTTCTAGGCAACAGACACTGAATAAGGTATGAAAACTGCATTTGTTAAAATGCATTAGATTAATGAGGCAACTATGTTGAAGATGAGTGAAATTAAGGGTTTAGACGGCGCGGCCATTAAGAAGAAGGTTGAAGAGTTGAGGACGGAAATTTATCACCATCGCATTCAGAAGCATACTTCGAGTATGGAGCAAGTTCATCTGATCAAAAATGCAAAAAAAGATATAGCTAGGCTCTTAACTGCTTTAAACAGCAACGGCGGGAAGTAAGTAGATGGAAAACACAAATCAAAAATTTAAAAGAAAATTACGGGGAACCGTTGTTAGTGATAAAGGCGACAAGACAATTGTTGTGAACGTGATTAGAAGATTTAAGCACCCAAAATATCCAAAATTCGTTCACGTTTCTGATCGTTACCACGCTCATGATGTGGATAATAAAGCTAACAAAGGTGACGATGTGACAATCATAGAGTCTCAGCCTCACTCTAAGTTAAAAAAGTGGGAGCTACTTGAAATCAGGTCGCAGGGATAAGGTAGGAATTAGTTATGATTCAAATGCAAACAAAATTAGAAGTAGCAGATAACTCTGGAGCCAAGGTAGTTAAGTGTATTAAGGTGCTTGGTGGTTCTAAGAGAATGACTGCAAGACTAGGTGACATCATTGTATGCGCTGTTCAAGAAGCCCTTCCGGGTGGAAAGATGAAAAAAGGCGATGTGAAGAAAGCTGTGATTGTTAGAACGAGTTATCCAATTCGAAGAGAAGATGGAAGTTATATCCAATTTGATAAAAATAGTGTCGTACTTCTTGGTACAGCTCAAGAGCCAGTTGGAACTAGGATTTTTGGCCCAGTAGCAAGAGAGTTGAGGAACAAAAACTTTACAAAAATTTGTTCATTGGCACCAGAAGTTCTGTAGTTAATAGGTGGTTATATGCAAAAGCTTAGATTAAATGATGAAGTCGTAGTCCTTGCCGGTAAAGAAAAAGGCAAAACTGCGAAAGTTACGAATATTAACTGGAAGAGAAGAATTGTTTTTCTTGAAGGTTTGAACACATCGACAAAGGCCATGAAGCCAACTCAAGAAAATCCAAGTGGTGGATTTGCTCAGGTTGAGGCGGGAGTTCATATTTCTAATGTAGCGGTAGTTAGTCCAAAAACTAATAAAGCAACTAGAGTTAGAATTGAAAATAGAGATGGAAAAAAGGTCAGAGTAGCAACAGCTTGTGGCTCTGTGTTAAGTTAAGGATTATATAATGAGTAGATTAAAGCAAATCTATGACAAGGAAGTTCGGGCTAAGCTAAAAGATGAGCTAGGGTTAAAAAATATTAATCAAGTTCCAAAGATGGAAAGAATAGTAATTAACTGTGTTACACGTGATTGCGTGCAAAACGGCAAAATTGCAGAAAGTATAATGAATGATTTGGCATGTATTGCGGGTCAGAAAGCTGTAGTTGCTAGAGCAAAAAAATCTATCGCCTCTTTTAAGGTGAGAGAAGGACAGGCTCTTGGTGCATTTGTAACTCTTCGTGGAAAAGTAATGTACGAATTTTTAGATAGACTCGTTAACATTTCACTTCCAAGAGTTAGAGACTTTAAGGGTGTTAGCCCAAAGAGTTTTGATGGCCGTGGAAATTATAGTATGGGAATGAAAGAGCAAATTATCTTCCCAGAAATTAACTACGATAAAATTGATAAAATTAGGGGCCTTGGGATTTCATTTGTCACAACGGCAGATAGTAATGAACATGGCAGAGCTTTATTGAAAGCTTTGGGAATGCCCTTTAGAGAAAAATAAATTAAGGAAGGTCTGAGTTATGGCAAGGCTTGCAAAAATTGTAGCTAACAATAAAAAGCAAAAGTTCAAAGTAAGACATAGAAACAGATGTGAGCTGTGTGGACGACCAAGAGGTTTCCTTAGAAACTTCAAAATGTGTCGGATTTGCTTTAGAGAGCAATCTCTTAAGGGAATGGTCCCAGGTGTAACAAAGTCAAGCTGGTAAGTGGGAGAATATTGAGATGATGACTGATCCTATAGCAGACATGCTAACAAGAATTAGAAATGCTGGTCGGGCTGGGCATGGAAATGTTGAATTTCCAGCAAACCGAGTTAAGGCAAATATTTGTAAAGTGCTTAAAGAAGAAGGTTTTATTAGATCTTTTAAGATTATTGCTAAAGAAAAAAGTGATATTCGTCTAAAAGTAGGTTTGAAGCCAGGTGCGATTGTAGGAATTACAAGAGTCTCTAAGCCAGGTCTTCGAATTTATAAAAAACATGATGAAATGCCTCGAGTTGTCTCTGGATTAGGAATTTCTGTAGTTTCTACTTCCAAGGGTGTGATTTCTTCAAGAATGGCAAAACATAAAAAACTAGGCGGAGAGGTTCTCTGCAACGTTTGGTAGGAGTGAATAATGTCTAGGATTGGTAAACAACCTGTACAAATTCCGGAAAAAGTTGAAGTTAAACTTGACGGTGGTTTGATTAAAGTAAAAGGCCCAAATGGCGCGATGGAATTTAGTCACCATCAAAGTGTCACTGTAGATAAAGAGGAAAACACACTTGTTGTTAAGCCTTTAGATCAATCTAAGAAAACAAGAGCTCTCTGGGGTTTAACCAGAACACTTGTTGATAATATGGTTGTTGGCGTGACCAAAGGTTTTACTAGAACTCTCGAATTTAACGGAGTTGGATATAAAGCTGCCGTTAAAGGTGACTCAATGCTTCTAAACTTGGGTTTTTCACACCCAATTAATTATAAATTACCTGATGGTGTCTCTGCTAAAGTGACAAAGAATGTAATTGTATTATCTGGTTGTAGTAAAGAGCTAGTTGGCTTTGCCGCCGCTAAAATTAGATCTTTTAGACCACCAGAGCCTTACAAAGGTAAGGGCGTTAAATACCAAGATGAAACTATCATTAGAAAAGCTGGTAAATCAGGTGGCAAAAAATAGGGTTGATTGAAATGAGAAAGCAGTACAAAAAAATTAAAAGTGATACCGAGAGAACAAGGTATAGAAGAAAGTTAACGATTAGAAAAAAGATTAGTGGCACAGCTGAAAGGCCGAGGTTATGTGTTCAGAAATCTAATAAGCACTTTCGTGTTCAAGTTGTAGATGATGAATTGGGAAAAACTTTGTTTTCAGTCCAAACATTTGGAAAAAATAGTGTTGAGGGCACAGCTAATAAAGCAGGAGCTAAAGCTGTCGGAATAAAAGTTGCTGAAGAATTGAAAGGTAAAGGATTGACCACCGCTGTTTTTGATAGAGGCGGGAATATGTATGCTGGGAGCCTTTCAACACTTGCAGATACAATCAGGGAAGCAGGGATTAAAATTTAATACTGAATTTAGAGGAAACAATAATGACTGATGAAACAAAAAAAAATGAGACTGCAGAAGCCGCCAAAACGGAAGTTAAAGCTGAAGCTAAAAAGCCTGCTCACGGGCAAAGAGGAAGGTCTCAGAAAAATGCAGGACGAAGACCTCAGAAATCGGATCTCGATGTCGACTTAGAGGAAAGAGTCGTTGCTGTAAATAGGGTTGCTAAAGTTGTTAAAGGTGGACGGCGATTTTCTTTTTCAGCTCTTATGATTGTAGGAGATAAGAAAGGGAGAGTTGGGTACGGTCTTGGAAAGGCAAAAGAAGTGCCTGAGGCTATTAGAAAAGCTACTCAACAAGCTCAACGTAGTATGATTACTGTACCACTCGATCAAGGTACTATTCCTCATGTAATAATGGGTGAATTTGACGCTGGTCAAATTCTTTTTAAGCCTGCTGCTGATGGTACTGGGGTTAAAGCCGCTGGTGCTTGTAGATCAATTCTTGAGCTTGCAGGTGTTAGAAATGTGTTAACAAAATCACTTAGAGGTAATAATCCTCACAATATTGTAAAAGCTACTTTCGCAGCACTTAGATCTTTGAGATCAATTGAAGAAGTTGCAAGAGTTAGAGGCAGAGACTTTAAAACACTTCGAATGAAATAAATTTGAAAGTATAAACTGGAATAAATTATGGCGAGTAAAACGATAACAGTAAAATTAAAGAAAAGTGTAATCGGTAGTAATCAGAAAGTGCGCGGAACAGTTAGAGGGTTGGGCTTGAAAAAGACAAACTCTTCTCGCACGCTTGAGAATACGCCAGCGGTTAGAGGAATGATAAAAAAAGTTATTCACCTTCTTGAGGTGACTGAGTAATTGAGGATGGCTATGCTTACGTTAAACAATTTAAAAAGCCCGAAAGGTGCCCATAGAAACATAAAAAGAATTGGTCGCGGCCAAGGTTCTGGTCAAGGAACTCAGGCTGGTAAAGGTCACAAAGGTCAAAAAGCCAGAGGCGGCGGCGGAACTGCGCTAGGATTCGAGGGTGGGCAAATGCCACTCTATAGAAGACTTCCTAAAAGAGGTTTCAAGAATGCTCCTTTTAGAACTATCTATGCTGAAGTTTCTCTCTCTCTTGTTAATACAAAATTTACAAGTGGTGAAGTTACTAGGGAAGCACTAGTTGAAAAAGGCATGATTAAGGGAATTAATAAGAGACGCCCAATTAAGATTTTAGGTGGTGGCGAACTTAAGAATGCTCTGACTTTTGTAGGAATTGATAAATTCACAAAATCTACTGAAGAAGCCATCAATAAAGCTGGTGGTAAAATCGTTATTAAGGAAGGCAAGTAAGAGATGGCAGCTGCTCAAGGAAAAATGGAAGAGCTTAAGAAGAGAATCTTGTACACAATTTTTATGTTGTGTGTGTTTCGGGTTGCATCACAGATACCGACACCTGGAGTGAATAGAACTGCACTTATGGCATTTTTTGAAGGCCACAAGGGTGGTATCTTTGGGATGCTAAGTACCTTTAGTGGTGGTGCTCTCGAGAGATTTTCAGTTGTTGCTCTAGGTATTATGCCTTATATCTCCTCCTCCATTATATTTAGTTTGTTAACTGCAACCTTTCCAAGGCTCGCAGAAATTCAAAAAGAACCAGATGGTTACAAGAAAATTAACAAATGGACTAGGTATCTTACTGTAGTTCTTTGTATTATTCAGGGAACGGGTTTATCAACTCAACTGCAAGGTGCAAATTCACCAGGCGGAACACCTGTAGTTCTCAATCCTGGAATGCTCTTTGTTGTAGTCAGTGTTATCACATTAACCGCAGGTACAATGTTTGTAATGTGGCTTGGTGAGCAGATAACTGAAAGAGGCATTGGTAACGGTATTTCTCTTATCATTTTTGCTGGTATCGCAGCTGGAATTCCCACCGGGACATTTAACACTATTAGACTTTTTAGAAATGGCCAGCTTTCTGGCTTCACACTTCTTTTAGTAGGATTAGTTATATTTGCGACTTTTTGGATTATTATTTATATTGAGCGTGCGTTCCGGAAGGTGCCCATCCAGTATGCCAAGAAGGTTATTCATAATCGTGTATATGGCGGTCAATCAACTCACTTGCCTATTAAAATCAATATTGCGGGTGTTATTCCACCAATTTTTGCTTACTCATTGTTGGCTTTTCCATTAACGATTGGAAATTTCGTTCCTGATGGGAACCCTATAAAGCCATATATTCAGACAATTATTAACTCACTTTCACCTGGGCAAGTTTTATACAATGTTGTCTTTGTGGGGATGATTATTTTCTTTGCTTATTTTTATGTACCTATTCAATTTAAGACTGAAGATATTTCTGAAAACTTGAAGAAAAATGGTGGTTTTATTCCTGGAATTAGACCAGGCTCCAAGACTAAAGAATTTTTCGATTTTATCGTCAATCGCTTAACCCTGGCTGGTGCAACCTATGTTGCTCTGATTTGTGTTTTGCCGACGATGCTATCAACAAAAGCAAATATCCCATTCTATTTCGGTGGAACATCACTACTTATTTTGGTGGGTGTGGCTATTGATACGATGGAGAAAATTCAAAGCTTTATGATCTCTCAAAGATACGACACGGCTTATAAGGCCAGAGGGAAGCATAGTGGGGCGAAGAGGTTCTAATGAAAAAGCAACTCGTTTTTTTAGGAGCACCAGGATCAGGCAAGGGAACACAGGCTTCTAAGCTTGTGGGAGTCAAGGGTTATAATCACGTCTCTACTGGAGACTTGCTTAGGGCCGAAGTAGCCGAAGGTAGTGATCTAGGAAAAAGAGTAAGTGAAATAATGAGCTCTGGCTCACTTGTAAGTGATGAAATTGTTTTAGAGCTTTTAAAGAAAAATTGTGACCTTGGTAATGGGGTTTATATTTTTGATGGATTTCCACGAAATATAGATCAAGCAAAAGCTTTAGATGCCCAGGTTTTAAGTGAAGCTCCGTATCAGGCGATTTACTTTAAGGTTGATAATGATAAGCTTATTGGTCGACTGACTAGCCGCAGAACATGTGGCGATTGCAAAGCGATCTACAATCTTATCTCAAAACTACCAAAAGTTAGTGGTGTTTGTGATGAGTGTGGTGGCAGTAATCTAGAGCATAGAAAAGATGATACAGAAGATGTGATTAGAAATAGACTTGAGGTATTTGAGGGCACAATTAAGCCAGTTCTTGACTACTATGAGTCAAAAAATAATCTTACAGTGCTTGATGCTATGGAAAATATCGATGATGTGTTTCATGGAGTAGAAGGTGCTTTAAGCTAAGTTGTTTGTAGTAAAGCATTGCTTGCATTGCTGTGTTGGATTTTATATACACAAACGAACCTAAAATGGAAGGTTTATGACCGTAAAAGCAGATACTATTGAGTGTGAAGGGGAAGTGCTCGAACTTCTTCCAAATACAAAGTTTAAGGTAAAGCTGCCAAATGGACATACTATAATTGCCCATATTAGTGGAAGAATGAGAATGAATTTTATTAAAATTCTTCCAGGTGATCAGGTAACAGTAGAAATTAGTAAGTACGATTTGAATAAGGGCAGAATTACCTATCGTACTAAAGGACAGTCGAAATGAAGGTAAGAGCATCAGTTAAGAAAATGTGTAAAGATTGCAAAGTTATAAAACGTAAAGGTGTTTTGAGGGTTATTTGCAAAGGCAACCCAAAACATAAGCAGAGACAAGGCTAGTAGGAGCGAAAGATGGCAAGGATTTTAGGTGTTGACCTTCCCAGAAATAAAGCAATGAAAATTGCAATTAGGGCATTGTATGGAGTTGGTCCCCAGATCGGTGAAAAGGTTTTAGCAAAGGCTGGAATAAGCCCTGAAAGAAACTCGAATGAACTTAGTGAAGAGGAAACTCAGACTATAAGAAAAATTCTTGAAGATTACACGGTTGAAGGTGATCTAAGAAGAGAAGTTGGCCTCAATATTAAGCGCCTAAAAGATTTGGGTTGCTATAGAGGTATTCGCCATAGAAGGGGATTGCCTGTGAGAGGACAAAGAACTCACACTAATGCAAGAACTAGAAAAGGTAAGGCCGTAGCAATTGCTGGTAAGAAATCAGTCAAGTCAATGAAGTAATTAGGAAGTTAAAATGGCAAAGCAAACGAAGAAAAAAGTTAAAAAAAATATTTCACATGGCATATGCCATATCCAAGCATCATTTAACAACACGCTTGTTACCTTTTCTGATTCTCATGGGAATGCACTTTCATGGGCCAGTTCAGGTGGTCTTGGGTTTAGAGGCTCAAAAAAATCGACTCCTTTTGCTGCTCAAATGGCTTGTCAAGAAGCTGCCAAAAAAGCACAAGAGCATGGGCTTAGCTCTGTTGATGTACGAGTAAAAGGTCCAGGGGCTGGTAGAGAAAATGCTATCAGAGCTTTGATTGCAGCAGGAATTAAAATTACTTCCGTTGCAGACAAGAGTCCTATGCCACACAACGGTTGTCGTGCTCCAAAGAGACGTAGAGTATAATAAAACTTTTTAATAATATATGCCTTAATTGGCTTCAGATAAATGAAGTTTGATTTGGTGGGAATCCGCCGTATTGAATGGGAAGCTGTAGGAGAATTTAATGGAAACATTTGTAAGCAAAAACTGGTCAAGTATGATTCGACCAGCAGGTATGGAAACAGATACCACTGAAAGTGCATTATCTAATTATGGAAAATTCATTGCTAAGCCGCTAGAGCGTGGGTATGGGCTAACACTGGGTAATTCACTCAGAAGAGTTCTGCTTTCCTCACTGCAAGGTGCTGGTATTGTTGCAATTAGAATCGAAGGTGTTGATCACGAATTTGGCACTTTAAATAACGTAAAAGAAGAAGTTTCTGAAATCATTCTTAATTTGAAAGAAATTAAGATTGGTGTTGATAATAAAGAAGACGTAGTTATTTTACTTGAAAAATCTGGTGAAGGTCTTGTTCTTGGTTCAGACATTCAGTGTCCAACCAATGTTGAAGTTCTAAATCCAGACCAAGTTATCTGTAATATTTCATCTGGTGGATCTATCAGAATGGAACTTAAGGTTGTAAGAGGAAAGGGATACGTATCAGCCCTTGATAATAAAGAGCTTTTTGAGCTTCCAGTTGGCTGGGTTTATCTTGATACTCTATTTTCCCCTGTAACAAGAGTTAATTATACTGTTACTAACGCTAGAGTTGGTAAGAGAACTGATTATGATAAATTGTCCCTTGAAGTTTGGACTAACGGTGGTGTATCTCCAGTTGATGCGGTGGCTTATTCTGCCAAGATTTTACGAGATCAGCTCAGAATTTTCCTAAACTTTGAAGATGAAGAAACAGTAGTTGTATCTGAGCAAAAACAGACGACAACCTCTTCAATTCCAAATGAATTTTTACTAAAACCAGTGAGTGAGCTTGAGCTATCTGTTAGATCTGCAAATTGCTTGCAAAACGCAAATATTAAGTATATTTACGAGCTTGTATCGAAGACTGAAGGTGAAATGCTAAGGACCAAGAATTTTGGTCGTAAGTCGCTCAATGAAATCAAAGAGATACTATCAGGAATGGGCTTAGGTCTTGGAATGAAAGTTGACTCTATAATGAAGCAAATTCAAGAGCAGCAAAAAACAGAAGTCTAAAATTTGTGCAAATGAACTTGTTAGGAGTATGAAATGAGACATAAAAGACATAAACATAGGCTAAACGTGTCGCCATCTCACAGAAAAAGTCTTGTGAAAAATTTGGCAATCGAAGTGATAGACCATGGGACGGTAAGAACGACCTTGGCTAAAGCTAAAGCGATAAAATCCTATGTTGAAAAGTTAGTTACTATTGCAAAGGTTGATACAATTGCTAATAGAAGACTTGCTTTTAAAAAACTCAACAATAAAAAAGCTGTTGCAACTCTATTTAAAGATGTTGGTCCCAGATTTACTGACCGACCGGGTGGTTACA
This sequence comes from Bacteriovoracaceae bacterium, assembly GCA_018649885.1. Taxonomy (GTDB): domain Bacteria; phylum Bdellovibrionota; class Bacteriovoracia; order Bacteriovoracales; family Bacteriovoracaceae; genus JABIHA01. The sequence goes on from JABIHA010000112.1 coordinate 14,090, forward strand.
CTAGAGTGTTAAGATTTGCTGATACTCGTGTTGGTGACGGTGCAAAAATGGGTCTTATTACTTTTGTTGATTAATTTTAATAAAATTATATACGCTCGAATGGGGACCCTGAAATAGAGGTCCCTTTTTAATTTATTATGGATACAACTAAACGTTTTTTAATTATTTTCTTAGTACTTGGTATCACCGTGATCTATGCGGTGTATAAGCAAAGTTCAGTTGAGGTTTTGCCTCAGACTGATTCAGCCATGGTTTTAAAGAAGCTCCCAGATTATAAATTGACTGATTTAGAGGGGAAGCCCGTTAGCTCTTATGGATTTTTGAAAAAATCAAAGCTTCTTGCAGTTCATTTCTGGGGAACGTGGTGTGCACCATGTGAAGCAGAGTTTCCAGAGTTCCTGAAATTTATTGAAAGCTTTTCTGATACCTCTGATGTTACATTTCACTTAATTGCCACTCAGGATACAGTTGTTGATGTAAAAAAGTTTTTGAAAAGATTTAAAAAACTACCTCCTAATATAGTTTTATCAGCAGATAAAGAGGGCATTGTTCAAAAGCACTTTAATACCATCAAGGTTCCAGAAACTTATCTCTTTAATAAAGAGGGCAAGGCCTTGAGGAAATTTGTTGGGCCTCAAGAGTGGGGGATAAAGTATTTTAAAGATTATTTTAGGTCTTTAACCTCATCTAGGTGATTTTTTAAGATTGCGATATTTTCCTCCCATTTTTTTCCTTCAAAATTAATTAATTCAACGCTCGAAATATCGATATCTTCAATACACCTCAAATTTACAGAGTATCCATCTGGGTGAGATCTAGGAGCATAGTAGCTAGATATGCCACAATTGGGACAAAATAGGTGCTTTGCCGTTTTTGTACCAAACTGATAATTGGAAAGCTCCTGTGTGTTAGTTGTTAATTTAAAGTTCTCTTTTTTTACAATGAGGTGAATGAAGCCTTTCATATTACAAATCGAACAATCGCAAATAGTTGCTTTCTTGAAGGAGTCAAAAACCTCAAATTGAATTTTTTGACAGTGGCAGCTTCCTTTTTTCCAATTCATGAACAGAAACCTTATATAAATGACTAGTTTTTATCTAAATCGTAGAAGAAATTTTATACAAAATATCACATTTTGGGTGGAGATTTCATTAGGCGAGTGTTTTCGTCGGGGAACTCGATTGCTGTAATTATTTGATATTAGGGAAATGGGGGGAGGAGAATTTTTTTCGCAGGCGAGGGGAGTGATAATATTTTTTTCAAGTTTGTCTGGGGATTGACGAAAAGTTTTACAGTTTAAGCAAAGTACTTGTTTAAGAAATCGTTAAGTAAGGGGAATTTGCATGATTAATTGGAAAGAAATTAGTGAACTTCATGTAATCCAGAAGTTAGAACAAATCATTGGGAAATGGTTTGGTGTAGAGCTCTTTTACACCAATGAACATTATAAGCTTCAAGGAAAAATCCTAGATAAAAGCTATGAGTTTCATAATCACTTCCTGAAAGTTCAAATGCAAATGAACTATGGGTACGAGTATTTGGGGCAAGACATCGAAAAAATTTCAGACCTAGCGGTTGAAATGAAAGATAAGAAGAGCCTGATATTCGACTCTTTCTTTGATTATGTGAAAGGGGTTGGATCTCAGATCGATAGCGATGGTGAATTTTCTGGAATGGTTTTTGCTTATCCTTTTGTAAGTGACAAAACTACCAAAGAGGAAATGCAAAACATCGAAAGTAAAATGGTCGAATGCGGAGCAAGTCCAGAAGATGCCAAAGTCTCTGTTGAAAATCTCCAGAAAATGAGTGAGCAAGAAAAAGAGTACTTACAAGAATTGGTCGAGCTCGTTGCACAGGAAATTGTGACTTTTCATCACGAAATCGGGAAAAGAGAAGAGAGAATATTAGAGCTTAATTCAGAATTAGGTCAAAAGTATCGTTATCATTCAATGATTGGAAAATCTAAGAAGATTCAGCAAGTTTACAGACTGCTAGACAAGATTGCTTCATCAGAATCGACTGTTTTGATACAAGGAGAGAACGGAACTGGTAAAGAGCTGGTTGCGAAAGCTGTCCATTATACTTCACCAAGAAAAGATTGTGTATTTTTGGCACAAAACTGTTCAGCATTTAATGACAATTTGCTCGACTCAGAATTATTTGGGCATGTTAAAGGTGCCTTTACCGGAGCTGTTAAAGACAAGAAAGGTCTTTTTGAAATGGCCAATGGTGGAACACTATTCTTAGATGAAATTGGTGATACAAGTTTAACAATGCAAGTGAAGCTTTTACGTGTGTTGCAAGAAGGAACATTTATGCCAGTAGGGGCCACAACTCCTCGAAAAGTAAATGTAAGGATAATTGCAGCGACCAATAGAAAATTAAAAGAAATGATTTCAAAAGGTGAGTTTAGAGAAGATCTCTATTATCGTATCAATGTTATAAACGTGAACTTGCCTCCACTCAGAGAAAGAAAAGATGATATCTCACTACTTATAGATCATTTTTTAGAGCAACGTTGTGCTGAAATGGGGTTACCTACAAAGGTAATTTCGAAAAAGACTATGGAAAAACTTTTAGACTATCCATGGCCTGGTAATGTTCGAGAGCTTGAAAATGAAATTGAAAGGCTAGTTGTCCTTGCCAGTGATGAAAAGACAATTACACCTGATATGCTAAGTAGCCGAATTACAGATTTTGGACAGGGAGGAGGAGCTCCTCATGGAATTAGAACTTCTGGTAATTTAAAAGAAGCTCTGGAAGAGCTCGAAAAAATTATGATTAAAGAAGGTCTCAAAAGATGTAATTTTAATAAGTCTAAGCTTGCAAAAGAGCTTGGGATTAGTAGGGCCGGATTAATTATGAAGGTTGATAAGTATGGCCTTGATAAAAGAAAGAGGGCTGCAGGAGAGTAAGAATCGTAACAATAGTAAAGATAGCAATGATTTTTATATTTGGAGTCCCCCTAGCACAGGGGGACTCTTATCTTTTAGAGTGGACTGAAAAGAAATGGAAACACTCGCTTTGCAGGAAAAAAATTGCACAAAGCAATAAACTTCTAAAAAAAATCTTCAAAATGAAAAATGAGATGAAGCAGAAAAAAGACAATCAATACGGTCTTTTTGGTCTGTTAAGTGTTCCAAGAGAAAGTCGCTTTAAACATTGTGTTCAGGCCGTTGATAATGAACAAAATATGAAACAAAATTCTTTTGGAGCAGAGGGAAAGATTTTTGTGGCACTAGAGCACTATTTTTCAATCTATAATTCTGAAGAGCCTGATTTCGAATCTTTTTGTAGATATAAAATCTTTAATGAGAACACCTCCATCACTTATAAAAGATATATCCATCAACTTGGAAGTATTGCGGAAAAAGTGGTGTCCCTGGATACAGATAGGAGATTTAAGCTGTGCACATTTAGTGCTGGATTTTCTGAGCTCAACCTTGAGCTAACCTACCTTGCTTCAGATTATGAAATAAAATGGAACCGTGGATTTGAAAGTGAGTATAACTGCTTTAAAATCTCATTTGTTGATCATCATAGCACTAAGTCATACGCATTGGGCAGAGCGCCTGCGTCCCTCGATCCTGTCTCTAGCTATTCAAGCTGTATTAAGAAAAATCAATAACTAAACCCTCTAAGCCACTAGGGATTTGGAACACATCAAATTGCTATAAAGTAATGTGAAAGGTATACATAGAGGATATAAAATGTCGTGTATTTCCTGTTGCCGCATGGAGCTTTAATGACGGAAGACTTAGAAACAAAAAGAGAATTTTTAAGAAAAATGGTCAGTGAATCTGAGCTTGGCGGTGGTGAGGCTAGGATTAAAAAACAACACGATCAAGGAAAGTACAGCGCGCGCGAGAGAATCGACCGATTAATTGATCCAGGTAGTTTTATTGAGTTTGATAAGTTTGTAAAACATAAATGTAATCAATTCGGTATTGAGAAAACAAGGTTTCTTGGAGACGGAGTTGTAACAGGCGTGGGAGAAATTAATGGTAGTAGAATGGCCATTTTTTCTCAAGACTTTACGTGTTGGGGAGGAGCTCTCGGGGCTGCTCACGCAAAAAAAGTCTGTAAGGTTATGGATTTTGCCCTTGAAAATAGGATTCCAATAATTGGGATAAATGATTCAGGTGGTGCCAGAATTCAAGAGGGTGTTGAATCCCTCGCAGGTTACGCCGAAATTTTTTATCGAAATGTAAAAGCATCTGGAGTTATTCCACAAATCTCACTTGTTATGGGTCCTTGTGCTGGAGGAGCTGTTTATTCTCCTGCCATTACTGATTTTATTTTCATGGTGGAAAATAGCTCTTATATGTTCGTAACAGGACCTGATGTAATAAAGACTGTAACTCACGAGGAAGTGACTAAAGAAAGCTTGGGGGGTGCATCCACACACAATGAAACCTCAGGTGTTGCTCACTTTAAAACTGCCAATGAAGATGAATGTTTTGAAAGAGTAAGAGAGCTTTTGGCCTTTATTCCTCAATCAAATTTTAGAAAGCTAAGTCTTAAAGACACAGGGGACCCTATTGATAGGGAAAACAAATGTTTGAAAGAGACTGTGCCCTCAAACCCTAAAAAACCCTATGATATAAAAGAGATCATCACAGAAGTTTGTGATGATCACCATTTTTTAGAAGTTCAAAAAGATTATGCTCAAAATATAGTTATAGGTTTTGGTTCCATTGGGGGGATCAAAATAGGTATTGTTGGTAATCAGCCACAGGTGTTAGCTGGTGCTCTTGATATTAACTCATCAAATAAAGCGGCAAGGTTTATTAGGTTTTGTGATGCATTTGATATTCCAATTTTATCGTTTGTAGATGTGCCAGGGTTTTTACCGGGAACAGTACAAGAATACGGCGGAATAATTAAACACGGCTCGAAACTTCTCTACGCCTACTCAGAGGCTACGGTTCCACTAATTACAATAATCACCAGAAAAGCTTATGGAGGTGCATACGATGTTATGGCCTCAAAACATATTAGAGCTGACATAAATTTGGCTTATCCAACAGCAGAAATTGCTGTAATGGGTGCAGATGGAGCGGTTAATATTATCTTTAGAAAAGAACTGGCAGGTCTTTCTGAAAAAGAATTTCTAGAAAAGAAAGCAGAGCTTGTCAAAAAATATGAAAACGAATTTGCCAATCCCTATAAGGCTGCAGAGCTTGGCTACATTGATGAAATAATATTGCCAGAGAACACAAGGGCAAAAGTTTATCAGTATTTAAATTTTCTTAAAAATAAGAAAGTTCAAAGGCCAAAAAGAAAGCATGGGAATATTCAACTTTAGGAAAAAAGATGTCAGCTGAAGTAAAGCGAATATTAATTGCCAATAGAGGTGAAGTCGCGATTCGAATTGCTCGGGCCGTGAATGAGCTTGGCCATACGTCCATAGGTTTATGGACAGACAATGAGATACACGCAGCTCACTTAGCTTTTTGTAAGGAGTGGGTAAACTTACCTGGAAGTGGCAATCGCGAGACTTTTTTAAATAGTGAAAAAATTATTAGCTTGTGCCTTGAGCACAAGGTAGATGCTGTTCATCCTGGATATGGATTTTTATCTGAGAATGCAAATTTTGCAAAAGCGTTAAAAGAAAATGGAATTGTATTCATTGGACCAAATCCAGATGCCATCTTAAAAATGGGTGACAAAGCCGTTTCTAAAAAAATTGCTCAAGAAGCTGGTGTTCCAGTTGTTCCCGGTTCTGTTGGTGAAGTTGAGACTATTGCTGAGGCAATAAAAATAGCAGGAAAAATAAAATACCCGATTTTGTTAAAAGCTGTTGCTGGTGGTGGTGGCAGAGGGATGAGAATCTGTATTAATGAAGATGAAATAAAGAAAAATTTTGAGGCAGTACAGAGAGAATCTCTCGCGGCTTTTGGTAATGGTGGTTTGCTCGTTGAGAAATTCATCGTCAATCCTAGGCATATAGAGGTTCAGATTCTTTCTGATAAAAAAGGGAATATATTCCACTGCTTTGAAAGAGAGTGCTCTGTTCAAAGAAGGCATCAAAAAATTATTGAAGAAGCACCTTCTCCTTTTATTGGAGATGATGAAAAACTTCGCAATCAAATTTGTGAAATAGCTGTAAAACTTGCGGCTTCTGTAAAATATGACTCAGCTGGCACAGTTGAATTTATAATGGGAGAAGATAAGAGTTTTTATTTCCTAGAAATGAATACTCGAATTCAAGTTGAGCATCCAATCACTGAGGAAGTAATAGGGATCGATTTATTGGTTTGTATGATTCAGGCAGCACTTGGTGAGAAAATGGGTATTCCAAACCAAGAATTCATCAAAAGATCTGGACATGCTATCGAGTGCCGCATTTGCGCAGAAGATCCTGTGACAATGCTACCTGCTCCAGGAAAAGTTAGTGGCCTTGATATTACCTTTCCGCAGGGGGTGAGGTTTGATCACTGTCTTTATAAAGGTTTAGAGGTTACTACTGACTTTGATCCAATGGTTGGGAAATTGATAACCAAGGGAATAAACCGGAAAGTTGCATTAAGGAAAATGAGGCATGCCTTAAAAGGGTGCAGTATCTCTGGTTTGAAAACAAATATACCTCTTCACAGTGTGATTATGAATCACCCTAAGTTTATTGCCGGAAATTACACGACAAAATTTATTGAAGATGAAAAACCACAAGATTTGATTAGTACAGAGGTTGATCTTGATTTTATTATTGAGAAAATATCTTCTATTGAAGCTTATAAAATGGGATTGGCCTAGATATGCGCTATTACTTAGTTAATGATAATCGCGAAATTTCAATTGATATCGTTGAGGGGAAGAGGCTATCAAAGGAAATGGTTTCATTTAAAGTTAATTACCTTGAAGATTTTAAAATTAAATTTTCAAAAGATATTTTCATTAGAAATTTGGCCAATAGATTCTTTTTATCTACTGATCGAAAATCTTGGAAATTAATTTCTAGGTTGAGATATCCAGAAAGAATTACTTTTGTAGATCAAATTTATGATTTATTTAGAGGATTTAAGCCTTCGGGAATGAGTAGTGGGGCAAGTGGTGAGTTGAAAACTCAAATGCCCGGAAAAATAGTAAAGATTTTAGTAAAAAAGGGTGAAGTCGTTGCCAAGGGGCAACCTCTTTTGATAATGGAAGCCATGAAAATGGAAAATGAACTTAAATCAGGTATTGATGGAAAAATTACAGATATCTACGTTCATGAGGGGCAAGCACTTGAGTCAGGTGTTTCTCTCATGGAGATTTCAGATAAGGAAAATAAATGACAAACAAAAATTTCACACCAGAGGATTTTATCAAAAGTATCGGTGATCAGAATTTTGATCCCGTAAAAATTATTACTCTTGTATTACTACTCTTGATTGCATTTGGAGGATACAGCAGTTTTTATACTGTTCAACCAGATGAAGAAGCAGTAATTATAAGACTTGGTAAGTACCATGGAACTTTTCCTCCGGGACTTCATTTTAAGCTTCCCTTTAACTTAGATCGAATTGTTAAAGTTAAAACTAAGCTAGTTCATCAAGATGAGTTTGGGTTTAGAACAAAATCGGTTAGCGGTTCACGAACAATGTATTCAAGTGCTAATTACGATATTGAATCCCTAATGCTGACAGGTGATTTAAATGTGGCAGATGTAGAGTGGGTAGTCCACTACCAGATAGCTAATCCATTTAAGTATATTTTTCAACTTGCGGACCCTCGAAAAACAATGAGAGATGTTTCTGAAAGTATCATGAGGCGTGTTGTTGGTGATAGGCTGGTGCACGACGTTTTAACCATTGGTCGGGTTGAAATAGCTGCTGAAGCTGGAAAGCTAATGCAACAAGTTTTAGATAAATATGATATTGGTGTTAGAATCATTACCGTTAAGCTTCAAGATGTTAATCCTCCGAAAGTAGTGCAAGCATCATTTAACGAGGTGAATGCCGCAAAGCAGGAATCTGAAAAGATGATTAACCAGGCAGAGAAAAATTACAATAGGGTTATTCCAGAAGCAAAAGGTACTGCAGATAAATTGATCTCCAGTGCTCAAGGTTATGCTGGAGCCCTTGTTAACAGGGCCGAAGGTGATGCTCAAAAATTTACTGAAATGTTAACAGAGTACAAGAAGGCACCGGAGATTACGAGAAAGAGAATTTATCTTGAAACAATGGATACACTCTTTTCGAAATTCACCAAGCTAAAAGTTGTTGATCCCCAAATCAAGGGTATCTTGCCTATTTTTGGAGGGAGTACAAAATGAAAAGGATAATAGCTGCGATTGTCGCATTTTTATTTGTAGTTGTGAGTTACTCCTCTGCATATATTTTGACAGAGGGAAGGCAAGCAATCATTACACAATTTGGTAAGCCTATTGGAGATCCTATTACTGAAGCGGGTTTACATTTTAAAACCCCTTTTTTACAAGATGTCCGGTATGTGGATAAGAGAATTTTGACTTGGGATGGATTTCCCAATCAAATACCTACAAAAGATAAGAAGTATATTAGCGTAGATACTACTGCCAGGTGGAGAATTATCGACGCTCTTAAATTTATCCAAACAGTCCAAAATGAGAGAGGGGCTAAAGCTAGGCTTGATGCCATTTTGGATGCGATTACAAGAGACACTATTTCCAATCATAACTTGGTTGAAGCTGTGAGAAATTCAGATGATATCTTAAAGAGATTGGAAATTGTCAATAAAGTCAGTGAAGATAAAGCAACTGAACTTGACAAGATTCTCGTTGGGCGTGAAAAATTAAGCCAGATTATTGCTGAGAGAGCTGCTAGAGAGTTAATTCCCTTTGGGATCACGATCATTGATGTTCAGCTTAGAAGAATTTCCTACGAGAAATCTGTTGAATCAAAAGTTTTTGAAAGAATGATTTCTGAGAGAAAGAAAATTGCTGAAAAAACCAGATCTGTTGGTAAGGGTGAGAAGGCAAAAATTGAGGGGCGTCTAGAGAAGGATCTTCAAAAAATAAAGTCTGAAGCTTATAAGGCTGCACAGATTATTAGAGGTGAAGGCGAGGCTAAGGCTATTTTAATTTACGCTAAATCATTATCTAAAGATCCAAAATTCTTTGAGTTTATTAAGTCAATGGAAGTTTATAAGTCTTCACTTAAAGCAGAAACAGAATTTATTTTGTCCACAGATTCTGATTTTTTAAAGTATTTGAAGAAAAATAGGTAACTTTGATGACTGAAGAAAAAAGGCATACAAGCTCGAATATTGAAATACCCAAGTATTTGGGGGATTTCCCTTTGAGTGATGCTGAAAAAGTTCCGGGAGAGTTCCCATATACTAGGGGTATACATGAAACGATGTATACTTCTAGGCCTTGGACTATGAGGCAGTATGCTGGATTTTCTACAGCAAAAGAATCTAACGAGAGATACAAGGAGCTTTTGGCAAAAGGTGCCAAGGGGCTCTCTGTTGCATTTGATTTACCAACTCAGATGGGTTTTGATTCCGATCACAAAATGAGCATTGGTGAAGTTGGAAAGGTCGGAGTGGCCATTGATTCAATTGAAGATATGAGAGAGTTATTTGATGGTATTGATTTATCATGTGTCTCAACTTCCATGACTATCAATGCAACAGCAGCAATACTTCTTTCTATGTATGTATGTGTGGCAGAGGAAAAGGGAATATCTGCTAGCCAGATCTCAGGAACAATTCAAAATGATATTTTAAAGGAATACATAGCTAGGGGGACATATATTTATCCACCTGAGCCTTCGCTAAGAATAATTACGAATATTTTTCAATATTGTGCAAAAGAGATACCTAGGTGGAATACAATTTCTATTTCAGGTTATCATATCAGAGAGGCGGGATCTACGGCAGTTCAAGAATTGGCCTTTACACTTGCCAATGGAATCACTTATGTAGAAAAGGCCATTGAAGCAGGTCTGGATATTGATGATTTTGCGCCAAGACTTTCTTTTTTCTTTAATGTTCACAATAATTTTATGGAAGAGATTGCAAAGTTTAGAGCTGCACGAAAAATGTGGGCCAATATAATGAAAAATGATTTTGGTGCCAAGAATGAAAAGTCATTAAAGCTTAGGTTTCATTCTCAAGTTGCTGGATCTACACTTACAGCTCAACAGCCAATGAATAATATTATGAGGGTTACACTGCAAGCTATGGCTGCAGTTTTAGGCGGCACTCAATCTCTTCATACCAACTCATATGATGAGGCACTTCAACTACCCACATCACAAAGTGCTGAGATCGCACTTCGTACTCAGCAAGTGATAGCGAGTGAAACGGGAATTACAGATCATGTTGATCCCCTCGGAGGATCTTATGCACTTGAACATCTGACATGTGAATTAGAAAAGGGTGCTCTCGATTATATTCAATCTATTCGGTCGCAGGGTGGTGTGGTTGCTTGTATAAACAATGGCTATATTGCAGGTGAGATAATGGATGCATCATATAAAGCGCAATTGGATTTTGAAAATAAGAGGCAAATCGTTGTTGGGGTGAATGAATTTAAAGAAAGTGCTGGAGTGGATATTCCAAGCAATAAGATTTCTGATGAAATTCAAAAAAACCAGATCGAAAAGCTCAGGAAATTTAAATCAAATCGAGATTCAGCACTTTGTGAAAAGGCCTTAAATAAATTAAGTGAAGTAGCAAAAGGCAGTGAAAATCTTGTTCCATCAATTATGAGCTGTGTGAAAGCTAGCTGCACATTAGGTGAGGTAAGTGATAGTTTACGTCAAGTTTTTGGCGAGCATCAAGCTTCCAAAATGATCTAGGTAATAATTACCCCCACATTGTGTCATAGTACCATCTCCAACTAAAATAGTAGTGATACGAATTTTATAAAGGAGGTCGTATCCAAAGTAAAATTGTTCTGGAAAAAGATCTAAAATCTTATTTTTTTGAAGAATTAAAGGGAATTAATAGCGATAAAACGAGGCCACTTGCTGATGAGTTTCTATTATATTCCAGTGACGTCCTCTACAAATTTTCAAATTCAGTAGAATATTTTGATATTGTTGAGGGGAAAGTAAGAAATAAAGTCTTAGGACTTAAGCTTCTAGAGTCATCAAGCTATGACAAGGAAAAGCAAAAAAGAACCTTGAAGGATGTTGGTGATACTGCCCTGATAATGTGTGGCTATTTTTCTGATTCCGTAAATAACACGATCGTTGATCTTTCATACTATAGAGGTATAGGAAAAACAGCTTATACTAGGCTTCATTCATATGTGCCCTCTTTCTATGATAAGAAAAATTTCTATAAAGATATTTCTATGGGTTTTGAAGATGTGGTTTCAGTTATCTCGATATTGTCAAAAAGAGGCAAGGATAACTCGAACGATCTTTTGTATTCCAGCTTTGATGCGTTTAGAAATGACTTCAAGAAAATAGGTTAATTAGTAGCCGTTTCTTGGTATGAACCTACAACAACTCTGCTCCAATCATCTTTTAGAAATTGAGACAGAAATTTTTGAAAGTCCTCATATTCAGCACCTTGTACAAGCTCATTCACTTTAAAATGAAAATCGAAACCTAGTCCATGAAGAGCAGGTATTGAATAATTTTGTGCATAATCTTCAATAGTTTGAAGATTCATGAGCTCTTGTCCCGCTATCATTGCTTTGATTTTTTCGAAGGTCTCTTTTGAAATTCCATTTTCTCTTAGGTTATTCAAAATTCCTTCAATTGCGGCCATGGCCTTTATGACTTTATCGTTTCCAGTTCCAATATAGATTCCCCAGTATCCTGCCTCAAGTGCTGAGAAGTGAATAGGTTGGACACTGTAGCAAAGACCAAGTCTATCTCTAACTTCGACAAAGAGATCAGATGATTGTCCACTGAGGTAGCTCGTCAGCATTTTGAGAAAGATATTATTCTTACTTGAGAGCTTGTATGATGGTTTTCCTATCACAATATGGGTTTGCTCTCGTTCAAAGCTAATATGGTTAAATTGTTTTTTTAAGGCCTTGACTTTTTTATAGGTAGTTTTTTTAGGCTTTCTGGGTTTGATACCATCAATATACGGAGTGATTGATTCTAGGACTTCGTTTAGTCCTTGGCTTCCACAGTAAGTGAATACAATTTCCTTTTTATTCATATTTTTTTGGTGCAATTCTTTGATGGTGTTACTTTTAATGTTTTTAAGAGAGCTTTTTTCACCTAGTAAACTGAAAGCGTAAGGGTGGCCATTAAAAACAATTGACTGGAATTTCTTAAAACACTGTTTAACTGGATCTTCTTTGAAATTTTCAAGTGTTCTTTTAATCAGTTCTTTTTCAAGTGTTAAGTGTTTGGAAGGAAAGGTTGGCTTTAAGAGAGTCCCAAAAAAATGATCTGTGAGATGATTGAAGTTCTCAGAGAGACCATGCATGGATAGGCCGTAGGCATTTCTTCCAGAGAAGCCATAGAAGCTACACGATTTTTGTTCGAGATCATTTTTTAATTTTTCAAAAGGCATTTTAGCATAGCCTTTAGAAATGGTTGAGCTCAAAAGGTTATATACTCCATTTTGCTTTTTGTTTTCTTCATGGACGCCTCCTTTTAAAAAGGCATGAAAAACAAATGTGGGGGTCATTTCAGATTGTCGGTATAAGAGCTTAATGCCGGGTTTCAACTCAATCAATTGTGTTTGTGGGTCATATTTAGAAGTCTTTGCTCCACTTGATTTAGATTTTACCTTCTTGGGTGAAAGTGCTTTCATCTTTTTCAAAAACTGCTCTAATTTCACCTTGGAATATGTACTTAACTCACCTTCGGGAACCTGAAGTGAGGCCTGAATATCCCTACCAAAAATGGAGCTAAGGCCCTTATTAATATCATCGATAGAAGTATTTTTTATTCTTTCCACAAACTCTTCATCGCAGTGGATATTTCCATTTTGCGCGAACCCGTGACCGAGACTAAAAGCAAATGATTCAATTGATTCTTTTTCAAATACCTTTGAGGCAATATACTGATTTTTTATTTTTGTAGCATCGTCAGCAGAAAAAGAATTCTTTTGAATATCTCCTAGGCAATTTAAAAGCTCTTTATAGACTTTCTCAGTATTTGTAACAGGAAAAGTTAGGCGAATAAAATGGCAACCTCCATTTGCAAAATACATGGTAGAGGTCGAGGCAGATGTGGCAAGCTTCGAGTCAACGACGAGAGTATTATACAGTTTAGATGTTTCACCGTGCCCGAGACAATTTAATGCAAGGTCTTCTGAAGTTGCCTCATGATCATTAAATGAAGGGGCCTGAATTGAAAGAGTTAGTAGTGCTTGTCTAACTTGTTTTGCATGAACATCTGAGCAAATTTCACCTTGCAATTTAAACTCAGGGAAGTGACTTTTAGATCCACTTGGAAAAGAGAATGACTCAATTTTTTCTGTCAATTCATCTTTTTGTAGGTCACCTGCAATGACGATTAGCGAATTTTGAATATTGTAAAACTTATTTCTAAATTCAGTAAGCTGTTCTCCGGTAAATGATTTTATAGTCTCTTCTTTTCCTAGAATAGGGTGAGCATAGTTATCAGTAAACGCGAGACTTTGCAGCTTTTGAAAATTAAATTGGCTAGGATTATCTTGCGATCTTTTATATTCTTCCCAGACAACTTCGCGTTCGGGGATGATATCATCAGTTTTAAACATTGGGTTTGAAACCATGTCCATTAGTATTTCAACTGTAACTCCGATGTGATCATTGGGAGTGTTGATATAATAGCAGGTGTAATCAAATGAGGTGAAGGCATTGATTTCTCCGCCAAAAGCTTCAACTTCCTCGGCGATTTTTGCTCCAGGTCTGGTTTCAGTTCCTTTAAAAAACATATGTTCGAGAAAATGGGCAATTCCCCAATCTTTTTCTTCTTCAAGTGCAGATCCAGCTCGAAACCAAAACTGCACACTGGCTGCTTTTGCTCCAGGTGAATTTATAAAGAGAGTATTTACTCCGTTTTCTAATGTTGTTTGCTCAATATTCATCAATGATTTCCTAGGTAGTTAGCTTAGTATATTACCTCCAAAAGGTGCGTGGGACTACGAAATATTAAGGGCTTGCAGCAGGGCGGTATTGTGGATAATTTCTGTACAGGTGACCAATGATGCCTGAGTGAAATTGTCGGGCTCTGAAACGTTAGGCCTATCTAGCTAATATGAGACTCTAAATAAAAACTATTTAGCCCTGAAAGGTTGGCCCTCAGCTTGCACATTTAGTCATCAAATTAGATTAAGGTTTTGTATTTTAAATATAATTTATTGGGGAGTTATCTTATGAAAAAAATTAAATCAGCTATGCCAATTCTACTCTTAGCAGTTTCTGCTTCGATGTTGGTTCCTGGAACCTCAAATGCAAGAGAGTGGAGTACTGGTCCTAATGGTACTTATAATCTTGATACTTTTAGAGATTTGAAAAGGGATAGTCTTTCAGAGAGAATTAAAAAGTTAGAGATTGATATCCGATATGCTGATAGGTCGGGATATTCTATAAAAAAGAAAGCAAGGCTTGAAGCAAAATTGGCTAAACTTCAAATACGATTAGATGCGTTGGATGGCAAGGACCGCGAAAGACGAAGTAAGAAATACGGTGTTACTTCACCTCGCCTTAGTGATTCGGAAACTAGCGACAGGCCTGCGGAGGTCTCTATCCCTCAGCTTCAAGTTGTAGATGTGGCTCCCAGTATTGAAAGAGTCAAGTTGCCAACTCTCTCGGAGCAACGGGAAACAAAACTTAGAGAAGATTTCTACAGCTTTCCTACAAGAGTGGGGTCAGATCTTGCATGGCCGTCAACTAGCAGCAGTCTAGATGCACCAGATATTAGAAAGGATATGTCGACTTTTGATTATCAGGCCCAGAGAGAATCATCTTCTCTTGTGCCAGTTACCGGAACTAAAGAAGAGAGAGTTCGCCTATTAGAAGAGAAACTTAGCAAATCACAGTCCGTTTCAAGGGCCTACAATATAGTTGATGGACAAAAAATCTATCGAACAAGATCTCATTCACCTGTTAATGGACTCCCTGTTTATTGGGAATTCTCTAACTCAGGTCTTGGTGGTAATACTTACTCTTACAGTGATAGTCGCTTAAGTGATGATAAAGCTTGGCACCAAGATAATATGCATTGTAGTGACAGCAAAGGAGATCCTGGATTTAATTTAAATAGACTTGCTGATTGTGGTGGGCTCGATAGAACCCAACTTTCAAATCAGGATCTATCAGGAATTTCAATGAAAGGCATTACTGCCAGTAGTGCACAGTTTAACTGTTCTAATTTCAATTCAACAAAATTGCCGAATGGTAAAATGGTTAATGCAAATTTGATCGGCCTCAACAGAGATTGCACATTCAATAGTGATGGTTCATTTAGTGAGGGTCCTGATTATAATAAATTAGAAGCTAATACCAAAACTGTTTTTACTAACGCTAATCTCAGTGGTGCGATTTTATACTTGGCAAATTTAAGAGATGCCGACTTATCAGGCGCTAATATTCGAGGAGCTGACTTTCGAAATACAGACCTTAGAGGTGCCAACCTAGAAGGGGCAATTTTAAGATATGAGCCTGCGATGATGACAAGTAATAAATTTGCAGGAGCAAAATTTGATATTAAAACCACAAAACTTCCCACTATAGAGGGACATAGTCGGGGTATGACAATTGTTGAGGCGATTCAGTATGGGATGATTCCCTACGATGGTGAAAAGCAATTGTCCATTGTTGCCGATGTTACAAAACCTATATGTTCTGTTGGTCAAGAAGAAGAAAGATCTAACTGTACTGCCCTTCCACAAATTACCTTTTATGATCCTATAAGTGGAGAAATTCACGAGAGTGGAAGTACTAGAATTCCCGTTGGAGAGCAAGCGACTGCAAGAGATATTACTTTTCTCAATCGTTATGAAAAAGCCGGAATTCTTGGAGCCGACATTAAATCGGGAATTAACTTCGAAGATAGTGCTATTATTTTTAGAAAGGCAGACGTAGAGGCGATTTCAGAATAAGATTTTTATTATATAGCAATAGCAAGGCATCCTAATTCAAGGATGCCTTTTTATTTTTTCCGCATCGCGCGGATTGCAAATTCTTAAGTCCTGAGACGCATAGAGTAGTCAAATTACCTATGATACCCATTAATTCTTACAAATTAGACCCATTATTTCGCGTGGCAATTTGCTATCTTATCGCAACAAATCATAGACTCCTACCGCAATAAAGCTATAGAAAATAGTGCTAAAGGAGTCTATTGGTGAAGACGTTTCTTCTAATGTTTTTCTCTATTATTCAAGTGAGTGCTTTTGCAGGTCAGCTTGGTTTAAGTGGAATGGTTTATGGTGTTAAAAAGGTTTCTTTAGAACAAAACCTGGATGTAAAAGGTTACCACCTTGTTTTAAACAAAAAATTATTGAATAAGCCATTTTTGATGACAGCATCAATTGTGGAAGGACCCCCTGTAGCTCTTGGCGATAGTCTTCACCCTAAAGTCGTTTATTTTAAAAGACAGGGAGATAGACTGTTTTTATTTGAAAATACATCGGGGATAATTATATCTGATTCTATTCCGGCTCAAAAATTAGTGATGGATTTTTCTATTGTTGAAGAAGCCTCCGAAGAGCTAGTTTTTGATTTTAGAATGGGAATGGATAAGCTTATTTTTCTTGAAGGATTTTATTCTGATGGAAAAGGTGAAGACAGACCTTCTGAAGGTAGCTTTAAAATAGAATCGAGTTATTTAAATAGAGTTGAAGTCAGAAAAGAAATTCTCTTCATTGATCAAGCAGCTCTTGTTAAAAGACGTGACTCAAAAGGCAAATTTTCTGATGATGCTATTCAAATTAAATATACTTTAAGAGAATATACTAAGAGAGTAGATTTTCCTTCGAAAGAATCTTTGAGAGTTAAAAAAGTGGGATTTTTTGAAGTGGCTCCAACTTTTCAGTTGGGTTCAGGAAGATCAAATATTAAAGTCATGAAATTTGATATTTCAAAACCAGTGACTTACCACATTTCAAGTAATATTCCGAAAGAATTTGTTGGAGCTGTGAGATTAGGCATTTTGTACTGGAATAAAGCATTTGGAAAAGAAGTTCTAAAGGTTGAAACGCTTCCCGCTGGAGTAACAGTTCACGACCCAGGATATAATATTGTTCAGTGGGTTGATTATGATTCTGCTGGATTTGCTTACGCAGATATGCAAGCTGATCCGTTTACTGGTGAAATTATGCAGTCTCATGTTTATATGACGAGTGTATTTGCAGTTGGTGGATTAAAAAGAGCAAAAGATCTTCTTATTAAACTTGCTACTACTTCAAACGTTTCTGATGAGAGTAAAAAGAAAAGTTTTTCTTTAAAAGGTTTTAGAAAAGAGCAAAAATGTAATCATCATGCTCGCACCTCTAATTTCTCTTCTCTTGTAGAAACGATGTTAAAGCAAGATCTCTCTGAGGACGCGATTTTAAGATTTGCTCAAGATTATGTAATTAGTGTCGTTGCCCATGAAGTAGGTCATACGCTAGGTCTTAGACATAACTTTGCAGGAAATACTTATTCGAATTTAGGCTCTAAAAAATTCGATGAGTTGATGGAAGATTATATGAAAACAGGAAAGATGGACGAGAAGTTCTACGTTTCATCTTCTGTTATGGACTACATGGTAACAGCTGATGAGGTTCTTCAAGGAGCTTCAATTCGTATGGGTCATCCAGCATTTGCTTATGATAAAGCAGCAATCGATTGGGGATATACAGATAAAAAAGTGACTGATCTCAATGTTCCTGACTTTTGTTCTGATAGAGAAAAAGGAACTCGTACTGACTGTGTAACTTGGGATAGACTGGGCGATGTCTTTGATACTGCTCACCACGATTTTCTTGAAAGTTTAAGTGGCATTCCCTACAGGTTGGCCTTTACATTTTTAAGAGCAAAAGCTCCATGGGATATGAGAGATAAAAAAGAGTTAAGAGATGTGAAGCTTTCACCTAAGTCACACGCCGCTAGAATTGGTGGCGCCTACTCTAATCTTCTTTCTAAATTCTCAGCAAATGCAAAATATCTGCAAGTTGATAGTAAGTTTCCATACATAAGTGATTTTAATAGTGAAGAGATAAAGAAACTTTATGTTGAAATGCAAACTAAAGGTATGAGTGATCTTGGCGGTGTTAAAAAAGTTATTTTCTCACAATTTGTAAGTGACTCAAATAAGCCACTACCTTTCTTTGCACCTCTATACGCAAAATATAGAGAGATTATTACTAGTGATGAATTTATTTCTGGAGTAGATAGCAAGGGACGAAAATACGCATTTACTGCAAAAGAGCTTCTCTTTATGGATGACCAAGGTAAGGCATATTTAAAAAAGCTTGAAGGTTTTCTACTTGAAAAACTAGCCTCGTCACTTGGTAGTGCAAAGGGAATACAAGGGGCGAATCCAGAGCTACTGGAAAATGAGCTTTACAGAGTAGCAGAAGCTATCATCTTAAAAGATTCAGACAGAGAAGTTAAAGGTTCAGTTAATTCTAAAGAAGTTAGTGTGAAAAAATCTCACTATAGCTTAAAGCTTAGAGTCCACGCAGTTAAGCTCTTAGGCAGAAATTTCTATAAGCCTTGGTCTGATTTCAATATGGACAATAGGGCCAAACTTCAAAAGAAAATTTCGTCAAGGCTAGAGCGTGCCACAGGCACAGGGGACAAGAAGGTAAAAGTTGGTAGCCTTCCAAGAACTCTTAGAAGATGGGCGACAGAAGAATCAAATTTAATTTTAAAGCTTAAAACATTATAAAGTAGATTTGAGAGGGCCTTAGGCCCTCTCAATTTTAAGAAATGACTTCCAAGGTTAACTCTCTTTACATCCACTTTCCCGTTTGTCGTCACTTATGTAATTATTGTGATTTCTATAAAGTTAAAAGTGACCCAGATAAAATTGAACTGTCTGAATACCACCATTATCTAGAAGAGTGCTTGGTAAAGCAGCAAGAGCTTTTTCAAAGCGTTGGTGCTGAGTTTGCTCCGCTTGAAACACTCTATATTGGAGGTGGAACTCCTTCACTGTGGGGAAAAAAAGGAAGTGAGTTTCTGGCGCGAACTCTTGAGCAATTTCAAATTCCAAAAGATCCAAATTGTGAATTTACACTAGAGCTTAATCCGGGATCTTGGGATGAGGTGGGAGTAGAGTCTTGGAAGAGTATTGGTTGCAATCGTCTCTCCATAGGAATTCAGAGTTTTAATAGTGAGTTCTTGAAAGTCATCAACCGAGTTCACTCTCTTGAGGAGTCAAAATCAACCCTCGAATATTTCCACCAAAATGATTGGAATTTCTCTGTTGATATTATGTTGGGCCTTCCCTTTTCAAAATCTTTAAACCGAGATGTGATTAGTGAGATAAAGCAGATTATGATGTATGGACCAAAACATTTTAGCGTCTATATTTTAACTGTTGGCAGTGGCTATGAGCACTTTTCTGATTTACCAGAAGAGTCTTACACATGTGATGAATACGTGCGGGTTTCAAATTTTTTAAAAGATAGCGGTTTTAATCATTATGAAGTTTCGAATTTTTCCCTTCCTGGGTATGAGAGTTTACATAATAAAAAATATTGGGCAAGTGAGTCGGTGGGAGCTGTTGGTCCCTCTGCGACTGGGTTTGTTCGCAGTGAAAGTGATGGCAAGGCAGTGAGATACAAGTGGAAAGTATCTGAGCCTGCATATACTCCTGAGTATTTGGGGCCAAAAACTCTCAAGTTCGAAAGCTTATATTTGGGTTTGAGAACAGATATAGGGATTAGTCTTGAAGATTATTTTCCCCCGAATCTTCAAAAAGAGGTTCTGGAAAAGAGTAAATTCTGGGTGGAAAGTGATCTTGCATACCACAATAGTGGGCGGTTACGCCTCACTTCAGCAGGATATTTGGTTATGGATGAGATCGTGACGCGTCTTGCGACTTATTTGTAGCTTGTTTGTCTTATAAAAACAATAGGTTACGCCTAAAGAAAAGTTTCTTTTTTATTTTTATGACGCATTGACATGAAGTTATTTAGCCCCATTTTTGTTCTAAGAGCATAGTTTTATAACGCAGAGGGTTGTTATGGTTGAGGAAAGTAGCGAAGAAACAAAGGCTACAAAGGAAGAAGTTGAAAACGAGGGTACGGCTGGGATCGAAATAGATGATGGAAGTAATGGCGAAGAAGCAGCTGAAAATGTCGTGGAGCTAGATTCTGCAGAAAAGAAGGCTGAACCAGTTGAGGATTTTAAAGAGAAGTTCTATTACTTGGCTGCGGAAATGGAAAATATGAAGAGACGTTTTGATAGAGAAAAACAAAACTTGCTCAAATATGGAACTGAAAATTTATTAAAAGATTTGATTGAGGTTGTTGATAATTTTGAAAGAACAACTTCTGCTTTAAATGGCGATGAAGATGAAAAAATTAAAAATATTGCTGTTGGAG
Organism: Bacteriovoracaceae bacterium; assembly: GCA_018649885.1. Lineage (GTDB taxonomy): Bacteria > Bdellovibrionota > Bacteriovoracia > Bacteriovoracales > Bacteriovoracaceae > JABIHA01. The sequence continues at coordinate 34,502 of JABIHA010000112.1, forward strand.
TTGATATGGTTCAAAAGCAGTTTTTAGGAACTCTTGAAAAGCACGGATTAAAGTTAGTCGAAACTATTGGAACAATTTTTGATCCAAATTTCCACGAAGCCGTCGCACAAGAGGCAGCTGCTGATAAGAAGGACCAAGAAATAGTGAAGGAATACCAAAGAGGCTATGTTTTAAATGGAAGACTTCTTAGGGCCTCAAAAGTAGTAATTGCACAAAACGTATAAAAATAATTTTTGATAAAAAAGGAGCAAAAAATGGGTAAAATTATTGGAATTGACTTAGGGACAACGAATTCATGTGTCTCTGTAATGGAAGATGGTAAGTACAAGATTATTCAAAATGCTGAAGGACTTAATACAACTCCTTCAATAGTCGCTTACTCAAATAGTGGGGAAAAGCTTGTTGGCCAAGTTGCTAAAAGACAGGCGGTAACAAATCCAACTAAAACACTTTTTGGTATTAAGAGATTAATCGGAAGAAAAGCTACAGATGCAGAAGTTAAGAAGTTTAAAGAAGTGGCTCCTTTTGAGATCATTGCAAATAAAAATAATGATGCTTGGATAAAAGTGGACGGAAAAGAAATGTCCCCTCAAGAAATTTCAGCGTCTATTTTAGAAAAAATGAAATCTTCTGCAGAAGACTATCTAGGTCAGCCAGTAACTGAAGCCGTTATTACTGTTCCTGCTTATTTTGATGACGCAAAAAGACAAGCTACTAAAGATGCAGGTCGCATTGCTGGTCTTGATGTAAAAAGAATTATCAATGAGCCAACAGCTGCTGCTCTTGCATACGGGCTTGATTCAAAAGCTGATAAAAATATCGCAGTATTTGATTTTGGTGGCGGTACCTTTGATATCTCAGTCCTTGAAATTACTTCTGATGGTGTTTTCGAAGTTAAGTCCACAAACGGCGATACTTTCTTAGGCGGTGAAGATTTTGATTATGTAATTATTAATTGGATGGCCGAGGAATTTCAAAAAGAAAACGGCGTTGATCTTAGAAAAGATACAATGGCACTTCAAAGGCTTAAAGAAGCGGCAGAGAAAGCTAAGCATGAGCTTTCAACAACAACTCAAACAGATATTAACCTGCCATTTATAACTGCTGATCAGTCAGGTCCTAAACATTTAAATATTAATTTATCTAGAGGAAAATTTGAAGACTTGATCTCTGGATTGCTTGATAGATTATCTGGCCCATGTAGAACAGCGATAGATGATTCAGGATTATCAACTACTGAAATTCACGAAGTCATTTTAGTCGGTGGATCAACCAGAATTCCAGCAGTTCAAGAAAAAGTGAAAGAAATCTTTGGCAAAGAGCCTTCTAAGGGAGTTAACCCAGATGAAGTTGTTGCAGCTGGTGCAGCTATTCAAGGTGGAGTTCTCGCAGGAGACGTAAAAGATGTACTTCTTTTAGACGTAACACCTCTTTCTCTTGGAATTGAAACTCTTGGTGGAGTATTTACAAAAATCATTGAGAAAAATACAACTATTCCATCTAAAGGATCACAGTCATTTTCCACAGCTCAAGACAATCAGCCTGCTGTTGGAATTCACGTCCTTCAAGGAGAAAGAGAATTTGCTAAAGATAATAAAACTCTCGGTAGATTTGAGTTGACCGGAATTGCTCCTGCTCCAAGAGGCATACCACAAATTGAAGTGACTTTTGATATTGATGCAAACGGTATTGTTCATGTGTCTGCTCAAGATAAAGCAACAGGAAAATCTCAGGATATCAGAATTACTAGTGGCTCAGGTCTAACAGATGAAGAAATTGATCAAATGGTAAAAGATGCTGAGGCTAACAGAGAAGGCGATCAACAAAAAAGAGAGATTGTGGATACAAGAAACAATCTTGATGGATTGATTTTAAGCTCTGAGAGAATGTTAAAAGAAAATGGAGAAAAAATTCCAGATCCTACTAAGAAAGAAATAGAAGATGCCCTAGCAGAAGCAAAAACTAAGCTTGAAAGTGAGAACTTAGATGAGCTTAAAGCTGCCATGGAAAGAGTCCAAAATACTACTCATAAAGCTGCAGAAGCCCTTTACCAACAGCCAGGTGCTGAAGGTGGTGCTCCGGGAGCTGGACCTGAAGCCGCAGGTGCAGGACCAAGTGAATCATCTGCTGGAGAGCAATCTAAAAAAGATGATGACGATGTGGTAGATGTTGATTACAAAGAAGTTTAAGCATTTGGATAATTAAATTATAGGGGTTCACTAATTTGTAGTGAATCCCTTTTCGTTTCTTAGGATTAGTAGATGAGTGAGAAAAAAGACTTTTATGATGTGCTAGGTGTTGATAGGGGAGCTGATAAAGCTTCGATTAAGAAAACCTATAGAAAACTGGCCATGAAGTTTCACCCTGACCGTAATCCTGACGACAAAGATGCCGAGTCAAAACTTAAAGAAATTAATGAAGCAGCCTCTATACTTCTCGATGATGAAAAGAGAAAGCAATATGACCAATTCGGCCATGCTGGATTAAACGGCCAAGGTGGCTTTGGTGGATTTGGAGCTGGTGGATTTCAAGGTGGAGATTTTGGCGACATTTTCGGGGAAATCTTTGGTGATTTCTTCGGCGGTGGTGGCGACTCTAGAAGAAGGGGTGGCCGAGGAAGTAGGGCCTTTAATGGGGACGATCTTCAGACTAATTTAAGAGTGACTTTCGAGGAAGCTGCTTTTGGTGTTGAAAAAAGTGTGGCCTTATCTAGGCTTGTTAGTTGTGAGACTTGCAGCGGGAAAGGTGGCACGGGGCATAGCTCTTGTGAATACTGTAATGGATATGGAGAGGTAAGAAGACAACAAGGATTTTTCTCCATTTCTCAGACTTGTCCAAAGTGCCGTGGAGCTGGGCAGGTGATTAAAGATCCTTGCCGCAAATGTCACGGAGAAGGCCGAGCTAAGAAAAAGGTTGATTTGTCCATCAAGGTTCCAGCGGGCATTGATCATGGGCAAAGGCTAAAGTTAAGCGGAGAGGGCGATCGTGGGCTTCATGGGGGCTACCCAGGAGACTTGTATGTTTCAATACACCTCGAAGAGCACGAATTTTTTGAAAGAGAAGAATTTGATGTTCATTGCATCGTACCAATAAGCTTCTCTCAAGCTGCACTAGGCTCAGAGATTGAAGTACCAACTCTTACTGGCAAAGTTTCAGTTAAAGTACCTGCAGGAACACAGTCTGGTAAAAAAATGAGACTAAAGAATAAGGGTATTACTAGGCTTGGAGGATATGGCAGTGGAGATCAAATTATGAGTATCCACGTTGAGACACCAAGTCATCTCTCAGCTGAGCATAAAGAGATATTCAAAAGTCTTGCTGAGCTTGAGCAGAAGAACTGTAATCCAATGTCGAGAGGCTTCTTTGACAGAGTCAGAGAGATTTTTCAGTAAAATCGCCTTGCGAAAATTTACCAGCCGAGCTCTGCAGATGTGGAACTTGGCGAAGAAGCCTATCTCAGTTATTCTCTTACAATGAAATTTTCCAAAAACTGGGGTAATTTGAAGAAATTACCAGGCAGCCTCCTTATTTTCTCACTGTTACTCCTTTCAGGATGTGGGGGCATAAGCTTTATATCTTCAAAGGGTTCCGCCCATTATGGAAAAGACTATTTAAAATCTATTTCACAGATTAAGTCCAAATATAGAGAGGGGCATTCAGAGATAGCACTGGGTGAGCTAAAAAGGCTCAAAGATAGTGAGCTTGGAAGTGCAGAAAAAGCCAGAAAATATAATCTCATAGGAGTCATATATTTCTCTGAAGATCAATTTGATCTCTCCATTGTAAATTTTGAAAAGGCACTTAGCTTTGATCATGGAGATTTGGGACTTAAATCTCAAATCAATTTAAATCGAGCGAGTACCTATTATAAAATGGGATTTTTACCCAGGTCTTTTACTACTCTTCTTTTAATTGATTACTCGAAGCTTAGAAGGGGTGAGGAAAAAGAATATCATCATCTTAGTTATGTATTAGCTGGAAAGATGGGTAGGGAAGATGTGGCGTTAAAGTCACTGATTCATTATCTGGGAAATATTAGTGATTTACTTGAGCTTAAAGAAGAAGATCTTTGGCCTAAGTTAAAGAGTCTTTTTGGTAGCCTTTCCTCTAATGAGAGAATGAGGCAATTAGGGGAATATGAGAGTTCGAATTTTTTGAATATTGCTTTTTTAGCATATCTTGAAATTGAGAAAAATCATTATAGTGGAAAAAAAGATGAGGCCAAAAAGCTACTAGAATGGCTGAAAGAGCATTTCTCCTCTTTTGAAGAAATCAAGATTCTAGTGACAAATTTTGAATTTAGAATCGAAAATTTTGCAAAATTAAATAATAAAGCAATCGGCGTAGTACTACCTTTTGATGAGAAAAAAGCAGGGTTTTCCAATAAGGCCCTCGAAGGTCTAAATTTGGCCTATAAAGAATTATACGGTTCAATGTCAGAAAGTGGTGAAGCACCTGTAATGTATGTGGAAAATTCACATGGTACCGGTGTGGGTGGTGCATACGGGGTTAAAAAGCTTATAGAAAATCATTTTGTCTCAATTGTTATTGGTGGATTATTTTCTGATGAGGCTTTGGAAGAGTATTTAGAGGCTAGAAAACACGGTGTCTTGTTTATTTCACTTTCACCCATTTACTTACCAAGAGAGCAAAAAGACCACTTACTCATTGAGATACCTGGTTCTGTGGAGTCACAGATGAGCTCCTTATTTGAGCAAAAATTCTTGGATAAATTCGGCCGGAAAGTGGCAATCATATATCCAAATGACTCTAAGGGAATGGCCTATGTAAATGAATTTTGGAAGCAGGCCAAAACCAAAGATGTGGAGATAGTATCCCTTCAGTCCTTTGAAAAAAATGTAACCGATTATCGTGATCCAGTAGCGAAGCTTCTAGAATTAAAATATAAAAGAGAAAGAAACGAAGAGCTTGAGCTTTGGACTGAAATTCATAAATTGCAGGGAAGAAAGAGTGTCAGACGTCTTCAAAATCTTCCCCCTCAGATAAATTTTGACTGGGTCTACTTACCCGCATTTCCTCACGAAGTACTTCAGATTATTCCAGCATTCAGTTATTTTGACGCTTTTAGATTAACCTATGTAGGTGAGCCTAGCTGGAGAAGTAAGAGGCTTAGCCGGAAAACGAATCGTCTTGGAAAACTGTTTTTCATGAGCAACAACTTAAGTGAAAAGCACAAAATTTTTGTCTCCCAATTTGAAAAAAGTTATGGGAAAAAACCAAAACTCATTGAGACTCTAGCTAATGAAGCGCTGGGAATTATTGGGCCCATTTTAATTGAGCAAGAATATAAAACGCGTGATGAACTGGACATGTTTATCAGATCGAAAAATCAATTGACTGGTATAACTGGAAGTTGGAGCTTTGAAGATGGTTTATGGGTAAAGAGCATGACTGCTTTTAAGGTGAGAAGGTCGAGTTTTGACCAAGTAACCTATGAAGAAATTTCGGAAACTCAGGTTGGTAGCAATCCCAGTAAAACAAATTAAGAGCTTACTCAAATTGCCATCAACAAGATTTATACTGAGCCCAGTATAATTATATGAAATTAGCTTTCTTTTTTTTCCATTAGTTTTTTAATTCTAAGTTTTTTCTTTTCTTGGCTCTTTCTTCTCTTCATTTTAAAAACCTGACGTTTTCTACCTCTGCCCACAACAAACTCCTTCACATGATTCAATGAGGCGGTCATACTATGCAAATCGAGTGGAAATAGCAAGAATTAGATTGGGCGCTGCGCGCTAGTTCGGGTATTTGAGAAAATAGACTTCTTTTAGGTTTCGACCGTATTCATTGAGGTCAAGGCCATGTCCAACCAGGAATTCATCTTCAACTTTTTTGCCAATGAGGTCGGGGACTAGGTTTATGACGCGCTTGTATGGCTTATCAAATAAGGTGACGACCTCCATGCTCAATGGCTGATTAATGGCCAGTCTATCCATCAGAAATCTCACCGCACGGCCAGTATCAATAATTTCTTCCACTATGAGTACGGCCTTATCTTTAACATTTAAAGTGATGTCGAAGTCTATAACGATAGTCCCATCACAACTTTCAGTTCTTCCAAGAGCTGAGAGCTTTAAAAAGTCTACATAGAGTTCGACGCCTTCAATTTTTCTGATTAGATCAGAGAGAAAGACGATACTGCCCTTAAGGATTCCCAGGACAATGAGTTCCTTACCTTTATATTTTTCACTGATGGTATGGGCGAGTGAATCAGTCAGGGAATCTATCTCACTACTTTTGATATAGGGCTCAAATTGGTTTTGGGTAAATCTGTCGGAAAATTTTTGATATTCATTCATTGGGAAATTATAATGAGTTGATCGTTTAATAGCAAAACCAATTTCAGTAAAGGGTTGTATGAGGCCATGGCATTTGGTAAATTTTATTGTTGATTTGTTATTCTAAGACAATTTTATCCAAGGAACGGGATGCCGGTGAACAAGAAAAAAACTGTTAAGAAATCTCTTGCTGGTACGACTCAAAAGAAAAGAACCACGGCCAAGCGCGTGGCTTCAAAAGTGACGAATGCAAAAAGAGATCTTTCTGTGAAGCAGCGAGCTCTTCGTACTAAAAGGGTTTATGCAAATACAGATAAAAGAAGAATTGCTGTCGATATGCTCGAAAGGTACACAGGGCATGAGATTTATCAATTTCAACCTCAGATTATTTTAACAAATTTTCATTATTACATCGAAAGATTCAATCATACCTTTGAGGATCATGAATATACTGTGGGATCAGCTTTCAAGGCTTCGTCTTCAGCAAGTGCTGGAGTGACTATTGTAGAGTTTGGTATTGGTTCTGCCATGGCAGCTCTTGTAATCGAGCTTTTAGCAGTAATGGAGCCCAAGGCAGTTTTATTTTTAGGTATGTGTGGCGGAGTCCACTCTTCTTTAAAGGTTGGGGACTTTATCTTGCCCATTGCTTCAATTCGGGCCGAGAGTGTTTCACAGCATTTTATGCCAAACCAAGTTCCAGCACTCCCAACTTTTAAAATACAAAAATATATGTCCCAAATTTTAGTTGATAAAAAACTTGATTATCGAACGGGTGTTGTTCACTCAACAGATTTAAGGTTTTGGGAATTCGATGAGGATTTTATTCATAATTTATATGTAGAAAGAGTTATTGCTGTTGAAATGGAAACAGCTGCACTTTTTATTACTGGATTTGCAAGTAAAGTGAGTATTGGATGTTTACTCTTAGTTTCAGATTGTCCTTTAAAGAAAGGTGGCATTAAAACTAAGGCGTCGGCAAAGAAAGTTTTCAGACAATACACAGATAAGCATATTGAGCTTGGCATAGAGGCCATGACGACAATATCACAGCGTGGTGACAAAATTAGACATTATAGATGGTAGATTAATAAGGAATGAAGTTATGTTAAAGAAAATTTTAGATTGGTTTTCAAATGATTTGGCTATTGATTTGGGAACCGCCAATTGTTTAGTTTATGCAAAAGACAAGGGGATTATAGTTGATGAGCCCTCAGTTGTTGCCGTACACCAAGGTTATCGGGGACAGCAAAAAGTTCTAGCTGTTGGCAAAGAGGCCAAGGAGATGCTTGGACGTACACCTGGCTCAATTCAAGCTATAAGGCCTATGAGAGATGGGGTTATTGCGGACTTTGAAGTAACTCAAGCAATGCTTAGATACTTTATTCAAAAATCGATGACAGGTTCAAAACTTGTAAAGCCAAGGATTATTATTTGTATTCCTTTTGGAATTACACAGGTTGAAAAAAGAGCTGTTAAAGAATCTGCAGAGCAGGCAGGGGTCAGAGAAGTTTATTTAATTGAAGAGCCTATGGCAGCTGCAATAGGGGCAGGTCTTCCTATTACCAATCCTTCAGGAAATATGATTGTGGATATCGGGGGCGGGACAACTGAAGTTGCTGTGATCTCTCTTGGTGGAATTGTTTTCTCAAAATCTGAGCGTGTTGCTGGAGATAAATTTGATGAAGCGATCGCAAATTATATTAAAAAGAAATATTCACTTCTTATTGGTGAGAGAACATCTGAGCAAATTAAAATTTCCATTGGAAATGCCTATCCTTGGGATGATGAAATTAAAACTTATGAAGTAAAGGGACGAGATTTAATTGCAGGCGCTCCTAAAACGATCGAGGTTACTTCAGACGAGATAAGAGATGCGCTAGCGGATCCCATTTCGGAAGTTGTGGAAGCCATTAAGATTGCTCTTGAAAAAACACCACCTGAATTAGCTGCTGATATTGTAGATAATGGGATCATTTTAGCCGGAGGAGGCTCTCTTCTTGCAAACTTGGACATTCTCATTAAAGAAAAAACTGGTCTTCCAGTTTCTTTAACTGAAGATCCTCTAACATGTGTTGTAAGAGGCTGTGGAGAGTGTTTGGAGTCGATCTCATTACTTAAACAAGTTACTATAACCTAGAGAAATTGTGGATAATAACGAAGAAATTTATTTTTCACTTGTTATAAAGCGTGAAGCGCTCAGGAGATTTGCTCAGCTTGAAGAGGAATCGACTGAGCTTAAGCTTTGGAAGAAAAATGCATCTGAAAGAATTAAGTTCTCGGTAAGTAAGTTTAATTCCGAAGAAATCATTCTTGAATTAATCACCAGCGAAAAAACTAAAATTACCAATGAAAAGGTACTATTCAATTTTGTGGTAGAAGGTGTTCAGTATTTTGGTTCTGGAAAAATAGAAAAGTCTAAATATATTGGTAACTTTACTTTAAAGCCAATGGACAAGCTCTATAAATGTGAACGAAGGAAAGGATATCGTCTGCTAGTGTATCCTTTGCATGAAGTCTTTGCAGAAATTGATTTGAATGAAATGATTTCTGCTGATTCAAGGAAAATTCTAGATATAACTCAAAAAAAAGTCGGTACTGAAACAGATCTTTTCAAAAAATTTCATTTCTTATTAGGCCAAACGAAGAAAAATATTAAGAATTCTATTTTTCCTTTTAGAGCTATTAATGTTTCTTCATTAGGTTTGGCCTTGAAACTGGGAGAGTTTGAGGCAAGTTTTTTTAGCGAAGGAATAGAATTTCGGAATTTGGTAATAAAATTTAACGGAGGCTCTTTTCCTATAGAATGGGCCAAGGTTGTTTATATTCAAGAATATAGTGAAAAGGGCTCGAGTGCTATTACCTCTTATAAAGTAGGGCTTGAGTTCTTGAAAATCGATGAGAATGTTGAAAAAAGCCTTACAAGAACGCTAAATCACGAAATGAAGGAGTCTGATTTCACTCTTGAATTTGAACTATTTGAAGGATAATGAAATACCGGCTCACTTTATTAATTACATTCTTTTTATTACTTTCATGTTCAATCTTTACTCGTGGTAAAAACAACTTAAATGATATTTTAAAAAAGAATAAATCTGAGTACCGTTACCACGATATATCAGGAAGTTTTGATCTCGTTAGTGAGACAGGTTTTCTTAAAAAAAACACTGAGTTTTTCACCAAGAGTTATTTGAAAGATGATAAATCTAATGATGACAAACCAGTGGAAAAGAGACTTTCTATTTCTAAAATTGACTCTATTGAAATAAAAAAGAAAAGATTTCAAATTATGAAGCCAAAGCTTTCTATGTTTTCCATTTGGCTCGATAGCAAGAAATATTCAAATAAAATTGAATACTTTGAAAAAGAAAGAATTTTCAAAGTGAGAGCAAATACTGGTGAAAAAGAAGTGAAGTTACCTGGAGGAAACCAGGTTTATTGTTATTTTGGCCAATTGGTAGACTGTCTCGCCAGTACAGGTTTATTTTTAGAAAGTGGAGTGAAAAAGGGAGACAAGATTAGTTTTTCATTAATTTGGGAAAGCTATCCCTATAATGAGTATATATATGACAGGGCAGTGAATGAACTGGTGAGCCCAGCTACTCTTGAGGTTGAAAAATTGAAAAGTGAGTCGGTATCAAATTTTTCTATTGAGGTTTGGAATCAAACAATATCGTATGAAGTAAATGCTGATGGGGCAATGGAAAGCATGAACTGGGCCGTTCAAGGAATATCTATAAAACAAAATAATAGTTCTAAATAGGGACTTTATTTACTATTGGAGCTGGTCGTTAATCATGGTAAAAGTATCTTAAGTTTATGAGCATTGGACAAATATTTTGCACCGGCATTCAAGGTTTTTCCTTAACTGATGAGGAAAGTGAGTTTCTTGAAAAAGAAGATATAGGCGGTGTTGTATTATTTTCTCATAACTTTGATTGTCCCGCCCAACTTGCCGAATTAGTTAATAGTATCCAAAAATGTAGAGACGAGTATCCTCTTTTAATTTGTACTGACCATGAGGGTGGTAGAGCTCAACAATTTACAGATGGATTTACTCATTTTCCCGCCATGGGAGAGATTGCCACTCTTGAATCACCAAAAGTAACATTTGAAGTGCATCAAGTAATGGCAGAAGAGCTTAAGGCCTGCGGAGTAAATACTAATTTGGCTCCATGTTGTGACATACTTTCCAATAATCATAATAAGATTATCGGAGACCGCTCATTTGGTTCTGACTGTGAATCTGTGTCTAAGCACATTTCAGCGGCCATTAGAGGTCTTCAAACAGCCGGCATAATTGCATGTGCTAAACATTTTCCCGGTCATGGTGATACCTCAAAAGATGCAAGTCGAGGTGTACCTGTAGTTAAAAACTCGTGTGAAAAATTAGAAGAAAGGGAAGTGGTACCTTTTAGCAGAGCTTCAAGGGCCAGAGTTGAGTTGATGATGATGGGCCATTTGCAAGTTGATTCAATTGATGAAGAAATATCCTGTAGTCTTAGTGAGAAAGCGCATAGCTTTTTAAGAGATAAAACCAAATTTAGAGGGTTGGTAATATCCGACAATTTAGAGGTGAAAGCTATAACTGACAAATATAGTACAAGTGAAATTCCATTAATGGCCATAAAAGCTGGCTGCGATTTACTCTTGTACAAATCATTTGAAGGTGCGAAGAAAGCATATGAAGCCGTAAAGGCCAGTCACTCTGAAGGCAAATTAAAAAATTCGGGCATTGCTGATTCTCTCAAGAAAATCGAAGACTTAAAGAAGAGATACTTAAGTAATTATGAACCTATCTACATTCCGAGTATCCAAAAAATTCTTGGAAGAAGCACCTCTATTGAGTTGTCGAGGGGCCTTGCTCAAAAAATTCTTTCAGAGGTTGAGTAAAGCGTTTTACTAGAACGCTATGAGAACTCTTTTCCTAATTTAACACTGCGTATAATTTGGTATCCTAAGTACTCAGAATTTAATTATCACGGGGTAATTTTATGTTACTTTGGGCATCAACAATTGCAATGGGAATTGCGGTCTTCATGATCGCTAACACCATGTTTACGGAAGAAGATCAATTCAAGGCTTCTGAGAGTTTGGATGATGATGAAAATCAAGTCAAACCTGAACAGGGTATTATTCTAAAATATTCAAAACCATTTTTTAAAAGATATGTAAGTCCTTATGTCGGGACTATGAAAAGTATTAAAACCATTAGAGGAAAGTATAAGAAGAAGCTCGCTAATGCTGGACTTACACAAGAGATGAGTGCAGATGATTTTTATTCTTTTAAACTTTTTCTTATTCTTGGGTTTCCAATTGTATTTCTACTTTTAAGAGAATTTCTTGAAGAGACATGGCCTCTATCATTTGCACCGGTTATGGGAATCTTGGGATTTTATTATCCTGATATTTGGATTGATGGAAGGATAAAGCAAAGGAAGGATGACATCCTGGTGGGATTTCCATTTATCGTTGATTTACTGGCACTTTCAATTGAAGCCGGACTAGATTTTGTTGCAGCAATATCAAAAGTTATAGATAAGGCACCAGCTGGCCCAATTGTTGATGAATTTGAAATTTTACTAAAAGAGCTAAGAATCGGAAGCTCAAGGGAAGAGGCGCTTAGATCTCTTGCCTGGCGCTGTGATTTAATTCAAGTAACTTCATTTTCTGCTGCTCTTATTGCAGCCAATTCCGTTGGAGCATCAGTTGGTCCCATTTTAAAGGGACAGTCTCAAGATTTGAGACAAAAGAGATCTACTGATGCTGAAAAAAAGGGCGCCGAAGCTGCAACTAAAATATTACTACCAATGTTTATGTTCTTTTTGCCAGCAGTCGTAATTATTATCATGGCACCACTTGCAGTTCAGTGGATGACAGGAGGATGAAAAAGATTAAAGTTAGCATTAAAGAAAATGGAAGTTCAATGGGTGAGGGGTTTTTGGTTGCAGAGAAATTCTTTGATCGGTTAAAGGGCTTAATGTTTGAAAAAGAAATAAAAGGATATGATGGATTACTTATTAAAAACTGTAATTCAATTCATACTTTTTTTATGAAGTTTAATATTGATGTAGTTTTTTTAAATAAAAATTTTGAGGTGATAAAGATATTAAGAGACTTACGTAAATGGAGAATAACTCCAATTTATTTTAAGGCCAGTCAGGTTCTTGAAATGAAATCTGGAGGACTGCCAGAGGGATTAAAAGAGGGTGAAACCCTAGAGGTGCAATGTATAAAATAGTATGTGTTGGAGGAAAGCTAAGAGGTGAAGAGTTTGTCTTAAATGACGGCGACAATACCCTTGGCAGAGATCCCAGCGAAAATGATATTCCATTATCAGTGCAAGGTATTTCTAAAAAGCACTTGAATCTAACAGTGAACGAAAATGTCGTTTACATTGAAGATTTAGGTAGTTCCAATGGCACATTTGTTAATGGGGAATTAGTTAAAAGGTCTAGTGTTGAAAATGGAGATAAGATTGCCCTTCCCAATGTGATTTTTCAGCTTGTACATGTAAAAGAAAAGAAAGTTATTGTTAAAAAGAAGATTTTAAAAGAACAAGAAGACGACACTGAAGATGATGAATCTTTTTATGGAAATACTGGTGGTACGATGCCAACAACACCTCATGGGAAGGTGTTATTTCTCTTTAAAAACAAAGTCATGCCTATATTCTATAAATTTAATGAAGAATATGAATGGAGAATGATAATAGGCATTTTTCTAGGTGCTTTTATACTTATTTCTGTTTACTTCATAATCTCTCCAATTTTAAAAGATAGTAAGAGACTTCTTATTACAGAGATTATTGCTAGAGCTGAACATTATGCCAATGAAGTTGAAAGGTTAAATGCGAGGGCACTTGAAGCCAGAAACCTAGATAGATTAGATACTAACTTTCTTGAACGTGAGCCAGGTGTAAATGAATATGAACTCTTTGATTTAGAAGGACGTATCGTTAGGCCTGCCACAAAATTGAATAATTACATTAAAAAAAGCTTCTCAGTTTCTGCCAGAACTTGGATGCTGAATAATCCTGAGCATGCAAAGAATAAATCTTATATAAAAAATCTTGGAGATAATAGAATTGGAATTGCCAAATCTATAATGGCCTATAATGTGAAACTCGGAAGAGAAGAGGCTGTTGGTATTATTGCGATTCAATTCACGCCTGTATCACTACAGGTCGGGGATGCCAATAATTTGAAGGCTTATTGGGAGTCAGTGGTTATAACGGTGATTGGAGCAGTTTTATTTTTTGCACTTCTCTATTTTTTGACTATGAGGCACTTTGAAGAGATGAAGTTTCAAATTGAACAAGTGATGAGAGGAAAACAAAAAGAGATAATTAGTAAATATCATATGATTGAGCTGACGAAGCTTCGGAATTTAATTAATTCTTTATTACAAAGAATAAGAGAACTTCAAAATGAAGATGATGGAGAGTCTAGTGATTTAGAAGATGAGGAACCATATATAGAAACATTACATCAATTTCTATTAGCTGCAGGTGGAGCAGCTATGGTGCTGACATCGGAGAAAAAAATTAGATATTTAAATCCAGAAGCTGAGGATCTAACTGGTATTAGAGAATCCATGGCAGAAGGAGCAGAAATATTAGACGTAGCTAGAGATCAAGGATTTGCAGCCACTATTATTGATATATGTGATGAGACGGTTAATTCTCAAGGAGAGGTTGCCAAAAAAGAATGGGAACTTAGGGGAGAGAATTACAGTGTATGTGCCATAACTTTGTTTGGAAGAGATAGTTTTTCCAAAGGCTTTTTTATAACATTTGTAAAGGAATGAGTTAAAAGATGTCACAAAATGTACTTGTATTAAAGAATTTTGAAAAGCCTACTGATCCAGGTAAGCATTTCAGATTACTTTGCTTAACAGGTAGCAATAAGGGCCAGTCTTATTTTCTGACAAAGGGAAGAATTGTTATTGGTCGAGGTGATGAGTGCGATATAAAAATCAACGATTCAAAATCATCTAGAGAGCATGCAGAGGTCACGATAATCGGTGGTGATGTTGTTATAACTGACTTGAAATCTCAAAATGGGGTGGTAGTCAATGATTTCAAAGTGACTCAGCACAAATTGTCCCAAGGGGACACAGTCATTATTGGACAAACGGTTTTCAAATTTTCTGTTGTTAAAGTAGATGCACTTGTTAAAAAAGAAAAAGAGGATGAAGAAGATTTAGGGAATTTTGAGGATGTCAAAAGGAGTACCAATGATATTCCTCCAGAAAAAAAGAAAAAGAATTTTCTGATAGGAGTAATCGCAATTTTGATAATAGTAGTCCTTTTGCCCGATGATGAGTCTAAAGAAGAAAATGGGTCTAACTTAAAGGCTAGGCCTGTTACAGATGAATATACTGAAGCGATCATGAGAAAACAATTAGATGAAGATAGAGAGCTCAAAAAGAAGCTAGATGCAATTTTTCAACGAGGCCAAAGAGAGTTACGTGAAGGGAATTATTTTAGAGCAATGAGTGAATTTAATTTAGCTCTAATCTTGTCTCCAAGTAATGGGCGTGCAAGCTTTTATCTCGAAAAGGCAAAAAAAGCACTGGATGATGAAATAGAGGCCCATTTTATAAAAGGGCGTAGAGAATATGACTCATTAAAGTTTAAAGGTGCAGTGCAATCGTATTGTGCAATTGCAAGGCTTTTACAAAATAATAGAGAAGATGAAAGATTTAAAGACGCGATTGAAAATGTGAAAGAAATTGAGATTCAACTGGGAATTAAAGAAGGTGATCTTAAGTGTATACAAGGGGAGTAATCTCCTAGACGAAATTAATATTGATATCTCGAGAATCGTCGAAAGTGACGATAATGAGGTCGCGTATTATATCGGAAGAGCTGAAGACTGCCATATTCTTTTAGAGGATCCTTTAATTTCAAGATATCATGCAAAAATTGTCAAGAGTGGTGAAGGTTGGATGATTTTTAAAGAGTCTGAGTTTGCCGACCTAAGAATCAATGGAAACACAATCAAAGAATACAATATTAAAAATGGGGATATATTAAATATTCCCCCATATTCTATTGGTTTTATGATTAATCAAAACGAAGTGCTCTCTGACACTTCAGCTGATGATATCAGTGAAGAGATTAGTACTGAGCCAGTTGCAGCCGAAGTTTCTGAGCAAGAAATTGTGCCTCAACCTGAAGATACTTTAGATGATCTAATATCTTCTGATTCAGATGCACCTGAAGCTGTTGAGTTTGTAGATGAAGTTAAAGATGGGCAAGAGGGTGATGAGGCCAGTGTTCTTGAATCAGATTTTAAATTGGCCTCAGATATAGAAGAGGAAGGGGACGGAGAAAACTTTGAATTTGGAGAAGAGGGAGATAGTGATGGAGACTACTCCGAGGATTCAAGCGATGAAGGCCATGGTGATTCAGATGATGAGGGAGGTTTCGATGATGATGGAAGTTTCGATGATGAAATGGAGCTTTCTGATGAAGGGGACCAATCTGTAGAAGACTATGATCCTCAGACGCAACAATTTCAATCTTTTGCCAATTTCTCTCTTAAGTTATCAGGAGAGTTTGCACCCTATGATAAATATACATTAGAAGACAACGAAGTCTTTTTTGGAAGAGATCCCAGTAAATGTAAAGTCCTATTATCAGATACAGAAGTTTCAAGTGTTCACGCGGCCATTAGGAAAAAAGGTTTGGCCTGTGAATTAGAAGATTTAAATTCTAGTAATGGCACTATCTTGAATGGCGAGAGAATTAATAAGGCGATGCTAAGGCCAGGGGATGAATTTTTAATCGGTAGTACTTCATTTATCCTAGAAATTGATTCTGATTTACTTAAAAGTGAAGAAGATAGGTTGATGCCTGTTGAAGAAAATCAAATAATTGAAAGAGAAGAAATAATAGAAGAGGAAGTGAGTCTGCTTGAAGACGATGAAGACTCGTCCGAGTTAAATATAGATTTCGACACTCAGGCGGAAGGTGGTAAAGCTGGTAAACAATCAATATTAGAAAAGCTAAAAACACTTGATAGAAAACAATTACTAATTGGGGTGGTGATAGTTTTAGGTGCTTTAAGCTTTTTAGGAGATGACGATAATCCAGATACCGCAAGCAGTACAAAGAAAGGCGAAAAAGAAGGCAAGAGCAGAAAAATTGGTAAGGGAGGTGATGCTAAAGACAAAGGCAAAAACGATGCCGATGAGAAGAATAAAAGTGCCAATATTACAAAAGCAGCACTCGCAAGACTTTCAGATGAACAAAAATCTAATTTAAATAGTCGCTATATTTTGGGGAAAGATTTGCTGGAAAGAGGAAAATATAAAGAAGCTATCTATGAACTAGAGGAAGTAAGTAAGGTTGTTCCGGGTTATAAAGAAACGACGAACTACTTAAAGTTCGCAAATGAGGGATTAGCTGAAGTTGAGGCTGAAGCAAAAAAGATTCAAGAGCAGCTTGAGCGCGACAGAAGGGCCAAAAGGGTTAAGGAATTAGTGACGCTAGCTAAAGAATCAGTGAAGAAAAAAGAGGTGATTCCCTCTGAAGCCTATTTCGCTCAAATATTAGAGCTTGATCCTGAAAACCTAGACGTACCATCTTTGAAGATGCAACTTGATGCCTTTAAAAAGGAAAAAGAGCGAAAAGAAATAGAGTTAGCTCAGAAAAAATCAGAAAGAGATAGGCAGGTAAATAGCTTAGCTCCGGGGAAAACGGCTTACTTAAAAAAAGAATGGTTTAAATCCATTGTTAAGTTAGAAGAGTTTTTGCGTTTAAAAAACCTTGATGAGGACCTTGTAAAAGAAGCCTCTGCGATGCTTGATACTTCAAAAAAGAGTTTAGATAGTTTGATTTCTCCGATTCTTGGAAAGGCGAGATCCCTTAAAGAAGGACAAGATTTAAAGGGTGCTTATCAATCATACTTTGAAGTTATGAAGATTGATCCATCCAATGTTGAGGCCTTGAATCAAACTTCTAATATTAGTGATATTTTAGAGCATAGGGCCAGGGTTGCTTATAGGGGTGCCTTGATTTCTGAATCCCTTAGTCTCTATGAAGAAGCTAAAGAAAAGTTTCAAGAGGTCAAACAGATTTCCCCTGTTGATAGCTCATACTATAAAAAAGCAGATTTAAAGCTTAAGAAATACCTGGAGTAGAATACTTATGATCAAAATAAAATCATATGCTGCTGAAACAAACTCGGGACCTTATTTAAATATAAATGAGGATGGCTACCTTATTGATTTAGCAAATAAGCTCTTTGTGATTTTTGATGGATTTGGTGGTTCAGGTATCGGAGATAAAGTAGTTGAGGTGCTCAAAGGAGATATTGCACATTTCTACACAAAATTTGGAGGAGATCCAGATTCGACTATGCCATTTTACTTCAGTCATAAATACCTACTGGAGGGAAATGCCTTAATTAATTCACTCCGTTTCTCCCATAAAAACTTATTAAAGAAAAATTCTAACATTGCCCCTAACCAAAGAGGTGGAGCAAGTGCCATCGCCATGTCTTTTTCTGAAAATATTTGTACCCTTGCTGGAACAGGAAACTGTAAGGCCTATTTAATTAGAAAAGGCAGATTAAAATGTTTGGTGGACGATGATTCCATCAGGTGGGTTGTGGGTGACGATTATCACAAAGAAAATTTGACCTGCCCTATGAGTGGTTTCGGCCTATTTGAAGATTTACATCTGAAGGTTACCGAGGTTAAGCCTGTCCAGGACGATGTCTTGCTTTTTTTAACAGACGGTACTTATGCTCGACTGGAAGAGGAAGAGCTTCTTTACTTTGCTCTCAAAAGTGATTTAACTCCAAGCGAAAGAATCGGTAAGCTTTTCTCATTGGCCAATGAAAGGGGAAACCACGACAACCAGTCGGGCTTATTGATGCAATTTTGATTCCCTGCGACATATCGCTATAACAATTTGAAAAAACATCTAAATACCGTAGAATAAGTTCGTAGGGAGTTTTATGTCCAAGCGGATTTTAATTGCAGACGATAGTGTGACTATTCAAAAAGTCATCAAGATTACACTGGCCGAGCAGTCGTGGGACCTTGAGGTTTGTAGTAGTGAGGAGCAGCTATTTGCTAATCTTGAAGGTGCAGATCTTCTACTCCTGGACTTTTCTCTCAGTGAAACGAGATCTGGCTATGATTTAGTTAAGCAAGTGAAGAGTGAATCCCCAAACACTAGTATATTAATGATGTTTGGCACTTTCGATACAATTGATGACTCTGCATTAAAAGAAGCTCAAGTTGATGATAAAGTAATAAAGCCTTTTGATAGCTCAAAGTTTGCAAATTTATGTATTAGTCTGACTTCTGGAAAAGATGCAGAAGCACCAGATATTTTCATAGCTCCAGACCAGGAAAATGGAGACAGTGATCCTATGAATGAGGGATCAGTATTTGATGAAGATGATGGTCAAAGTTTTCCTTCTGAAATAGATCCACCAACTCAAGAAATAGATTTAAGTGATTTAAATAGCGAATCTGAAGAAGATCTTTGGGAGATAGATTCCTCTGCGGTAGCTGATGAAGGTGATAGTGCATCTGAAGAAAATATCTTAGATGATCCACTACCTTTAAACGAGCCGCCTTCTGAAGATAAGCTTTTAAGTGAAATTCAAGACTGGGGTATCGAAATACCTGGTGTCATCGGCGATATTGAAAGCAGTGATAATGAACTTCCTCCAATTATTGGGGACAGCACTGCTGATAATGAATCTTTGTTAAGTGATCTTCCTCCAGGCCCCATCGATGATCTTCCTAGCGGTGATAGTATTTTACCAGTGGATAGTGATCTCGAATATCCAGACCTTGAAATGGGTTCCGTGGATGGGAGTCTTGAAAAACTTCCAGATTCAACTGATCTTGAATACCCGGATGTGGGAGTAGTGAGTGAAGAAACCCTTGAGCTTGAAGGCCCTGGCGAGGGGAGTGGGAATTTTGATCATATAAAACTCGATGCAGATCTGATCCCATTAGATCAGCTTAATAGTGGTGAAGAGGAATATGAAGAAGAGTTTTCTTTTGGTTCACCTCCCATATCTAGTGTTGGCACTGACTCTGAAGAGGGTGTGAAGGAAATCCAAGAAAAGATTAAGGATGAAGAAGAGGAAGAAGAGTTTTGGTCTGTGGATGAGTCCGCAGTTAAAGAAACTCCTGAAGTAAAAGAGGCGAGTTTAGACGATTTTGATGAAATCGATAGACCTGATTTCTTAGAAGAACCCACTGCATGTGGCCCATCTTCTATCTCTATGGATTCAATTGATTCAGGTGCAATAGCAGAGGAGTCACTAGATTTATCTGGCATTGAAGAAAAAATGACAGCAGAATTGACTCCAATTATTGAAAAAATAGTTAGACAATATTGCCAGCAAACTCTAGAAAAAGTTGCTTGGGAAGTTATTCCCGATTTAGCTGAAAATATTATTAAACAAGAACTAAAAAAAATATCTGATGATGTTCTTTCAAACCAGTAAAACTATAAAATTCTAAGTGAACCGCTATAAATTTCTATAGGTTTTTTACTACTTAAGGGAAGTACAATGGCCTGGCCTATTTCACCAATACCGAGAAAATTACCACAAGTTTTGTTAGCATCATCAATGACCTCTATCTCTTTATTTAAGTGACAACAATAAGAGTTCCATTTTGTGATAATTTGTTCACACGTCTTTCTATTTTTTAAAATAAAATTAAAAATGTCTAAGGGGACCGACTTTTGTGGATGTTCAATCTCACTTTTGATTTTAACAAAAGAATGTGGGTAATCAAAATTAGCATTTTCATCAAAATTTTCTACGCATTGTATATTGATACCAATGCCTACTGCGATAACTCCACCGGTATTGTGACAAATTATGCCTCCTACTTTTTGGCACTCAGGAGTTAGTAAATCATTTGGCCACTTCAAAGCGAGTTTAACATTGTGGTGCTGTTGAAAATATTCAACCAAAAGCACTCCTATTTCGAGTGAGGTTAGGGTGACTTGTTCGCAGGCCTTAAGCGCTATAGAAAAAGCTAATGAGTTTTGAAATTGCACCCACTGGTTTTTTCCTCTTCCTCTACCTGTTTCTTGGTTTTCAGTGGAGATTAGGGTTGGGTTTTGTAGGTAGTTCCCAGTAGATCTTTTAATATCCTCTATTAAAAGGTCTTGGGTTGAGCTGCAGCTTTTGCGGTGTACATGATTCATAAATTGTGTAATATCAGATTACTTTGACATTGAACAAATTTCATAAGAGGTGCTTTGTGTCGTCAATCAAAAGAGATAAACCAAGAGAAATTCTATTTACTCCAAATATTAACCCCTACGCAACAGGTAGTGTCATGGCTGAGTTTGGAAATACCAAAGTCCATATCACTGCGACTGTAGAAGATGATGTTCCAGGTTGGCTAAGGGGAAGAGGAACTGGCTGGGTAACAGCAGAATACAGTATGCTTCCAGGTTCCACTCATGACCGAGTAAGAAGAGAAAGAAAGGGTACCGGGGGCAGAACAATGGAGATTCAGCGTCTTATAGCGAGATGTTTGAGAGCTGCCGTTGATATGGAAAAATTAGGTGAGAGACTTATTACTGTTGACTGTGATGTTTTAGTTGCCGATGGCGGAACAAGGACCACAAGTATTTCTGGTGGCTATATCGCTCTGGCCATAGCCATTAATAAACTTCTTAAAGACGGGGTTATAGAAACAAATCCACTTGTCCATCAGGTAGCTGCACTAAGTGTGGGGATTAACTCAGATGGAGATGTCATTGCCGATTTAAACTATGAAGAGGACAGCAGCTGTCACACTGACATGAATGTTGTCATGACTCAAAGTGGGGATTTTGTTGAGGTTCAAGGAACTGCAGAAGGAAAACCATTTACACCAACACAGCTTGAAAATCTTCTCACTTGCTCGAAGACTGCCATGGAGCCAATTTTCAAGGCCCAAAATGAGATAATTAATCAGTGATTGAATTAGTACTGGCCAGTGGAAATTTACATAAAGCAGAGGAGATTAACTCTCTTCTCGACAATGGTATTTTTCAGGTGCTGGCGCCTAAAGAAAAAATAGAAGTTGATGAAAATGGTGATTCCTTTGAAAAAAATGCTTACCTTAAGGCTAACGCATATTACCAATTAGAAAAAAGCCCGGTCCTCTCTGATGACTCTGGTCTCATTGTGGAAGTGCTTCCAGGAGAGCTTGGTATACACTCTGCTCGGTTTGGAGGAGAGGGCCTGGATGACAGGGGAAGAGCGGAGCTTTTGCTTGAAAAGATGAAAGATGTACCGGAGGAGAATAGGTCTGCCTATTTTGTATGTTTTTTATGCTTTTATTTAAGTAAAGATGAAGTCTACTTTTTTGAAGGTCGGCTGAGTGGAAGTATTGGAACTGAGTATAGCGGAAGCGGAGGCTTTGGTTATGATCCAGTTTTTATTCCAAAGAAGGGTGTTTCAGGCCTTAGTTTGGCCAGCCAAACGGACTTCAAGGACAAAAACTCACATCGCGCGCTCGCTTGCCTAGCAGCAAATAAATTTTTTTCCGGAAAGTTGGGTTTAGATAGGCCGTAGGTAGTGCAAATTAATTTACAAAATGGTATGAATTTTATAGTTAATGCAAAAGTTTAAGTCGGGGCGTAGCGCAGTCTGGTAGCGTATCTGCTTTGGGAGCAGAGGGTCGTAGGTTCAAATCCTATCGCCCCGACCACCTTATGCGGTAAAATGTGCTAGCAGCACATTTTAGTGCTATGAGGTATGTGAAAGAGGTGGAATCCCCATTCCACCGAGCATAAACCACCCGAAATACAGGGCTTGGTTAGCCCCAGAATTTAAATTCCACATATTTTCTAGTTAAAGCTCACACGATAAAACTCCATATCTACACCTACCAGAAACACCTTTTGCAGCATAAATGCGCAAGCATTTATGAAGCATAGAGGTATGTGAATGAGGTGGAATCCCCATTCCACCGGGCATAAGCCTCCAGAAATACAAAGCTTATTAGCCCCAGAATTTAAAATTCCAAACACTCCCAACAAAACCTCACAACAAAATCTTAAACCCCCAAACCCTTTCCAATCCACAATGAAACCCACTATCATCCCCCCCATGCAATTCTACAAACTCTACAACCAAGAAAATTACAGCGAAGTCGAAAACTTAATAAAATTTTGCACAACCTGTAATTTAATCACCAGTGATCAAAACCAAATTCAAACCGGATTATTTAATCCGATTTTTACAAATGGAAAACTCTATCTCCATTTAAATAAAAAAGATCAGCAAGTTACTCATATGAAAAACACCAATAGTGCCACCATGGTTTTTCAAGATGTTCTTGCACAATTCCCCTCCTATTGGGCGGATGAAAATTACGCGGGAGCTGCAACTACTTATTACAGATATGCTGAGCTAAACTGCAAGGTTAGTTTCTTCGACGATCCAAATCAACAGATTCCAATTTTGGAGAGTATGATGGTGGATTATCAACCAGAAGGAAAATATCAAAAAATAAGTTATGATAATCCCATATACACTAAAAAATTAGATATGATTTTAATCGCTGATTTTGAAATCATAGACTTTAAAGCGAAGTGGAAGCTTGGTCAGAATCGTCCTGTAGAATTTAGAAAAGAAATTTCAGAAAAATTTAGAGCTAGAAATGAGGGAAGTGATAAAAGATGTGCCGATGAAATTGAAAAATGGATTGGCCAGCATTGTGGAAATTTATGAGTGATCAACTTATATTAAGATCTCTTTCAAATGGTGATGAAGCTTCCTTTTTAGAGGCCCGGGAGAAGTGGGTTAATGACGGGGTGGAATTCTCCTCAGCATATGATCCGAAAATGGATTGGTATGAGTATTTAAGTTTACTGCACGAAAGAAATTTTGCAAAAGATCTCCTCGAGGGTCGTGTCGCCGATACTAATTTGTATGGGTTTCTGGGAAAAAAAATTGTAGGGCGAGTTTCAATTAGGCATACACTCAATAGTTTTCTAAAAAACTATGGTGGCCATATTGGATATGGCATTTTACCCGAATATCGAAGGAGGGGATTTGCCACTGAGATGCTAAGGCAATCACTTTCTTTTTGTAGGGGGTTAGGAATAAAAAAGGCCCTAGTTACATGTGATGATGACAATATCGGTTCTATTAAAACCATTGAGAGAAATGGTGGTGTTCTAGAGACAACTTATAAGAATGAACAGTTTAATGTCTTTACAAGAAAGTACTGGATTGAAATAAAGGGTGAAATTTGAAGCACTATAGAATATTTAAATCTAGGATTGGTTGGGTTGGTCTTGTTTGGAGTAAGCAAAAGCTATTAAAATTGGAGCTTCCCCATACCAGCAAGGCCAGTGCTAAAACCTACCTTCTAAAAAATCACCAGCAGGCTTGTATATCCTCAGACAATCCACAATGGGTTAATGGTTTTGTGGATAAACTCAGTAAATACTTTGATGGCGAGACTGTGAGCTTTTCTTCTATCCCAATCGATGTCAGTGGCATGACGGAGTTTCAGCAAAAAGTTTATGCAGGGGCCAGAAAAATAGGATATGGAAAAGTTGTCAAATATGGTGATCTTGCAAAAGCCATTGGATCAGCGGGGGCCTTTCGTGCTGTTGGTGGGGCCTTGGGGAAAAATCCGGTTCCAATAGTTGTTCCATGTCACCGAATTATGGCCGCAAACGGAATTGGTGGGTTTAGTGCCCCTGGTGGTACGACCACTAAAAAGGTGTTACTCAAATTAGAAGGCTACACTATTTAAGCAGTTTTAAATCTAAATACTTCTTTTTCTACTGCCAGCTCTTTTTTACCTTTAGTCGTTTCTGACTTCATAAAGTCACGGTGTTCATGGCCTTCTCGTGTTGTCTTGCAATAGGCATTAAAAATGAGATTTATAAGGCTTGCGAACTGATCTTTTGACATAGGAAAATGAAAACCAACCTTATCGGCAAGGTTTGCAACCTTCCTGGCCATAGAACCACCAAATTCCATTCCATCAACTCCAATTTCTGCTAAGTCAGATTCAATCTGAACAAATACTGGAAGTGCTGGAAGAATGAGTGAGAATCGTCTGATCCTTCGTATTGGGCTATGTTTTTCCCAAAAACTCATGGGAAATTCTTTAAAGTAATTTGTGGGAAGAGCTGTATGCCTTGACTCATCTAAATGGAATAAGCGAAGTATTTCAAGACCAGGAAGATGGGAGAGCATTCCAAAAAGATTGAGAGCGAACCCTTCAACTACAACATTCATAGCAAAAAATTTCTCAAGACCTTTAGATTTAAACCCTCTTTCAAGTAGCACATACTCCCAAGCAGACAATCTTGGTATTTCCACATCAAAAGCTCTAACTATTTCTCTAAGTACAACAAAGTGCTTTGCTTCCTCTAGGACTTGAGCAGTAAGGGCAGCTCTTCCCCCAGTACTTTTTACTTCATTTAATATTTCAGTGGAAACCATCCAGGCGTATGCCTCACCATGACCAATTAATGCCAAAATATTGGCAATTGCTTTTCTTTCATCAAGTGAATATGTTTTTTTTAAGAAATCTTTATAATCGGAGTTCGAAATTCTTTGGTATTCTTTTTTCTCTTCTTCATTAAATGATGATTTTGCTAATTGGATAAGTTCTACTTCCCCGTTTGTGCAGTCATCAAAGCTAGACCACGGTGCGTGTTCTTGTGCCTTCCAAAGAAGTTTTAAACTCTTATCATAGTGTTTTTTTCTTAAGCCATCTTTTTCTCCACCAAAAAATTGATAGTTATAGTCATCATAGTTTCCCTTTCTACCACCAAGGCCAATTGTGCCCATTATTGAATCAAAGCTTCTGACTAGTGTGTTGGCGATATTTTCAATTTTTTCATGATTTTCAATAACTTTTTGATTCTTTGGAAGTTTTTTAAATAAACTCATGGCGGTTTTCCTTTGTGATGATGACATCTTTCAACTCTTCTTTGAAATTGAGGAGCCTCTCATTATCGATTAGACTTCTAGTGAAAATTCCAATTAAGAGATTGAGTATTGTAGAGGCGTCTGACTGGTTTTTAAGTTCGAATATTTCTAAAATTGATCTCTCATATAGATCGATTGCATTTTTTAATAACGGGGTAAATAAATATTTATCATCTTGTTTAAATCTATTTGCATCGAGAAGAATTAAAACTGCATTTTGAAAGTATGAGGTTTTTGATTCAAGGAATTCAGAAAATATCTCTAATTTTTTTTGAGCATTGTAGTGACTTTCAATTTTTTTGAGAAGTTCCTTTGAATCATTCATGGCCATAACAAAGAGCATTTGAGAGTAAAGATCCTCTTTATTTTTAAAGTAATGATAAAGTGTTCCGGTTGTCATTCCCAACTTGAGAGCAAGGCTTCGCATGCTGAGTCCTATATACCCTTGGCGTGCAAAAAGGCTTACAGAGGCCCTCAGGATTTCGTTTTTTTGTAATTCGATGTTAATGATTTTAGGCACTTATACTCCATAAGGGTGTGCGACTCACTACCTATATAATATAACACTTGTTATGTATAAACTCAAAGCTATGAAAATGCTTCGGTAATGTATTGAAATTAAAAGGAAAAGACTTCCATCAAGGGAAGAGTTCGGCAAATTTAAGTAAAATAGGTGAATAATCGAAAAAGGTGAATATTCTCATATGCTAAATTCAACAAAAATTAGAGATAGATTTGTGGCCTCCTTACTAGATCATCCATGGAGGTGGTTGTTTTTGCTGATTGGGCTGACTTTGTTTTGCGCTCTTGGAATTGCCAAAATTAAACAAGATTATTCTCCCAGGGTTTGGTTTGGAAAGAACCACGAAGAGATCATCAATCTAAACCAGTTTGAAAAATTATTCGGAAGTGATCAATCCATTGTCATCGGTGTTTACAATGAGAATGGGATTTTTAATGAGAAAACATTAAAAACTATTCAGGATATTTCTTGGGATATGGGTGGGCTCCCAGAGATTAGAAGAGTGGAGTCACTCTCAACTACAGTTGAGATTAATTCAAAAGACGATGAGATTTTAATAAATAAGATTCTTCACAGCGGAGTTGATTACAGTAAAAATAGCATTGAGCAAATTAAAAAAAATGTAATGGGGAACAAAGATGTTATTGATATTTTTGTTTCACAAGATGCCAAGCTAACAGTTATCTATGGGTACTTAAATCCTTTTATTGGCAGAAACCCTGAATTTAAACCAACAATTGATGGGGCGAGAGAATTAATAAAAAAATATCAAAAAAATAGTGATGATCAGTTTCACTTATCTGGAAATGCAACGGCGATTAGGGCATTTCAAGAAGTTGCCCAGGGCGATAATAAAAAGATTATTCCAATACTTCTATTTTCTATCATAATGGTTTTATTTTTAACTTTTAGAGGTTTCACCTCTATTTTTCTTCCCTTTGCACTTGTGGCCGTAACAGTACTTTCAACTATGGGTCTTATTGGTCATTTTGGTTTTATTTTTAATAGCTTGCTGTCAGCAACTCCAGCAATCCTGCTTGCAATTTGTCTTGCAGATTCAGTCCATATTCTAAGTAAGTTTGTTCAAAATAAAACCAAGGGGATGAGCTCTAAAGATGCTATCGAAGGCTCCCTTAAAATCAACTTCGTACCCACTGTCTTAACTTCTATTTCTACCGCAATTAGCTTTTTTTCATTTTCACTTTCTGATATTCAGCCACTCAGCTCTCTTGGGATTGTAGCGGGGTGTGGGACAATTTTGGCCTGGCTGTACACTTATTTATTGATGGGGCCGTTTATCAAAATTGTTGGTCCGGTAATGGATAAATCAAGATTCTCTCCAAAGTTTAATGTTAAGTTTAAATTTGACTGGCGAGAGGGACTCACTAGATTTATTGAGAAAAATGCGCGATTAATTGTTTTAGCATTTTTTATACTATCAACTGTCAGTGTTTATTTCGCTCTTCAAAATGAAGTCAACTCTGATCCTCTCAAATATTTTTCAAATAAAGTTCCAGTGAAAAAAGCTTATGATTTTATTAGCTCAAAATTTCAAGGGGTGAGATCGGTCAATCTTATGATTGATAGTGGTAGTGAAGGTGGTGTGAAAGACGCGGCATTCCTTACGAAAATTGATGACTTTGTACATTGGGCCGAAACCGACCCAGATATTACACATGGTAGATCAATATTAGATGTGATCAAGAGAATGAATCAGGTTATTCACAACGATGATCCAAAATTTTACCGTGTACCTGAGACCAGAGAGCAGACCAGTGAATTACTGCTCTTGTATTCAATGGGTCTTCCCCAGGGAAAAGATATAAATGACTTGGTCTCAATTGATGAGAGATATATGAGAATTCATGTTCTCTGGAAAATTGAAACTACTAGAGATAGTGCTGAGAAATTCGATAAATTAATTAGTAAAGCAGGAACCATGGGAATTGACGCCAAGAAAGGTGGGAATATGGGTCTTCATGTCAGGATGAACACTATGATTGTGAAATCCTTTTTCAGATCTATGTCTATTGCACTATTTCTTGTAGGGCTTTTAATTTTGGCCGTATTTAGAGATTTAAAAATCTCAATTATTGCTATGTTTCCAAATATTGTTCCTCTTTTTGTTGCTTTGGCATTAATTAAACTGACGGGTCAATTTCTTGATATTGGAACGAGTTTAGTTGCGAGTGTGTGCTTAGGTATAGCGGTAGATGACACAATACACTTTGTGACTAGTTATCAATTGGCACGAAAGGAAGGTCGAAATCCACTTGATTCGATAAATTTCACTTTTAAGGGTACGGGGGTTGCTCTTGTCATCACAACAGTATTACTCGTTTTAGGTTTTGGAAGTTTCGGATTTGCTGAATTTATTCCCAATAGAAACTTTGGAATTTTAAGTGCCATTGTTTTACTTTTTGCACTCATTACAGATCTTTTACTTCTGCCAGCAATATTTTATCTAGTTGATCAAAAAAAAGGAAAAAACTAGTGCTTCGCCATCATCGGGAAAAACTTAATGGAGGGAGTACTAGATTAAGATATTGCATAATCTTTAAGATGTAAGCAGCTTAAAGATCCATCTGCTTTGAGAAATTCCGAGAAATCAATTGTCTTAACACTGAGTCCTCGTTCTTTTAGAATTCGGAGTGTCTTTTGGTTTCCAGCTGGAATTAAAAAGTCGTTTCCATTAGATATTATATTGGCTGCAAGGGCTTCATCTAGAGGTATTTTTATGCATTCTTCCAGTTCATATAATGGGGAAAGAAAACTGATATTTTCAGTAGCAAAAATATAATCAGAGGTTGGACTTGAGCAGATACATTTCAAATGAAGAAATTTTGTTAACTTTACTGGAGTGGTGATGATTTTAAATTGTTTTAAAAATTCTGATGCCGCCTCAAACCCCGCACGGTTGGTTCTTTTGGATATACCAATAAATGCCAGGTTTTTGTTAATGAGAATATCTCCCCCATCGAGAGTTGCGCCTTCAGGGAGCTCAGTAATTTCAATACCATTTTTTTCTAAGACGGATCTGGTTAACTCATTTTCGCCTTTTCTGGATTTTGCACCAATATTTGTAATGAGGGCCTGGTTTTTATACACAAGTGCTGTGTCCTCTATGAAGCAAGAATCAGGGTAATCAGTAATAGGAGGTAGTATTTTAACTTCCCTATTGCCCTCTTTTAAGAAGTTGGCATATTCCTCAAACTGCATTTTTGCTCTGCTCTTATTTATAACGGCGCCATCCATGGAAAGGGCCTTATCAAAACTAGTAGATGGTTCTCTCAAAAATATTTGCTTCATATATTCTCCCTTACAAATCCTTAGCAGTAATCTCACTAAAATGGGTTGCTTTATTAAGGCCTAGATCGATGTTGTTTGTAACTACTCTCTGCATTGCCCATTTTGGTTTTAATGATTCAACACTAACCTTAATTTTTTTGTCAACTTTTGAGGTGAAAGTTATATGTGCGCATTGATATCCTTGTTTTCCATTTACCTCAGTGACCATATTACATTTAATTTCCCGAGGTAGTTTACCAAAACGTAAATCTGGAAGCGAGGGATTAAATTTCATCTTAAATATATTTTGATTCCAGACTTTGCGCTCCCCGGAAATTTCACACGGTCGGTTTTGATGACAACTAATTTCCCTAAGTTGGAGGTTGTGAGAAACTTTATTAAAAACAAATTGATATGAAGGAAAAGATTTTTTTGTTCTAAGCACTATTTTATCTGGATGGTGCTCTAGTTCGAAATCATGGACTATTTCGTTTTTTTCATTTTCTAGAGTGCTGTCAGATTGGAACCAAGCTCCGGAAAGGATTCCGCTGCATGACTGGCTCATAAGCCCCGCTACTTTTAAACCAAAAATTGAGTAGGGCTCAATATCCTTTGGGTCAGAAAATATAATGTTATTGGTTAGATTGACTGATGTAAGATCTAGAATGGCCAGCGCACTATTTTGTGAATGGTTCATGGCGTTGCCATTTCTAAAAAATGGAGGATTATCCTTTATATAAAATGAAGCATTATGATTTTTTTTAGCTCCGATTTTTATGCAAAATTTAATTGGATCTCTTTGATTGTTAGTTGGATTTAATCTGCTGTAATCAACTTCTACTACCTTTTTTCCCTTGATGTAATTCTCGCTAACTTTTAAGCTCGCATCATAAGTTGCCCTCGAAAAAGCAGAGAGCATCTGCTTTGCGATCTCACTGATGTGGCTTGGGAGCCCGATATATTGAAGACCATCCAGCCTAGAGTCCAAGGTGAACCAAACGACTTCGCCATTTGGCAGGTAAATCTTTGAGACCTCAATCATTCCCCACCCGTCGTTGCCCTGCAGAGCGACCATGATGTCTTGGTCAAAGTGCAGACACCAGGGGATAAATGGAATTACCGGGTGTGAATTGAGAGGTTCATGATCAATGACTATGGGCGAATGAGTAGATTTTCCCAGAAATGTCTCTTCGTTTACGACACTATTTTTTGAAATGAAGAATTTGAGAGGGATTCGCTCTTCCATCTGGCTATTTTAAGGTTGATTTTTTAAATGAACAACGTGAAATAGATCTTCCCCGAAGGTGCTTTGCATAAAAGAGTCATTAAAATCGCAACTATCTCCCCCTAGGAGCAGAATACCAGCATTTCGCTCTGGTAAATTTATAGTCTCAGAAGGTAGTATTATAGCTACACACAAATGCATGGAATTTCATCACGGATTGGATGGAATAATTTTGGAGAGACGTTTCGTGAAACTAAAACTTAAAAGGCTTATCCTTCAAGGATTTAAGTCGTTCAAAGATAAAACTGTTGTTCATTTTGATGATGGAATTACAGGAATTGTGGGACCAAATGGTTGCGGCAAATCCAATATCGTGGACGCCTTATTTTGGGTAATGGGTGAACAATCAGCAAAGCACCTTCGTGGGAAATCCATGAAAGATGTTATTTTTGCCGGATCAGAAAAGCATACTCAGGCCTCATGGGCCGAGGTCTCCTTGGTTCTAGAAAATCTAGGCGGAAAGCATATCCATATAGGTAATACCGTTCTAAGCCCAAGTGAAATTCAATTAACTAGAAAACTTTATAAAAATGGTGAAACCGAATACAGAATCAATGGCACCCCAGCTAGGCTTAAAGATATCCAAGAGATTTTCATGGATACTGGGGCCGGTGCTAAATCCTATTCTATTATTGCCCAAGGTGAAATTAATAGACTCGTTCAAGCAAAGCCTGAAGAGAGAAGGGTGATGATTGAAGAAGTTGCCGGAGTCACAAAATTTAAGGCCAGACGAAGGGAATCAATTAAGAAAATTGAAAATACAGAGTCCAACTTAGGGCGTTTGGCTGATTTACAAACCGAGATTGAAAAGAATCTTCGGTCATTAAAAAGTCAATCAGAGAAAGCTGAGAGAGCAAAGTCGCTTAAGGAGAGAGTTCGCAAGTATGATTTGGTTGTTCACTCTCACAAAGTATTTGATTACCTAAAAGATTTTAGAGAAGGCAAAAATTTTATAATAGAGAAAAAATCAGAAGTAGCGAGCTGGGTTTTGAAAAAAGATCAGCTTGAAGTTAGCCTTCAAGAAGAAAGAATTAAAAAAGAAGAAAGGCTAAAA
Organism: Bacteriovoracaceae bacterium; assembly: GCA_018649885.1. Lineage (GTDB taxonomy): Bacteria > Bdellovibrionota > Bacteriovoracia > Bacteriovoracales > Bacteriovoracaceae > JABIHA01. The sequence goes on from JABIHA010000112.1 coordinate 65,898, forward strand.
GAAATTGAAGAAGTCCAATCTCAGTATAACGAAAAGTCTAAAGAATTGGCGGCATCGGAGGAGAGATCTAAATTTGTTGAAAGGTCTTCAGTTGAAAAGAGTAAGCAAATTGAGCTTCGAAGTGCAGATGTAGTTCAATTATCAGAAGAATTAACTGAAAGAGAAGCCAGGATTAATAGTCTTAATCTTGAGCTAGAAGAATTAGAAAGTGAGTCTAGTGAAACAGTGGATTTCGACTCTATTCAAGAAAAAGTTGAAATTCTCAAAGAATCTCTAGAATTAAAAAAACAAACCATTGATGAAAAGTCTGATACCAGCTCAGAGCTTCAAGGAAATCTGCAAAGTGTTGATCAAACCCTTTATAAAAACTCATCTCGCGTAGAAGAATACTCAGCCAGTCTTGAAGATACATCCTTAGAAATTGAGGAGCTTGAATCACAATACTCAGCTGTCTCTTCAGATATCTCCAAAGAGAGAGACGAAGTTTTCGAATTAAACCAAAAAGTAGAAACTTTAAAAGTTAAGGTTGGGGAGTTGAAAGAGGGAATCTCTAGCTCTAAAACGGTAAAAAATGAGCTTGAAAGTGAACATCGAAACCAATCAAGATCATTAATTGAAAAAGAAAGTTTGTTATCCTCATTGAAGCAAATCAATCAATCCCTTGAGGGTGCAACAAAGGGAACCCAGAAATTTTTAGAAAGTGGTGATGAAAACTACAAACAACTTGGATCGATCATTGAATGTGAAGAAAAATATACTTGTGCAATTCAAAAGATCCTAGATCGATATATTAATTCACTTGTTTGTAAGGATAGTAGCTATTCAAGTTTTGCAAGTTGGGATAAATCAGAAAAAGAATTAGGCGTTGAGCTAATGATACCAGAGGCAGGTAACACGGCGTCTGATGAAGTGGTAGAAAGATTGAAGGTTGCGGGCTTCGGTGAAGTGAACTCAGTGAGCTCCTTTGTAAAGGTGAGTGATCCTGATTTTGCAGAAGTTGTCGGCAAAATATTAAATGGTTACTACATTGTTTCTTCAATTGATGATTCCATAGTTTTTGATTTACCAGAAAATATTGGATTTAGGGGGCTAGTGTCTGAAAATGGCCGTTATGTGTTAACCTCACAAGGGAACGCTAGACAATTACTAGTTAGTGGCAGGGAAGAGGGTGATGGAGTCATTTCTAGAAACAATCAAATTTCAACCCTAGAAGGTGAACTTCACTCACTTAAAGAAGAACTTGAAAAAGTAAATACTGAGTTTGAAAAATCTCTTGAAAACCATAAACTGTCAGAAGAACAATTAGAAATATGTAATAGTGAATATACTGAAATTAAAGCAGAGTATGCTGCAAAAAAATCTACTCTAGATTCTAAAGTCGAAAATCTTACCAATGGAAACTCAAGGCTTTCAATTCTAAAAAATAGAAAAGATGAAGTATCGAGAAAAAAGCTAGAACTTCTTGAGATGGATGAGAAACTTCAAAAAGATTCGCAGGATTTGAAAGAGAAATTTGAAATATTAAGTACTGAGTTAGAAAACCTTGAAGAAGAGTATTCTGTTGGATACCAGACCTATCAAGACGAAAGAGAAGTTTTCTTAGAGAAAAAGGCATTTGCTCAAAATTTTGAAGCCAGATCCAAAGGTTTGAAATCTCAAATTGAGGATGTTGAGACACAAATTGAAAAAACCGCTGACAGAATTGAAACAGGTAAAACTGTTATGGAACAAACGAGAGCTGAAAAAGTAGAGCTGGAATCTACTCTTCTTGAGTTGAAAGAACAAAACGCAGAAGTTGCAATGACTCTTTCTCTTGAAGAAAAAGAACTTAAAATCAAAAAAGATGATTTGGCTGCCCTTCTTTCTCAAATGCTTGAAAGAGAAGATGAGGTAAAAAAACTAGCAGTAAAATCAAATAAGTTTGAAAAAGAGATTGCTCAAAAAGAAGTGAAAATTGAACAATATATTGAAAATGAAGCACAGGTCGTTCGAAATGTATTTGAAAAGCACTGTATTGATTTGAGAGATGTGTTGGGGCAATTTTTAGAATTTTCGGAAGAAGAATATGTAGGCCTTGCTGATATAACAGCTATGTATCATCAAGAAGGTGAAGAGGGACCAATTGAAATTGTAAAACAGCCCTACCTTTTTAATAGAAGATATGGGCAAGATCTTCGAGACTGCTCTACCAAATTTAAAAATTGTAGAAATGAGCTTACCCGGCTCGGCGAAATTAATTGGCAGGCAATTGAAGATTATAGAAAGCAAAAACTTAGGTCTGATTTTTTGAAAGATCAAGAAATTGAACTCAAAACATCTCTTGAAGATCTTGAAAGTGCAATTAGACATATTGATGAAAAATCACGCTTTAGATTTGAGCAAGCTTTCGGTGAAGTGAATGAAAGATTTGAAAAAGTTTTCCCAATTATTTTTGGTGGCGGGAGCGCAAGATTAAATATAGTCGGAAATGTTGATTCTCCAGATTGTGGGATAGATATTGTAGCTCAGCCTCCAGGCAAGAAAATGCAAAATATAAATTTAATGTCTGGTGGAGAAAAGGCCCTTACTGCTGTAAGTCTTATCTTTTCTATCTTTTTGGTTAAGCCATCTCCTTTTTGCCTTCTCGATGAAGTTGACGCTCCTCTTGATGATGCTAATGTTGGGAGATTTAATCAGTTACTAAGAGAAATGAGTGAAGAATCTCAATTTATTTTAATTACACATAATAAGAAAACAATGGAGTTAAATGACACACTCTACGGTGTAACCATGCAAGAGCCTGGTGTTTCATCATGTGTGTCAGTACAATTGCACTAATGATTCGTTTTATTTTGATCACATTCTTTCTTACCAATATTTGCTTTGCTGCAAAAAGAAGCAAGTTTTTACCTAAAACCTTTCAGGCAAAATTCGAACAAAGCTTTAAATCTGTTTTGTCTGGAAAGCTTGAAAAGAGTAGAGGCGAAATTTTTTATAAATATCCAGGGCATATCTATTTCGATGTGCAGTTTCCCGACCCTTTTGTTGTTGTGGCTAACCCCAAAAAAACTTGGCAATACACACCACCCTATGTTGTGGGTGAAAAAGGTCAGGTTATTGAGAGGCCTTCAAGAAAACTAACATTATTTAGATTTTTTGACGTCCTAAAAGATGGATTGAAAAGTAATGCTCTTTACGGTGTTGAGAAAACCAAGAAGTTTCACATTATTGAATTTAATAAAAAAACGGCGAAGGATATAGGTATTGTAAAAACTGAATTGTATTTTTTTAATGATAAGAATCCGGAACTCGTGGATTTGGAAAAAGCAATTTTGTATTATCACGACAAAAGACAAGTCACCCTGGTCCTGAAGCAAATGAAAATCAATATACCATTTAAAAAAGGTAAATTTATTTTTGATAAGAAAAAATTTAACGCCGAATGAAAACCATCCTTTTGATTCTATTTCTAATGCTCACAAACTCTGTTTACTCGCAGGATGAAGCAAGCCTTTCACTTTCAATTGGAAGTGGTCTTGTGGCCTTAGGGCATGATCTGGATTTAGATAGTTTTAAGATCACTTATGATTTTTCAACTGAACACTCAGTAAAAGTTAAATTTGTAGAAAATTCTCTTCAATGGATAAGGATACGCGGAAATTTGGTTGTTCCCAAGGCCCGTGTTGTTGTTGAACTGCCCGGTAGCTCTTATGAATATCACCTTAGTTACCTTGATAAATCCTATATCCTTCAACAGGAGAGGGAAATATCTTCAACTCAAATAGAAATTTCTCTTTTTCACCCACATAATGTAGATGTTTATAAAAATGGTGAAAAAATAGGAGAGATTGCTTTCGATATTAGATCAGAGCATGATGAGGAAAAGACTAAGATTATAGATAATTCATGTGCGCCATTCGGTCTTGAAGTCAAAGTACCCAAAGGAGAGTTTATCTCAATAGGTTGTAACTTGCACCTTCGGGGAGTGTTTGGATCTGAAAAGGCACTTCTTGAAATTAGCTGGATGGGACCTAACTTAACATTACTTAAAAAGGGTAACCCACCCTACAAAATAAATATGGCCACAAGCGGTCCAGCAAAAATATTAGTCAATGATCAAGCAAAGAAAAAACACCTGCTTGAGATAAAAGCAAATGTTCCCCCCAGAATGTACCGAATGAAAACGGCTTTAGGTTTTGGACCCTATACCTTTGATTCAAAGTATGGAGTAAAGCAAAGAAAGGCGAAGATCAGTGGAGCGGCCATGTTGTACGCGAAATTTGATTTGACCCCACATTCGAGCCTGCGAGCTTTCGACGCCCTTGTTTGGGAAAAATCAATATTTAATAATTTCGGTCTTTATTTTGCTTATACAGTTGCCTCTGTCATGGATAATAGGGTTTTGTTTGTTCCACTTTTAGGGATGCAGGGATTAGTCTTTAAGTATGAAAGTGGTGGAAATGTTTTTACTCAGGCAATCTTTCCTCAGGGTATAGAGATTGTTTACAAGCATGCATTCGGACTGAAAAATTGGCACCTAATTTACGGAATGTTTTTGAATCCATCAGATGATGAGGAATATTCTAATTTGTGGGTGAGATTTGGAAAGAGGGTATTTGGCGAGCTTAACTATATCAGTTGGGAAGAAAACGACAAAAAGGCCCGAATGTTTGGACTCTCAATGGGTATTCCATTTTTCAATTTTTTCTAATTTTATCGTCTTTTATCTTCTTTAAGTGCTAGGAAGAATCCACTGAAAATCAGCAAACACACAATGAAGAATTTTATTGAAATTGATTCATTTAGGTATGGGACTCCTAGAAGAGTTGCTACAACGGGCTGTAAGTAGATGAATAGGGCCACATTATCTGGCTTTGACTTGGATATGGCCCAATTGCTAATAAAGTAAGTTGCCAGGGTGCCACCATAAATTGAGAAGAAAAATGACATGTAAAATTCAGTGGAAAGCTCGCTTGGGTTAATATCGATATTTGAAACTGTAAATAGAGAGTAGATACTCATTTGCATAGTCCCAAAAACAAAAATCCAAAATGTCCCTTTAGCATGACCTAATTTGGTAAAAAATTCTTTGCAATAACTAAGAAAAATTGCGGTGGCAGCGAATGCAAATAAAACTAGCAGGTCACCTACAAAACTTTTAGAAGAAAAATCGATTTCTTTTTGGGCCTGTAAAATTAGGACACCCAAAAATGAGAGTGCAAATCCAATTCCTCTTTTGGTTGTAAGTTTGTCCTGCTTTCTTAGAATTACAATAATGACAGTAAATATTGGTGTTAGGGTGCTCAGAAGAGATGCATTGCTTGCACTGGTTAATTTTAATCCTGACAGAAAGAAAAACTGTGTGAAAGTGACTCCAGCTAAGGCCAAGGCAAAACCCTTGATGATTGAATCCTTATCAATTTTAAAAAGATCAGGTTGCATCTTGTATAAGAAAGGAAATAGAGAAAGGGTTGAAAACCAAAAGCGAATTGTCGCCCAGAGAACGGGGTCGAGTTTTTCAACAACTATTTTTGAAGTGACGAAATTAATCCCAAATAAAATTTGGACAATGATTAATGAGAAAATGACTAAAGACTTTGAATTTTCCACTATGAATTCTCTTTTTGGATGTGTCGTCCCGTAATATTTTAACGTAAATCACTGAAAATATGAATGGAGAAAGAATTGGAGCTGAAAACTCGTTGCGTTAAATTTGTCTAGCTTCAACCCTTTTAGTATGAGATAGATGGAATCAACTTTTCGAAGGGAACCATCATGTTTAAATTAGTTTTTCTACTCTCTACACTTACAGCTCAGGCCTTTGGCTCCTTTAATGTTGTCCACTATAATATTAAAGAGCTATCCACGTTGAAGCTTTTAGAAAAATCAGAGCAAGTTGAGATGGCCGTTAAAGTTTTAAATAAGCAATATTTTGATATTTTATCGATTAATGAAATTCAATACGATCTTCCAGGGGTACCCCTAAAGGAATTGAAAACAAGAGGCCAAAATATGAAGCTTCTTGGAAGTTATCTTGGGCTCGATTGGTCCGATGCTTTTGGTCCAGCAAATACAGGAATGGATGCAAAAAAAGGTGTTGATGGAAACTACTACTTTGACCCATATGATTCCAATGCAAGAAAAAATGCTGACTTTGTTAGCTATGGTCTTTTTCCAGCTCAGTACTCTACTGGGGGTCTTTTTAAATTCAAGGTTAAGGAAGTTAAAATATTTCAAAACCTAAAATGGATAGACTTCAACCCCTCACTTGATTTGACACCATACAAAGATATTTCAGGTGCAGACTTTCCGAAAGACATGAAACTATTTGATAAGAATTTTACAGACGCGACTCTTGAAATTGAGGGAAGGGATGTCCATGTGATATTTTTTCATACAGTTCCAGCTTATCATTTTGGGAACAAATTAACTCCAAACTATATTAGAAATGAAGATCAACTCAAGTTTTTAGAATGGTATTTAACAGGAAGTACTGATCTGAAAGTTGGAGAGCTAGAAATTAAGCCACTTCAAAAAGATGATATATTTATTGCAATGGGAGATTGGAATACAGATATAAAAAATGCTGAAAATCCAGGCTCTCTTGTTTTGAATAGTCTTTTTAAAAAAGTTTCACTATGGATGGAAACTCCTGCAGTCACTTATGTTGGGCAAAGCCTTCACCATGAGACAATCAACTTAACACTCGATTACATCGTTTTTAGGGGCCTAAAACTAGTTAAGGGCGGGGTTTATAGACCAGAATCGGGATTAAAAACTATTAAATGCACAAGTGGTAAAATTGAAGAAGAAGTAGAAATTGAAGAGGACCTTGTCTTTTTCACATATTCAAAATCAAAAGATGAAAAATGTAGGGCCCAGGTTTTTAGAGATTACTATCAATTGAAAAATGCATCTGATCATCTACCACTTTGGGCAGAATTTGATTTTCTATAAAGATGTACCATCACATATGTGATGGTACTTTGCAGTCATTTACTTTTTTGTGAATAATATTTTTTTGATTCCAATTGGGGTTCCAAACATTTTCTTTAGTACTAATGTGACCTGATTGAATTCCTTGCCTGCAGGATCAAGTAGCTTCCAATCATCACCATCTCTTGTGAGATCAATGTCTTTTTCGCCATATTTTTTACTTAAGGCAGACTTAAGGTAGCTCATTTTTATATCACCACCACCGGCTGCAGTGATATTAGTGCTTTTAAGTTTTACAACATGCATGCCTCTTTCTTCTCTGAGGTTTATGCCTTTTTTGACTTGGGCAACTGAGAAGTAATCAACTTGCTTTAGCCAGTAGAAGAAGTAAAAAGTTTCCTGACGAAATCTTTTGATATCACCTTTTTCATTGATTTCAATATAGAGATTAGAATTTTCTGCAAGGCCTTTGGACCCCACTTTTGTCAGCATTACATCTTTTGCAAAAGCACTACTGAGAGATATTAAAAGTAAAAACACGAATGTAAGACGCATAACCTTCCTTTTTTCAGTGAATCTAATTATTGCAATTGGTATTACTAATAGGATAAGGGGAAATCAAAATTTTTGTTAATACTTTCTTAATGTTTGAAAATTAGAGGAGAAGGCTAGTTGGTTATTTCAGATCTTGTGTTCTTGTTTTATTTTATCTAGTAAGCTGGCACAGCTATCTTCAAGAATATCGATAACATTTTCGAATCCCCCGGTACCTCCATAGTACGGGTCCGGTACGAAGTCGGCTTGGCTTGTGCTGCAAAAATCGGTCATCTTGAAAATTTTATTTTTAAACTTATCCTTATGGTCGAGTAATAATATATTGGTAATATTTGAATCATCCATGCCTAAAATGTAATCAAATTTTTCAAAGTCCGAGGCCTCTAGTTGCCTCGCTCGACTTAAAAGCTGATAGCCTCTAATTTGACCAAAATGCCTCATTCTACTGTCTGCTAGCTCACCTTGGTGGTAACCACTAGTGCCAGCTGAATCAATATATATCTTATCTCTGAGTCCTGACTGCTCAGTTAACTTGCTCATGACAGCTTCTGCCATGGGAGATCTACAGATATTTCCTAGGCATACAAACAATATGGAGATGGGCGATTTTTCATTCATGAAAAATATTGTAGTAGCACTAGATATAATTTGAAAGGACTTTCAGGAGATTAGGGATGGCGCGTAGCGCATGCCGCTCTCTATATCATGTAAATACGAACAAATAGCTCAATAGAAGTGGACAATGGGCCTAGGTATTTATACGAAAAGCACATAAAGGATTAAATTTATGGATACTACTGGCATTGAAAATACTTTGAACGATAAAGGTGAGTTGCGCACTATATTTTTCACCTCTCTAGGTTGCTCAAAAAACCTGGTCGATTCGCAAGTGATGCTAGGGCATCTGGGCCTTGGAGGATTCAAGGTAACACCAGAACCAAAAGATGCTGAAGTTATTATCATTAATACCTGCTCCTTTGTAGAAGCAGCAAAAGCAGAGTCCATCGAAACCGTTTTAGAACTCGCTGATTACAAAGACGATGAGAATGGGCAGTGTAAGGCCCTAGTTGTTTCGGGATGCATGGCCCAACGCTATTGTGTCGAGCTTGAAAAGGAAATGCCTGAGGTAGATCTATTTATTGGAACTGGAGAATATCAAAAGATTGTTCCCCTATTAACGGCCCTTGAAGATGGCAAATTAGAAAAAAAATCATTTGTAGAAATACCAAAATATATTCATACGGAATTTGATCCAAGAGTAAATACTTCACCTTTTTATATGGCATGGCTTAAAGTTTCTGAAGGTTGTAATCGAAATTGTACATTTTGTATTATTCCAACTCTTAGAGGAAAGCTGAGATCAAGAACTGTTGAATCATTAAAAACAGAAGCAGCTCACTTGGTGGCCTCTGGGGTTAAAGAGCTTAATGTTATTAGCCAAGATTTATCTGATTACGGAAGTGATTTTTCTGGAGACAGACAAATTCAAAAATTACTTCTAGGTCTTGATAGTGTTGAAGGTGCATCATGGGTAAGGCTATTTTATTTTTATCCTGATGAAATTTCAGATGAAATAATTCAAATTATTAAAGATTCCGAAAAGATTGTAAATTATCTCGATATGCCAGTTCAGCATTTTTCCGATTACATTTTAAAAAGGATGAATCGAAATATAACAGGAGCAGAGGTTGAGGAAAAAATAGGCAAACTTCGACGTAGTATTCCCGATATCGTCATTAGAACTTCGATTATTGTAGGTTTTCCTGGAGAGAGCGAGAGCGATTTTCAAAAGCTTTTAGACGGTGTGAAAAAAGCAAAGTTTGATCACCTGGGAGTGTTTAAGTATTCTGATGAAGAGGGCACTGCCGCTTTTAGACTTAAAGATAAAGTTGATAGTGAGACTATTGATGAAAGATTTGAAATTCTCTATGAAACTCAAAAAGAAATTGTAAAAGAAAACAACCAAAAATACCTGGGAAGGGTACTCGATGTACTGGTTGAAGGAGTCCATGAGGAAACCGATCTTCTATTACAAGGTAGGCATTCTGGTCAAGGCCCAGACATTGATGGAAAAGTGATCATTAATGATGGTCTTGCAAAGCCGGGTGAAATAGTTAAAGTGGAAATCACTGATGTCCTTGACTATGACTTGGTTGGAAAAATTATTCCAAATCCTTAATACCAATTACGTTAAATAATGTCGGTTTTTGAACGCCATTTTTGCAAACCTTGCACTTTTGCTTAATCACAAAAGCGCAATCTTTACAAAACTGACATCCAAAAATCCCGATATTGTTTGACGTAATTGGTATAAGTAGATTTATTGCACGATAGTAAGTATACTTTTCAATATAATTTCAACCTGACGCTATGGATAGAAACAGTTGAAGTACCTCCTCGTATTGTTTATTCTCTTTTCCCAAATTCCAGAATCTCATGCAATTGATTGGGGAAAATTAAAAGAAAAATCTAGGCCTCGAATTCAGAGAATTTTGGGTATAAGTTTAACTAACAAGTTGTTAGGTAAAAAACCAGACACTATAACTCTTCCTGAAATTCCAATTGTTACAAAAGATGCTACTTCAACTGAGTCTTACAAGGAGAGAAGCTTTGAGAGTACACTTTTCAAAAAATCTTCCAAGGCCCAAATTAGAACATTCAATTTTAACTATATTAATGAACTATATCTGTCGGTTATTGAGAGAAATGTTACTGACTCTGAACAATCTAATTGGATTAATGCTCTCGAACAAGGCGGCAGTAGAGATGGTATCTACAGAGCACTAGTTCTCGGAGGTGAATACCTTGAAAGGGAGAGAGCGAGATCTCACTCTAGTAAAAGTGTAATTAATTTCACGAAGGCCTTTATGGGGAAATATCTCAACCGAAAGCCTTCCGCTGCTGCTTTGAAACAGTTAAATACCTACAGCTTGAAAAGGGTTGCTGTAGAAACGTCACTTGAAGTATTGGATGCATTTTCAACTGAGATGGATTTGCTTCGCTGGTACGCTGTCTTTTCAGCTGATATGGCTTCATCATTTCCTAATTATTTAAGTGGCTCACTTAGAAAAAACAAAGATCCTAAGTATCACCTACATTGGGCCAAAAGCGTTCCATATGGTCATATACAGTCAGAAGTGATAATAAAACTCCACACAATTTATAATTCCCTAGAAAAAGAATTGTAAAACTATACTGAAATCCAAACTGGGATCAGTATACCTCTAAATTTGAGAGTTATGGATAGTAAAACTGATAATTCATTATTTATCCCAGTTGTTAAAGAGCTAGTGAAGCCCTACAAAAAAATATTGGGTTTTGGATGTATCATTGTTGTACTTATTAATGCGCTTGAAATGATTCCACCACTACTGTTAAAAAATCTTGGGGACTCAATTCAATCAGGTGCCTATAATTACGATCCAAGAATTTACGCTGCCATTTTCCTTGGTATATATATTGCTATCGGTGCTTTGAAATTAGTTTGGAGATATTGTTTTTTTATAACTTCTAGATATATGGAAGTTGATCTTAAGAAAAATCTCTTTGAAAAAATACTGTTGTCTAGATTTAGTAAGGCCTCATCACTAAAGGTTGGAACCACCGTAAGTTTATTAAGTTACGATACTAATGATGTGAGAATGTATATCGGTATTGGAGGCTTGATCCTTATTGATACTATAACTTATCTAATTTATATACCTTTTGTTCTTTATACTATTATTGGCATTAAATGTTTGATTCTATTGATCCCATTTGCGCTGATTCCTTTTGGGATGCATTTGTACGAGAAAAATGTGAATTTTCTTTACGAGAAATCATCTAAATTGTTGGGCGATATTTCTGATAAAGTGCACGAGGAGTCTGTTGGAGTAAAAATCTTTAGAGTGCTGAGACTTCAAGGGGTTAGAAGAACAAAATTTAGAGGTCTGTTGGATAGTCTTTATGAAACGAATAAGAGTATTGGAGTGGTGGATCTTTGTTTCGAATCATTTCTTCTATCACTTATTTTTATGTCTAGGGCAATACTATTTCTTTGTGCTTACTTTGCTCTCACTTCAAATGAAATGTGGTTAAAGGATTTTGCTTCTCTTGGAGTTATCATTCTTGTTTTAAAACTCCTTGATAAATTAATTTGGCCTATGATGTCTTTTTCCTACCTTGCTACACTTTCAGAGAAGGCAAAGGCTGCGGTGAGGAGAATGAGTTATATATATGAATTGGAACCTGCCTATAAGGGTGAGCATAAGGTTTTTTCACCCATTCATAGTATTGACGTAGAAGATCTTTATTTTACTTATCCAAACGAAAGAAATCATGTCTTAGATGGCATTCACTTTAAAGCATCGCAAGGCCAAAAAATTGGGATCGTGGGGGATGTAGGAGCTGGAAAGTCGACTCTTCTAAGAATACTAGCTTCTCTTCACCAGCCAAGTGAAATCGATAGTTATGGAAAATTTCAAATTAATGAAATCGATTATCGTAATATTAACTATGATCTCTACCGTAATATTACCTCTTATATTCCGCAGGAGAGTATTGTTTTTAATTCTACACTTTCAGGTAACTTATCTCCTAACGGTAAAGCTACAAAAGAAGAAATTCACGCTAGCTTAAAAGATGCGTGCCTAGATACAGACTTAAAACAACTCCCAAAGGGAATTGAAACTCTCATTGGGGAAAAAGGGGTGAATTTGTCTGGAGGGCAGAGACAAAGAGTCTCCATTGCCCGCTCTTTTCTTTCTAATGCTTCTCTCTACCTTTGGGATGATACAATATCTGCTTTAGATGTAGAAACTGAAAGAAAGGTGGTTTCCAATATTTTCAAGTTAAATCCTGAAGCCATTTTAGTTCTTGCAACTCACAGGCCTTCAGCACTTATGGATTTTGATAATATCTATATCTTGATGGACGGCAAGGTAATCGAAGAGGGGAACTTTTCTAAATTAATGCAAATTAAAGGACATTTTTATAACCTATTTCAGTATGAAGTAAGAACCAGGGAAGTAGGAGGAATTGATGAATAAATTACTCCTCGATGACCAAGATAGAAAAAATGAAAAGTTTCAGGCAATTAATGATTTTAAAGTTTTGTGGCCATACTTAAAAGAATTTAAATTCCAATTGATAGTCTGCATCGTTTTGTTTGGATTTAGTACAGTAGGAACTATCGGTGTTCCCTATTCGATGGGACTAGTGATCGATAAGTCTCTCACCGATGGCTCAAATTTTTGGACCTACTTTCTATTCTTTTGCGGATGTTATCTAATAATGATAATTTTCTCATTTTTACAAAATTATATTTTTCTAAAGTTAGGGCAAAGAGCACTATATAACTTACGCGTCGATATCCAAGAGCTACTTTTTAGACTTCCACTAAAATTCTTTGATACAAATTCCTCTGGAAAAATCATTAGCCGTTCAGTCAATGATGTTACTGGACTTGCCGTCTTATTTAACTCCAAATTTTTTAGCACTATGAGTGAAGCAGCCACTATTATAGGCTCACTGGCAGCACTCACTTTAATCTCACCACTATGTGGTGGTTTTCTTAGTATTTATACAATCCTACTCATTTTCTTTCTTTTTAAATTTATGGGCGAAGCTGGAAAGAAAATGATTGGCTTTAGGTCCATAAGCTCAAGGATAAATTCCTTTGTTGGCGATACAGTCAATGGACTGGAAATAATTTTTGCTAGTAATTATCACTCTTTTTGGATTCCCAAATATCTTAGATTTATGAGGTTATTTAAGGTCTCAATTAAAAGAGTCATTTTCGCCTGGGCCAAATTTCCAACCGTTCATACTATTGCCATAGGACTTTCCTATTCTACAGTCATATTTATTTGTTACAATCAAGTTCAAAGTGGTGTCATTACATCAGGTCAATTTGTCGCTATTTTAACCTATGTCTCCTTTATATTAAATCCTTTCCACCAGATTTCAGGCCGGTTCAACGAATTTCAAACGGCCATGTCATCCATGAATAAAATCAATCAAATTTTATCCTTAAAAGATGAAAGAGAAATTGATGTAAGCGTTGGAGGCATGTTACTAATCCCTGGATCGGATATTAACTTTGAAAATTTGAAATTTGGTTACGATAGTGAAAATGCTCTATTCGATGGATTTAATTGCACTATCCCAGGAGAAAAAACCACAGCAATCATAGGTAGAACAGGCTCTGGAAAAACGAGTTTAATAGGGCTTATTTGCAAGTTATATCCATGGCAAGGTGGGGATATCAAAATTGGAGACTTTAGCCTTCAAGATTTATCAAAGGAATCTCTTTATTCTCACGTCGGTGTTGTCACGCAACAATTATTTATTTTCGAAGACACTATTAGAGAAAACCTGAGACTTTATGATGAAAGCATTGATGATGAAAGAATATCGAATGTGCTTGCAGAGATAAAGTTAGATAAAAAAATCAATTCTCTTGAAAAAGGGCTTGATAGTTTTTTTGATAAATCATCTGATATTTTCTCTGTTGGAGAAAAGCAGCTTATAATCATTGGGAGAATGCTCCTGAGAGATCCCAAAATTTTAATTTTTGATGAGGCTACAGCAAGTCTCGATAATCACTCAGAGTTCCTAGTTCAAAATGCCTGCCAAAAACTATTCAGGGGAAGAACAACAATTATTATTGCACACAGACTCTCGACCATTCAAATGGCACAAAATATAGTTGTTCTCGACAGTGGCAAGATTGTAGAAGAAGGAGCTCCCGATAAACTAATTGAAAACAAAGGTGCTTACTACGACTATCTTCAATTTCTATCTGATGAGTAGAAAATATCTTTTCGACCAGTGATACCCAGAAGTAGTCTTTCTATTCCTAGAGCAATCCCTGAGCTAACGGGAATTTTTCTTTCTAGGGCATCAAAAAGTATATTGGGAGTAGGAAGGTCGTATCTGTAGAGCTCTTTTTTTAAAGATTTTGAATTTTGATATCTGTGCTTTTGTTCTTCCAAATCTGTTAGTTCACTGTAGCAGTTGGCGACTTCAATTCCTGAGATGTAGAACTCAAAACGTTCACATACCCTAGGGTCGTCTTTTTTGATAGTTGATAGGGCACTTAGATGACGTGGATATTCATAGAGAATCAGTAGCGGGTAGTTTTTAAGTTGAGGTTCTATTTTATTTAAAAAGAGTAGAAAGAAATAGTCATCCCAAGACATACAATTTTCTTCAGGAAGTGGGATGTCGGGAAATTTAGATTCCATTAAATCTTTGATTTGGTTTTTTTCTAAAAAATCGAGGATATCAAACCCCATCTCTTTTTGAAAAATTTCTGAAATTGTAAGTCTTTGGACTTTTTGATTGGTAATACTCTGACTAATCTCAAGTTTTTTGCTTTGAAAGTATTCGATACAATGTGGAATTAGTTGTTCAATATCAGTCATGATTTTTTCGTAGGCCACATTTGATCTATACCATTCACACATTAAAAATTGCTGCCTGTGAATGGGAGATGTTGGCTCATCTCGAAAGCAATAGGAAATGTTGAATATTTTTTCAAGGCCATATGAAAGTAGCTCTTTCATGTGAAACTCAGGTGAAGTGTGCAAAAATTGTGGAAGAGTTTGGTTTTTATAAATGGATTTAATTTGAAAGGGATGAATATGAGGTTCAAACCCTGGGTTGTCCACCATGGGCGGAGTTATGACATCTTGAAAATCTTGTTTCAGAAAAAAATTCCTAATGGCCGCCGTCATTGTGAAAAGGTAGTTTAGTGTAATGGCACGATCTTTCAAATTTGATTTCCTTAAAGGGGTTCTGCCCCAAAAATTATCTGAGATTCAATATAACTCACGTTTTTCCGAACTTAAAACAGTTGTTAGTGTGGAGGACGATTGGGGAGGGGCTGTTTTGTGCTGTATTGTTGAAGACAGCCTGCTCTACATTAAGCGAACTGAGTCTATGCCGACTCATAAAGGGCAAGTGGCTTTTATGGGAGGACACAAGCAAGAATCCGAGTGTCCAACTCAGACTGTTTTGAGAGAGTTGGAAGAAGAGGGAGGTATTGCTAGTGAGCACATTCAAATTCATGGATACCTGCCGGCGCTGTTTACAGCTCGTAAGCAATTGATAATACCTGTTGTTGGGGAATTGAGTCTGACAATTTCTGAGCTTAAAAAAACCATCGCAAGTAATGGTGAATGGGATATTTGCTTTGCAGTAAAAATCGAAGCTCTATCAGACATTGAAAAGTGGAGCTATGCCCAAAAGTGGGGGGCCATAAGTGATGAGGCCATTTTATTTCGAGGACTGGGCATTCATGAAGTGGAATTAATGAGAAATTATGGGGAGCTTGTACATAATTTTGTATTGTGGGGTGCGACTGCACATTTTACCAATAGTTTTTTGAAGGCGATTACTGACCCCGGCTCACCCTTGTGATAGATATACTGACTCTATTTTAGTTTTTAATGCAAGGGATACAAATGACTGAAATTATCTCAAATTTATTTCAAATGATGGGACTCGATTATGTGGCCAATATGGGCGATGTTGCAGGGCTGGGAATCTCCTTACTTCTGTTAATAGCTTCAATTGGCACTATTTTAATTCCTGCTCCTAAAAAAGAGTCGACCCAAAAAGAATTGCCTCCTGTAAAACTCGAAGAAAAACTTAGTGAGAAAACGGAAGAAATAGCGGAAGTTGAACTCCCTAAAAAGCCTGGGCCGGCCACACCTGAGCCGGCCGCTCCTGAGCCCGCTCCAAAAGCTCCCAAAGTCAGTTGGCCATCAAGGCTTAAAAAGGGTCTTTCCAGGTCTCGTAGTGAGGTTTGGGGAAAACTAGAAAATATATTCTCTTCAAGTTCATTTGATGAAGAAAAACTAGAAGAAATTGAGGAGCTTTTGTATTCAGCAGATATTGGCCCTGTCATGGTGGCCGAATTAGTTGAAGAGCTTACGGCCTTTATTGGTAAAGATGACTTCGATTTACAAAAATTAAAATCCTTTTTATTTAATTTTTTGAAATCAAAGATGAAGGAATTTCAAGGTGATGTAGATCCTGATCTATTTAATTTTGATAGTTCAAAAAAAGGCCAAACAAAAGTGATCATGGTCGTTGGTGTCAACGGAGCCGGAAAAACTACAACCATTGGGAAACTGGCCACCAAACTAACTGGGCAGGGGGCCACCGTAATGGTTGGCGCTTGCGATACCTTTAGGGCAGCAGCTGTTGATCAGCTCCAAGTTTGGTGCGAGAGAGCAGGGGCCACAATGATTCGAGCTAAAGAAGGAGCTGACCCAAGCGGAGTCGGTTATGAGACTTTGCAAAAAGCAATGAGCAGCGGCGCAGATTACTGTATTCTCGATACTGCCGGAAGACTTCATACAAAAGAAAATCTAATGGAAGAGCTGAAAAAAAGTAAGCGGGTTTTGGAAAAGCTGGATAGCACAAAACCAGATCACACACTTCTCGTAATCGATTCAATTACAGGGCAAAATGCTTTACGCCAAGCAGAGGAATTCCAAAAAGCACTGGGTCTTACTGGTTTGATTTTTACAAAGTGCGATGGTTCCTCAAAAGCAGGAAACGCCGTGGCAATAGTTCAAAAATTGAAAGTTCCTATTACCTATATCGGAGTTGGAGAAAGTGTTGAAGATCTCGATGCTTTTAATCTGGAAGAATACCTTGGTGCTCTGCTGGATTTTTCATATAATTCCGAGACAGCCACCTTGCATCAAGAGTCTGTAAGGGTCTGAATCAGTTGACTGGAAACCTTACTTCGCTTACTGTGGTAAGAGTAAACATGGAAGAAATAAAAGAAGTTATAAATTTTGAAATATTAGGCTATCAGGTCAAATTTAGACCTGAAGTGCAAGGCGTGGCTGATGCTATGCTGGCCGTGGAAAGAGTTAAAGAAACGGCTGAAGGTTTGCTTGATAAAAATGCTCAGTTAGCGGATACCCAAGCTATATTGCTTGCAGCTCTCAAACTAGCATTGGAAAATATATCTCTAGAAAGGGAATACCAAGTTAACTTGGAAAAATTCCAGTCAGCTGCCTCGGATGCATTGAAACTTATTGATGAAGTTTCACCAAGGCCACAGTAGTCTTCAATTTTAAATTTAGCTCTGCTCCTTTTTATTATTCCAAACATTGAGATGTGTGGTGAGTCTTAGTCAAAAGCAACTCGTACGCGATGAAATTAAAAAAGTTCTCTTTGAAATGGGAGAGCAAATTCGTCGTGACAAAAGTGAGAGGTTAGCGGCAATACTCGTAAAATTCATGAAGGGCAAAATTAAAGCTCTCTCATGGGACTCGGTGGTTTTGGGCTGCTATTTTCCTTTTGATGGTGAACCTGATTGGACTGGAGTGCGCAGTGAGATGCCTCCCAAATTGTCCTTTTCTAGGATTGCTGATCAGGGAGAGATGAGCTTTCACTTGTGCGGTATAGAAAATTTGTGCAATGAGAAATTCGGAAAAATTTCTTTAAAGGCACCCCCAGTTGAAAGCGTTTTAGTAGTGCCAGATGTTCTTCTTATTCCCGGTATGGCCTTTACATCAAAAGGCGACAGGCTTGGGAGAGGCGGAGGATATTATGATAGGTATTGTGAAAGTAAAAATATATTAAAAATAGCTTTGTGTTTTGAAGAGCAGATTCGCAGTGGGCTTCCAACCCTTGATCACGATATCAAGATGGATGCAATAATCACTGATGAGAGAATAATATCTTGCTCCTTTGAAACCTGAAAGAGGTTTACCATGGGTTTTGAATCAATTGTAATAGCAGTTATTTCCCTTGTTGCTGGTGCCAGTGCTGTGGGAATAATTAGTATGAAAAAGGCCGCTGATAATCAAAAGCGGGATGAAGGTAAGGCCGAAGGAATAGTAGACGAGGCCAAAAGAGAAGCTGACAAAATTAGGAGAGGTGCTGAAAAGGAATCTCGAAATATTGTTAGAGAAGGCAAAGACCAAGCTGAAAAAGAAATTCGAGATAAGCAAAGAGCTGTCAGCGATCAAGAGAGAAATTTAGCTAAAAAAGAAATGGTGCTTGATCAAAAAATTGAAAACAAGGACCGAGAAGTTCAAAGAATTAAAGTTAAAGAAGAAGAAATGGAGGGAAAGAAAAGAAAGCTTGAGGATGAGACTGGAAAATACAGAAGTCTTCAAAGTCAGCTCAATGAAAAACTTTCTCATATAGCAGGCATGACTCAAGATGAAGCAAAAGAAGAGCTTAGAAAGGGTCTTGTTGAAGATGCCAAAGTAGATGCTGCTAAGGAAATTAGAAGAATTGAAGAAGAGGCAAAAGAAGATTCTGAGAAGAAAGCAAAAAGAGTTATTGGAATCGCCATCCAGCGCTTTGCTGGTGAATACGTCGCTGAGAAAACTATTAGCTCTGTTGAGCTACCATCTGATGATATTAAAGGTCGATTGATTGGTCGTGAAGGCCGAAATATTCGAGCATTCGAGCAAATCTGTGGTGTTGATTTAATTATTGATGATACTCCTGAGGTGGTCGTTATCTCCTCTTTCAATGTCGTAAGAAGAGAAATTGCCAAACAAACAATTCAAAAACTCATTGCTGATGGAAGAATTCATCCAGCTAAAATTGATGAATTTCATGAAAAATCAAGAATTGAGTTTGAAGCACACCTAAGAGATTTAGGTGAGAAAGCACAAATGGAAATTGGGGTTCACGGGATTCACCCTGAGATTCTCAAGCTTATTGGAGCTCTTAATTACAGAACTTCTTATACTCAAAACCAATATCAACACGCACTAGAAGCTGCCTTCATTGGTGGTTCAATGGCTGCAGAACTTGGAATGAATGTTAAGCAAGCCAGAAGGGCAGGACTTCTTCACGATATCGGAAAAGTTTTGGATGCTTCAGCAGAAGCTAGTCACGCTGTTATTGGTGCAGACTTTGCAAAAAAATATGGAGAGTCTCCAGATATTATTCACGCCATTAGAGCACACCATGATGATGAAAAGCCTGAATCAGTCTTAGCTCACATTGTAGCAGCATCTGATGCATTATCAGGTGCAAGACCAGGTGCTAGAAAAGCACTAATGGAGTCTTATGTTTCAAGACTGACTGACCTCGAAGATATTGTGAACAGCTTCGATGGTGTTAGTAAATCTTATGCAATTTCAGCTGGTAGAGAAGTTAGAGTTCTTGTTGAAAATGATAAGGTTGATGATGACCAAACTGTTATGTTGTCTAGAGATATTGCCAAGAAAATTGAAGAAGAAATGAGTTATCCGGGCACTATTAAAGTAACAGTTGTAAGAGAAACTAAGGCCATTGGAGTGGCGAAGTAATAGGGATTTCACATGGATGGTGGAAAAGAGGATTTCGTAAATTTAGAGGAAGTTAATATCTTTTCAGATAAAAAAAGCCTCAAATCAATGATCGAAAGACAGCAAAAACTTGTTGAAAGCACTCAGTCTCCCATTTTCCAAAAAGTGGATGCTTCAGTAGTTGAAGGCCAATCTATCGAGCTTGAAATGATGAGAAATCATCAGCTTCAAGTTTTAAAAGAAATGCTTAATGAGATACCTGCCAAGTTTTCTGAGTTCGAAGACAAAATGTGTGACATTGCCTCAAAAAGTGAAACGGCCCTAGGAGATATGAAAGAGCTCCAAAGGGAAGGAAATTTTAGAGAGCAAAGATTTCACGCCTTTTTAAAGAAAAAAGATAATAAGTTTTTCACCATACTACTCGCTGGATTGATATTAACTGGGATCTCATTTGGATTAATTTGGGATTTCATGCAAAGAAAGTCGGATCAAGCGAGGAGAACAAATCTTGAGCTTATGCAGAGGCTTCAGAGCACCAAAGTAAATGAGGCTGCAGCTAGAAAATTATTTGCAACTACGAGCTTTGTTAACTTGAGGCTTGGTCCTAGCTTAACTGATGGTATTATTAAAACGCTAAACCCTAACTCTTTAGTTGAGCTTGTTGAGCAAAGAGGTGGATGGCTTAAGGTTGATGCCAAAAACTATGCAACAGGTGATTCTAAGATTGGCTGGGCATTTTTTGAAAATTTAAAACCCATTCAAAAAAACTAAATTTCAAATAACCCTTTATAAAGATCCAGCATTGCTCTTTCTAGGTAAGGAGCCGTAAGGCCTGGAAGGATATTTAATTCAGGTATCGAGTTAAAGATAAGATAAACAAGATACTCGCCATCATCTTCTAAATATTTAACACTAATGAGCCCACTAAACTCAACTACTCCAACGGCCTTTCTTAAAACTCCAACTCCAGGAATAGTGTGAGATTTGTTTATGAGTCCATTAAAATGAAAAACGCTAGATTCAGTGTCTTTAAGATTTTTTTTGTAATCGATAACCATTTTTATTTTTAGTTTCATTACAGGAAATGGAGCTTTGATTGTGAAGTCTACGTACTGAAGCTTTGAGCTGTCTTGATCTTTTAGTGAAAGTGATTTGTGAACACCGATATTAGGTTTGTCCCTTGTTATTTTTTTCCAATTACTAAAAGCAAAATAGGTATCGAGGATAACTTGCTCTGAGTCGTAATCATCTTCAGATAGAACTGAAAAGAGTTCAACTCTTGAGTATTTTTTTACGCCCTTTCTAACAACTTGTGACTTGGAACAATAGTTTTTTACGTTGAAGCAATTTTTTGGAACACTCACATCTAGAGCAAAGGCTGATGTCGATAAAATCAAAAAAATTACAGTGATAGTCGTCTTATTCATGAGTTCCTCCGCAAAAACTTATTTCCACTTTATTAATAAAAATAACGCCTCACTGTAAAGGATTTAGGGGGATCTTTTTTAATAAAGTGTTCGAAATGTTTGGAAATGTTTTAAATAAGGATAATTATCTCATCGTCGGGAGTGAATTCGACCTCTTCCTTTCGCTCCGGGTTGAGAAAGAATTCGCGCGTGTTGCCGCCATTTTTCATGACTTTAATATAGCCAAGAAAAACATAATCAGATTGATTCACAATTTGTTGGGCCAAGGCCACAGTCATTTTTTTATTTACTAGTCCGAACAGATTACAGTTTACGATAGAGATTTCATGTTCTGTAATGTCGAGCAGGTCTTCGTAGACTTCATTGATCTCTGGTGTCAGTGCTGCCTGAGAGAGCATGTGAGAGAGAATTAATGGAGGAATGAGAATCTCATCTTTGGAGTGAGGAAAGAGCTTTTCATTATCTTGATCCATAATTTCAGCAAGTATATCTGGCGGATGGGCCACACCTCGAAGGACATCTTTTAAAAGAAGATGGCCTAGAATAATTCTTGCATCTGACTCAAGGTCTGAATCAAGCCAGTCATTACTAAGCATAATAATATCTGTAAAAGTTTCTGGTTTTACTGATGTTAGTTTTTTCACAGCAGTGTAGTCACCATCTATAAGTTGAAGATTGATTTTTTCATAATTAATTTCAAATTTTGATAATCTTCTTTTTCTATCATTGATATCTACCCGAGCTAAATTAACAATGTCATAGGTCTCATTTTTATAATTACTAAAAAACTGAATGAGGTTAGCAGCGTGGTGATTCCAACCCAGAATGAGAATTTTTCTTTTTACAGCAGGAAGTTCAATGGGGGTATCTCTTATAGGTCTCAGATCAACGGTTTGTTCATTTACTTCAGGTTTAATATCATCCATGCCTCTTGCAATAAGCACAATACTGTCATCATCCTCCAAAATGGTGTCAATGGGGGGATTGAGAAATGGAACATATTGGCTTCCAAGCTTTCGAAGGATTCCAATGACGATGGCCTTTGGAAAAGCATTTTGAATTTCGTAAAAATTTCTTCCCTCAAATTGAGGGTATTCCCTAACGTAAATTCCATTTCCAAAGTTTTGTCTTAGGAGTTCTGAATAAATAAAGGCAAGACCTGTGTATCTTGCATTTTGGGCTATGATTCTGCTGATAAGGGAGTCACTTGAGATAATCTCAATATTTTTCCCATAAATACCCTGAGCAATAGAAGCTTTTTTCTTACTGAGCATTTCAACAACCATTGGAGGAATATCACCTTCATAGCCTTCGAGCTTTCCATAGTTGGCAATGGTCAGAAGTGTTTTAACATTCTTTGCATCGAGATCAGAGTTCGAGATATTTGTTCCAGGCATAATGACAACTGCTGCTTCTAAAAAATTCACTCTTCTCAAATCATCTAAATCGAGACTATCCCCGCCCCTAATAATAATATCTCGACTATTCCACTTGCTACCAAGATCTTCTTTGAATTTGTAATAAACATCGCTATCAAGATCTTTACAGAGAATAACAATTTTAATTTTCTTGAGATCAAGTCGGTTGAGAAATTTTTGGCGGTTTATATCTGATGTGAGTATTCCTTCAACAAGTGAGACGGTTCTATTGGTTAATCCTAGAATTAAAATATGATCTTCAATGTAAAGAGGAGTCACTCCACTTTCAAGTTCTCGAAGCGCCTTGTACATCCACTGAGTCATTAGAGCGATCAGGGCACCCAGAAACAAAACATAGCTTAAAACTGAGAGAATTGTGGAAACCAATCTGAGAAGCGTTCCTTTGTCTTGGCCGAGATATCCTGGATCTGTGAGCCTTAAAAAGGCCCACCACATTGCGGAGCTAAAACTTGTAAACTCTGAGCTAGCTGTAAAAACCACCAGGCCTGCGATAAATGAAACACCTGCGATAATGAGAGCAAAAATAAAGACCTGATAGGGAAGTCCTGAAAGGATGAACCTTTCGACCAAGTATTTGAGTCTGTTAAAAAATTGCTTTAGCATACTTACTATTACGGAATATGGGCAAAATATATGAAATTACAGGGTATTTAGGCCAATTAAGAGAACAATTTTCCCCCAAAATAGTGAAGATGATCTTGCATTGTCCTTTGACTGAAAGACGTGCTGCATGGTAATTAAGTTGGTTATGCTCGCGTGATGAAGGTTTTCAAGTAAAGATTTGATTCAATTTGGCGGTAGATTCGCATTCAAAACTCCTGAAGGCTTGCCTTTAGGTAAGTTGAGGGATTTTGAATGCGAAGATGCCGTCAAATTGGATCAAAGATTACTTGAAAACCTTCATCATGCGAGTATCGTTTCCCTTTATTTATGGCAAAGAGATATCTATGACAAAACGCGAGCTTCCAAAGAAGTACAATCACCTTGAATTAGAGAAGAAATGGGCACAAAACTGGAAAGAAACCGATGTTTATGCTTATAACCCAGATGTTGCTAGAGAAAATACCTTCGTAGTTGATACCCCTCCTCCTACAGTTTCAGGTTCACTCCATATGGGTCATGTATTTAGCTATACTCAAACAGATTGTATCGTTCGATATCAAAGAATGAAGGGCAAGAATATTTTTTATCCCATGGGCTGGGATGATAATGGATTGCCCACTGAAAGAAGAGTGCAAAATCTTTGGGGTGTAAAATGTGATCCCACAGTTGCCTACGATTCATCTTGGACCGGAGAGAGAAAAGAAAAGGTTGTAAAACCAAGAGACCAACAGCCAATAGGTCGAAAAAACTTCATTGAGTTGTGCCAAAAACAAACCAAGGAAGATGAAATAAAATATGAAAACCTTTGGAGAAATCTAGGGCTTTCAATTGATTGGAATCAGCAGTATGAAACAATTAATAGTCATTCACAGAAGATGTCTCAATTTTCTTTTTTAGACTTAGTATCAAAGAACAAGGTTTACTCTACAGAAGCTCCTACTATGTGGGATGTGACATATCAAACTGCAGTTGCTCAAGCTGAAGTTGAAGACCGCGCGCGAACAGGTCATTTTTACGATATAAGATTTGGTGTTGAAGATGGCAGTGAGTTTCTCATTTCTACAACAAGGCCAGAGCTACTAGCTGCGTGTATCGCTGTTGTTGCACACCCTGATGATGAAAGGTATCAAAAGTTTTTTGGCAAAAAGGCCATCACTCCCTTATTTAATGTAGAGGTTCCAATACTTGCGGCTGAACACGCTGACCCTGAAAAGGGCACAGGTATATTAATGGTGTGTACCTTTGGTGATGTTCACGATGTGGAATGGTGGAAGCAAAGTGATCTTCCATTAAAGCAGGTACTTGGTCTTGATGGAAAAATGCTTCCGGTAACTTTTGGCGAAGGTGTTTTTGAGAGTAAGAATTCAAGTGCTGCCAATGCGGCTTATTCTAAAATCGATGGACTCTTTATTAATAAGGCCAAATCGACAATGGTAGAAATGCTTTCAGAGGATGGCTCATGTGTCCTAGGAAAAGGTGCGGCCCTCGTAGGAGAGCCAAGGCCCACACAGCAAGCTGTTAAATATTACGAAAAAGGTGACCGTCCTCTTGAGTTTGTACCCACAAGGCAATGGTTTATAAAAATTCTTGATCATAGAGAAGAGCTCCTAGCACAAGGTGCGAAAGTTAACTGGACTCCAGCTCATATGAAATCTAAATTTGATCAATGGGTTAAAGGAATTAATCAAGATTGGTGTATATCACGTCAGAGATATTTTGGAGTTCCCTTTCCCGTTTGGTACGGCGTAGATGAAAATGGAATGCCCATTTATGACAAGCCCCTTTTTGCAGATATTTCAGATCTTCCCGTCGATCCGATGCAAGAGACTCCAAAAGGATTTGAAGAGGCCTCGAGAAATCAGCCTGGTGGATTTACCGGAGATCCCAATGTAATGGATACATGGGCCACTTCATCAGTGACACCACAAATTTCAAGTCACTGGGGAATTGATGAAGCTAGACATAAGAAGCTCTTTCCTGCCGATCTTAGACCTCAGGCCCACGAAATAATTAGGACCTGGGCATTTTACACGATTGCAAAAAGTTATTTTCATGAAGGAAGTGTGCCTTGGTACAATGCAGGGATAAGTGGTTGGGTTGTGACACCTGATAGAAGCAAGCTCAGTAAGTCCAAAGGAAATAGTAAGGGGAGCCCAGAAGATTTACTGGTAGACTTCTCAGCCGATGCTCTTAGGTACTGGGCCACAAAGGCAAAGCTTGGAGTAGACACTATTTATGATGAAGGTGTCTTTAAAGTTGGGAAGAGGCTTTGTACTAAATTATTCAATGTTTCGAAATTTGTGATGATGCAACTGGAAGATGAAGACACTCCTGAATATTCGCATTCAGATATATCCAATATGCTTGATCTGGCAATGATCAAAGAGTTAAAGGAATTAGTTGATCGTTCAAATAAAAATTTCGAGCAATTTGATTTCGCAGCCGTTTTACTTGAAACAGAATCTCTTTTTTGGAATTTTTGTGATCACTATGTAGAGCTTGTGAAAAATAGATCATATAAACAGAAAAATACTCAGGGTGGTAAGTCAGCTCTTGCAACTCTTGATATTTGTTTAGGAACATTTCTAAGGCTCTTTGCTCCATTTATTTCCTTTGTAACAGAGGAAGTTTGGAGTTGGCGTCAGGATGAAAAAGATTCAACTATTCATAAGGCCAGTTTTCCCAATGCTTCAGAGTTTAAGGAGATTGACTTAGGACCAGTCAGTGATGAACTGGTAATTGCTAAGGAAGTGCTCGGAGGAATACGAGGCGAAAAAACGAAGGCCCAAAAATCGCTGAAATGGCCTGTTAAAGCTGTTAAAGTCAAAGGGGAAGCACAGAAAATCGAAGTACTTAAAAAAGTATTAGAAGATTTAACTGCTGCAGGTAATGTAAGTGAGAATGGATTTAGCTTTGTATCTGAAAAGATTGAAGGTGAGAGCAATTTTGAGTTAGATATAACTTTGTCAGAAAGTGACTCTTAAGACTCACCCTAGCACTCCATCCATTAAGTTTGCTTATGCTGCGCATACGGGTAAACTTAATGGACGGAGCACTAGAAATAATAATAACCAATCCATATTCTTAGGCTGTTGACTTTGGTTTTATTGAGGGCGATGGCCAGGCTTATGCCTGAATGTGAAAACCATTTTAAATCAACTCCTGCACCGACTTCATAGCCACCATTAAAATGGGATTTATCATCAAATTGGCCAACACCTGCTATCCCTTCGGCGTAGAAAAATGGCTGAATATTTGATTTTTTTACATCAGACAAAAAATAAATATATGGGCCAAGAGAAATATCACCTTGCTTGTAAGTTGATCCAATAGAAAGTGTAAATCCAGTTACAAGTCTTAGCCACTTTGGCTCGGATGAAACAGCGAATTTTAAAAGATTGGCGGCACTTGTTCTGGACTCACCCTTCTCAGGATCTTCTAATCCATACTGCCAGTTGAACTGTCTTTTGGCAGCAGCAAAACCACTTATGGGTATAGAACAAATGATAAATAATAACCAATATCGAGACATAGTGCCATTGACTCCTATTATCAATTATTCACAATATTTTGATTTCATTCAATGTGGAAAATTTGACACAGATAATTGAGGAAAGAACTACCACTACTGCTAAGATATCAGTGATTTATATTTGTCTGTTAACATATATATATGGATGAAAAGTCGGCGATAGTTACAGGTAGTAGTTCTGGTTTAGGCCTTGAGGCAAGTGAGTACTTACTAGAGTTAGGGTATATGGTATTCGGCTTAAGTCAAAGAGGCAGTGATATAGTTCATTCAAATTACTTTGATATAGTATGTGATTTGAGTAACGAAGAGGATGTTGAAGAGTTTTACAGACAGGTTTCTGAAACCACCAACTCCATAGATGTGCTTGTACATTGTGCTGGAATTGGAAGTGTTTCGCCAATCATTGAAACTTCTTCCAGGGAATTTGAGAGAAACTTACAAGTTAATGCTCTCGGAACATTTCATCTGCTCAAACACTTTAGTCGTTTCATTATTCCATTTGAAACAAAAGTGATCTCTACTGTTGCCTTTTGTACTGAACAGAATTTACCATTACTTGCGGCCATAAGTGCCTCCAAAGCGGCAATGAAAGCGATTCTCGATTCATGTGAAGTGGAGTGGAGAGAATTGGGAGTGAATTTTTCAAATCTCTATCCCGGACCTATTGATACTCCCTATTGGGAAAAATGTGAATATCCTATGCCTAAAGGTGCTGTGCTAAGTACCTCACATTTTTTATACGTTCTAGATATGGTCGTTTCCTCTCCAGCGATTATGAGATTTTCTAATATTCAATTCAGGCATAGAGGAAGTTTAGTTTGATGAAAAAAGTGGTATGGTTTTTAAAAGTATTCACTTGTATCGGTGCTACGATTTTATTATTTGGAAATACTGAAAGCAAGGATCTTCTGGCGCATTTTGCTTTTGGCTTTTTTTGGGTTTATTCAATGTCGTCTAAAAAAATGCTAGAGCGGATTGAATCTAAGTCTTATAGGTACTCGTTTATTAGAGGCATTGGTAAAATAAACTCTATGGGAATAAAGGTTTTTGGAGGTAGGCAACTTCTGGGGACAATGGTTACTCCTATAGTAGTCATCACGGTATTTACAATGGTTTTAAGAATAGACACTCCACTGTGGCCTTCTATCTTTGGTTCAGGAGTAGCAGCTTGTTCAACCCTCTTCCGGGATATGAACTTCTATCAAGAATTAATGAGTGACCCTTTCAAAGAAGATTCCTAAAAGAGCCTGGGTTTAAGATTGCAACTGGTTGATATTACAGGAAAAGCCGATGTTTTTGCTCTGGTTTTGTCTCTTTTCGCCGATAAGTTTCAAGTACAAAAATGCCACCTGGAGTGATGAGTATTGAAGTCAATTGAGCCGAATTTACAGCATACCTTGAAAGTGTGGTGGGCCATGGCCTGGCGGTTATCAATTGTCTTTTTTGGCTCTGCACTTATTATTGGAGGGATTGTTTGGGCCCAGAAAACACTTTTAAGTGGAGTGCTAAGCGATTCTCAAAATGAAGTATTCTCATTTTTTCTAACTGCTACACTTTATCTCTTTGTAACCCTTATTCCAGTGAGAATGGTGTTAGGAAAAGATTTTGGAAATTTTAGGTTAGAGTGTGTTGAAGCAAACTCGGAGTTGGACGAAAGTATTTCTCCCATTCGAGAGGAAGTTTTAGCTGAGCATGTATCAGTAGATGAAGCGGCTTAATAAAGTTTAATATAGTTTTCCTTAAATTCATCTAATTCCCTAGATCTTAAAAAACTACTTCTTATTAATTGTTGTGAATCATCACCTTCAAGCAGATATTTTGTGACTGACTTAAGCCGTTTTAAAATCGTACTCTCTTTTTGATTCCTTTTGAATAATTCAGACTCAAATTCTGAGAGGAAGCTTCTAATTTGAGATCTTCTATAATCTTGATCGCTAAATAGTTGATGATCTTGTTTATAGCAGTTTGCAATCCAGGGATTTCTTAAAGCTCCGCGACCTATCATAACCCCATCACAGTTAGTTTCATTAAACATTCGATCAATATCTGTAGGTGAGTTTACATCACCATTTCCTATAATCGGAACCTGAGATTTGTCTTTGGCCTTTTTTATAAAACTCCAGTTTGCATGGCCTTGGTACATTTGCTCTTTTGTTCTGGCGTGAATAGTAATTTGTTGAACTCCAGCATCATTTAGAAGTGAGATGGTGTCTTCAAAGCTATTTGTATCTTTATAGCCGATTCTAATTTTTGCGCTAAGAAAACCATTGAAGTTTTTCCTAACCCTATCAACTACTCTTTTAAGTGAATGAAGATCTTGCAATAAATAAGATCCTCCTTTGTGTCCATTGACTTTCTTTGATGGGCATCCGAGGTTGATGTCGCACCAAGGAATTTTGAGTTGCTCTATGGCCTTGATATTTTCTTCAATATTCGCATGCTCTGGTGAGAGAATTTGAAGGGCAGTTTTTTTACCTGGCAATTGATTGTAAAAGAAATGGCCTAAATGGGAGATAGTCTTTTTTGCAGGCATGGCTCCAATTGTTGGTATTCTTAGAAAGTCAGTGCTGTAAAAATCAAACCCCTGGGCGTGGTAGAGCTCAAAAATCACCTTTCGGTAAATGTCGTCGGTGATGCCCTCCATAGGGGCAAGGAATAAGATTTTCCTGTTCAGGTTTTCAATCATTTTGAATGTGTAATTAGTTTTGCTGGTGTTGGCAAGGATACTCTAGTTTTTACTTAATAATTCTTAAATTTCCGATTCAATTCCTCAATTTTAAGGCTTATGGGGCACTAGTGTTCAATAAATACCGAATACCTGGAGCTATAGTATTGAAATATGAATATGATTCATGTAAAAATATAGCTGTGCACTAAAGTTTAGCCTTGTGATTCCGACGAGTTGGGCACAGATAAATAATGGCCGATGCGTTTGTAACTTTTGTTGTAATGGGCGTATCGAATCAGGAGACAAAAATTATCGAGCCGTCGCTGGTTGATAAGTTCTTTTTAAATATTTATAGAAATTCCTTCTGGGCGAGAGATTGTGAATCCTGAGATCCAGTTATTTGAATACGTTCTTTTCATAGGAGCTCTTATACTCTCAGGATTCTATTCTGGGTCGGAAGCTGCTTTGCTATCTATTCCCCAAGACAGGGTTAGGCAGCTTATTAATGATGGGGGCAGAAGAGGCTCGGCCTTAAAATTCTTAGCTGCTAATCAAGGCAGTGTTCTAACCACTATTTTGGTGGGAAATAATCTGGCCAATATTTTTGCCGCTTCTTTTACTACGAAAATTGCTCACCGGTTTTTTCAAGATGATGCCGTTGCCTTTAGTGTTGGTATTACCACCTTACTCATTCTTATTTTTGGTGAAATTATTCCAAAGACTTTTGCCAGGTCAAAAGCTGAAAAGCTTGCGTACCCGGTAATTATAATTCTTCGGCTAAATTACTACTTAATGTTTCCAGTGATTTACTTTTTTGATCATCTCATAAGATTGGTTTTGGGAAAGAACGCCCATATAAGGGGAAGGCTTATTACCAAAGATGATATTGAGTTTATGGTTAATAAGGCCGAGCAAGACAAATCAATTGATTCAAAGCAAATTGATCTACTCTGGTCTATCTTGGAGTTTCCTACAATTAAAGTAAAAGATATTATGATTCCTAGGAACAAAGTAACCTTTATTCAAAAAAGAGATTCACTGGGTGATATTATCGATATGATTAAAGATAAGGGACATAGTAGATACCCCGTTTGTAATGGAGATTTAGACAATACAATTGGGTTTTTACACGTCAAGGATTTGGCCTTTATTTCAACAAATGATAAGGGGAAATTTAAGTTAGACCGCTTTTTTAAAGCACCATTTTTTGTTTATGAGCATATGAAGATTCAATCTGTGATGGATCATATGAATAGAAAAAAAGTCCATCTTGCCCTTGTAAAAGATGAAAATGGATTAGTTGTAGGCATTGTAACTTTAGAAGACATTATTGAAGAAATTTTTGGCGATATTAGAGATGAACACGACAACGAAGAGTTGCAAAAAGAAGTGACAGACGAAGAATTGGAAAATGGATTTATTGTGGAGGGAAGTATCTCTTTGCGGGATCTATATAACGAAAGTGATATTGAAATTCCTTTAAATGATAATTATTCAACTGTGACCGGTTTTATATTAGATAAGCTTGGAAATAGCTTTCCGAAGCAAGGACAGGTTATTATTTGGGAGAATTTCTCATTTGAGCTCGTAAAAGTCGAAGAAATGGAAATAAAAAAAGTAAAAGTAAAAATTATCGACACTGAGAAAAGTAAAAAATCAGATTCTGAAGAAAAGGTTATTGGGGAGTAGATATAGAGTTATGGAGAATATTTCTGTCAATATTATTGATCTTCCTCACATAGTACCTCTTTTGGGGCTGGCCTTAATGTCCGCCCTTTTTGCTGGAAAAGTCGCAAAGCGTATTGGTCTTCCCAAAGTTACTGCTTATATGATGGTTGGTATTATACTGGGGCCAACTGGCTTTAATTATATAACTGAGCCCATTGCAGATAAATTTCATTTTATTAATGAGATTGCTTTTGGCCTGATTCTATTCAACATTGGTGGTGAATTTCATAGAGGACTATTTGAAAATATTACTTTAAAGCATTTAAAGTTTTCCCTTGTTTTCTCATTGCTATCAGTTCTATTTATTTCTTGTTTGTGTTTTATGTTTACCTATTTCACTGATATGGCATTAAGCCAAAGATTGTTATTTTCATTTTATATGTCATTCGTTGCTCTTGCGGCGGCTCCACCAACAACATTACTTGTTATTAAGGAATATAATTCCAATGGACCTCTAACGCAGTCTATATTCGTATTCTTAATTGTAAGTACAGTACTGGCCTTAGTTGGTACTGAAGTACTCGAAGTCATTTATGAGTACTTGGGCTTGTGGTCAGGGGGTGGTGAGCAGCTAATGCAACATGTGCTGGCTTTGGCCTGGTCATTTGTTGGGGCCATTTTATTTGGAATGATTCTTGGTGTTGTTTTGAGTTATTGGGAGCAGCAAGAACATAACACCAGTGAACTGTATTTTGCTGTTATATGCTTCATCTTTTTTGGAATTACAATCTCACACTACTTAAATTTAAATCCACTCTTTTTGAGTTTGGCCCTTGGTTTTACCTTGGTTAATACATCCCCTACAGGGATAATTGTCCATCAATCAATTAAGGAAATGGGTCTCAGTGTATTTGCTATTTTCTTTGTTCTTGCAGGAGCACATATTCATTTGCAAGAACAATTGCAGGCTCTCGGCATTTTGGGTCTTGGCTATATAATAGCTAGGACTATTGGGATTTTTCTCAGCTCCAAAATTTCGTCTATTCTTACAAATGAAGAAGAAGTAGTTGAAAAATTCTTAGGTCCAAGTGTTCTTTCCCATGCAGGTGCAGCACTTGCCATTGTAATGAGCATTAAAGGAAGAAGTGAAGAAACTGCTCAAACAATTGTTTCTGTTGTAATGACTTCAATATTTGTTTTTGAAATTGTTGGACCCCTAAGTTTGAAATTTTCACTGATTAAATCAAAAGAAGCCGCCTCCGTGATGAAATCTAAGAATATTTCAAAGTCTTTTTACGGATTTTATCATTTGATAAGAAATTTCGTAAAAAATATAAATTCAGGAGGTAGTAAATCAGATATCAAAACTATTAGCTCAATTGTAAACCATGAAATCTTTGCCATTCAAGAAACGGCCTCTATTGTTGAGCTTACAGAATTTCTTAAACAAAGAAATCAGCCAGTCTATCCAGTGATTGACGCCAATCATATTTTTAAAGGGACATTGTGCCTAGATGCTCTTAAAAGTGCTTTTTTAGATCCAGGGGAGCTTAAGGTTGGAGATTTAATTGATCATGAATATTTTCTGGAGGAAGGAGC
Organism: Bacteriovoracaceae bacterium; assembly: GCA_018649885.1. GTDB lineage: Bacteria > Bdellovibrionota > Bacteriovoracia > Bacteriovoracales > Bacteriovoracaceae > JABIHA01. The sequence goes on from JABIHA010000112.1 coordinate 98,564, forward strand.
CTCATTCTATGAAGCGCTCTATCTTTTTAGTATGCATGAAGAGAGAGTCTTGCCGGTTGTAAAATCTGGTTCAAAGAAGCTTGTTGGTTATTTGATGTATCAAGATTTGATTGTTGAAAATTATTCCTAGAAAATAAAACCCTTTATACCTTCACCTTTATGTTGCCGTTGGCGGTTGCCCTTGCCCTCCCAAGAAAAAAATCTTATTTGCACATTTCTACTACCATGCAAATAATCTCAAAATAAACCCTCTCCCTCTTTAAAATGTTGGTTTCCTGAAGGTCCATTCTCGACACATACTTTACATTTTATTCTCGATACATGGTTTACACTTTTTAAGGTACTGCAAACAAAGGGGGTTGCATGCCTTGGAAGGAATCTTCGGTTATGAATGAAAGAATGAAATTCGTTATGAGAGC
>JABIHA010000097.1 GCA_018649885.1 Bacteriovoracaceae bacterium
GGACGGTTCGGTTTAGTAGGCTTACTTGGACGATTTGGTCTGTTAGGACGGTTCGGTTTAGTAGGCTTACTTGGACGATTTGGTCTGTTAGGACGGTTCGGTTTAGTAGGCTTACTTGGACGATTTGGTCTGTTAGGACGGTTCGGTTTAGTTGGCTTGCTTGGACGATTTGGTCTGTTAGGACGATTCGGCTTGTTAGGACGATTCGGCTTGCTAGGACGATTCGGCTTGTTAGGACGATTCGGCTTGTTAGGACGATTCGGCTTGTTAGGACGATTCGGCTTATTGCCAGGTCTTCTATTAGGGTTTACACATCTTCTGCGATTTGCATTCCACCTATGTCCAGCAGGACATGAGTTGCTAACATGCTTACTCTTGTCAGACTTACATTTCCCTTTAGATGAATTCCAGTGAGATCCTCTTGGACAAATTCTATTATTGCCTCGTCTTCCCGGCTTTCTATCACCTCTTCTTCTACATCTTTGGTCTCTAACACTCCAAGACCAACCAGCTGCACAGGTCTTGCCATGTCTGCCACTCGGAACACATTTTAGTCTATTGTGTGACCACTTGTAACCTGCACTACAGCTTCTTCTGCCATCATGCTGCTTTCTTACACATGTTCTATAATTTTTTGACCATCTGTAACCAGCTCTACAACTTCGGTTTGGTTTGTGATGAGGCTTTCTGTGGGAAACACAACGTCTGTCTCTATTTGACCAACGTCTACCAGCTCCACAAGCTCTGTGGCCTACTTTTCTTACACATCTGTTGTGATTGTAGCTCCACTTGAATCCACCACGACAACTATAACGTCTTGATTCACAAGATCTTGTGTAGGGATCCCAGTATCTACCGGCTCCACAATTTCTTCTGGTGCGTTTACATTTGCCATAACTTGAATCGTAGTAGTATCCAGCAGAACAGGATCTATGATTTGATACACAACGGCCTTTTCTATAAGAGTAGTGAGAGCCATATCCACAAGATTTTGGACCAACCCATTCACAAGTTTTACTCCACCAATTGTATTTTTGTCCATAGCTACATGTATAAGGAAGTCTTACACATTTGTTGTAGTAGGCATCATACTCATAATTGAGAGGACATCTGTAATATCCATCTTTAACACATTTGTAGAGAAAGTGATCATAGTAGTAACCGATTCTACATGAGACTTCATCAGGAGTTGAGTAGCTCTGACAAGAATCAGTATCATAGTCATAGTAAGTTCCTGTTCCACAAACAGTACCTCTGTTTTGAACACAGTAGCCAAGAGTTGAATCGTAGTAATATCCTACGTCACAAAGATACGTATCATAGTCATCTTGGTCGTCTTCTTCCTCTTCTTCTTTCTCAGGAATTTCTCTGACACCAACTTCAAGCTGAATTTGCTTAAAGATAAGTATAGAGTCTTCTTCAAAAGAATCGAGTTTTACATTTTTTGATGCCTGAACAACAAAAATATATACACCTTCAGTTTCAGTTGTTCCCGATACAACAAGTGATTTAGTACCGTCTTCTTCAACAACTTCAATCCCTTCAGGAACTTCACCATCAAAAAATGTCAAAGCGATATCTTTTGTTGGCCTTTCGGCGTCAAGTTTAATTTTAGTTTCGTAGTATTCGCCAGTAATGGCCTTAGGAAGATAGTTGTCTACATCAATAGATGGAGTGTCGCTATCGTCTTCCGCTATAGTTGAGTAAAGACAGACTCTTTCACTAACTTCAAGGTCCCACTCGAAGGATTCATCTGCTTCATCTTCATCATCTTCATCAGGTAGTTCTGCAGCAGCTTGTGCTACTAATTCAAAACACCATTTATCTTGAAAGCTAGAAGCGCCAAAAAGAAGAACAGACTGCTCCTGGGTCGTTTCAAGTTCAAGCCCTGCTGGTTTGTCTAGGTCATAAATAGACCATTTTACTTTAAGGGCCTCGTCAGCACCTTCAAGGAAAAACTCTACTTCTTTGTACTCACCAAAAGTCATTTCGGAGTCGTCAGTGTTGTAGTCAATCCGCGCTTTGTCTTCTTTGTAAACTTCTGTTGGCACGTCCTCAGCGATGATGTCTCCAGCTATGGCCGTTAACCCTTTCCAAGTATACTCACCATTAGTAAGTCCTAGAACAAGTAACCATAAGATGGAGAGCCGAGTGGCGTTTTTAAGCTTTTTAGATAAATTCACTAGCTCCTCCCTTAAAGAAATAAAGTTGTTTATCCCCAATTGTCGATTGGCAGTCTAAAAATCCGTACTGGAATTTAAGATCATATTTTTTGATTTAAATTTATTGGTAAAATTTTGTAAACACTGGACTGTTCCAACACGCTAATTTCAGGTAAATGTAAGAAAATATTTTGATTTCCGGTGTCAAAGTGGTCACGAATGCACACAATTGTGGAAAAAAATTCACCAAAAATTAAGAAAGTAGGCTTTTTGGCAAGCTAGGATTGTGATCTAATTAAAGGTTTTAAAGTGATTTTAGTACTCAGGTACTGAGTAAACATCTATGTGAGGATTGTATTTTTCTCTTAATATATGTTTGATCGCCTCAAGAGTTCCAAATTGTGAGCTGGGACAACCGCCACAAGCACCAAGGTATTTTATAATAAGAACATTGTCCTCATAACTTATACATTGAAGATCTCCGCCATCTGCTTGAAGCGCAGACCTAATGGCCCCATCTAATATGCCTTCAATTTCTTGAAGCTCAGGAGTTAATGCTTCTCTTCTTTCTAACTGCTTATCTGGGTCCATGTATTCGGGGTCATGAAAGTCGATGAGGTTATTGATGACATCAATGACACCCTTTTCAATAAGCTCCCAGTCTTCATAACCAAATTTAGTGATAGTAATTACGTTTTGAAATAAGTGGACTTGGTCAATTCCTCTAACAGAAAAGAGTTCGTTGGCAAGAGGGACGTGCTCACAGGCAACAGGAGTTTTGTAACTCGACTTGCCGCTATTTTTCACATTTCTTGTTAATATAAACTTCAAGGCATTTGGATTGGGGGTTACCTGAAGTGTTACACCTACATCGCCCATTTTTTCACTACTCCGTTTTTATAATTCCCGCCTCACCATCTAAGGCTGCGGCCATTGTGTGCCAGCTCAGAGTTGCACACTTTACTCTTGCAGGATATTTCCAGATTCCGCTAAAAATTTGCAATTTTCCTAGACTATTTTCATCATTTTCGGGGTCAAGCTTTCCAGTCAAAAGTTTGTGAAAATCTTTGTAGAGATCTTTGACCTCTTGAACAGGCCGGCCCTTTATGGCCTGGGTCATCATACTGGCCGAGGCCTTGGAGATAGCACAGCCCTCTCCAATGAAGCCGACATCTTCAACTGTCGCCTTATCGTCTGATAACTTAATATAAATGTGAAGGTGATCACCACAAACAGGATTAAAACCCTCTTGTTTGTGAGTGTGCCCTTCAATTTTTTTAAAATTCTTGGGATTCTTATTGTGATCTAAAATAACGCTCTGATAGAGCTCTTTCATATTCTCATTTGTTGTCATCTAAAAAACTCCAAGGTTTTCCTAAGGGAGTTTGCCAGTACATCGAAGTCTTGTTTTCGATTGTAGATGGAAACCGATGCTCTTGCCGTGGCGGGAACCTTAAAACGATTCATCACCGGCTGAGTGCAATGGTGTCCAACTCTTATGGCCACTCCATCTTGATCCACTAAGGTACCAATATCATGCGGGTGAACATCACCAAGCACAAAACTTATAATAGATGTCTTGTTTTTTGAAGTGCCAATTATTCTTAATCCTTCGATTTCTAAGAGTTTTTGAGTTCCATAGGCGAGAACTTCGTGCTCATGGCCTTCAATCGCCTTAAGTCCTAAATCTCCCACATAACTAAGAGCTCCACCAAGTCCTAGGACCGAGGCGATTGGAGGCGTGCCCGCTTCAAATTTATGGGGAAGACCTGCGTAGGTGCTGCCTTCAAAAGTGACTTTTTCAATCATGTCACCCCCTCCAAAAAAGGGAGGAAGCTCTTCAAGAAGGGCCTCTTTTCCGTAGAGAACACCTATTCCTGTGGGGCCATAAATTTTGTGTCCGGAAAAGGCCAAAAAATCCACATCTAAGTTTTGGACGTCTATTTCTATGTGGGCCACTGCCTGCGCAGCGTCAACCATCATCAGCGCACCTGCTTCGTGGGCCAAGGAACACATTTGTTTAATGGGATTTATGCTTCCCAGGCTATTGCTGACATGAACTACACTTACCAATTTTGTTTTATTTGAAAGAAGCTTTTTGTACTGCTCAATTTCAATTTCACCATCATCATTTATAGGGATGACTTTGAGGACCGCTCCATTTCTCTGGCATAGCATCTGCCAGGGAATAATATTTGAGTGATGTTCCATTTCTGAGATTAGAATCTCATCACCTTTGCAAATTTTTGTATTTTCTAGAATGTGTGCCAGTAAGTTGACTGAGTGAGTGGTGCCAGTAGTAAAAATAATCTCATTTCTTTTTTTGGCACCGATAAAGACTTTGATCTGATCGCGTACACCTTCGTATTCATCTGTCGCTTTTTCACTATAGTAGTGAACCCCCCGGTGGATATTTGATGCTCCCAATAGATAGTGGTCGCTGACGATCTGTCCCACAATATTTGGTTTTAAGGTTGTTGCAGCATTATCTAGATAAACTAGCTCTTTATTTCTCACAGGCCGATGTAAAATCGGAAAATCTTTTCGAATTTTTTCAACGTCCAAAGACATAGCTTATCCTTTTAGCGCCGGAAGTGTTTCCAGAAATTCTTTAACATATAAAACAGTGGCCTCACGGTCCTGAGTGCCTTTAAATTTATAAATTGCGTCAATTGCAAATGCCTCAGAGAGAATTTGCACCGCTCTTTTTTTCGTGATGCCTCGACTTTGCAGGTAGAAAATTTCATCTTCTTGCAGTCTGCCAATAGTTGCACCATGAGAGCATTTTACATCATCCGCATGGATTTCTAATGTGGGCTTAGTTTCCACGTGGGCCAAATTTGAAAGTAGCAGATTTTTATTTAACTGATTGGAGTCAATTTTTTGGGCCTTAGGGTGAACAAAGATAGTTCCATTAAATACACCAAGGGATTTTTGATCGAGCAGGCCTTTGTAGTACTGAACACTTGTAGTGTCCCCCACGCGGTGATGAATATGGGTAAAGTTTTGGCAAATACCGGAGTCGTCATTTGAAAAGAGGCCTACTAACTCACAGTGAGCATGCTCTCCCAGGAGTTCCACATCCAAGTTATTTCTTGATTTTTTACCACCGAGAAAGAGTGAGAGATTGTGATACTCTCCCGCGCCTAAAACTTTCACTTTGGTGGAATTGAGTTGGGTGCCTGTGGGACAACCTGTATTTTTTGATGTGTGATAAAGACACGCTCTTTTTTCAATATATATCTCAGTTAAGCTTTGAGTCCAGCTTACACCTTTGAACCCACGGTAGTGCTCAATGAGCTCAGCGCTTGCGCCCTCTTCCATTACCACTAAGATTCTGGGAAGCGATAACGCCTCATTTGTTTTAGGATCGTGGTTTCCTATAGTAATAGGGGAGTCAAGAGTGTGATTTTTTTTAACTTTAATCAGCAGTCCACCATCCATAAATGAATTGCTCATTTGTTGGAAGAAATCAGTGCTATCTACAAATTGGGCCAAAATATCTTGGACTTCACTTCCACCTAGTAAGCTGTACTCTAATCCGCTGGGTAGGTTTTCTTTTTTAGTAAGATCTTCTCTAAAATACCCACCTACAAAATTAAAGTGGTAATCAGCAGTGCTTACTACTGCATTTTGCTGCTGATCTTTAGAAGAGACTGAAGAGGCCAAAAAAGCGCTCATATCCATGTGCCGGTATTTTTCCGTTTTACTGCTTGGAATACCGGAGCTTTTAATATTATTTAGCGCACGGTCTCTGAAATCAGCTGACCACCCTCCATCTTGGTCATTATTGATTTGATTAAACCCGCTAGCTTTTTCTAAAAATATTTTCATTTCACCATTCATGCTATTGGACCTTTTCGCCTATGACCCAATCATAGCCTCTTTTTTCAAGTTCTAAGGCCAATTCTTTGCCACCAGTTTTAATGATTTTTCCTTGGTAAAGAACATGGACAAAGTCTGGGACAATATAGTCTAAAAGTCTTTGATAGTGTGTCACTAAAATAGTGGCATTATATTTTGATTTCAAGTCATTGACACCCTTTGCAACAATTTTTAGGGCGTCAATATCAAGGCCTGAGTCGGTTTCATCCAAAAGTGAGAGAATAGGATTCAAAATACTCATTTGAAGGATTTCATTTTTCTTTTTCTCTCCTCCGGAAAATCCTTCATTGACTGGACGGTGAATAAAGGAAGGGTCCATATTGAGGCCCTTACATTTTTGTCCAATCAGCTCATTAAAATCAAAGGCATCAAGCTCTTCTGCACCTTGATGCTTGCAGATACTATTGAAGGCCTCTTTTAAAAATGTACTATTGGTGACGCCTGGGATTTCTACTGGGTATTGAAAACCCAGGAATATTCCCTCGCGTGCCCGCTCACTTGGTTCAAGCTCAAGGATTTTTGAAGGCTTGCCATTTATCTCATAGAGCACTTCACCACTTTCGACATGATAGTCAGGGTGGCCTGAAATAACCTTGGCCAGAGTACTCTTGCCAGAACCATTGGGTCCCATAATGGCATGGATTTCTCCACGGTTCACGGTCAAATTGATTCCGTTTAAAATTTTGTTGCCATCTACTGTGGCGTGAAGATCTTTAATTTCTAATAAGCTCATACCTATCCTACGCTATTTTCAAGTTTCATTTCTAGTAATTTGACGGCCTCAACAGAAAATTCAAGTGGGAGAGTCTTAAATACTTCCCGGCAAAACCCATTGAGGATAACTGAGATGGCCTGTTCAGAGTCAAGGCCTCTACTTTGTAAATAAAAGATTTGATCAGCACTTATTTTACAAGTACTGGCCTCGTGCTCAAGTGTGGCCGTGCTATTTTTGACATCAATATAGGGAAAAGTATTGGCGCTACTTTCATCACCTATGAGCATTGAATCACATTGACTGTAATTTCTGGCCCCTGTTGCTGAGGGATTAATTTTAACAAGGCCTCTGTAGGAGTTTTCTGATTGGTCTGCAGAAATTCCTTTGGAGATTATTGTGGACCTTGTATTTTTACCAATATGGATCATTTTGCTGCCAGTGTCGGCCTGCATTTTATGATTGGTTAAGGCCACGGAATAAAAATTTCCTGTGGAATCATCACCAATTAAATAACAAGATGGATACTTCCAAGTGATGGCCGATCCTGCTTCAACTTGAGTCCAAGAGATTTTACTTCTCTTGCCGAGGCAATGACCTCTTTTTGTCACAAAGTTGTAAATTCCACCGACTCCGTTTTCATCACCTGCATACCAGTTTTGTACTGTGGAGTATTTTATTTCAGCATCGTCTAGAGCTACCAGTTCTACCACAGCTGCGTGAAGTTGGTTTTCATCTCTCATAGGAGCTGTACAGCCTTCAAGGTAATTAACAAAAGAGCCTTCTTCAGCAATAATAAGTGTTCTTTCAAATTGTCCGGTCTCTTTTGCATTGATTCTAAAGTAAGTGGAAAGATCCATTGGGCATGTTACGCCTTTTGGGATGTAGACAAAAGAGCCATCACTGAAGACAGCACAATTTAGGGCCGAGTAGTAATTGTCTTTAACAGGTACAACTGAGGCCAGGTATTTTTTTACAAGCTCAGGATGGTCTTTGATAGCTTCAGTAATGGAGCAAAAAATCACTCCATGTTTTTTGAGTTCATCTTGATGAGTGGTCCCTACAGAGACAGAATCAAAAACCGCATCTACGGCCACACCTGCTAATCGTTTTTGTTCCTCAAGAGGGATTCCAAGTCTATTGAATGTTTTGACAATTTCGGGGTCAACTTCATCCATGCTTTGGTATTTAGGGTCTTTTGACTTGGGTCTGCTGTGAAAGTAGATATCTTGAAAATCAATTTTAGGAAATTTTACATGTTGCCACGTAGGGTGCTCCATTTCTAGCCAAGACTTATAGGACTTGAGTCTAAAATCGAGCATCCATTCAGGGTCTCCAGCTTTTGCAGAAATTTTTCGTACAATTTCTTCGCTAATTCCCTTGGGGAATTCTTCGGTTTCAACTTCTGTTTCAAATCCCCATTTGTAATCATTATCTAAGGGGTCATTTTGGGTGTCACTCATAATATCCATCTATACCTTTATTTCATTAAGCTGACTGATTAGACTTTGAACAGGCCTTTGACCTGGATCTTCTGACAATACTTCTAGCACCGTTAAAGATTTTAAAAAATTCATAAAAATTTGATCCAAATAGCGCATGGGATTGACGATTGTGCAATTTGATTCTTTATGACATCCAACTCCAATTTCAGAGCAGGCAATGATTTCTACTTTTTCATCTACAATTTTTGCCAAATGATAAAAAGAAATGCTCGACAGATCTACATCAAGAAAATAGCCACCTTTGTGGCCTTGGATTGATTTGACTATGCCGTGGGCATGCAGAATTTTTAAGACTTTTGCCGTTGTATCAAATGGGATTTGGTGGTCATTGCAAATTTGGCGAGCAGATTGCGGTGCCGAAGGCCCCTTGCCACTCAGACACTTCAAAGCCATGAGGGCGTATTCCATTTTTTTGGAAATTTTTACCATTACCTGCTTCCTAAGCTGTTCCACAATATTAGCTTAAGATATATCACAGGATATGGGGGTAATCTACCCCTATTTGAAGAAAGCTCACTATTTCAGCTAGTTACATGCGCTGCGGTACGGGGATTCCCAGCAGTGACAGACCCTTTTCGATAACAACAGATGTCGATTTTGCCAGTGCTAAACGGGCGATTTTTAATTTTTTATTATCTGCTTTTCCCACAGGACATTCCGAGTAAAAAGCATTGAAAAGCTTGGATAGCTCAAAGAGGTAGCTACTGAGAAAGCTTGGTTTAAATTGTTCACTGGCGACAAATACAACATCGTTAAATTCTAATAATTTGGCGATTATTTTCTTTTCACAAGCATGCTCAAGGGTGTTCCAGTCGACTTCTTCTTCGCCTGAATAACCTAGTTTTAAACACATATTGTTAATTCGTGCAAAAGCATACTGTATATAGGGACCACTTTCCCCATCAAGTCTAAGCCATTCATCCATGTCAAAAACAATTTTTTTATTGTTATCCATTCTGATCATGCCGTATTTAATGGCACCTTGGGCCACTATATGGGCCGTATTTTTGATTTCAGTTTGGTCCCACTCATCAACGTATTTTGCGAGGTAGTTGCTCGCTATGGTCTGCTCCATTTTATTGATCAACTCCATGAGAGGAATAATATTACCTTTTCTTGAAGACATCGCCCCATCTGCAAGCTCTACCATTTCATATTGTATGTGGTGGCAGTCGCGGGCCTGTTCAAAGCCCATTTTCTCTAGAGTTTTAAATACTTGTTTAAAGTGGCGCTCTTGTCTGTTGTCCACAACATAGAGGCTTCTTTCAATTTGAAAGTCTTCAAATTTTCTTCTGGCAAGCTCTAAATCTTTGGTGGCATAAAGACCTGTGCCATCTGATTTTAAGAGCAAACAAAAACCTAGCTTGTCCTCTTCTAAATAAATTCCCACAGCTCCTTGATCCACAACAAAAAGACCGCTATCAAGATATTTTTTCACTAACTCCACTGATGGAGCGTCGACTTCTGATTCCCAGTATCTTTTGTCGAACTCAACATTTGCCCATTTACAAACGCTGTCCAGCAAGGCCACAGAATATTGTCTTGTTTTTTTCCAAAGCTCATAATACTCACCGCTTTCAGCGTGGAGCTCTTTTAAAATATTTGTGAGAATTTCTTTATTTTCGGCCTCTTTATCAGATCCTCTTTCATCTTCTAATTTATTGTTAGCATTTGAATAGAGTTTTCCAAGCCATGCTCCTTTTTCAAGCACACCTTCGGGCTCAGCTGTTTTGTTGTGGAATTTTAAATACCATAAACATTTTGCCACATGGGTTCCCACATCACCTGGAAAAGTGCTGCTGATAATAGGGACTCCTGCATAGGTCATCAACTTGATAAGTGAATCTCCAAGACAGAGATTTCTCATATGGCCTACATGATATTCTTTATGGGTATTGGGTTGGAAATATTCCACCATGGTTTTCTTAGGCTTATCTACCAAAGTTTTATTAAATTCACTGCCATCAAGTACTGCCGGGCAAATTTTCTTTGCCACATTTTCGAAGTTGTAGAAGAAGTTTAGATAAGGTCCACTTGCAGCTGCCTTTTCAACATATTCACAATCTGAGAAATTTTGGGCCAAGGCAAGCGCAATATCTTTTGGTGATTTTCTAAGTGGTTTTGAGAGTCTAAAACATCCAAAGGCCAAGTGGCCCATGTCAAACTGAGGTGCACTGGCAAAGGCATTCATTAAAGTAATAGGGTCTGGAATAGCTTCTGTATTGTCTGGAAAGCTAAGCTTCAAGGCCTTTTCTATGTTGATGGCAATATTGTATTTAATTGTGGAGAAGTGGGCGTCCATATCTGGCTTGTTCCGTGTTAAAATGTTCTTAGCTCTCCCCTTGGGGGACCGGGGGTAGTGTCATTATATAACACGGAGAAGAAAATATTGAAAGCCATGTTTTTGATTTTGCTGATTGTGCCTTGTGTGTGGGCAGTGGAAATTAAAGTAAAAAAAATAGAAGCTGAAGTGGACCAAGAGTCGGGCAAACTCATTACTAAACACTATTTAGAGGGGAGTCATTTAATATACGATTGCAAAGAAATGGCCTGGCTTTGTGTCGACATTAATGGCTGGAAGTCATGCAGCGAAAATAGGGCCAAGGCCAGAAAAAGAAAACTTAAAAACATGCCATGTGCACCAGTAAAGAAGTACGACAAACAAAAAATGTGCTTTCAGGCCCAGCAAAATATCGTCAGCTTTATTGAAGGAAGTAATCCCTGCCAAAATTATGATTAAGTGATCCAGCACATGGACTCCATGGCCTATCAATTGATATAAAAATTTTCACTGTACTGATGGGAACTAATTCTAGACGAATGAATTGGCCCTCGTGTAGGCTTTTGTAATAAAGGGAGTTTTTCATGAACAGGACGCTAAGTATAATTTGCCTCTCATTGTTTTCTTTATGCGCGGACGCTGCGGTAGGCGGAAGTGCTTTTGGAAGGCCAGGTATGGTGCCCACTTGGGCCAGTGCTAAAAAAGTTCAAATTGGTACTTCATTTGAAAGAAAGTCAAAGCTTTGGTTTACCAATACAGATGGGATTTTAACTGAAACCTACTTCCCTCAAATAGACCGTCCCCAAATTAAAGACTCTCAAATTATAGTCAGTGATGGAAAAAGCTTCTTTGCCGATGAAAAGAAGAAGACCCACCATAGAGTCAAAAAGTTAAGCCCCTATTCAAGTCAGCTGATTAATATTGATAAAAAAAATCGCTTCAAAATTGCCCACACCTATTTTACATTTGTCGATCGTGCAGTTTTAGTTGATGAAATCGAAATCACTTCTTATAAGGACGGCCTTAGCTACTACTTACTGGTCAACCCTCACTTAGAAAATACAGGCTTTGGAGACAATGGCCGCGCTTTTAAAGATAGACTTCACTTCTACCAAGATAGTACCTCATTAGATGTTTCTAGTTCCACCGGATTTGAGAAGTCTTCCGTGGGTTTTGTTGGCAGCTCCGATGGATATCAAGATTTAGAAAAAAACTACCAAATGAATTATCTCTTTAAAGAGGCCTTAGATGGAAATATTGCAGGAATGGCCAAATTTAAAATTCCAAGCATTAAAGGCAAATATAAATTATATGTGGTCTACAATTTCTCAGGTAAAAAAATTGATTTTAAGCTGGTGAATTTTGAAAGTGAAAAAAAGCACTACTATAGTGGCTGGAAGTCCTACCTAAGCTCGCTAAAAGTTCCAATGGGACTAAGCAGTAGTGAAAATTATCTGTATCAAAGATCTCTTTTTGTCATTAAAAGCTCTGAAGACAAAAAACAACCAGGCGCTTTGATCGCTTCACTTTCAAAGCCCTGGGGGGATAAAATTAAAGAACACTCTGGTGTGATGACTGGTGGCTATCACTTGGTATGGCCTAGAGATCTTTTTCATATCTCCATGGCGCTACTTTATTCAGGTGATCATAAAACAGCGTTAAATGCACTTCGCTTTTTAAAGAAAATTCAATACCGCTCAGGCTCTTGGAATTACCAAAAAAGAGTGATCTCTAAAAAAGGTGCCTTTCCCCAAAATACTTGGATCAGTGGAAAGGAGTATTGGAGTGGTCTTCAAATTGATCAAGTAGGCTATCCTGTTCATCTTTTTTTCCATCTCTATAAAGGGGCCCCCGCAAAAGTCAAAAAACGTCTTTTGGCAGAATTTAAGGAGATGCTAATCCTTGCCTGTGATTTTATCCAAAGCTATGGTCCTTGGACTGGTCAAGAGAGATGGGAAGAAAATTACGGTATTTCTCCATCAAGTTTTGCAGTGGCCGCAAGCGCTCTCAAAATTGGCGCTGACTTACTTGGAAATTCAACCTATGCCCACACCGCGAGTGGCTGGCTAGGCAAGAAAGGGGATAATATCCACACTTGGACCTACACCACGTCTGGTGTCTACGGGGACGGTAAGTACTATTTGAGAGTGGGGGCATGTTCTCATCCTCTTGAGAAATGGAATCCCAATGCAAAAAATCTATGTACAGTCGCTAACTCTGGAAAGCAGGTAAACCCTCAGGAAATTCTTGACGGTGGATTTTTAAAGCTCTCTCTTCTGGGTCTTGTTGATCCCGAAGACACAAGAATTTTAAGCACCCTTAATAAAGTCAACAAACACATATCTTTTGATTCAGATAGAGGTACAGGCTGGCTACGCTATAGCTTTGATGCCTACGGCGAAGGAAAGAAAGGCGAGCTTTGGCCACTTTTAAGTGGAGAGCATGGCCGCTTTGATATTGAGTTAGGCAATAAAAGAAAAGTGGCTTGGTCTGTCACTAAGTCACTAGTAGATCAAAGACTTAAAGACTTCCAAAGGTTTTCCAATAAGGGCGGGATGATTCCTGAGCAGGTTTACCGAGATACAGGTTTAGGCACAGGCGCTGCTACACCTCTGGCCTGGTCTCACGCTGAATATATTAAACTGCTTTGGAGTAGACAGCTAAGATACAATATCGAAAACCCTTTTTAAGTAGCCTTTTTCAGCTGGTTGAAAAAATAAACACAAATTGAGTAGCATATTCCCGGTAACATTACAGTGCCCGGGAAGTGCCCTATGTTGAGTGCGAGCCGCGCTGGGTCATGAAATACTAACTTCGTATATAAACCCATGTTCACAAGGCCTGCTCTTTTTCGAGAGGACCTTAGCTAAGGAGAAGTCATGATGAAAGTTAGTGCGATAGTATTATCTTTAGTTTCTTTAACAATGGCAGTAAATGCATTGGCACACAGGCGTCCTCACCCACATCGCCATCCTCGTAAGAGGGTTATTGTTGTCAAGAAACCAGTTGTAGTCATCAAAAAAGTTAGACCCAGAACTGTTTATAAAAAGCGACCTGTCAGAATAGTATATGTGACTCCCATTGGTAGATCTACTTACCAGGGACGTCCAAGCGTTGGGGCCTATTATGCAACTACATATCTAGGTCACACAAACCTTACTGATAGCAAAGATTTTGATAAGATTTTTCTTCCCTCATGTTCAACCTATGCTAACCAAAGAATATCTTCTTTGAAATTGTTGGTAAGAAAATATCCCGCCGAAATTGATTATGTGGAACTAACGTTTGAAAATGGGGGCTCACAAGTTCTGGGCGTAAGGGAGTTCTACGGGGCATACACAGCAACTCGCTGGATTGATTTAGTAGGCGAGAATAGATGTGTCAGATCAATTAAAATTGTTGGAGATACCGAGACTGATAATTTCTTCGACAACTCAAGACAAGCTTCAATCCTGTTTTACGGAAGATAATTTTAAAAGCTGAGGGCCCTTACTCAACTAGGGGCCTTTTTTAATTTAAGGAATTTTTTTAAACATCAGCTGGTGGGGACCTGTCTGGGAAATATCAAAGCTTTCACCAAATTTTTCAAAGCCAATAGATTCATAGAAGCCTTGTGCAGACACCCTAGCGTTACACCAAACAAGCTGGCATTGGTTTTGGATGATAATAGGAAAGGCCGTTTTCAGAAGGGATTTACTTAGTCCCTTTCTGCGAAATTCTTCCAGTGTCGCCATTCCTCTTAACCGGTATTGGTGGCCTTGGTTTAAATCAGAATTTTGGTCAAAGTAAAATGAGGCAACACTGACAAGTTTATTATCGATAAAAGCACCAAGATGAAAAGTTAGCTCATCATTGTCACCTTCGAATTTGCAGCTTGAAAGATCTCTACCTGGCCTTAAGATCTGGCCTCTTAAGCAGTAGGTGTCGCTAGCGCTGATACGTTTTACTTCCATTGGGGCAGGTTAAAGGCCTTCTCGTCTTTTGTAAATGCGCTCTATATCCGACTCATACGGATTAATTTTTCTGCACCCATCTTTGAAAGTGTTTTTGAAAATAGCTCAAAAATTAATGCACCAACTCCTGTGTGTTTCCCTTGCCACTTCGCGGCCATTTGAATCAAACACTTGCTGCCGCTACTACTGTTTTGAGAGGTAATGTAAACCACTCCACTGAGACCTGGAAGCATTCCACGCTCAAAGACAAAAGGATAGTCGCCATCATTTTTTATGCGAGGAATTTTAAAGGCCAGTGAAATAGGGAAGGGTAGTAGTTGGTGATCGAAAAGTAGGTAGAGCTGATTTTTTTTGGGATTGAATTCACTTTTTTTTACAAAACCGATAAATTCGCTGTAGCTCTCATACATTCCTAATTTCCTAAAAGCTTTGATGCAAGACTTTGGGTGCATGGCACTTAACTGGTAATCAAGGGACTGAGTTTTTTCATTAAGTGTAGTCATAGAGCTTCTGACGATGATTTCACCCTCATGAAGTGCCTCCATTTGGGCCTTATTTACTTGGGGTTTGGCAACCTCTGCATGTGAATTCACACATGCCAATGCTAGAAGGGTGATGGTTAAAATTTTAATTCGTATATCCTGATTTCTTTGAACTCTGTTCATTTTGTTGTAATATTTTTTAATTGCCCCAAGTTTAAACTAATTCGCTTTGAAGGAACACATCACATGGCGGTAAAAAAAGTTAAAAGAAAGACCTCAAAGGTCAAAGAAGCAGAAATTGAAAGCAAGGACCAGCGCTGGCATTGCCGCAATAGGGTGACTCTCGTTTTCGGTAGTAATCATGAGGAAGAATTAAACACCTATCTCTATACTGATGACTCCCTTGAGTTTAAAACCGTCCAATTCCATCAAGCAAAATCCAAAGCCGTTGAAGAAATACTAGATAATTGTATTGATGAATTTTACCGAGGCCATGTTACTGAAGTTCACGCTGATCTAAGCGCTGACTGCAAAACAATTACTATTACAGACAACGGAATCGGTTTTCCTCTCAATAAAGTTGAACAAGTTTATTCAGAATTTCGTACAGGTTCTAAATTTAAGGATGAGGATCTTGATAAGAAAGGCTTTCTCCATCGAACCCTAGGCCAAAATGGTTTGGGTGCTTCAGCCACCTGCTTAACATCTGACTCTTTTAAAGTCGTGGTCAAGCACTATAACTCTGGTAATGAGCAGTCCTTTGAATTTATCAATGGTGCCTTGAAGATAAAAAAAGGTCGAAAGAAAAAATTTACAGGAGCTTCGGGAGTCAGCGTAACCCTGACTTTGTCAAAAGAAGTCTATAAAAGTCAAACCATCGACGAATCTCTGCTTAGAAAAAGGATCATCGACCTCGCCTATAATAATCCGGGGCTTGCCTTTTATTTAGGGAAAGAAAAGTATTTGTATGATAAAGGGCTTTTTGAACTGTCTGAAAGAATAAATAAAGAAACCGCCACCTTGTTTGGCCAGGACGACTTTGTATTTGAAGGGTTAACTCAGAAAAAGAAAAAATTTAAGGCGAAAATCGATTTAATTCTGTCTTTAAATATTGATAAAAATAGTGAGGAAAGAGAGAGGTTTATCTCTTTTGTTAATTCCACTCCTACTTTCGATGGAGGGTTTCATCAAGATAGAATTAGAAGGCTATTTATTAATAGTGTAAAAGATAAACTTGAAAGACAGGCTAAAAGAGAGAAGCTATCACTTAGTGATAATGATATTTTGACAGGCATGACGTTTACTTTTGGTATAAGAATGCCCAATCCCAGGTTTGAATCTCAAACCAAAAGAAAATTAGTCAGAGACACTTTTCTAGACAAAGCACTCGATGGGTTTGTTAAGAAAAATTTTGATAAATGGCACCGTAAAAATAAAGATTACCTAGATTTAATTATTGAACGTGCAAAAGCTAGACATCGCTTCGACGAGCTTAAAGAGGCCGGTAAAAAGGCCAGAAGAAGTAAAAAAACGAGGGTTGAGAAATTACTTGATGCCAACTCTAGAAAAGATAGAAGCGAGTGTACTCTATTCATCTGTGAAGGGGACTCAGCAATTGGAGGCCTTAGGTCTTCGAGAAATAAAATGTTGCAAGGTGGGATTGCTCTTAAAGGTAAGCCCATGAATGTGACCCAGGCCAATATTAAAGATGTACTCAATAACCAAGAATTTACTGGGATCATGGCCTCCATTGGACTTGTTATTGGTGAAGAGGCCAACCTTAGTAACTTGAGATACTCCAAAATTGTATTTTTGGCCGACTCCGATGTGGACGGCGGTCATATCAATACTCTTTTAACTAATTTCTTTTATACCTTCTGGCCCGAGTTATTTAGTATGGGCGCCATTCAAATTACCAAGGCCCCTCTATTTGAAATTATCACCAATAAAGGGACAATCTACGCCGAATCAGAGACTGAGCTCGATGCAATTAAAAAGAAAAATAGTGGCATCCGGGAAATTCAAAGAAATAAAGGACTGGGGGAGATGTCTCCTGAGGCATGGAAATACGTATTGTCTAGAGATGGCTATACCCAGATTGCTGTTGAAGATAAGTCCGCCACAAAACATATGCTCAATGTGTGCTTTGGAAAAGAGACTCAGCTGAGAAAAAATTTACTCTTAGACGAAGATTCAAAGTCCACCTCTCGTAAAACTGTAAAAAAGGCAGCAGCAAAGGCCAAAAAGGTTGTGGTAAAAAAAGTGGCGAAGAAGGCCGCTAAGAAAGTAGCTAAGAAAGCTTCTAAAAAAGCTACCAAAAAAGTTGCAAAGAAGACCACTCGAAAAGTTGCCAAAAAAGCGACAAAAAAAACAACTAAGAAAGTTGCAAAGAAGGCCACTAAGAAGGCCACAGTGAAAAAGGTTCGAAAATAGGTTGTAATGATGGAAGAATTTTACTTACACTCACTTGATTCTATACCCCTTGAAAAAATTGTTAAGGAAGAATATAGAACCTATCAAATCTATACTCTGATGGATCGGGCGATTCCCTATTTGAGAGATGGACTTAAACCTTCCCAAAGAAGAATCCTATTTACACTGTGGAAAAACCAGTCCAAGGGACTTATGAAAGTTTCCTCGGCGACAGGTTTAGTTTTAACACTTCATCCCCATGGCCCAGCTAGTATTGAGTCATCAATTGTTAATTTGGCGCAAGATTTTACTTTTACCAACAATTATCCATTGATTGATAAAAAAGGATATTTTGGTGAAAGAATGGAAACGAGCCCGGCTGCTTCAAGGTATATTGAATGTAAGCTGGGCAAGATGTCACAAATATTATTATTTGATGATATGAACCAAGTTCCAATGATTCCTAATTATGATGAAAAGGTGATGGAGCCTGCTCACTTACTTCCCAAACTTCCTATTATGCTTCTCAATGGTGCTGAAGGTATCGGAACTGGATTTTCATCTGTCATCCCAAGCTTTGGACACAAAGAAATCATTAGATCGATGATATCTGTCATTGAAGGCGCAAGACCTAGAAAAGTTAAACCATTTGTTCGAAACTATAGCGCGGATATTGGCTTTGATGGCAAGAAACTCACCTTCCCAATGCTATTTAATGAAGACAGCGATGGAATCTATATTAGTGAGCTACCCAGAGGTTATGACGCCCAAAAAATATACCGCTATCTTGGCAAGTATATGGAAGAGGGTTACTTAAAAGATTTTGTAGACTCTTCTGTTGATAATACTATTCACATCGAACTTATCTTTAAAAGAGGACAGACACCAAAACTGGCTGAGGTTCGAGCTAAAATGGGCGCCATTAGTTCATTGACTTCAAATTACACCCTAATAAGCGAAAGAGGTGTGAAAATTTTTGATAAGGCCGAAGAGATTATCGAAATCTTCACTGGTCAAAGACTTGAGGTTGTTAAAAGACGATATGAGTTGCTGGCCATTGATGCCAAAAATAAAATTGACCAAAATAATGAAATAATCCGTTTCATAAAGCAAAAGCATTATGAAAAGGCCACTAAGAGTAAAAATAGAAAGACATTTGTTGAGTATCTACAATCGAAGAAATTTAACTATTTTGATTATTTAGCAGATATGCCAATTTATCGTATGACCATTGAAGAGGTAAGTAAAAGGCAGCTAATAGTTAAAGAAGAAACAAAGAAGCTTGCTGAATACAAAAAAATTGCTAAATCAAATACTCTGATAAAAAAGAAGCTTATTGCCGAGCTTGGTGAAGTTGATGAAAAACTTGAGGCCATTGTTAAAGAACGCGATAAGAAGAGAAAAGAGCTTTATAAATCTCTTGCCAAAAAACCGGTAAAAAAGAAAGTTAGAAAAAGGCAATAATGGTCCAAGGTCTTTTAAATAAACCTATTATTGGCGTGATCTACTTACCTCCGCTTCTAGGGCACGATGGATGCCCTGGAATGGACTCCATGATTAGTGGGACTATCCAGCAAGTTCAGCAATTAGAAAAGCTTGGATACACGGCCGCATTACTAGAAAATGAAAATGATAGGCCCTACTCGCTAAAGGCAAGAGTTGAGATCGTGGCCTCAATGACTCGAATTACAAGCGACGTGGTGAAGGCCTGTCCCAAAATTAAAATAGGTGTTGAATTTTTAATTAATGACCCCATGGCCTCTCTGGCAATCGCAAAGGCATCAGGGGCCAGTTTCATTAGAACTGATTACTTTGTCGACCGCATGTCCCGAGAAGAATTTGGTGGTGAGATTGAAATCAATGCCAGTGAGATTTTGGCCTTTAGAAAAAAAATCGGTGCTGTTGATATCGATCTCTATACTGATATCCAAGTAAAATATGCAAAATTACTTACTCCAGGTAAAACTCTTGCTGAAAGTGCGGGTGAGGCCCGAAAATTTAGCAGTAGCGCTGTGGTTGTTTCGGGGAGAATAACGGGAGAGCCTATAGATGTCATGGAGCTCAAGTCTCTCCATGAAAGTGGCACTGATATTCCCATTTTCCTTGGCTCTGGTCTGAATAGTGAAAATGCTGTTGATTTGTGGCCTATATGTGATGGTGCGATGGTGGGAACTAGTATCATGACCCAAGGAATTATAGACCGTGCAAAAGCAAGCGTGCTAATCGAAACAATTTGTGAAATCGAAAACTCCAGATGAAGATAATTTGTGTGGGTGATGCAGGAATAGATGAATATAGAAACTTATCTCAAAGCTTCGTCGGGGGCTGCTCTCTTAATAATGCCTACCATTTAACGAAAGACTACAATCAGCTGTGCCAGACTTCATTATTTTCTCCCATAGGAAGTGATGCAAGTGCTGAGAGAGTGCTCAGCTTTTGCAAAAAAGAGGGCATTGAATTTCTAGGCAAGAGATACCAAGGTAGTACACCTAGTCAGATTATAGAAGTCCTTCCAAGTGGAGAGAAACAATTTATCTCCTATCATGAAGGGGTGTTTAAAGATTTTTCTCTGTCCAGAGATGATCTAGATTTAATTGAAAATCATGATTTAGTGGTGACAGTTGTTTTTGATCAAAACCAAAAGTTCTTTGATTCACTCTATTGCGAGGCAGAGTCAAAATTTGTCATTGATTTTATGGATTTATCAGACTTTTCCTATGATTTAGATTTTGTGGAAAGCTATCTGGGTAAGTGCCAAATGGCGGTTATTGGTTTTGACCACTATGATGAGTTGATGGTTTTAAAGGTGAAAAAGCTGGCAGCTGACTACAATCGAGATTTTCTATTAACTTTTGGGGCCCAGGGTGCGCTATTTATTAGTGAGCAAAACTCACAAAGAGTCGATGCTAAAAAAGTTGAAAAAGTAGTGGATACCACAGGTGCCGGGGATGCATTTCTATCTTATTTTATAGGAGAGTACACTGTACGCGGTGAATCTGTCTCAAGGTCCTTGGAGGTGGCGAGTGAACACGCTAAAAAGGTCGTTGAAAGACTTGGTTGCCATGCCCTTTAGTTTCCGCAACATATATTTGTGGGAGTCCACAACTGTCGATTTCACATAGTGATTGCAAGTTCCATCATATTTAAGCTCTATCATGCCGTTTACAAATTCGCCTTCATAAGACTTCTCTTGGTTTTCCATTTCTGATTTAATAAAGCTGATAGAGTAGGGACCAGCATCCACACCTTCTTCCACTGGCATCAGCGCCGCTAAACCGTAATTTGATTTTACAGAACTAATATCGTGGGTATAGAGGCTTCTAACCTGTGTTTGAGATGCTAGAGTTGGTGCCATTACAGCAGGAGTAGTGCTGGTATGATTAAGACCAACAAAGTGACCTAGCTCGTGAAGGACAACTGTAGGTAAGTCGTAGGTGCCAGCAGCGCTATTTGTTGAAAAATTAAAGTAATCTTCATTGATGATGATGTCAGCATGGGTGAGCTCAATATATTCACTTGCTTGTCCCACATTTCTTCTAAAACCAAAATATTGTGTGATGGCCAGTGCAAAGGAAGACACGCTTGTGGGCCAATTATTGTTTTGGTAGATACCGTACTCGCTATCATAATAGTCATTAAGGTCTGTAAAACTTTTATTGGCCACTTGAGCGCCAAATGAAAAGAAATTCACAGCATTTCCTGTTCCGCTTTCCCATTGATCGCCCATGCTTGTTAAAAGAGTATTTTCAGCTCCACTGTACGAGGTAGATACCCTTACTGATATGGGCATACTCCCACCAAGCCATTTGCCATTTACGGTTGCATTAGAAACAGTTGTAGTAGTTGTAGTTATAGACTCAGTTTTTTTAAGTCCCCCACAAGAGAGAGCAAAAACAATGTTGAAGGTCATAATTATGCAATAGTAAAAGAGACGACCAGTCATGAACCACCTTTTGCAATAGGTCTTCTGCAGTACTTATCGGTTGAAATGAAAAATTTGTTAAAAGCAGAGTCTTCTAGTCAGAAACGATCTTGATCAAAACAGGCAGATAATACCCACATTTAGAGCTCGTATATTTTTGGGCCTTGGTGGATAATATGGGTATGACAAAGTTTTCTTCAATATTTGGGTTTCTATTATTGCCTACAGTGCTACTAGCAGCTGGAGTGAGGCCTGAAATGCCCAGTAAAGGGGTCGTTAGTAGGCATGTACATGCTTTTATGGACAATTCTATTAAATATCACAAGTTTACGGCCAGAGTTACAGACAAAGACTCGTTAGATAGAATAATCAAAGTTAAATCAGAGATGGATAATGTGCGGTTTCTGAGGGCGGGGGATCGTCTTGATTTTTCTATGAAAAATGGCTCTGGTTCATGTAAGGGATTTGTCAGAGGGGTTGAAAAACTTCACATCACTCTCTTTGTACCTTTCATAGGTAAGTGCTGGGAGTATGATGAGTACTTTAGAAGGGGGACACGGCTTGAGTTTGTCTCTAAAGATTTTGTTATGAGAGTAAAAGAGGCTTCTGATTACCGTCGGCATCTACTTATAAGAAAGGAAGACTTCCTCAAGCAACTCAATGAGATCAACCATTTTTTATGGAGTTATGATCAAAAAAGATTAGAAGTAGCTGCAGATTTTGATAAAGAAATTATAGAGATAGAAAAGAAGAAGAGGCATGCACTTTCTGAGTTAATCCAAAAGAAAAAAGACGAAGTGGTCTTGCAAAAAGAGCTTAGAAGAAAGCTGATGGAGCTAGATCACGAAATAGACTTCTATCAAATTGACCGCACAGAGCTTCTTTCTGATCGCTGGTACCTTGATCACGACCAGGGTGTTCCTGTGGGGAAAAGACCCCAAAGGGAGAGGAAGATAAGCCGCGAATTTCACCGTTGGAAAGACGCCAGATTTAAGTAGTAGTCTCATATAAAAACTTCAGACCTCATGTTCCAGTTTTTTAGTACGTTTGCATTGGAACAAGAGCATTAACATTCCATCAAATTCTGGGTAATAATTACCACAGATTCGTTAAGACAAACCATATAATATCAGAGAGTTATGCCTACTTGGTTAGGAAGGTGACTGACTATGTCAAGATTATGTTTTGTTATTCTCAAAGGCTATTGCCACGCGTAAAAAGCTGCTAGATTGTCCTTAATCGAGAGCAGAGCTATGGCGAATTTTAGGCCGAGTCTAAATAAGATGGTTATTAAAAAATGAAGGAGAACATGAACATGAGTACTCAAGCAAAAGAAGGTGGCGAGCTTCTTAATGAGAATGTTTCAACAGGTCTAAATGCAAAAGACATTACTGAAATCATTTTAAGGGCAGTTGCTGTAATTAGTCTTTTATTTCTATTTTTAGTAGGAGTAAAAGTTTTAGGTGGCAGTATCAAATTAATGGGTAAGGACTTTGCAACATCACTGCTTGGTCTTCAAAGCAACCCATTTTTAGCATTAATGGCCGGTATGTTATCAACGGCACTTTTTCAGTCATCATCTGTAACCACGTCTATTATAGTCGGCATGGTTTCTGCGGGATCCCTTACAGTGACGGGCGCAGTACCCATGATTATGGGGGCCAATATAGGCACCTCTGTGACAAACACTCTTGTGTCTCTAGGTTATGTACAAGATAAGAAAAACTTTGAAAGGGCCTTTTCGGCAGCTACGGTTCACGATATGTTTAACCTGCTTTCCGTAATAGTTTTCCTTCCACTTGAAATGGCAACAGGCTTCCTAGGCAAGTCAGCAACATTTGCAGCAACTTTTCTATACGGTTCAGCTTCAGGCGGAAAATTTAGCTCGCCTATTAAAGCTGCACTCAAGCCAGCATCTAAAGCCGTTTCTCACTTTGTGACTGGAACTCTTGGCTTTGAGAGTGTTGCTGCTGGTATCACCCAGATGATTATCGCTGCCATTATCATTATTTTTGCTCTTTCATTTATTGTTAAATTGATGAAAGTCATCGTTGAAAGTAACAAAGGTGAAGTTATAAATAGAATGCTTACTAAAAATGCCTCTCTAGGTATCCTTATCGGTGCGGCCGTAACAGTATCAGTTCAATCGAGCTCAATAACTACTTCACTACTGGTTCCCATGGCCGGAGCAGGTCTACTTACCGTAAATAGTATTTTACCTGTTACTGTTGGCGCCAATATAGGAACAACTGCTACTGCCTTAATCGCTGCCCTCGCTGGCAACGTTCACGGACTGGCCATTGCTCTTGTTCACTTCTTTTTCAATATTTGCGGAATGCTTGCTTGGTTTGTTCATCCTAAGATGAGAAGAGCTCCAATCGTTCTTTGTGAGTCACTAGCTGCAGGTGTTGCTAAAAATAAGATACTTGCACCAGTGTACATTGGTTTTGTCTTCTTTCTCGCACCACTGGCCATGATCTTTATGTATAAATAAAAACTTATCATAATAAGAATTGCTAAAAGCCTCCTAGGATTAGGAGGCTTTTTTTTTGCTTATTTAGTTAGAAAATAGTCGTTAATTACGTGGGAATCCATATGTGATTTATAGAGTTTGAGAGAATAGCTTGGTGCCACTCCTAGCCACTCTTTAATAAGTGAATCTGATCGACCAAGATGTAGCCATTTAAAAACACAACTCTGTCTTAAGGATTTAGGAGTGGCCACCACATCGTATTTCCTACGATAGTCTTCAAACATAATTTCAACACCTCTGGGTGAAATACCACCAGAGATAATGTGAAAGGGATTTCCGTTGAATAGTAGCTCACTAAATTCTTGGTGATCACGCTCTTTTTGAGCATCCAAAAGCTCAATGTATTCCTTTATCACTTCAACGGTGTAGGGGCCTAGTGGGATGCTGTAGGGGTCTCTTTTAAGTGGAGTGACTAAGACCCTGGCCTTTGTTCCTAAGCTCAGCTGAGACAGCTTTAGCTTTGCCAGATCAGAGACCTTTAAGCCACAGTCGAAAATCAAAAGAAAGAGCACCTTTCCTCTGTGATACATCAGCTGTTCAAGTGGTTTTTCTGATTTAGATCCCTTTACTATCCCATCCCATAACTTTTGGAGATGATCGTAGCTAGTAGGTCTTGGAATATCTAAAAATTTAGGTGCAGAAGGAAGTTTTTTGACTGGATTATCACCAATAATTTCTTTCGCCATTAGGAAGTCAAAAAATAGTCTAAGGGCCTGAATTCTTCTTCTCTTAGAATTATCTGAATTGTATTTTTGGTTGAGAAATTGGTGATACTCACCAACAAGACCCTCATTAAAATTGTTCAAGTGATCAACAGAGTTCTTAGATATTAAAAATTTCTTAAAGCACTGGATATCAGTTTTGTAGTTTTTAAGGGTGTTAAGACTCTTGCCTTGTCTTTTGAGGTTCTGGTAAAAATCCTCTTCAAAAGTGAGAAGAGATGGGATCTGTTGCATGGATGCACCTTATTTGAATAGCTTAAAGCTGTCTGAGCGCCTCGGATTTTACTTTCTGCCCCTCTATCTGACAAATTAATTAGTATAACGCCTTGCCAAGAGATAATTTGGGGTGTTATACACACTGCTACATTTGAAGATTGATACTAAGGGCCTATGCCTAAGACGACCTAACTAACTACAACAAAAGAGTGTTATGCACTTTGCTGAAATGTTAAAAACACAATTATGCCAATGGGATAAAAAACCCTGCTTCGTCACGGCTTTTAATTCAACACCTGGCACCCAAATCATTGCCCAGTTTCAAAGTCTTCTCAAATACCAATTTAATAATGAGGCCCTTGTTCTGCAGGCCTTAAGCCATAGATCATTTATTCATGAAATTCCTGAAAACTTCCAATTCCACGATAATGAAAGATTGGAATTTTTAGGTGATTCTCTGCTTGGAACTTATGTTTCCACTAAGCTTTTTAGGGAACTTCCGAGTGCCTCTGAAGGAGAGTTGTCCAAACTTAGAGGGGCGATAGTGAATGAAAAAAGATTATACGAGCTTTCAAAAATCATCAATTTATCAGAATATATTTTAGTGGGCAGAGGTGAGCTATCTCAAGATGGGCATCTCTCTTCTTCTAAGCTTTCAGACACTTTTGAGGCCATTATTGCGGCCATATATTTAGATTCAAATATTCAGAAAAGTTTTGAGTTTCTAGATATGGTTGTTGGGAAATACCAAGATAGTTTTGGTGATTTATTCACTACAGATATTCTCTTTGAATTCGATCCAAAATCAATGCTTCAAGAACAGACCATGGCCTTGTACAAAGAACTTCCAGTCTATCAGGTGGAAGAAAAAGATGAGGTGGATTCTAAGTTTTTTATCAGTGTATTAATAAAAGGAACTGTAGTCGAAAGTGGGCACTTTTCATCTAAGAAGAAAGGAACTGCTGAGCTTGCTAAAAGTATAATTGAAGGTAAGAAATATTTAAATATATAGGGAGAATTACATGCTATTAACTGATCAACATCCGCATAATAAATCCATCGTTGCTGGGATATTGGGTGTGCCAAATGTGGGAAAAAGTACACTGATTAACTATCTTCTAGGTTTTGATTTGTCCGCAGTGACTCACAAAGCACAAACTACTAGAAACCAATTCCATTGTGTCCTCACAATCGATCACACAGAGATCATCCTAGTCGACACTCCCGGAGTTCACAAAACAACTCAAGAGATGAATAAGAGGCTCAATCAACAAGCAAGGGATGGAGTCGAAAGCGTAGACGTGAATCTGCTTTTAATGGATCTTACAAAAGATCTTGGAAAGCAATTTCAGGAATTTTTTCTCAATTTTAATAGTGAGATTGGAAAGACTTGGGTGATTTTTACCAAAAAAGATCTTTTGTCTCTTGAGAAATTGGCCACGCTTGACTTACCTGGTGCATTTACCAAATTTCAGGAAGTGATTCCCTCTCTAGAAAAATTCTATGTTATCAGCGCGAAGGATGGAAGTGATGTTCATCTTCTTACAGGTGATCTTTGTGATATTGCTCAGGAAGGACCTCATCATTATATGAAAGATGCAATTAGCAATAAATCAGAGCGATTTTTTGCCACTGAATATATTAGAGAGCAGGCATTTCATTGCCTTGATCAAGAACTGCCCTATGAGCTTGCAGTGACTATCGATGAATTTAAAGAATTTAATGTAAATAAAGAAGAGGCCCGTAAGGCCTTTATCAGTGCTTCAATTATTGTTAATAGACCCAGCCAAAGGGCGATTGTCATTGGCAGACAAGGCAGTGTCATTAAAAAAATAGGCACCTCTGCTAGAAAGAAAATTGAGGCGATGGTTGGAGGCCCTGTAAGGCTAAACCTCCACGTAAAAGTTGCTCCTAAATGGTTCAACAATAATAAGCTTCTTGAAGAAATAGGGCTACCTAGAGCGACAGACTCTAGAAGGGTTTGGAGGCAAAGATGAGCCGTTTAACACAAACGATGGTTGTCAGTATTATTGGCAGACCAAATGTAGGTAAGAGTACCATCTTTAATAGACTGATGAAAAAATCATCAAAGGCGATGACTCATGATATCCCTGGTGTCACAAGAGATCGCCACTATGGTGTAGGCACAATTGTCGATGAAGTGAACTCTGATTCACTGGATTACATCCTTGTGGATACAGGTGGCTTTTATCCTGAAAAGGTCGAGCTTACTGGAGTCAATAAAGAGGAGAAGTTTTTCAATCTTATGGCGGCCCAAGCGGAAATGGCCATTGATGAAAGTGATCATATTTTATTTATTGTAGATGGTAGGGAAGGGCTTCTTCCTTTCGATCAGCAAATCAGTGAATTTCTTAGAGGAAAGAAGAAAACATTTTGGATCTTAGTCAACAAAATGGACACCCATAAACAAGACGGGGAAGAGGCCGAGTTTTACCAACTGGGAATTGACAGTGAAGACCTAATTCCTGTTTCTGCTTCTCACGGTGTTGGTTTTCTTCGCTTAGACTCTAAATTATTAGAACTTGCAAAGGGCCATCGGGACAAACAAAACGCCAGGCTTTCAACTGAGTTTGGAATCCAAAAGGGAGTTTGTCCAAAAGAAGATGTCATATCTAAGCTTGCTCTTATTGGTGCACCCAATGCAGGTAAATCTACTCTTTTAAATAAGCTTCTAGGTGCAAAAAGAGCACTGGTAAGTGATATTGCAGGTACCACAGTGGACCCGATCGAAGGATATTTCGATATCTATTTTGGTAAAGATGTTTCAAAAGTTGATAAGTTTTTTAAAGGTCACAAAAACAATCACGAATTTTGGGGAGAGTTTGAAAAATTATTGGTTGATGAGGAAACTGGCCAAATAAAGCAAGAGTGCATTGATAAATTTGATGTTTCTGATATGGATTTAGAGAGCTTTCAAGATGAAGATGATGATGATGATGCAAACGGTGAGCAATTTGAAACCTTAAGTGACGACGCCGGAGTTGATCATAAAGTAGAAAATATTCTAGGCGACGCTGAAGCTTGTGAAGTGGCAGAAGAAGTTTCTGAAGTTGACGCAGGCCCATGTGATAAAAGTAATGGAAGTTACTGGAGATCACTACTGATTGTGGATACTGCTGGAATTCGTAGGAAGAAAAGTGTTTGCGGGGAAATTGAAAATCAAAGTATTTATAGGTCTCTTCGCTCTATTCAAGACTCGGAAATCGTTCTGATTCTTGTTGATGCTACCCAAGGGATCTCTCATCAAGACAGACGACTAGCAGATATTGCCCTAGAAAAAGGGAAGTCCATTATCATTTGTCTCAACAAAATAGATCTTTTGAAAGATAAATTGAAAACAAGCAAGGCCCAAAATCAGTGGCTGGAAGAGCTAAGAGTTGATATCCCATGGCTTGGCTATGTGGAATTGGTTCCGCTCTCGGCAAAATACGGAAGTAGAGTAAACTCGTTAAAAGAAGCAATTAAAAGAACTGTTATAGTTAGAAACTCTCAAGTTCCAACTTCAAGGCTTAACGATTTAATTGGTCACATGGTAGAAACTCACCCTGTAACCCTTAAAGATTCTAGAGGAAAGAGATTCAAGGTGAAATACGCCTCTCAAGTGAAGGCCAATCCACCTACATTTCTTTTATTCACCAATAAAGGAAGAGGAATCCCCGCAAACTATAGACGCTATCTTCAAAATGGAATTAGAAGGGAATTTAGTCTCTACAATACTCCTGTCCATCTTATTTTTAGATCTGGAAAGGAATTTGAGAAAAAATTGACGACTTAATTTGAGGAAATGAGTAATTGGAAATCGTAAAGAAAAATGAATATGAGCTTAACAATTTGGAAAAAGCAGGCCTTCAAACTCTTTTGAAGTCTGCTTTCCCCGATTGCTTGTCCAGTAGAATATACTTCAAGCAACTTCCTCACTTCAGATTAATTGGCTCCATTGAAAATACAATTATTGGTCAAGTTGGAGTCGACCACAGGGTCATATCACTAAATGGAAATTCCAAAAGTATTTTTGGAATTATTGATTTATGTGTAGACTCCGCTCACAAACGAAAGGGACTGGCAGAGGAAATGATCCTGGAAATTGAAAGTCTTGCAAAAGAAAATAAAATTGATTTCATCGTATTATTTGCAGATGATCAGAGGCTCTATCATCGTCTAGGGTTTCAAAGTGTTTCGAACAGATGTAAGTGGCTTGGTATTGATGAACATAAAACGGTTGGAATAATACAAGACAGTCTCGCTGATTGTATGATGATAAAGAAGACTGGTAATTCTGAGTGGCAGAATGAGGATGTGGATATGCTCGGTTATTTATTTTGAAGTTACGGGATTACTTCCATTGAACTCGAACTAGGACTTTGTGTGCTCTTTTAGAGGGGCGTATCACTTAGGAGCGCTAGCAAATTCCACAAATCAGGTACTTAGAAACGATTGGAATTGTGAGCACAAGCAGATCACTCCACTAGTAGATTGGAAATTGACTAATATTTGGACACTTCAAATTGAAAAAATCAAAAGCTATTCTTCCT
This sequence comes from Bacteriovoracaceae bacterium, assembly GCA_018649885.1. Classification (GTDB taxonomy): domain Bacteria; phylum Bdellovibrionota; class Bacteriovoracia; order Bacteriovoracales; family Bacteriovoracaceae; genus JABIHA01. Next base: position 29,339 of record JABIHA010000097.1, read on the forward strand.
AAATTTATAAACACAATCAAAAGATCTTCTCCCTTAATATTTAGATAACTTAAATAGTTCCAAGCTTCTATTGAAGAAAAAACACAGAAGTTTTGGGACAATATCATTTGGAGAAAAAAATGAAAAATCTATTAATCTGTACTTTAATAACTTTCGCCGTATCAATGGATGCATTTGCATTGGTAAATGAAGAAGTGCTTCCTTCCGGCCTAAGTTGAGCGTGTGGCAAAGTTATCTCAATCAAACGAGACACAACTCAAGAAAATAGAAATATTGAACTTAGCGTAATCATTAAACCTGGTCATGATGGATTTAGTTACGGGTTTGCAGTAAGTAAAAAAACTCTAAAGGATGAGTATGTGAAGAGTTTAGTATTAAACTCGTTGGGTAAATCCATTTGTGTTAACTATTCCGCTGGTGAAAGTTCTAAATTTTGGCTCAAGGCCATAAATTTAAAACTCTAGTCATCCAAAAAATACATATTCAACATCTCTAGGAAAATCGATTCTCGGAGATGTTGCTCATTAAGTCCCGTATTTAAACTCAAGCATTTATATAAAATTTAGCAAGATAAAGGATTTTTGAGAATCCTAGAAATCGGAACCATTAGAGTTGCGACCACATCATAGAAGGTGCCACCTTTTCTTTGGCACCTTTGCTTTGCCAATTTGTTAATTTGTACTTCCACACTTTTGGGACTAAATGCATTGGGCCACTAAATCAAAACAGTGTATTCTTACCTTTAACAAAAAAGAAATAGTTGTTCACGGGCCGTGGGAAGGTTGAGTTTCAGGCCTAGTTGGGTGGCGGCCCTTTTATCACGGTATAGCTTAGAGTTGTTTTGATGAGTTTTGTGATGTGGGTATTTTGTAGTTGTTATGTGGTTTTGAGGATTGCTTTTATGGGGAAGGGTTGGGGAGGAATTTCAATTCTGGAAAAGCTGACTTTGGTGATAGGTTTTATTTGGAAATAGTGCTTGGGAGATAATTTTTCGTTCTATTTATAGAGGGAGAAATGGTAATGAGATTCTTTTTTAGGGGGGCCTATACTCCTTAGAATGGTCTTGGTGGTACTTCACTAAAATTATTCAGGGTCCCTAATTAAATTTAAAGTACAGTGGTCCTAGCAGAGCTTTATGGGAGCAATATTTGGGCGGTAAAACCGTGGTAAGCTGCTGGAGAGCTTGGAGGTTAGAGGTGATGATTGAGAAAATGAGTGATGATAAATTATTAAAAAGTGTTCTACTAGAAGTTAAAAAAGA
>JABIHA010000115.1 GCA_018649885.1 Bacteriovoracaceae bacterium
CTTGCTCAGCAAGAACTTGATAGAATGAGTAGACCAGATGGACTTGATAACCCCAGTGAACAACCTCTTTCAGATGAAGCATTGGCCGGTAGAGAACAATTGGATGCAGACGCACTTGCAAGAAGACAAGAAGCTGAAAGAGTTCAAATTGGTAGAGATGCAAAAAAAGATCCATCAGCTATAGAAGCAGATACACTTGAAGAGCAGCTTGCAAGGGAAAGAGCTGCAGCAGCTGAAGCAGCTGAATTTGATGCTCCTGAAGCCCAGGCAGCACGAGTGGAAGAAGGTAGGATTCATAGGCCAGTAGATGATAAAACATCTGATGATATGTTAATACGAAAGGTTGATGAGGATCATCATACCGCAGCCGAAGCTCAAGTAGAACTTGATAGAAGAAGAAAAGTAAGGGAAGCCGACGCTCGAGCGAGTGTTGAAAGAGAAGCCAGAGATGAAGCCGAGAGGGCCGTTGCTTCAAAACGAGCAAGGGTTGATGAGGTGGACGATGCTATTAGTGATGTAGAGCTTAGAATGCAAGAATTAAAAACCCAGGAAGAAAGATTACTCAGAGGACAATTTGAAGGAGATAATCCCCAGCAAGCATATGATGATATTCAACGCGAGAGAGGTGAGCTAGCTGAGAGAAGAGGTAGTCTCTTAGAAGAGCAGCATGAATTAGGTCAATAAGAATTTCCTAAAAACTCATAATTAAAGAAATTTAACAAATGCTACAAATTCTTGTGTGTAGACATGAATAGAATTTAATTGCAAAATGGATATTTAAATAAAGGCTTCAATGAAACTACTTTTTATTAGACATGGTATTGCAATGGATCCTTTGGAGTGGTCTAAAGGTGATGAGTCAGAATTGCAAAGACCCTTAACCAAAGAAGGCCTTGAAAAGTTTAGGCAGGCAAGTCTAGGAATAAAAAGAATTGTCCCACAGGTGGATAGAATACTATCTAGTGAATATACTCGCGCCATTCAAACTGCGGAAATACTTGGTAGCTGTTACTCAAATATAGACCTTGAAATTACTGGCCTTCTAAATGTTGAAGCCGATTCAAACTCTAGTATTGGTCTTCTAGAAAAATTTGGTCAAGATGAGGTTATTGCCCTTGTTGGACATGAACCCTCTGTTTCAGCTCTGATTTTAAAGCTACTAGGCTCTAGTCAATATATTAGATTTAAAAAGGGTGGAGTTTGTTTAATTGAATATTCTAATGGAATGATTGAGCTTCGTTGGATGTTAACTCAGAAACATTTAAGATTGATTAGTAAATAGAATCATCAGAGTCTTTTCCGAAATATTTGTCGAATGACTCTGGACTTGTAATTTTTTTAATGACACTTGTATCAGCGCTTCCAATTAATTCTTCATTTTTATCTGGGTATTCAAATTGGCTACAAACTAGTTTGATGGCCTCCATTCTAGCTATCTGCTTGTCATTTCCATCTATCACATACCAAGGTGAAACTTCTGAGCTTGTTTTTAAAAACATCTTCTCTTTAAACCTGGTATAAACTTTCCATTTTTCTTGGGCCAACTGGTCTACCGGGGACAACTTCCAAGTTTTGAGTGGGTTGATTTGTCTGTCCTTAATTCTCAGTTTTTGGGTTTCAGGTTTAATTGAAAACCAAAATTTAAAAATATGTATTCCACTTTGGATCAGCATATTTTCAAGATTTACAACTTGTTCAAGAAATTGCTCATGCTCAAGCTTTGAGCAAAATCCAAGTGCTGGCTCAATGACTGCCCGGTTGTACCAACTTCTATCAAAGAAAACGATTTGTCCTGGGCAAGGAAGGTGGACAAGGTGGCGTTGAAAATACCACTGACCTCTTTCAAGCTCAGTAGGCTTTGTAAGGGCAACTATTTTAATATAACGAGGATTTAAATGGCGGGCGAAAGTTAGAATTCCTCCGCCTTTTCCAGCAGTGTCCCTACCTTCAAACATTATGAGAATCTTCTCATCGGACTCGCGAACATGGTACTGAAGCTTTACAAGCTCAACCTGGCACTGTTCAAGGTCTGAAAAAGTCTTATCACCCAAATCTATTTCCTAGTTCAATCTAGTGTTCAATGTTGGCGGTTTTATCACGGCGCAACGCTTCACGCAATGACAGCTTTCTAAGCTATATCCCTCAAGTGTTCCATTTTACGTCAAAACGGCCAAATCTGACCAGAATTCAAATAATTTAATAAGTAGGCCCTCATAAAAAGGTAGTTTTTACATCTTTTTTCACACTCCAAACCTTGACACTCGCCAGGGCGATATTACATTGTGTTTCGATACTAAATTACTGTTTTTAATCCTAAATTAGTTATAAAAGCGCGCTGCGCACAAAAGGAGGGTGTAACATGGCCATTAGACCATTACATGATCGAGTTCTTGTTAAGAGAGTAGAAGAAGAAGCTAAAACTGCTGGTGGTATCATTATTCCCGATACACACAAAGAAAAGCCTGCCCAAGGTGAAGTTGTTGCTGTGGGTGGTGGGTATCACTTAAATGACGGATCTATCAGAGTTCTTGACGTCAAAAAAGGCGATAGAGTTCTTTTCGGAAAATATGCAGGTACTGACGTAAAAGTTGAAGGATCTGACTATCTGATAATGAAAGAAGACGATATTTTAGGAATTATGGAATAAATACCAAATTGATATAGGAGATTAAAATTATGTCAGCAAAAGAATTAAAGTATAGCGAAAGTGCAAGATCTCTAATTCTCAGCGGTGTAAATACACTCGCTGATGCAGTAAAAGTAACACTAGGACCAAAAGGCAGAAATGTTATCATTCAAAAAGCTTTTGGTGCTCCGTCTATTACTAAAGATGGTGTTTCAGTTGCTAGAGAAATTGAATTAGAGAATGCCTTTGAAAATATGGGCGCTCAAATGGTTAAAGAAGTTGCTCAAAAAACAAATGATGATGCAGGTGACGGTACAACTACTGCTACTGTTCTTGCTCAAGCAATTTACCGTGAAGGTGCAAAACTTGTAGCTGCCGGTCACAACCCAATGGATCTTAAAAAAGGCATCGACATTGCAACTGCTGCTGTTGTTGCTTCACTAAAAGCTACCAGTAAGCCAATCAAAACAAATGCAGAAATTGCTCAGGTTGGATCTATCTCTTCTAACAATGACCAAGAGATTGGTGATCTACTGGCACAAGCAATGGATAAAGTTGGAAAAGAAGGCGTAATTACTATTGAAGAAAGCAAAACTGCTGAGACAACTCTTGATGTTGTTGAAGGGATGCAATTTGATAGAGGTTATCTTTCTCCATATTTCGTAACTAATCCAGAAAAAATGGAAGTATCTTTTGATAATCCACAAATTCTAATCACTGACAAAAAAGTATCTAACATGAAAGATCTTCTTCCTCTTCTTGAGAAAGCAGTTCAAACAGGTAGACCACTTTTAATTGTTGCTGAAGACGTTGATGGTGAAGCTCTTACAACTTTGGTTGTTAACAAACTAAGAGGCTCTCTAAATGTTGCTGCTGTTAAAGCTCCTGGCTTTGGCGACAGAAGAAAAGAGATGCTAACAGATCTTGCTACACTAACTGGTGGAACTGTTATCTCTGAAGAGCTAGGACACTCACTTGAAACAGCTGAGCTAGAAATGCTTGGAACTGCTAAAAGAGTTTCTATCGACAAAGAAAATACAACTATAGTTGATGGTGCTGGCGTTCAAGCTGATGTTGATGCAAGAGTAAAAGCTATTAGAACTCAAATCGAAGAAACATCTTCTGATTACGACAAAGAAAAACTTCAAGAAAGACTTGCTAAGCTTGTTGGTGGGGTTGCTGTTGTAAATGTTGGTGCTCCAACTGAAACAGAAATGAAAGAGAAAAAAGACAGAGTTGAAGATGCCCTTAACTCAACACGTGCTGCTGTTGAAGAAGGCGTTGTTGCTGGTGGTGGAGCTTCTCTACTTCACGCTGCTAAAGCTCTTGAAGGACTGAATCTTGAAAATGACGAGTATAACTTTGGTGTTAGAATCGTAAGACGTTCTCTTGAAGAGCCTCTAAGACAAATCGCAGCCAATGCTGGTCTTGAAGCTTCAGTAGTTGCAAATACTGTAAGAGAAAATGCAAGTGCTACTTGGGGATACAACGCAAGAGAAGGTAGATACGAAGACCTAGTTGGGGCAGGAATTATCGATCCAGCTAAAGTTACAAGATCTGCTCTTCAAAATGCTGCTTCAGTTGCAGGCCTTATGCTAACAACTGAAACAATGATTGCTGATCTTCCTAAGAAAGATGACGCTCCTGCTGGTGGAATGCCAGGCGGAATGGGCGGCATGGGCGGAATGCCAGGCATGATGTAAGATTCTTCCTCGCATATGTGGTAGATTTTAAAAAATTAAATTACTGAATAAATTAAGGCCTTTGCAAATGCAAAGGCCTTTTTTATGCTGGCGGATAAATCAGCTGTTTCAAGGCAGCCGATCACTTTTTTTATATAGAGTGATTCAAAAATTTTTCACCTGGGAGATTTTATTGTAGAAAGATTTCTAACCAGGAGAATGCCTCATGAAATATATCATCTGTTTATCAATACTTTTGGCCTTAGGTGCCTGTAATAGTGATAATAATACTACAGGTGGTGGTGATGGCGGCATTAATGGAGGAGTTGCTCCCCTAAACCCTGGTCAAATAAAAACAAGTCTCACTGGAAGTAGCTGGTCTGAAAGAGGAGTGATTTTCCAAGGAAACTATCAACCATCTCAGGCGTGTGATGCAGACGATGTATTTTATTTTGTAGACGACAAAAATTATCAATATACTGAAAATACCCCTTGTAGCAATACGGACGTAGACTCCTCTGGCACTTGGAATGTTGTCACTAATGCGGCTGGAAAAGTCATGCTAAGCCTAGTTGATGCAGTCAATGGCCCACTCGAAATGGAGATTGTTTCAGTTTCTGGAACAGAAGCCAGGTACAATGTAGAGGCCACGAATAACGGGCAGCCTATTACCATCACAATTATTATGGATAAAATTTAAGTAGCGGTCTTATAAAAAACTGCTTAGCTTTCACTGGTTTTTGCTTCATGAGATTTACGTGAAAAAGCCCCAATATTAGCTTTGTTTCCTGTTCAATATCATCTTTACATTGTACACATTGGAAAAATATCAAGGGGGTATAAAGTGTTTAAAGTAATTCTATTAATAACAGCAATGATTCCCATAGTTGCACACGCTCAGAAACTTAGTTATGAACAACGCGTGGACAAAGTTATTGCAGCTTTTGAAAAAGATCTAAAACCAGTTGTAAGTAAAAGTTGTTTCCACTGTCACAATAAGGACCATTGGCCGTGGTATGTATTTTTACCAGCACTAAAAAAAGAAGTGAAGTTAGCAGTAAAAGAGTTTGATATGTCTGGGAAATTTCCTTACGGCGGAAGAGATGAAATAGAAGATGTGCTGCTTTCAATAAATGAGGTAATTGATTTTGAAACTATGCCTCCTAAAGCCTATAAAAAATTTAGACCAAAGAGAAAGATAAAGAAAAAACAAAGAGAAGAAATTCTAGACTGGATAGATACCAACTTAGAACTTCTTGAAGAATAATCAAAATGGAGAAATTATGAAATTGATAGTATTACTACTGGCCTTAAATACAATAGCTGTATCTGTGAGCTTTGCTGATGGTGAAGGTCATGAACATGGTGATAAAACCGAACTTCACAAGATAATGGAGAATTGGGAAAAAGAATGGAAGTTCATTGTTAAGAATTCTAGAAAACAAGCAAAGAACGCCATTACCTTAAAGGCCATTGATCGCTTACTTGTTATTATAGATAGTGCAAAACCTGAAAAACCGGCCATGACTGATGATTTAAGCGTCAATAAGAGAGCCGGTTTTTTTAAATCCTACCAAGAAAGAATCGAAAAATTTAAAGCAGGCTTAGAAAAAGTAAAGACCCTTTTGATCTCTGATAAAAATTCTGAAGCACGTTTAATCCTAAAAGTTCTCAATTCTCAAAAGAAAGCAGGACACGGCGATTTTAAAAAAGAAGAGGAATAAGTTTTAAGAGGCCATCTTTTTTTCAATTTTTGGAAGTGAGATGGTAAAGCAAGTGTGGCCTCTATTTGTTTGGTAGTGAAGAGTGCCTTGCTGAGAAACTACTAGTCTTCTGGCAAGGCTTAATCCAAGTCCAGTTCCTTTCTTGTCTTTTTTTGTCGAAAAGAATGGTTCAAATATTCTGCTCTTTATTTCTTCTTCCAGTCCTTCCCCTGAATCAGTAAACATTATTTGAATCCTCACAGGGGTTTCAATAATGGATATTTCGATCCATTTTTTCTCTGCATTGATAATGGCGTCGATGGAGTTTTCAAGTAGGTTCATTAGAACTTGTGACAATTTAAGTGATGAGCAAAGTAATTCTATATTTGTGCTTGGTGAAATCTTCAATTCAATTCCGTAAGCCTTAATCTTTTCACCGTTTAGAGAAGTTAACTCATCAATGATATTAGATAGGTTTTCAAATTTCATCTCTTCATTTTCATCATTTCTGGAGAGATTTTTCATGACGGAGATAAGATTACTTGCCTGGTCGGTAGTTGTTCTTATTTTTTGTAAGGACTCTTTGAAATAAACTGGGTCGTATTTATCATCTTCAATTTTTTTTAAAAGAATCCCACTTTTTCCTTTTATTATTGCGAGCGGATTATTAATCTCGTGGGCAATTCCGGCAGCAGCAGCTCCAAGAGAGACTAACTTATTTTCTTGAATCGACTTTAAATCCATATCTTGTTGTTTCTTATCAAGTTTTAGTTTCTTGGTGATATCTCGAAAACTACCTTCAATTCCAACGGTCCTGTGATTTGAATCTTTGGTAAAACTAAGATCGCATTCCACAATTATGGGGTTTGTATTGGCATCTTGGAAAATCAATTCATATTGATCAACTGATCCTGTATTTTCAAGTTTTTCAAATAGGTCTGTTTGAATCTTCTCGTCAAGATATACATCTTTAAATAGATTTTTCCCAATTAAGTCACTTTCTTCTTTATAGCCAAGAAGGTGATAGCCTGTTTTATTTATGAGTTTTATACCACCTTGAAGGTCACATCTAAAATACCCATCATGAATTTGGTTGAATATTTGCTTGAATAGATGAGGGTTTTCTTCATATGATTCTTTTTTTGCCATAACGGCAAGATAGACAGTGAAGAAAAAAGATATGAGAAAGATCGCAACAACAATTGTATCAAGTTTTCTAGCTTCAATTTGAGCTGTTAATTTTAGGGCCTGAATCGATTGGTCATAATCGATGACTTGATGAAATGAGTTGTAAATCCATAAAAATGATATGGATACAGTTAGCACGTATAATAAAGAAACGATTCTTTTAATTCTCATTGGCTTAATTTTCGTAACTTTGGGGCAATTAGTTGATTTAAATTTTGGAAATTTTTGAAAATAAAATAGCACAGTAAATTCCTTTTATTTAAAAGCACTCAATTAAGAAAAAATCTCTAAAGATTCCCAAATCATCACCAAAAACCATGATTCGACACTGGCCTAGCTCAAAATGCCACCATGGAGATTTTGATACAATTGTCGCGATTACAGTGAGTTGGCTCGTATCCCTGAGCAAATACTTTTGGCACGAGCTATGCATATTTGTAGGGCAGTTGAGTCCAAGGATAGGATTCAAAAATGATCAAGGATGAGAGCCCGGAAGGGCAACCACGGATTTAGGGGTTACAGTTAGGAGGGCAGTTCAATGAGTATTTTGCGAGTATCTATTTTCTCCTTTGCATTTTTTCTTTTCATTAATTCGCAAGCGTTTGCACTCAGCAGTTTATTTAGGAGTCCATGTTCAGAGGAATTTCTAGGTGAGGTTGTTGAGATCATTGAGCCAGCCCCTCCTATTAACTCCCTATCCAAAAACAGTGTTGTTTTTAAGAATTTAAAAACATTCAAGGGTGACTTAGAGGAAACGGAGGTTATTCCTCTATTAAAATTTGGGGGATTAAATCTGGAGGTTGGGAAAGTTTATCACATCAAGAGAAGGAATAAGAGAATTTGTTCTATTACTCCTCATGATGACTTTTCCTAACCACAGTTTTAATCACAATTAACTTCTAGGACGGAAGTTTGAAACTCAAGGATGGGTGATGATTAGGAATACAGTTCTTCTGTTTATTGTGGCATTTTTATTCAATTCAAACGATGCACTTTCATACAATTATACAACTGATTTTCAGTCCGGATATTACTGGGGAAGCCTGCCAATAACTCTCAATAAATTTGTCATTGATAGTAGTGAAGGTCCTCTCTTAGAAAGCCTTGTAAATGAATCAATCGAAGAGTGGAATACGTCTGCGGGAAGAACTATCTGGGAGACAACTCCTGGATATTCACAAGGACCATACACAGGAAATTATATAAGATGGTCAAATAACTTTGCCGAAGAAACTGGCTTTGACGATGAAAATACACTGGCCATCACAATCAGATATCAAAGTGGCACAAATATTACTAAAACTGAGATAATTTTAAATGGAAATCTTGATTATCTTGTTGCTAATACCAACGGAGCACTTAAAGCAACAATTCTTCACGAAATAGGCCACACTATAGGACTTGGCCATTCTGATGAATATGCTATTATGGCGGCTTACCTAACAAATCTAACAGTACTTCAAAGTGATGACATAGCTGGCGTCAATGCAGTAGTTGATGAAACTTACTACAGACAACAAACTGGCTTTGTCGCTTCAGGGGCAAGTCTAAGCTCAGATACTTCAGCAAGTGGAAGCGATGGAAATTTTTCATGCGCACCTTCAGCTTTTGCTGGGGACAGAAGCTCGGGAAGCCTGAGTTTTTTAGACAGGTATAGTGGGATCCTCTCATTACTTTTGGGGATTTTCTTAGTTAAGCTTTTGAAAATATTATTGCGGAAATCACTTCAGGCCATTAAATAAGTTTAACAAATTAGCCGAATAGTAATCATGGATAAGCAGACGCCCAAAATTGAAGGTGAAAGAGTTGTATTTTTTTTCGTTCTAAGCGAGAAGGTTTCACCACTCTATCTAAAGGTTGCAGCTGCATTTAGGGAAAAAGGGATTAATCTGGTTCCCGTTAACTATGATCAAATCATACAGTTCTCACAATACTTTCCTAAAGTTAAAGTTGTGATACTTGAAGCTCTTTTGGATGATCACTATGGGCTTGGAAGTATTAATCAAAGACTAATATTACAATTACTCAAAACTAATAAATTAAGCTTGTTTCATCTATCTTCATTTCGAAAACTAAGCGAAATTGATTCGACGTTAACAAGGCGAAATTATCATTTTTACAAGTTGCCATTAAGTTATGATAAAATATGTTGTGATATCCTCAATATGTTTGAGGCTGAGAGTAAGCGGAAAAATAAGTGGCCAGGGGGAAATAGCAGTGCACTTCCCAAAGTGACTGCCATGAAAATATGAATGATGTAATAACTGAGAGATACTTAATTCTTTTAAAACTTGATGCTAGATCCCTTTTTAATAGGATTAGCAAAAGAAGCAAAGATTATATGAATATCTTTGTTATAAAAAGAACCAGAGAACACTTTGATCAAATTTTTAAAAACAAATATGAAGGTATTTCTATTGATACTCTAGCATGCGTAAGCCGCGAGGTTGTCGAAGCGCTAGATATTTTTTACAACGAAATTGATGAGCTTAGGTGGTATTTCTATCACACAGAAGACCTGCCAGCCATGATGGAAGATTACTTAGGAAACCAAATTAGAAATTTGGACCATCATCTATTGGCCCTTGAAGAAGTTATTAATAAAGAACTTTTTGGCCTGGCCTCTGATATTCAGACAACTGAAGAGGAATTCGAGCTGGAAGACGATTCTCAAGCGTTTGAAATCACAGGGGGAGATAATGAACTCGATCCACCTCCTCTGTCGAATATAAAATAATTCACCGCAAAATTTGTCTTTAAAAACAAGAAATGATACACCATGACGGGGTTTCATTATGAACAGACTTTCTAAAATTTCAGTAATTTGTCTTACACTTTTGTTGTGTCTGACGAGCGCTTCTAGTAGTGCAAATTCAAGGCATGTCGGAAGATTCAATAAACTTCCAGGTCTTAAAGGTTTTGGAAATGGCAAAACTGTTTGGGACAAGAAATATTCTCGTTCAAGTTATGTCTACGGGAAATCTCCTGCCAAATTTCTAGCTGAAAATTTCGATTATCTACCTCTTGGTGGTCACGTTCTAGATATGGGGATGGGCGAAGGAAGGAACGCTGTCTTTTTAGCAGGGAAGGGTTTTAAGGTTACTGGAGTTGATATTAGTTCCGTGGCCGTAAGAAAGGCTAAGGCGTTAGCTAAGGAATACAAAGTAAGGATTAAAACAATTGTTGCCTCGTTAGAGAAATATGATTTTAGGCCAGAAACATTTGACGCTATAATTTGCTTTTACTTTGTAGATAGAAAGCTCAATGAAAAAATTAGAAAATGGTTAAAGCCTGGTGGCATTTTAATTTATGAGTCTCACACTCTTTCTCAAAAAAAGTTAAGTGGATATGAACTTACTAAGGACAAATACCTTCTAAAAGAAGGCGAGCTCCTCGGTTTATTCGACGATTTTAAAATGCTCAAATATGAAGAGCCACTCCACAAAAAAGAATTTATCGCTAGCGGTGTCTTTAAAAAAAACGTAGCGATTAAAAGATAGAATATGAAACTTACCCTTTTTTACAATGGTGTCACAGTACTAGATTATGCCTACTATGATGAATCTCTGGGAGTTGTTGGTAACTCACTATACGCAGATGTTGAGTTTGTTGGTGAAACAGATGACGAGGGTGTTATATTTGATTTTTCTCATGCAAAAAAGAAAGTAAAAGAAATTATCGATAGAGATTGTGATCACCGGTTTGTTATTCCCCAAGGGCTTTTGAAAAAAAATGGTGAAGTGGGAGTTGTAGATTACAAATTCGGAACTAGTGATCAAAGTGTTTACTATGAAGGCCCACTAGAAGCTTTTTGTGAAATACCGACAGCTACAGTTAGCTATGAAAATATTAGTGCTTACCTTGAGGACGTTGTCTTAAAAGAGCTGCCGAATAATATTTCTTCAGTAAAAATTTCCTTAAGAGAGGAGATTTTCAGTGAAGATGATGAGATTTTTCACTATACTCACGGCTTGAGAGATCACTATGGCAATTGCCAGAGATTATTTCATGGCCACAGAAATAGTATCAATGTGATACGGAACGGGAAAAGATCTCGCGAGCTCGAGCAAACTTTTAGCGAAAAACAATTCACTGGTAATATTCATTTTTGTTATTGGGATAATGTAGAAAACAAAGATCAAATTTTGGCCGTCATGGATGGAAAAGAGCCTGAAGGCAAACACAACCAAATTGAGAGCGTTGTGGTAACTTACAAATCAGGACAAGGAATCTTTAAATGTGTTTTGCCGGGATCAATGGTTTATTTTCTGCCCATCGAAAGCACTGTTGAAAACCTTGGGCTTTACTTTGCGAAGGCCTCTAAATCAATGGTAGATATTGGTGACAGCATTACTGTAAGGGCATTTGAAGGAATTGGTAAAGGCTCCATTGCCAGCTTATAACCAGAGTATTTTAATCTAGTAAAAAACCCCAAAGTCCATTTTTCATTCATGTTATAATTGTTGGATGACTTTATTCATCACTGCTTTTCTCTCATTTTCAATACTAGTAACAAGTGCATTTTGTAATGAAATTTCAAAATTTGGAGCGAGGATATCTAGACTCAACCGGCGGGCCTCCTTAGTTCGGCTCAGAACCAAGTTTACAAATGCAAAGTATTTGACTAAGGGTGATAGACTCAAGTTTTGGAATCCATCTTTTAAAAGAAATAAGTGTCTTGGCTATGTGAAGGGCAAGACAAATGAATATATGCTGATAAAAGTGCCCAATTATGAAATGTGTATAAAGAAATTATATTTTACGGTTGGATCCTATGTCTCTGTAGCTTCGGAAGATTTAAAGGAAAACCTTGAAACAGGAAAAGAGTTAATTGATATTTTAGTAAAAAAGCGTCTGGCGATAGAGGCCAAGAAAAATCGTACTCAAAAGAATTTAGATAGCTATATTGAAAGAATGGAGGCAATGAATAAGAGGTATTCAGTTCTTCGTGAAAAGCTTGAGTTAGAGTGGAAAGAAAAAGTTGATGAGCTGGAAAGTGACAGAATTGTGGTGCTCAGAAATTACAAGGAGCTTGAAGCTCGGCTTGAGGAAATCGACTACAATCTTGAAAAATACTATATCGCCGACAAGAATCTAGAGACTGACAGGTGGGCAATCGATCCAAGGTTTTATTTCAAAAAATAAATTCATCTAATGATGCGGTGTGTTTCACGTGTAATATTTACAATATTGCCTGCGCGTCTTTAATTTAAATTTTCTTACCTATAAAAGTTATTCACACACTTAGCTTTGGGGATATTTGTTGATTAAGAGACTACCAGTTCTTCTCATTTTTACAGCACTCATCTTAAACGTTTCAGCATTCGGTGAATGTTTAGAAGCTGTGAAAAAAGAATACGAAAGCTCACTGTTCTCACTAGGCTTTGAAGTGATCTCCTTTAGGAAGGGAGTCTTCTCTCAGGCAAAAAAGACCTTTCCACAACTCAATTCACTGGCATTTAAGGAAGAGGATCAGCAGCTCTATATAAGCTCTCTACGGTTAAACCAAACTTACTTTGTGGATGCATTAGTAGTGGACGCAAAGTCTTGCCAAATTACCAATTCAAAAAACTTATACACTTCTTACAGGTAAAAAAAGCTAGCCAACTTCTCCGGCGTAGTGACATGAGACAAGGTGTTTATCGCCTTTAGTTCCCGGCGCGGGAGCAAGTGGTGGGACCTTACTTTTGCACAGCTGAGTTGCATATGGGCATCTAGTATGGAAATGGCAGCCACTTGGTGGAAAAATGGGGGAGGGGACTTCTCCTTCAAGTGCAAGGAGCTCGGCCCTAAGTTTTGGATCTGGTTGAGGAATTGATTTAATCAAGGCCTGAGTATAGGGATGTAGTGCTTTTTGGTAGAGAGTATCGGCATCAGTAAATTCAACAATCTTTCCAAGGTACATCACCGCAATTCTATCGGATATGTGTTTTACCACAGCAAGATCATGGGCAATAAATAGATAGGTAAGCTCTAGCTCTTTTTGCAGCTCAATAAGTAAATTGAGAATTTGCGACTGGACAGAAACATCTAGGGCGCTGACAGGCTCATCGCATAAGATGAGTTTTGGCTTGAGGGCAATAGCTCTGGCAATTCCGATTCTCTGCCGTTGGCCTCCAGAAAACTCATGGGGGAATCTATCAATTGAGCTAGGGGGAAGTCCTACTTTTTCAAGTAGCTCTTCTGCCCATTTTAATCTCTCTTTTGGAGTTCCGATTCCATGAATCTGGTATGGCTCAGATAAAATTGTCCCAACGGTCATACGTGTATCAAGGGATTCGTATGGATCTTGGAAAATAATTTGAATATCTTTTCTTTTTAATCGAAGTTCTTTTTTAGAAAGTAAGCCGAGATTAACTCCTTCAAATAAAACTCTTCCATCTGTTGGTTTGTGGAGCATTAGTAGGGTTTTTCCGAGAGTCGATTTACCGCAACCACTTTCGCCTACAATGCCAATGGTTTCACCTTTTTCAACTTCAAAATTGATTCCATCTACAGCGTAGACATTACCAACGTGTTGATGGAAAAATCCACCATGGATTGGGAAGTGTTTTTTTAAATTATCTACTTTTAAAAGAATCTCACTCACTTTAATTCCTTAAATCTCTTTGTATCTTATGCACGACACTTCTCTGATGCCGTCGATCCACTCTTCTGGTGGTACGGCCTCAGTACACTTCTCAATTTTATATGGGCATCTAGTGTGAAAACGGCAGCCTGAGGGAAAGTTAAATACGTCTGGAACCATGCCTTCAATTGTTGCGAGCGTTTGTTTTCTAGGATGGTCAAGTCTTGGGATTGAGGCCAGGAGTCCTTTGGTGTAAGGATGCTTTGGGCTATCAAAAATTAATTCAACTGGACCTCTTTCAACAACTTTTCCTGCATACATGACAACAACTTCATCACAAAGTTGAGCAATAACTCCAAGATCATGGGTAATGAATATAATACTCATTCCAATGTCTTCTTGGAGGTTCTTCATTAATTTTAAAATTTGGGCCTGAATAGTCACATCAAGTGCTGTGGTAGGTTCATCAGCAAATAAAAGCTCAGGCTTGCAAGCGAGAGCAATGGCTATAACTACTCTTTGTCTCATACCACCAGAAAGCTGATGAGGGTATTCACTCATTCTTCTTTCAGCTTCAGGAATGCCAACTTCTTTTAAAATTCGAACAGACTCATCCCAGACTTCTTGTTGTGACATCTTGGGAAAGTGAAGCTCAAAAACTTCTCCCAATTGTTTTCCAATTTTATGAACAGGATTAAGTGCCGTTAAGGGCTCCTGGAAAATCATCGATACTTTTTTACCGCGAATTTGGTACATGTCACTTATAGGTAGCTTTAGAAGGTCACGATCTTTAAAGATCACTTCACCGCTGTCGACTTGTCCCGAAGGCTTTGGAAGAAGCCTCATAATGGAAAGCGAGGTAACTGATTTTCCACAGCCACTTTCACCTACAATCCCAACGGTTTTTCCTTTGGGAACTTTAAAGTTTACGCCATTTAATACCTGCACCCGGCCGGCTTCGGTGGCAAAACTTGTTGAAAGGTTTTTTACTTCTAATACTATTTCCATAAATTATGACTTAGTTTTGTATTTTTTCTCAATAATTGTTTCTGGTTTAAATCGGACTTTATTTTTCATGGCCTCTTTAGTTTCACTCTTTAATTTTTTATCAACCCAAAATAGTCCACCAGTTGTTAAGCCGAGTGGATCAGTCGCGCTATCAGAAACTTCTGTGGCAATATCTTTCGGCAGTCTAATCCATCGCCAGTATGCTTGACGGAAATAGGGAATAAGGTAAGTCGGAACGACAACTGAGAGATCATGAATTCTTTGTTGGATTTGTCTTGAAAGCTTGGCCTTCTTTTTTGAATCAAATTCCAATCGATAGCCGTCTATGTATTTATCCAACTCTTTGTCATTTGTATTGGAAAAATTATTGGTCTGAGGCTTGGATGCATTGGCGGAGTGGTATTGTCCCCAGTATTGTGGTTTCCACATTGCTCCCCATCCACTATGGGCGACATCATGCTGTTTTTCTTGCATGGCCTTAAAAGCAGTACTTCCATCCATTAATTTTAATTCTAACTCAATACCAGCTTTTTTAGCTTCTTCTTTAAGAACCACAAGCCTGTCATTGTGATGTTTTGCTCCGTAAAGTACTTTAACTGAAAAGCGTTTCCCATTTTTGACTCTAATGCCATCAGCCCCTCTTTTTTCCCATCCAGCTTTTTTTAGATATGAGCCAGCTTTTTTTAGATCAAACTTTCTGGCCTTAATTGATTCATTGGAATATTTACCATACCCTGTGGCGGCATTGTGCTGTCTTTCATAGTCATTACGAAGCACTGTTTTTAAAACCTTATCTACGTTCATGGCATGTGAGAAGCCCTTGCGTGTATTGATATCTTTGAAAATTTCCCTATCAAGATTCATCCACATTCCCATTTCTGGCTGTGGCGACTTTGTGTAAAACCAAAGTTTGTGAACGTACCCACTGTCAAAAATTTTGCCTTTTGCCTTATTGTGCCAAAAATCAGGAAGTGTAAGTCCAAAAGATTCTAGCTCACCTTTTTTAAAATGTTCAAAGGCAACATTTTGATCTCGAATAACTGTGTATTTAATTTTATCAACGTTAAATCTATTTTTAAAAAATCTTTCATTTTCACCCCACCAGTTTTTTACTCTTTTAAGGGTAAGGTATTTACCTTTTTTAACTACATCGATTTGATAGGGGGCAAGTGTCGGTGGGATTTTCCAGTTGTAGTCTTTAACGAAGTTTTTACTTAAATTGTAAAAATGTTTTGGGAAAGCACCAAGTCCATAGTAGTAATGAAGGTCTTCACTACTTTTAGGGTTTTTCCCAACTACTGCCATCGTGTGCTCATCGTATTTAATAATTTTAGCAAAGTTTTTGGTATAGTATTCATTGTACCAGGGAGCCACTATATGCTTGGATTTATACATCTCGAGAGCGAAAATAAAATCATCAACCCTTAGTGGCTTTCCATCTGACCACTTCGCCTTCTTATTTAATTTGTAGTAAATCGTTGTAAGATCTTTTGAATGGGCCCATTCGGTAGCAAGAATTGGAATTGGCTTTCTTGTGTTGGGATGATAATCAGTGGGGCTCAACTGTAGAGCTCGAATGACTCCCGCAAATCCGCCGTTTGAATCAGGACCTACTACTCTTAAAGTAAGTGGAAAGCTGTCAATAAATGAATTGTAACTACCACCCTTCACAGCATTGGGGCTGGAATAAATAGGATCAGTTAGGTTGGATTCCCAGTTTAAATTAGAAGGCAATGGAGTTTTTGATATTTGATAAAGCTCAGAGCTAGAATCATCTGCCTGGCTTACTTTTTCGACTTTTTTTGTTTCTTTGTTACAAGAGAAACTGAAGATCAAGATCAGCGCTAAAAAAGTAAATCTCAAATTCATCGTGGTGGTCCTTTTTTATTTTATTGGTACGTTGTATGTTTTTTTGGATCAAAGGCTTCTCTAATGGCCTCCCCAATAAACGTTATCATTGTAAGTATTAAGATCATGGCAAAAACAACTGAAATTCCAATCCAGGGAGCATCAAGTCTGCTTGTTCCTTGACTGAGTAGTTCTCCCCAGCTTGGTGTTGGGGGCAGAAGTCCAAATCCTAGATAGTCTAGCGAGGTAAGTGAGGTCATTCCACCTGCAATGGAAAAGGGAATGAAAGTCACAATAAGAGAAATCGAGTTGGGAATAATATGTGAAAAAATTATTTTTCTGTCTTTTGCTCCTAAAGCTCTCGCTGCCAGGACATACTCTCTTTCTTTTTCCTTATAGGTTTTTGTTCGCATATACCAAGTCATACCCATCCAGCCAAAAAATGCCATAATTCCCATCAAAACACCCAGGCTTGGAACGACAATTGATGAGACAATAATCACAACATAGAGAAAGGGGATATTTGACCAGATTTCAATTATCCTTTGTACAATAATATCAAACCAGCCTCCGTAAAACCCCATCAAACATCCAATGGTGATACCAATGACATAGTTAATTAGAAGAAGCCCCAAGGAGAAAACAATGGCGATGCGGTAGCCATAAACAAGTCGTGCAAGAATATCTCTTCCTGTTGTGTCTGTTCCTAGAAAATGTTGATTATCCATATTGGGTGCAGTAGGAGGATAGATTCCTTCTTGCAAATCATTCTCAAGTGGATTGTAGGGAAATACTGGCATGATGACGAAGTTGTCACTTTCTTCGCTTTCAAATTGTTTATTTAGTTCTCTATAATTTGTTTCGTATTTGTAGTCTAATCCAAATGTTTCACCGGAGATGACATCTGAGTAAGTAGGAAAATGATAATTTCCCTCATATTTTACCAGTATCGCCTTGGAGTTTACAAAAAACTCAGCAAACATGGCAAAGAAAAGTGAGAGGCTAAATATGATAAATGAGTAATAGCCTCTTTTGATAGATTTGAAGCGATTGATTTTCTTTACAGTGAGGGGATTAAGTTTAAAGCTTCTCATTTAAATTTCACCCTTGGATCGACCATGGCCACGCAAATATCCGAGAGGATATTTCCTACTAAAAATAAAAGGGAGCTAATAACAAGTATTCCCATGACTACAGGATAATCTCTTTCCACAAGACTTTCATAGCCAAGCAGTCCGAAGCCATCGATATTAAATATTTTTTCGATAAGAAAAGATCCAGTTATAATAAGTGAGATATTATTGCCAAAGCTGGTAGCAATGGGGATTAGGCTATTTCTCATGGCATGTCTTAATACGGCCTTTTTAAAAGGCAAACCTTTGGCCATGGCCAGTCTTACATAGTCAGCTGCCAAGTTATCCATTAGAGAGTTTTTCATTAAAAATGTTAGTACTGCAAAGCTTCCGGCCATATAGGCACTGAGTGGAAGGACACTGTGATATAAAATATCAAATACTTTTCCAAAGAAGCTTAACTCTTCAAACCCTTCGGAGACAAATCCGCCCAGTGGAAACCAACCCAGCTGGCTTCCAAGAAAAATAAGTAGAGCAATACCCACAACATATCCAGGTACCGCATATCCAATAAAAACAATGATTGAAGTAATATTGTCAAAGTGAGTGAGATGTTTAATCGCCTTGATTACACCTAATGGTATGCAAATTAGGTAAGTGAGTAAAAGAGACATCAACCCGTAATAAGTACTAATGGGCATTCTCTCCATGATCATGGACAAGACACTGTCGCCATACCTCGTTGAGTTTCCAAGGTCTCCAGTAAGAACTTTCCCTAACCAAGAGAAATAAGAGGAGATGATGGGTTTATCGAAACCATAGTATTCTTTTAATTCTTGAATTTGGGTTGCAGAGAGAGCATTGGCCATTTCTGGGCCAGAGCCTGCACTCATCCCCGATTCAGCTTGCATTTGGTTGGCCTGAGAAATCATTCTCTCAACTGGTCCACCCGGAACAAGTCTTGTGATAAAGAAGACTAAAATAGTCACCCCAATAAATGTGGGAATAATAAGGGCAAAGCGCCTTAGAAAATAAGTAGTCATTTAAATATCATTCCTTTGAATTACCAAAGTATTTTAAACGAAAAGGGCCAGTCCTTAAATGGTTAATATCTTTTTAAATAAAGTACGAGTGTGGTACTGGTTTGTCCGGGGGAAGCTTTCCCATTTTCAATATTTAATGTATCTTGATGCCATGGAACCAATAAAATTTTTCAATAGATATACCCAGAAAGTGGAAGAAGAGAAGGTTTACGGCAGTGAGCTTATTCACTGGCTCTATAACTCTAATACTGGAAGCTTTCTTTCTGATATTATATGTCGTTATCCCATAAGCCAGGCTTATGGATTTCTACAAAGCACACGGGGAAGTAGTAAGAAAGTTGATAGATTTGTTCAGGAATTCAACATCAATATTGATGAGTACCTTCCCAGCAATGCTGCAGTAAGTGGAAAACCCTATGGCTCTTTCAATGAGTTTTTCATTAGAAGATTTAAAGAAGGTAAAAGAAGTTTTCCAGAAGATCCCACTAAAATGGGTGCTTTTTCAGAGGCCAGATATCTTGGTTGGGAGAAAATTACTGATGATTTAGAATTTCCTCTCAAGGGCCATACTATGACTGCTGAGGCAGTTCTCGCCAGAGAGGGAGTTTCAAAACCTTTTATTGGTGGGCCCATGATGATTGCAAGGCTTTGTCCTGTTGATTATCACCGCTACCATTATCCCGACTCAGGTACTACGGGAGAGGAGTATAGAGTTTCGGGAAGACTCCACTCCGTGAATCCCATTGCTCTGAAGTATAAGGGAGACACCTTCGCTACTAATGAAAGAGCGGTTTCTATTTTAAATACGGAAAATTTTGGAAAAATTGCCTATGTCGAAGTGGGAGCAACCCTCGTTGGAAAAATTGTTCAATCTCATCCTGTCTCAAAACCTTTTAATAGGGGAGACGAAAAGGGATATTTTCTTTTTGGTGGGTCGACTGTCGTGATTTTTGGTGAACCTGGTAAATGGAAGCCCTCTGAAGATATTCTCTCAAATACCAAAGACCGTGTAGAGACCTACATTAAATTAGGTGACACCGTAGCATCTGCCTAGCTTAAACAAAATTCGAGTAATTCCTATAAAAATTAAGACCTTCTGTCGAAAACCTCTATGAGGTTAGCGTTGAGATACAAGGTTCTTTTTTTCACATTGATTTTGATTTCAGCTTTTGCACAAGTTGTTGATCCCACTCCTTCACCAACTGTAGAAGCCGGAGAGGATACTCTTTTTCTTGGAGGAAATGGTTGGGGCGCTATTGTCACCTTTGAAGATGTTGATGGAAGTAAAAAAGCGAGTACACAATTATATTTAGAAGAAGAACTTATAAGTGATTTGCACAGTGGTGAAAATATTGACACTGAAAAACAGGCAACTCCAATTGTTGTTAAAAAAAAGGGTGATGGACAGAAAGCCGCTGAGTTTGGTGATTTTCTTTACGATCAAGTAAAACCCTACGATCCCCTTTATTTGCAAATTGAACCCCAGAAAGAGTTTGTAAAGTTTTTTGAACAATTTTTAGAAAATCTAACTGATAACATCAGTGAAATTGCACAAGATTATTATGGAATTGGTTCTGTGGATTGTGCTGATTGTACAATCAATAGCCAATTGGGAACCCTTGATAATGTAGAGCTAGATGGACTTGAATTACTATCGAATGCTGTAGAAGGTGCAGCACTAAGTGGACTTGAAGGTGATATAACATCTGATTTTGTTATGTTTGGGTTTTCAAGGGCCCTTTGGGATTCAAATTCTGCTATTGAAGAAACTCTAAGTAAACCAGGTGGGCAGGCAACAATGCTAACTCTTGGAGGAGCTGGAGCGTTAGCTTACTATTCACTGGGCCATATAGTTGGAAATCCTGCGGTGTTGGATTTATCAGTACCACTTATTGAAAATAGTTTGATATGTGAAAATGGTGATTATATTTGTATTGATAGGCTAGATACAGACCCAGAGTATGCAAGAATGCTGAAAAGCACTTTTTATGTGTATTTTGAAAAAAATGGTTTTGAAAATCCCAGAGAAATTGCAGATATATTGTTCAGGGCCATCAAAACAGGAAATTTTGGCAACACACCAGAGCAAAGAGATAAGACCCTAGGTCTTCTAACTGAGTTTTACTATTCAAAAATTCTGCTCCCAGAATATTTAAAAGAAAGTTTTTCAAAAAAATACCATGACCATATTATTGCAAAGCTAGGTCGTTCTGAGACACGGGAAGGTGTTGATTTACTGGAAGTGCATTTTAGAAAAAAATACGAAGAGATAGGTACTAGTTGGGATCAAAAAATATTTAATGAAAAAGTTAAAGTGATTCTCTACCAATTGGGAACAGATACACTCACTGCAGAAAACCAAGCTATTTTTGATGAAGCCTTCAAAGGGAATGAAGATGAGCTGGCGGTGATTGTTGAATCTCTATTCATTGATTTGGGAGAGTTTTCAGTTGTAGGGGAAAGGCTAGGAGCAATTGCTAAGAAAAAGGCCATCACTTTTATGAAGCCTAAGCAGGCGAGAGAGTATCTATACGATGAATACTACCCCAATAGTGTTGAGAAAGTTAGAGAGGAGCAAAGAGAAAAGTTGTCTCAGGCCTATCAAAGACAAGCAAAGAAAAAATCAGGGGGCAATGAAAGTACTCAGGCCAGGTTATACAGCATATTTATGGAAAATATTGATGCTGAGCTGGAAAAAGATCAATATGAAAAAGCGAGAGAGAAAAAGGCAAAACGTTTAACAATGAAAAAAGTGAGGGCCAGTACTCAAAGGCGAGGGCAGCTTGATTTAGAAATAGATATGAAAAGCTCTTATGAAGATTCGATATTTGGAGGTGAAGACACAGTGACCGCCCATATGGGTTTTCCTCAGAAGGCAGTACTTGGTTTGCACTATCATAATGATGTTCAGGGATCAGGGGCAAAACTCTATGTTTCAGGTTACAAGGCTTCTGTTCAAAATTTGCCTGGAGGTAAGCAGAATACTTCTAGTAGTAATTATGTCAGTGTTGGTGCAAAGGCCTACATTGAATTTGTAGAAGTTGGTGCGACCCTCCAAAGTGGGTATCGAGAGAATGTTTCAGAAACGGCCCCAGCTCAAATGTACGAAGGTACTTATGACAAGACTAAGGCCTATATAAAAATAACTCCTTTTACTGACGAATCACTTTCAATCTATGGACTAGCGGAAACTACAAGGTTTGATGAAGGTGTTGAAAGAAAGGCAGGTGCAAAAGTAAATTATAGAATAGTATCCACAGATAATTGGAAAGCATCTACTTTTGTAAGTGCCTATGTTTATGGATCAGGAGAACTCCAGGGTTTAGACACAATTGGAGAAACTGATGGAGAGGTTAATGCTGGTGTAACTATAAGTTATAGGACTCTTACACCAAGGTTTGCCATTGATACTGGTTTTCATGCTGGCTATACAGCCGCTTTGGTCGTTAGTGGAGGTGACGCTTATATTATAGGAAGTGAGGACTCATTATATATGGGGTTAGGATTAACAGTTTCAAGAAGATCATTTTCTCAGGTGGACAGCTCTTCTCGCTAAAGCTCGCTTAAAATTCCAGTGACCAACCCAATAATTCCACCAAAAACTCCACCCCATACTACCAGCCAACCAAGATGCTCACTAATTATTCTTTGCATCATCTCTTTGACTCTTTCTGGTCCAATCTCATCAAGTCTCTTGGTAACAATGGCATCAATTTTTTTAATAAGTTGTTTTTCAATACCTGTATTTCTTGCTTGTCCTAATATATTATTTTGGAAATCAGGTGAGAGAACAATTTCTGTAATAGTCTCTTTCACCTTTACAATGATAGGACCTTTATACTTTTCTAATCCCTTTTCTCCCCCGAAGAATTTAAGCATGCTTCCATATTGTGAATTGACCATACTTGCAACAATGGTCTGATAAATATGGTGATAGTCTATACTGTTAAGTATGGGACTGAGTTCAATCGAAATATTTTCGATAAATACATTTGAATTAAGATAGCTTCCCACATGATTTTCAGAAAAAAATTCATCCATTATAAGCTCTTTAATACTTATTTTGAATTCTTCAAATCTTGTCTCAATAACACCAGACCCATAAAGACCTGGAACTTTCTCGAAGAGCATGTGGATTGCCAGCCAATTTGTCATGGCTCCTGACAAAGCATAGGTTCCAATAGGTAGGAGTCTTTCTCTCCATGTTGGTAATAAGAGGCCCAAGATGATAAAAAAACCAGCTAATAAATTAGTAGTGATCGATTTTGTTAAAACCATATTAGTTAACAATAATGCGACACAGGTAAGGTCATAAAGACCCAATGCGACAGTAGGTTTATGTGAAAGAAAAATCAGAGTATTTAAATAAATTTCATGAGTCCATTTTTGCCAAAATGAGTGCTCTGGCAAAGAGCACAGGAGCTGTTAATTTGGGGCAGGGTTTTCCTGATTTTGAGGGACCCTCTTTTGTCTCAAAATATCTGATTGAGGGTGTTCAGGCAGGTCATAATCAATACGCCCCAAGCCCTGGATACCTTCCTCTAAGATCTGCTTTGTCCGAAATATATAAAAATCGTTATCAGCTAGAGTATTGCCCTGAAACTGAAATTTCTATTACTACTGGGGCAACTGAAGGAATTTTTTCTACAATTACTGCTCTTGTAAATCCTGGAGACGAAGTTGTTATTTTCGAGCCTTTCTATGACTCTTATGTGGCCAGTGTTGAAATGAGAGGAGGCATTCCCAAATTTGTCAGCCTTGGGGGAAGTGAGTTTAACTTTGATGAGGGAGAACTTAAAAATGCATTTAGTGGTAAAACTAAACTGGTTATTTTAAATACTCCCCACAACCCAACAGGCAAAGTATTTAGTGACACCGAGCTTGGTCTTATTCGAGATCTAGTAATCAAGTATGATAGCTACGTTATTTCTGATGAAGTTTATGAATACCTTACATTTGATGATCACGAGCACACACCAGTTTCAAAAATTGATGGTCTCAAAGAGAGAACTATTGTCATTTCTTCAGCAGGAAAGACATTTGGCTATACTGGTTGGAAGGTTGGCTGGTGTCTGGCTCCAAGAGATATTAGTGCGGCCATTAGGTTAACAAGACAATATATTACCTTTTCAGTGAACACCCCGGCCCAGTATGCTTTTTCCAAGTGCCTGACAGAGATTGATAATTATCTTCCTGAGTTTCAAAAATTATACGACGGCAAAAGATTGATGGTGATGAAAGCTCTAGATGACTTGGGATGGAGGTACTTTCGCCCAAGAGGGACCTATTTTATTATGGCATCCCTTGAAGGAGTAAGTGATTTAGGAGACGTCGATTTTTGCATGGATCTAATAAAAAAAGCAGGAGTCGTTTTTATACCCCCTTCAGTATTTTACAGAAAAAGTAATGAGGGAAAACGCTGGGTAAGAATATGCTTTGCCAAAAGTGATCAGACTCTAAAGAGTGCAATCGATAAACTGTCCTTATATTAACAAACCGCCTTGAGCGCTATAGGCATCACCAAGTATTAACTTTTCATTAGTTGAGCAGTGAAAGATTAAGCGTGTTCGCTTGTGGCGAGCAGATTGTTCGCAGAAGAGATGCGCGACGCGTTGTTACGTGCTATTTATCCTTCATGATTTACAAAATCACTTTGTTTGGAAGGACAATACTGACCTTTCTTTTTTCAAACTAAAAAGGAAACAATTATGAAAAAATTACTTATTACTGTAGCTCTTTGTACTTCACTATTTTCTGGCGCTTCACAAGCTGGATTAGTTTTGATGGCTGGTGGACTAACGGCAGTCACTGTTGATGCTATTAAGCAGGATGGCGCTGGCCTCAGTACGCCCTCTGTTGTCGGAGCACTTGTTGGTGGCGCTCTGGGTGGCACCCTTGCGGGGATTGCAGCCTTAGCACTGGGAATAAACGCAAGAATTGGAGGTGGTAGCCCCGCGAATATTTTTATTTTTGTACTTGATGACGATGGTGGAGTGAGAAATATAGATACATATGGTTTAGACGAAGGAGCAATACCTGTGCTTGAAGAGGCAATTGCTGAAAATTTCACAGAAGAAGAAATGCGTGCACTAGTAGGAGAGCTTTCAAATCCAGAATATTAGAAATTATGTTTTGAATAATTAATACAAAAATAGGGATCCTTTTAGAGGTTCCCTATTTTTATTTTGGCCTAATATGACTCCTCCCATAACGACATAACAACCACATAGAATTTTACATCGCAAAATGATGTATTTTTTTCAAAAAGCCGAATCAAGAGAAAAGCTCATATGGCCACTCCACAATTAAGATTCCATTAGCGCAGATATGAACAATTGTAGGCGTTCGCTAATCACGAGCAGTTTGTTCGCAATTATAGTGCAACAAATAACTCGAAGTGTTATTTATATCCTCATGATTTATCAACATAGAAATTACAGAATATATTTGAAAACAATCTTAGGTGATCGTGTTGCTAACAATCCACAGTACTCATTAAGATCTTTTTCAAAAAATTTAGGCCTAGCAGCTTCGACTCTTTCGGAGATACTATCTGGAAAAAAGAATCTGTCTCAAAACCTATCGTTTAAAATTAGTCAAAATCTAGGTCTTTCTAAGCTTGAATGCGAGTATTTCTGTCTTTTGACAGAATTAGAGAGGGCCAAAAATGCTGAAATTAAGGAGCTTATCCTAGATAAAATTAATACTATAAATCCCAATAGAGAATCTCATGATCTAAGCGTAGACATTTTTCGTTACTTATCTGATTGGTACCACTTACCAATCTTAGTTTTAACGGGAGTAAAAAATTTTGAATTTAACGCTGGCAATGTATCTAAAAAATTAAAAATAAATAAACAATTAGCTGAACTAGCAATTGATCGCATGATCAGACTGGAGCTTATCAGCTACCAAGGCGGTGTCTATAAATCCACAAACTCCAGGTGGTTAACAAGCTCAAATATTCCCAATAAGGCCTTAGTGAGCTTTTATCAAAAAATGTTAACAAAGGCCCAGAAGGCACTTGAAACACAAACGCCTTCTGAGCGCGTATCCGGTTCAGAGACTTTTTCATTTTCAACTGAGCAAATTGAAGAGGCCAAAGATATAACTAATCGTTACTTTGATGACATTTTAAATTTGGCATCAAAAAAAGAAGATTCACAAGATATTTTTCATTTAGAAGTTCATTTGTTTAATTTAACAAAATAGGAGATTACCATGTGCAAACTAATCAACTTTTCCAGAGTACTGATTCTATTTGCTATGTTTGCTTTTTTTTGCAGCAATATTTTTTGTCAAGAACGAGTTTCTACTGGTACTCGAGGTGGAGGAGATTTTACTATCGATGCTAAAGGGCATCCTGGATTGAAGGATTTATTAACCAACACAACTTGTGACTGGTTTGAAGCTTCAGAAATAGCCCTTGCATTTCCAATGCTTGAGCAGATTCTCTCATCTATAGAAGCACAATCACCATACCTAAGGTTTATGATAGAAGACAATATTACAAAACTCGATGTGTGCAAAACAGGTGAATTGATTCAAATAGCTACGGAAGATATTGATGGAGTTACAGTAGAGACATTAGATAAAGTACAAGTGGCCATTCGAATAAATAGTGATATTTATGTTAATTGGGATTTACTGAGAAGCAGTGATGATAAGACCCAGGGTTTCATTTTTGTGCACGAAGTTTTGCATTCATTTATTCCAATGGATACACCTCAACGAAATAATAAACTAAGGAGTTTTGTGAAAACTCTTGAAAGAAATTTTGTTGAAAAAATGGAGCATAAGCATTTCAAACTACAAGTCAAAAAAAATAAGATTGCGATCTCACAGATGGCGCTAGATTTATCAAAACCCCAAGTGGAACTTATTAAAGTAGCGCTAAATAAAAAGGAAGAAAAAACGGCAAGATATAAAACGGTTTATGCTGCAAGAGATATTATCGGAATTCTACACCCGACACATTCCCATCCGATTTCTAAAAACTATGACACTCTGATAAATAAGATTGAACAGGGCTATAGTGATCCCTATGGCAAGCTCGATATACAATTTTTTCAAGAGATATTCAAAGAAGACTTAGAACTCAGTGGTGCACTAATAGGTAAGGCCATTGGAGCGCTATCGGGTTCCATGCTGTCCGAAGCTCATGAAATACTACGTGAGATTTTGACAAAAAAAGAGGACAGCTTACATATTAACTATGAGAAAATTGAACCAAGGTTCGTTCCGGGAGATATCTTGTATGTGTTTTATAAACTAAATCCTGAGAGGTATATTTCCGATGTTGACCTAGGGTATAGGGTAGACCTAACTGACGAGATGTACAGGAGAAATGATCTCCAAGCGATGATTGAAGTAGGAGGTAATGTGAGAAATGGTATCTTAGTATCTTTAAATAATGATGACTTAGATTCTGCAAAAGTATTTTTAGATAATAAAGAATATTTTTCTCAAATCGATAATGAGTATTACAGCGACTTGAGGTCAAAGTTACTACAACAGGACGACAGTTTTGATAGCTATAGGAAATATGTAGAAAGATATGGTTTACTTGATTGTGATAGATATAAGTATCAAGGTCGTAGTGCTTATCGCTACGGATATAAAACTTATTTTCATCCCACCAGTTTTAAAACAGATATTGGTATAGCAATTGATATATCGGAAGAGTTTTTAAAGTGGATACTTGAACAGACTACATTTTGTGATCGACGCGAAGGAATAGCATTGTTAAGAAAAGTTCTTACTGAGCACAAGGGTAGTGCTAGTAAAAATGCGAAGAGATATATGAGAAGATTTATAAGAAATATGAAGTAAATATTTTAGAAGTGTGCCATGCATGTGGGGTGGTATGTTAAGTGGAAGTAACACGAGTCGCGTTTACAACACCTGACTAAAATTGCCTTTTAATTTTGAGTCATACGTCTTCAGTTAAAATTGTAATTACTACAGAACAATTTTAACAAAGGAAAAACGTATGACTCATCAACAGTATCTCA
>JABIHA010000096.1 GCA_018649885.1 Bacteriovoracaceae bacterium
CAATACTGAAAAAAATGAAGAACTAACAGTTCATGCTGCCGGCGACAAAGTGGTAGGAGTAGGTGACTTGGTTTCAATTGGGTTCTCCTCCAAAGACTGCCATCTGTTCAACGGACAAGGTCAGGTTTTTGAAAAATCAGCAGCATGACTTTTCTGCTACCCCGGAAAAAATTCTGCTTCTGCGCTGACAGCAAGTTGTAATTGATGATCCAGCACACTTAGTTTTGCTAAGTTACTTCCGTAATTTTCTCCTGAGAGAGTAAAATGGTGTAAGTCGAAAACCGGACGTTTGCCGATGAAATTGAATTTTTTGAGCGTGCGTCCAGATTTTTTTTACGTCAAATAACGAAAGCCACGTTGCCAGCAAAGGCCCGTGAATCACATGTCCGGGATAGACCTCAACTTGAGTTGCATAAGGCTGATCATAATGAACTCGGTGACTGTTAAATGTCAAAGCCGAGTAGCGAAAAAGCTGTAAAGAATTCGTTCGCATTTTCTCATTCCATTCTCCTTTCGTTTCCTTAACTGTTTGTGGACGTGACGTGGGGTCGGAGTCTGTGTAAACTATTTTTCTTATTTCACTAAAAGATTTGAAGTACGACATAGGCAATATGTTAAACAAAGCACTTGGAGAGAGTAAAATCTAATTTTTTGGAAAATAATTTTATTTTTGTTGATAAGAACTAGATACTTATAATAATTTGGTAAAGATAAAAAAAACATAACCGTTTAATTATTTAAATAGAGGGTAGTTTCATGATCAGAGGTAAACATTTAATAGGTGGAGAATGGTTAGGCAGTGAAAGTTCATTTAAGTCTTCACCAGCAAAAGGAAAAACTCACGAATTCAACATTGGTACTCCAAAATTAATTGATAAGGCTGCGAAAAAAGCTGAAGAAGCATTTTCGAGTTATGGTTACATATCAAGAAAAGAACGATCACAATTCTTAAAAAATATTTCTGAAGAAATAGATAAACGTGGTGATGAAATTACCGAAATAGGTAGTCAAGAAACTGGACTTCCTGAAATAAGACTCGAGGGAGAAAGAGCTAGAACTGTCGGACAATTACGTCTTTTCGCAGAACATATTGAGAATGGTGATTATTTAGATAGACGTCATGATATAGCATTACCCAATAGGGTCCCACTTCCTCGGCCAGATCTTCACCTAATACAACGTCCTATTGGTCCTGTTGCTATTTTCGGAGCTTCTAATTTTCCACTCGCTTTTTCAGTAGCTGGTGGAGATACTGCAGCTGCTCTCGCAGCAGGTTGTCCTGTTATTGTCAAAGGTCATTCTGCTCATCCTGGCACCAGTGATATTGTAGCTCAAGCAATCGACGATTCTATTAAAGCATGTGGTATTCATCCTGGTACAGTTTCTGTAGTTCAAGGTGGGTCTCGTGAAGTTGGTCAAGCACTTGTTCAGCATCCATTAATTAAAGCTGTTGGTTTTACCGGTTCCCTTACTGGGGGTAAGGCTCTATTTGATCTCTGTTCTGCCAGAGAAGAGCCAATTCCATTTTTTGGTGAATTGGGATCTGTAAATCCAATGTTTCTATTACCCAAAGCAATTACTAATCGAGGCTCAGACATAGCATCTGGATGGGTAAGTTCATTGACTATGGGAGCTGGACAGTTTTGTACTAATCCTGGCATTGCCATAGTCATTGATGGTACTGATGCAGAAAAGTTTATAAAAGAAACGGCTTCTTTACTATCCAAGTTAGAATCACAAATAATGTTGACGGATGGTATTTCAAAAGCTTATCGAGATGGATGCGAGCGCATGTCATCTTTTAATGCCGTCGGCCAATTGAATAATGAAAGTGAAATAAACCGAGCGGCATTACCACAGCTTTTCGTTACAACAGGTGAAACTTGGCTTACTAATTTTGAGTTATCAGAAGAAGTTTTTGGACCATCTGGTCTTGTTGTAAAAACGAAAGATTTAAATGAAATGATAGAGATTGCAAAAAAACTGACGGGACAATTGACTTGCACCTTACATATGGATAAAGATGATCAAAATGAGGCAAAAATATTATTACCAATTCTCGAAAGAAAAGCCGGACGTATTCTAGCCAATGGCTTTCCTACAGGTGTAGAAGTTTGTGACAGTATGGTTCATGGAGGCCCCTTCCCTGCTTCGACCAATTTTGGAGCAACCTCTGTAGGGACAATGTCTATTAGAAGATTCCTACGACCTGTTTGTTTTCAAAATATGCCAAAATATATGCTGCCCTCTGATGTAAAGTAATATAGACTTTAGTTTTCAATGGTACTTGGAGTTTATTAATATAACTTTGGAGGATGATAGGAAGAAGATTGGAAATAAGGTTTATAGGGAAATATCAAAGATACTTAAATCTAATCCTGGTACATTTTTTAAAACGCAATAGAATAACTAATCTAGGAATTTAATGGTTTGTAAAAATAAGAGACTTTCTAAATCTGAAGTTCAACAATACCACGAAGAGGGTTGAATTGGACCTTTCAAATTAATTTCCCCTACGGAAATGGCAAACATATCACATGTTATTCAAAAACAAATCATTGAACCTGTAAACAACAAAATTTGGAAGAAAATGATTATTTACACAACCGTCATTTAGACAACCAAGAAATATGGGAATTATTTAGTAATCCAGAACTTGTTGAAAGAGTGGCCAGTATCCTAGGCCCTCATTTGGTTTTGTGGCGATCAAATTTTCAATTAAAACCTCCATTAAGTGATCAAAAAGAATGGAACTATGGCTGGGACACATCTGTTCCATGGCATCAAGATTGTGCATATTTTCAGCCTTCTCCTAATGTCATATTGTCTGTATGGATAGCAGTAGATGAAGTGAACAAAGATAATGGATGTATGCGGGTTATCCCCGGAAGTCACAAAAAGCTTTATCCCCATGTACCCAATCCAAAATATATTCCAGGTTCAGATTTCTTTGATAAAGCTGTGGATCCATTAATAATCGATGAAAAAAAGGCTATAGATATAGAATTGTATCCAGGTGAATTTTTTTTGTTTAGTGAAAGTATACTTCATTCCTCAGCACCTAATCTTTCAGAAAGACGAAGATTTGGGCTCACACCAAGAATAACTGTTCCATTTGTAGATATTGGCGATCGTGATAATTTAAAAGTTCTTATGCTTAAGGGTGAAGATTATATGGGATACTATAATGTAATTAATCCTCCAAATAATTTTTAATAAAAATGATAATTTTTTGAAAATAACTAATATGTGATGGTCTTGTAAAAAGAGTATTAACTTAACTTACTAATATTTTGCAATATAATGAATATTTTTCTTGTCTATTTCAGCATAATATCATAATACTCCTGTATTATCAATCAGATAAAAAGGATTAATTACGTTTCACGTAAAAGACAACAAACAGCGCTACATTTTCGGTCCATTCGAATATTTAGGCCCAAAACGCCACTCATAACTTAAAAATTCATGGGCGGAAATATTTCGCAGTGTGATACTTCCAGCATTGCCTGTTGAGTCTCTTCGCAAATATTACCACGACAAGAATTGTCGTCCGAGCAAGGAAATGTATTCGATGCTTGGCTTGATGGTCCTTCAGCAAATGCATGACCTGACTGACGAAAAAGCAGTAGGCGATTTTATGTTCGACACCAGGCGGCGCTATGCCCTGGATGTACCCGGCGATTCCGACCGTGAAGCTTATGTGAGCCTCAAGAGCTTATGGTCAATACGCAAACATCTGACTGAAGATGGTCAGTATGTCGAGATATTTGAGCAAGTCACTAAAAAACTAGCCGAGGTGTTCAAAGTTGATTTTGACAAACAACGTTTGGACTCAGTCCATATCCAATCAAATATGCGTCATCTTGGGCGAATCGCTTTATTTAGCAGAACTATCAAGAAGTTTCTGCTGAATCTCAAAAGGCAGCACCGTACTCATTATGATCAATTAGAATGAGCTCGCTTCAAGAGCTATGTCAACAAAAATGAAGAAATATTGTTTTCCGCGGTAAAGCCTTCCGAAACCGTTAAAACGCTCAGCCTGTTGGCAGAAGACACCCATTTTCTTTTGCGGCAGTTCTCTTCAAATGAGAAAGTAAAATGCATGAGTAGTTTCCAGTTGTTTTCCAGATTATTCAAAGATCAATGTACTTCTGTAGATGATTTAGAAAACAAAGGTAAAAAAATTATAACCGCCAAACCAAACCATG